>DASXES010000086.1:0-3614 GCA_036489975.1 Roseiarcus sp.
CGTTCGTTGATTCGCAACCCGATCCTACCGGCGAACCGCCGGTGACCGCCGCAAGCCGCTCGCTCGCTACAGCGCTATCAACAGCGCGCTTCGCAAGCGCCTTGCTCCCGCACAGCTACACCATCAGATGGGACACGACCCGAGCCCTCCCGCTCGCACACGGGAGTGGAACTTCGGCTTAGGCCGTGAAGCGTACTTCGCGCTCGCAATTGCCGGTGGACTATGGCGCGGAAAACAGACCTCTCTCGGCCGCCCTCCGAAAGGCAAGAGGTCGGAGTGCTGCCGCGTCATCCTTCGATGCGCGGACGGCTTGCCGGGCAAGTCTGTGGCGAATGAACTCGGGCCGCATGAGCACCCCGTGGGCAAGTGGCGGCGACGATTTTTGGCTGATCGCCTTGAAGGCTTGCTGGATGAAGCTTGCCCAGGAAGACCGCGAACCATCGCCGACGATCAGGTAGCCGCCGTTATCGAGCACACTCTGCGCTCGACGCCGAAGGATGCGACCTGTTGGTCGATCCGCACGATGGCGGCGCAGACCGGTTTTTCGCATACGAGGATCCGAAGGATTTGGAATGCCTCCGGCTTGCAGCCCCATCGATCGAAGACATTCAAGCTTTCCAGCGATCCGCCGTTCGTCGACAAGGTCCGCGACATCGTTGGCCTTTATCTTTCCCCCAAATCGCGCGCTCGTGTTGAGCGTCGACGAAAAAAGAGCCAGGACAGGCGCTCGACCGCAAACAGCCGGTACCGCCGATGATGCCGTGCATCCCCGAACGCTGGACCCTTTCCTACGTGCGCCACGGCACGACATCGCTGTTTGCTGCGCTGAACATCGCCTCCGGCTTCGATGCTACAAGCGTCATAGGGCGACCGAGTTCTTAGATTTCCTCAAGCAGATTGATACCCGCGTCCCGGAAGGGCTCGACGTTCACATCATCATGGACAATTACGCCACGCACAAAAAAGCCACGATCAAAACATGGCTCGTGCGGCGACCGCACACTCATGTGCATTCACGCCAACTTCCGCCTCCTGGATTAACCAGATCGAACGTTGGCTCGCCGAGTTGACCAGAAAGCAGCTCCGCGGGGCGTCCATACTTCTATACGGCAATTGGAGGACGACATCCGACCTTCATCGCACACCACAATGAAAATCCGAGGCCGCATCGATGGACCAAATCGGCCGATGACATCCTCGCATCGGTCAAACGCTTCTGCCAAAAAACAGAGCGCACATTAGGCTGCGAATCTTAATTCAGATGACTAGTGGCTACTGAGCGCGCGCCGCGAAGCCGGTGAGACCAGCGACGTGATCGTCCGCGTGGCCCGAATGGTGCTCCTTCTTGTTCTTGCAATGCCCTGACGTCGACAGCAGTCGCTATGTCCCCATGCGACTACCGAGGCGACTAGATCGGCTTCGACCTCGATGCATCGAAGGAGATCCGGCGCATCGCAAACGCGATCGGCAGCGCACCGGCACAAAGCAGCGCCATGACCCAAAAACGCGCGCGGGCCAAGAGCGCCGTAGAGTGGACCGGACACCAGTGTCACTATGGCGGTCATCGTACCGACGGCGACGCCGCCATAGATCCCCTGAGCTGTCACGGCAAGGGCCGGCGGGACAACCATAGAAAGCATCTGCATGCAGGCGAGATGCAACAGGGCGAACGTGAGGCCATGCAGCGGTTCTACGAGCGCCATTGCTGGGACCCAAGCGGTGACGGCGGTGACGCTCCGACGGACTATTCCCGCACTGGCGGCCAGTGCAGCCGCGGGCCTACCAAGACGAAAACGACCACCTCGGTCAGAACCCCCTGCGACCACAATAGCCCCGCGGCGACCGGCTCGATGCCTCCGTCCTCCCAGCGCAACACTTCAAAGCCATCGTGCAGCGCGTGGCTGCTCATAACCAAGGCCGCCAGCGCCATCAGAGGCAAGAAGCCAGGCGCCGCAAGTAAGGCGCGGACATTGGCCTGCCGTGGCGCCACGGGTTGATCCAGCGCATTTCGGGGTAGCAGAGCGCCGCAATAGCGGCGAGCGCAAGCAGCGTCCCGTTCATCCATACGATGCCGCCGAGGCTCGTCGCGGCGACGACCTGACCAGCGCTCACGGAGCCCACGATAAACGCGGCCGAAGCCCTACCGCGCACCCACCCATATTGGAACCGGCCTGACGCTGCTGCGAGTGTCATCGCGTCGGCAATCGGCACGATCGGCGGCAGCGCCGAAGCGTGCGCGATACTGACAAGCAGGAAGATCGAAAACCCGGCTGGAAGATCATAGCCGAACGCGATGACAGCGGCCATGGCGAGCGACACGGTAAGGGTCGGCTTGTGCGGGCCAAACCTATCTGCGAGGCGCGAAATGGCCGGCCCGGTGATCAGTCGGACGGCGGTTCCCGCCGCCAGCACCGCGCCGATCTCCGAAGGTCCGAGCCCGCGCGCATGAAGAAGCGCGGGCAAAAACGGGGACGCGACGCCGAACGCCGCGAACATCGTGCCATAGAGAATCAAAAAGCGATCGAATGATCCAAGCGCTATTTGGGCGTCGGCCAAAGACCGTAGTGACGGAAGGCGCATGCTCTACCGACATCCTTGGTCAGCCGCCGGAATGGCGCTTGGAGCCGATGTAGCCGACAACCGATTGCGATCCTCTCTAAGGCCAGCGCAAAGCCAGAGTTCCCAGGGCCTGACCGGGACCCGCCGCCTCGCCGCGGCTCCTCGCACCTTTTGTACGAGGATGAGGCATAAAGACGCTACGCAGCCGTCCGTTCCGCGAGCTGGCGTCTCAATTGGCGACGATTTCGCTGCCGTGTGTCGCTTCCTCGGTCGTTCTCTGCCTCCGCCAGACCCACCAGCAAAGGACCGTCACTGGGGCGCCTATGAGGGACGTCACGATGAAAAAGCGCTCGAAGCCCAGTCAATGAACAAAATAACCTGACAGCCGGCAACCGGGCTGCCCGACAACACACAGATGGACGTGAGAAGCGCGAACCAGCGCGCCGCGAGCCGCTGTCGTTAGCGGATGACATGTAGATGATGAGGACAATGGAAGCGAAAGCGCTGGCGAAGCAAGCATTTGACTGGAACCTTCGCGATCGCAACCCGAACTGGGTGTGCGGGATCTCGAGGCGGTCGCCGCGACGGCACAAACCTTCGGATTTTCGGGTCAGGTTATCACGGGGATGCCGGCAAACAATCTGAGCGTGGTGTTTCGGCGAATGTGATCGTGTAGTGGTGTAGCGATCGGCCAGCGAACGGTCGCTTTCAAAGTTCACCGGGCGCGCGGCTCGTCTTTCAGCGTGTCACGGCAACGAGGTAGCAATGACCGTATGCCAGAAGAGCGCAGCGAGAAAAGCAACAACAATTATGCGAAGGATAAGACCTCGCGCGTCGCGACCAAAGTCTTGTCGTCATGGGAGGTCAGCCGGTCGGTTTCGCTCATGCGAAACTCTCGGTCGCTCGCCAGCGAGCTAAGAGCCTGTCCCAAAAGTTCTGGCGTTTGCGATGTCGGCATGATTCACCGCCTCCAGGGTTGCTGGGAGGCTTTGATTCGGGATGTGGACGCAAGCTGATAGGGCGACGTACGAGCAGTGCGGAACAGGGCTGCCGAG
>DASXES010000095.1:0-89248 GCA_036489975.1 Roseiarcus sp.
CCTCGGATTCCGAAAACGCGCGGGTCTCGGGCGCCGATCTCGGTCTGGCGGCTGATCGTAGTTACCCCGACTATCGTGAAATGGCGGTTCGCGAGGCCGCACGCCCGGACGGCATCGAGGCCGCCGTGATCGTCACTCCGAACCACCTGCACTTCCCCGTGGCAAAGGCGTTCCTCGAAGCGGGAATCGACGTCATCTGCGACAAGCCGCTGTCGACGACGCTCGCGGAGGCAACCGAGCTGGTCGAACTCACACGCGCAAAGGGGCTCATTTTCGCGGTAACCCTCAACAACACCGGCTATCCGATGGTGCGCCAGGCGCGAGAAATGATCGAAGCCGGCGAACTCGGCGACATCCGAGTCGTCCACGCTTCTTATGTCCAGGATTGGCTGACCATGGCCATCGACGCCGACGGCCACAAGCAGGCTTTATGGCGCACGGATCCCACTCGCGCGGGCGCTTCTGCTTGCCTCGCCGACATCGGCGTCCACGCGCATAGTCTGGCTTTGTTCGTGACCGGCCTCGAACTCGACGCGGTTTCAGCGGAACTCACGACCTTCGTGCCGGGTCGCCGCCTCGACGACAACGCGCATGTGCTGATGCGGTTTCAAGGCGGAGCGCGCGGCGTGCTGGCGGCGAGCCAGGTCGCGGTTGGCAATCTCAATAATCTGAGCATCAAGGTCTACGGTTCGCGCGCCGGGCTCGAATGGGCGGGCGAAGACCCGGAAACGCTTCGCTTCACGCCCTATGGCGAGCCGTCGCGCATCTTGCGGCGCGGCGGTCCGGGAAACACTTCGCTTGCGATCGAAGGCTCGCGCATGCCGGGAGGCCATCCCGAAGGTTATGTCGAAGGCTTCGCCAACCTGTACCGCGGCGCAGCGGAACTGATCTCGGCCCGGCGCGCCGGGCGTGCGCCTGAAAAGAGCGCGAACCTGACCCCGACCGTGGTGGACGGCGCTCGGGGCGTTGCGTTTATCGAAGCAGCGGTCCAGTCCAGCCAGAATGACGGAGCGTGGACATTCGCCCGTTTCGATTGAGCGGGTCACACGAATACGCTATATCGCCTTATAGATGTTGATTGGGAGGAAGCAATGAAACTGACTGGCATTCTAGGGTGCGCCTCACTCGCCGTATTGGCGATGGCAGGCAACGCGCACGCAGCGGATAAATATGTCGTCGGCGTCTCCAACACGCTGATCGGCAATGGCTGGCGCGAAGAGATGATCTGCTCGATCAAGGCTGAGGCGGAAGCGTCAGGCAAGGTCTCGAAGGTCGTCGTCGCCAACCGCAATGGCGGTCCGTCGGAGCAGATCGCCGACATCCGCAACCTCATTTCGGCCGGCGCGAACATCATCATCATCAACCCTTCCGACCGCGAAGCGCTGAACCCCGTCATCAAGCAGGCGGCGGACAAGGGAATCGTGGTGGTCGCGGTCGACCAGGCGGTTTCTGCGCCTCAGGCCTATGTTCTGACCAACGACCAGGTCGAATACGCCAAGCTCGGCGCAAAATGGCTGTTCGACAAGCTGGGTGGCAAGGGCTCGGTCGTGGAGATGCGCGGCATCGATGGGGTTCCCGCCGACGCGGATCGCCACGAGGGCTTCACGGAGGTGCTCAAGAACTATCCCAACATCAAAGTCACATCGGTGTTCACCGGCTGGGCGCTCGACAAGACCGCGCAGGCGACGAAGAACCTGCTCGCCTCCGGCAAGCCGATCGACGGCGTCTGGACGTCGGGCATCGATTCGACCGTCGTAGATGCCTACAAGACTGCAGGGAAGCCCTTCGTGCCCGTGGTCGGCGCGGACAACAACGGCTTCATCGGCCAGCTCGTCGACCAGAAGGATAAGGGGCTGTCTGGCGCCGCCGTCAGCAACCCGCCGGCTGTCGGAGCCGCAGGCTTGAGCCTCGCGCTCGACGTTCTGGCCAAGAAGGAACACCCCCACCTGGTCAAGATCACGCCAACAGTCTGGGACACCGACAAGGGCATGGCTGAGCTCAAGGCCGCATACAATCCGAAGCTCGACCCCTATTTCAGCGTCGCGACGGTGCCCCCCTATACGCATTATACGCCCGAGCAGCTGATCGCTTGCAAAGGCCCGTGATCTTAAGCTGAATAGCCGCAGCGACGCCGGCGGCGCGAGCCGCCGGCCCTTTCCGGACACCTCGTCATGAACGACGCTCCGCCGCTTCTCCACATTCGCGGCGTCGCGAAGACGTTCGGAGCGGTCAGAGCCCTGCGTTCGGCGGACCTGGAGGTACGAGCCGGCGAAGCGCACGCGCTCATGGGCGCGAACGGGGCGGGCAAGAGCACGCTCGTCAAGATCATCACCGGCGTGTTCCCAGCAGATGAGGGCGAAATGACCCTTGCCGGGCAGCGGGTGGCGTTTCGATCCCCCGCCGAAGCGCGCCGGGCTGGCATCGTGTCGGTCTATCAGGATCCCGCCATCGTTCCCGATCTCACGGTGGCGCAGAACATGCGTCTTGCCCGCGTATCCCTCGACAAGGTCAGGACGGCGATGCGCGACCTCGGCGTCGAGCGGGTCGATCTCAGGACCGTGGCGCGCGACGTCGACTTTGCCCATTTGCGGCTGATCGATCTCGCCCGCGCGCTCGCTTCCGATCCCCATATTCTTATGCTGGACGAGATCACCGCCGCGCTGCCGGCGGACCTCTCGGAGCGCGTATTCAAAGTCGTGCGGGATTTTCGGGAGCGCGGCGCGAGCGTGATCTTCATTTCGCACCGCATGGCCGAGATCGCCATGCTGTGCCACCGGGCGACGGTGCTGCGTGATGGAGTGACCGTCGGCGTCACGCCGACCCGAGGCGCCGAGGAGACGATCGTCAACCTGATGCTGGGCGCGGACGTGGCCAGGGCGACCGCGGCGCCGGCCCCCCGCGCCTCGCGCCCCGCGGTATCGCGTGAGACCCCGGCGCTCGAGGTTACCGGCCTTGCGTACGGACACGCGCTGCATGGCGTCTCCTTCCGCGTCAATCGCGGCGAGGTGCTCGGCGTGGCCGCTCTCGAAGGGCAGGGCCAGGAGGAATTGTTCGATTGCATCGCGGGCGTCAGGCGAGCCGACGCCGGAGAGGTGCGGGCGGAAGGGCGCGTCCTCAAGCTCCGCCATCCGGCGGACGCGATCCGCGCCGGGCTGGTGCTGGTCCCGGCCAATCGGCTGGTCTCGCTCCTGCCGCAGCGCTCGGTGCAGGAGAACGTGGCGCTGGCGGCGTTTGGTCCCTTGCGCAGCTGGGGGCCCATTGCGATCGGCGAGGAGAGACGCCGGGTCGACGCCGCGGTCAAGAAGCTGCAGATCGACACCCGCGCGGCGGCGGAAGTGAGGCGCCTCAGCGGCGGCAACATGCAGAAGGTCGTCATCGCCCGCTGGATTGCGGCCGGCTTCAAAACCCTGCTCTGCTTCGACCCCACGCGCGGCATCGATATGGGCGCCAAGCAGCAGATCTATGCGCTCATGCGCGAGATCGCCGATCAGGGGCTGTCAGTCCTCTGGTTCACGTCCGAACTGCCGGAGATTCGCCTCGCCTGCGACCGCGCGATCGTTCTGTTCGGCGGCGCCATCTCCGGCGAAATGCCGGCGGCGGAAGCTGACGAAGCCCGCCTCTTGCGGGCCGCCCACGGCCTCACCCGCGCAGAGGCCGCAGCGCTCGCATGACCGATGCGCCCGCTCGAAACACCGGCTCTTTCTGGCGCGCTTTAGCCCGGGCCGGCCGAATTCTTGGCATGCCGCTTCTGCTCGCAGCATCGCTGGCCGCGACCGTCGCGGTGCATCCCGATTTCGGTTCGTTCGAGATTCAATCCCTGGCGCTCGGCGCGCTGCCGCTCGCGCTTGCCGCGGCGGCGCAAACGATCGTCGTCATCAGCGGCGGCATCGATCTCTCGATCGGCTCGATGATCGCGGTGTCGAACGTCCTTTCCGCCAGCCTGATGCAGCACGCTGACTTTCGCCAGTCGTTGGCGCTGTCCGTCCTCGTACTCACTGGCGGCGCCGGCGCCGGGTTGCTCAACGGCCTCGTTGTCGCCTTCTCCCGCATTCCCGATGTTGTCGCCACGCTGACCACCGGCTTCATCTGGGGCGGCGTGGCGCTGCTCATCCTCGAACATCCCGGCGGCGGCGCGCCGGCGGCTTATCTCAATATCGCCGCTGGCGCTGATTTCTGGCCATGGCTGCCGAACGCGCTCGTGGTGATGATCGTCGCCATCGCCGCGATCTGGCTGCCGATCCGCCTCAGCCGCATCGGCCTTCTCATCTACGCCGCCGGCAGCGATCCGGTCGCCGCGTTCAGGAGCGGCGTCGACGTCATGCGAGCACGCACGATCGCCTATGTCTTCAGCGGAATCGCCTGCGCTTTCGGCGGCATGGCGTTGACCATGACGACCGGAATCGGCGCTCCGCTGGCGGGCGCCTATTACACGCTGAGCAGCGTCGCCGCGGTCGTGATCGGCGGCGTGAGCCTTGCCGGCGGCCGGGGAGGCATGGTCGGCCCGGTGATCGCCGCGCTTCTCCTGACGCTCGCGCCCATGGTCCTGGTGTTCCTCGGCATCGACCCGAATTACGGGCAGGTCATCCAGGGCACGCTGATCGTACTGGTGGTGATGGTCGCGGGATTCTTTGCCTTTTTGCAGGAGCGCAAATGAGCGCGGTCCTGAGCTTCCTGCGCGGGCACACGATCTATGCGCTGATCCTGCTGCTGGCGGTTTTCGTCATTGGCGTCGAGGTCGTGCGGCCGGGCACGGTGACGCCGCTCTGGGCCTCGAACACCATTCTGTTCGCCGCGCCCCTCGCCATCATGGGCGCCGGGCAGACGATGGTGATGCTGACCGGCGGCATCGACCTTTCGGTCGCGAGTGTGGCGACCGGAGCGGCCTACCTGCTGGCGACCAACGCCTCCCTGGGCGCCGGCCCGGCGATCGGGCTTGCGCTTCTGCTCGGCGTCATCGTCGGAATCATCAACGGGATCGGCGTGGCGCTCCTGCGCGTGCAGCCGCTCGTCATGACGCTCGGCGCCGGCCTCATGACCGGGGGCGTCATGATCGTGTACAGCCAGCACATGATGGCGAGCCAGCCGCATGTCCCCGACATCATCCAGACGCTCGGCGCGGGACGCGTGTTCGGGCTCGTGCCGATCGACCTCTTTCTGTGGCTCATCATCGGCGCGCTCATCCTGTTCGCCCTCGCGCGGACGGGGTTTGGCCGGCTTCTCTACGCGGTCGGCGACAATCGCGAGGCGTGTCATCTCGCCGGCGTCAGGGTGTGGCGCGTCTTGTTCGCCGACTATGTGCTCTGCGCCATTCTCGCGGCGATCGCCGGCCTTGTCGTGGTGGGAGGCACGAACGCGGCCGATCTCAGCCTCGCCGACAGCTACCTCCTGCCCTCGGTCGCCTGCGTGGTGATCGGCGGCACTTCGATCTTCGGGGGACGCGGCGGCTATTCGGGAACCATCGTCGGCGCGCTGATCCTGACCGTCCTCACCGGTCTCCTCACGCTGCTCGATGTCCCCGAGCCGATCAAGCAGATCCTGTACGGCGCAATCATCCTGTCGCTCGCCGCGGCCTATGCGCGGCTGACGGAGTGATCGGCGCTTCACGGCTTCGCCCGGCGGCTTGGACGCCATTAGCGCGTCCGTTTCTCGCGATTCCAATAGGTTGCGGCGCGATTAGCGAGTCACTCGGGTCAGGCGATGACAGCGGTCTTATTTACATTTGTATTGCGTTATTTACCTTTCGTCCCGCCGACCGTCGCCACCTTCAGGAACACATGCCGCTCCCGCCATTCCTCCGGCCCCGCCTTGTGCGGCGTGTCGAGCGCCATCACCGGGCTATCCTCGCTGCGATGGGACGGCCAATACGGCAGGCCGGCGCCGTTGGGATCGCCATTGGTGACGAAGTTGACCCAGTAGCTCGACGCGAGCCCGGCCAGATCGCGGTCGGAATCGTCGATCGCCCACGGAAAGGCGTGCAGATTGTCGAACACATAGAGGAGTTCGCCCGCATGGAAGGCGCCGGCGTCGCGACTGTCACGCTCGCCGAACCAGCCCTGCGGCGTGAGCGGCGCGCGGTCGAAACGGAAGCGGAAAATGTCGGCCCGGCCGCTCTGCTTCTGCGCCTCGATCCAGGCCCAGGTCGGATGGATGATCACGAGGTCGCCGCCGAGCGCGGCGGCGGAAGCCGCGTCGGCCTCAGGCGATCCGTCCGGATAGAGACGCAGCGCCGCCTCCGTCCGCCCGCCGAAGACCGCGCGAACAAGCTCCGCGTAAGAGCGCTTCGCGTCGTCGCCCTGAAGAAGCGTGAAGTTGAAGCCCTCGTCCTTGTTCCAGCCAGCCATCAGCGGAACGTCGTTTTGCGCGTGATTAGCGAAGATTTCGGGCAGTTGGCGGGGCAAAAACCAGCCGTCGATGATCGGGCGAAAGCCCAGTCCCGGCGCCAAAGCGAGGATTTTGTCCGCTGGAAGGGCTCTCAGTTCGGCCAGCGAACGCGCGCCGGCTTTGCGCATGAAGTCGAGGCCCGCGGCCTCGGCTTCCTCCAGCGAGGCGGGCCCGCGGCTCGGCGAGGCGAACATGGCGCCGCTCTCGCCGATCGCGCGCGCGAACAGGCCCTTGGCGAGCGGCGAAGCCATCAGCGCGCTCACCGCATGGGAGCCGGCGGATTCGCCGGCGATCGTCACCTTGTCGGGATCGCCGCCGAAAGCGGCGATGTTGCTTTTGACCCATTTGAGCGCCGCGACAAGATCGAGGAAGCCGTAGGCGCCGGACGAATGATGCTCGGATTCGGCGGTGAGTTCGGGATGGGCGAGGAACCCCAGCGCATTGAGCCGATGGTTGACGCTGACGACCACAATGCCGCGCGCGGCGAGGCGCGCGCCGTCGTAGCGCGGCTCGGCGCCCGAGCCGACGACAAAGCCGCCGCCATGAATCCAGACCATCACCGGCAGGCGCGCGCCGCCGGCCGGAGGGGCCGGGGTCCAGACATTGAGGTAAAGGCAATCCTCGGACGCCGCGGCGTCGCTGAGGTCGATGTCGTCCCACACGACGCCCTGCACCGAATGCGCGCCAAACGCATGTGTCGGCCGCACGCCCGTCCAGGCGAGAGCGGGCTGAGGCGCGCGCCAGCGCAATTCGCCAATGGGCGGCGCGGCATAGGGAATGCCTTTATAGACGCGAACGCCACCCGCGTCCGGTTCCGGAATTGCAAGCGCGCCACTTTCGATCGACAGACTGTTCGCCATCACACTCGCCATCCAGAGCTTGTTTCGACTGGTTTCGCCGCCTGTCGCCGCATCGGCATCTCATCGACACTGGCGAAGCGCGCTTTCGAGCCGAGCGCTTCTTCGATGCGCAAGGCCTCGTTCCATTTCGCCATCCGCTCGGAACGCGCGAACGAGCCGACCTTCAGTTGTCCAGCGACCCAGCCAATCGCGAGATGAACGATCGAAACGTCCTCGGTCTCTCCGGAACGCGCCGAGATGATGGTCCCGAAGCCAGCGCGACGCCCTTCGGCCAGGGCAGCCTTGGCTTCGCTGACCGTTCCCGCCTGGTTGACCTTGATCAGCACCGCGTTGACGCTGCGGTCGCTGGCCGCCTCGCGCACGCGGCTTGCGCTGGTCACGAGATAATCGTCGCCGATGATTTGGATACGGTCGCCGACTGCGGCGGTGAAGCGCTCGAACCCTAAAACGTCGTCCTCGGCGAACGGGTCTTCGATCGACAGGATCGGATAGCGATCGCACCAGCCGAGCAGCATTTCGGCCAGACCGTCGCGGTCGAGCTCACGCTCATCGAGGCCCAGACGATAGCGGCCGCCTTGGCCGAATTCCGACGCGGCGATGTCGAGCGAGATCGCCACGTCCTCACCGGGAACGAAGCCCGCGCGCTCGACCGCGCGTACGAGCGTTTCAAGCGCTTCCTCGTTGCTCGAGAACGCCGGCCACCAGCCGCCTTCATCGGCGATGCCCTGCAGAAGGCCGCGTTCGGCCATGATCCTGCCTGCGGAATGATAAGCTTCCGCCGTGACCTCGAGCGCCTCGGCGAAGCTTTTGGCGCGCGGCGCCATCACCATGAAATCCTGCACGTCGGTTCGCCGTCCCGCATGGGCGCCGCCGCCAAAGATCTGGATTTCCGGCAAGGGAATGATCGCCGGCTTGTCGCCCAGGAGATGGCGCCAGAGCGGCAGGCCGCGGCTCGCCGCCGCCGCATGAAGAACGCCAAGCGAAACGGCGGTCAGCGCGTTGCCGCCGAGCCGCGCCTTGTTCGGCGTGCCGTCGAGGGCGATGAGTCTCGCGTCGATCGCGGCCTGATCGAACGGGTCGAGGCCGATCAGAGCGGGCGCGATTTCTCTGGCGATCCCGGCGAGCGCATCCTGCACGTCGAGACCGCCGAAGCGCTTGCCCCCGTCGCGCTTGTCGATCGCCTCACGCGAGCCGCGCGAGGCGCCGGCAGGCGCAATGCCCCGGCCCGTCGCGCCGTCGCTCAACCGGATCTCCGCTTCGACGGTCGGGCGGCCGCGCGAGTCCCAGATGCGCCGCGCGACAAGCGACTGGATGACCGGTTCGCTCATCGCGTCCGCTCCCAAGCGTCCGCAACATCCTTCAGGCGAGGCGGTGGATCGGCGATCATGGGTATCGCGCAGCGGCGCGCCGCGGCGCGCTCGCTCTCGCGGACGAGGTACTCGACCGGCGACTTGCCGTCGATGCGGGCGAGGAAAAGCGCCGGCAGCAGCGCCGCCGCGCGCGCTTCGAGCTCGTCCGCGCTCTCCCAGTCGACGCCGGCGAGATAGGCGGGCGCAAGCGCCGAAAAAGCGGCGAGGTAGCGCGTCCTGTCGGCGCCTTCACGCGCGCCCTTGAGCAGGAGATGATTGAGACAGAAGGCGAGATCGAAAGCGGGATCGCCGAACCAGGCGCATTCGGCGTCGAGGAACACCGGTCCCTCCGGGCCTTGCAGGATGTTCTTGGGGCTGATGTCGCCGTGAACCAGCGCTCGCTTCGTCGTCAGCGTCGCATGCGCGAGCTCATCGAAACGCGCAGCAAGTTTCGGGTGTGCGCGGCCGGTCGCGCGCAGATAGGGCTCGATGCGGATCGCCTCGAAGGTGGAATCGTTGGCGAAGGCGGGCGGAATATCCGGGTCGGCCGCGCTCCGGGCATGGATGAAGCTAAGATCACGCCCGACGCTCGCCGCGAAATCGGGCTCGACGATTCCGGCCAGAAGCTCAGCCTTCCATAAGCGATGCTGCTCGGGCGCGAGATAGTCCATCGCGAACCAGCCGGCCTCCGGGTCTTCGCCGAGCACGCGCGGCGCCGCGTGCGGCAGCCAGCGCGCGACGGCGCGCATGTAAGCCGCCTCGGCGGCGTTCCGCCCGACCGGCGCCTCCCACAGCGCCGCGACCTTGAGTCTCGGCAGCGCGCGTTTCACGCAGAAGCGCCGGCCGCCCGACTCGACGAGCGAGATGTCCGAAGACACCCCGCCCGTCAGCGGCGTGAGGCGGACGGGTTCGCCGGCTTTCACGAGACGCATGCGGCGCAGAGGCTCGATCAGGTCGCCGGTCTCGATGAGCGCGGGATCGCTCATGCGGCTCGGGCCTCAATAGGTCGCGCGGCCGCCCGAGAGATCGAACACCGCGCCGGTGGTGAACGAGCATTCGCGGCTCGCGAGCCAGCACACGATCGCCGCCGCCTCCTCGACGGTGCCGAAGCGCTCCATTGGAATTTTCGAGCGCATGTAGGCGATATGCGCGTCCGACACTTGGGCCAGGATCGGCGTGTCGATCGTCGCCGGCGTGATCGCGTTCACGGTGACGCCGTCCTTCGCCAGCTCCTTGCCGAGCGACTTGGTGAGGCCGATGACTGCGGCCTTTGACGCGCTATAGGCCGATGCGGTCGGATTGCCCTCCTTGCCGGCGATCGAGGCGATATTGACGATGCGCCCGTAGCCGCGATGCTTCATGAGCTTCGAGACAAAACGATTGCAGTAGAAGAGGCCGTGCACGTTGATGTCGAACACGCGCTTCCATTCGTCGATCGGGTATTCAATGACCATGGCGTTCTTGCCCGCGACGCCTGCGGAGCAGACCAGAATATCGATATGACCCATCTCGCCGGCGGCGCCGAGAGTCGCGCGCTCGACCGCGTTCGGGTCGGTGACGTCGACCTGATCCGAGCGCGCGGCGGTCGCGCCGACCTCGGCGACGGCGGCCTTCAGGCGCGCGGGATCCTGGTCCCAGATCGTGACCCGCCCGCCTTCGGCGGCGATCCGTTTGGCGACGGCGAGCCCGATGCCCGAAGCGCCGCCCGTCACCACCGCCGTCATGCCTTCAAAACGCCTCGCGTCCGACACTCTCAACCCTCCTGCTGATTTGGCCGTTCCTCAACCCGGAAACAGCGTCTCGCCGCCGTCGACACGCAACACCTGGCCGCTGATATATTTGCTTCTCGGCCCGGCCAGGAAGGCGACTGCGTCGGCCATCTCGTCCGGCTCCCCATAGCGGATGAGCGACTTGATCGACGAATCCATCTTTTGCGGGTCGACGACACGGGTCGCCTCGAAGCGCGCGGTCTTGGTCGCGCCCGGACTCACCGCATTGATGCGAACGCCCTCGGTCCGAACGGACGCTGCGAGGCAGCGCGTATAGTGGATGACGGCGGCCTTGAGCGCCGCATAGATGACGCCGTTCGTGACCCCGAATTGCGCCGCGGCCGAGCCGATGTTGATCACCGATCCGCTGCCCGCTTTCACCATCGGCGGCACGAAAGTCTGGCAGACGAGGATCGTGCCATAAAGATTGTTCTCGGTCAGCGCCCTGATGTCCTCGAGCGGAATGCCGAGCGCGTCATTCGGCTCAGGCTTGCCGCCCTTGGCGCCGATGTCGCCGCCGGCGCAATTGACGAGAATATCGACGCGCCCGAGCTTGGCTTCGATCTCTTCTCTCATCTTCGCGACCGCCGCCCTGTCGCCGATGTTGCCGCTCACCGCGGCCACTCTTCCACCATGCCGGCCAAGCGCCTTGGCGACGGCGTCGAGATCGGCGGCCTCGCCATACTTTGCCGGCGCGGTCCAGGAAATGTCATGGATCGCGACGTCCGCGCCAAGCTCGGCCAGCCGCTCCGCCATCACGCGCCCGAGCCCGCGGCCCGAGCCGGTGACGAACGCGATCTTGCCGGCGAGCTCTTTGGTCATGCCTTCAGTCTTCCTATCCTAAGCGCCAAGGCCGAGCGCGCGCATGTTCGCGGCGCTGCGGCGGATCATGTCGAGTTCGTAGTCGGTGATCGCGTGATCCTCGCCGCGCTCCCAGGGCGTGCGAGAGTCCGCATCGTCCGCGAGGCGATTGACCCTCGCGGCGGCTAGGCAGGCGGCGAGGGCGGGCGCGGACTTCGGCGGGTAGAAATTCCACCATTCGGGCCGCAGAAGCCGCACGTGCCGCGCCTCGAGCGCGCCCGGCTCGAGAACGGCGTTGAGCTTCCGGCCATGCCCCGCCACGATGTCGAGCATGGCCGCCATAGGCACGGCGCCGTCGCCGATGGCGCAGCGCACCAGGCGATAGCCCTCGTCCGTGAACTGCACGCGGTAGTCCTTGAGATGCACATGCCGCACATGAGGCGCGACGCGGGCGACAAAATCGAGCGGCGCCTCAGCGACCGGAAACGTGTTGCCGGTGTCGAGGCAAATTCCGACGCCGCGGGTCGTCTCGCAAAATTCTGCGAGCTCGTCGCTGCCGAAGTCCTGATGATTCTCGATCGCCAGCACCCGGCCTTCGTCGGCGGCGCGTGGGCCGCGGTCAGCGAGCGCGGCGCGAACCTCGGCGACAAGGTCTTTCCATTTGTCGCCCAGCGCATGACGGTCGCCACACAATACCGTCGTCAGGCCGTGACGGATGACCTTGGCGTCGAGAAGCCGGGCCGAGCGCAGCGCGCTCTCGAACGGCCCCATCATCAACCCGGAGCTGACGATCGGAGTCATGCTTAAGGCCGCGAGCCGGTCGCGCAAAGCGCGCAGCTCATCGTCGCTCAGCGCGCGAAGCCATGGGTCGTAGATCTCGAGGACCTTCGCGCCGAGCTCGGTCGCAATGGCGATGAAGCCTTCGAGGCCGGCGCCCTTCGGATTGGCGCGCGGCCCGCCCGCGCCCTGAAGCCCCAGATGATAGGTGAGGCCGTAAGGATTGAGGCCGAAGGCGAAGCTCTGTCCGCGCGCCTCCGGCTGAAGCGTCTTGACCGTTTCGTTCATCTTAAGCCCGCATCGACGGTGATCGACTGCTTGGTGACCATGCGGCTGTCGTCGGCGGCGAGAAAGAGCGCCATGCGCGCGATGTCCTCGCCGATGAGCGTCGACCTGATGGCCTGGCGCTGGACGATCCCGTCAATCGATTCCGGCGTCTTGTACCACAGCCGCCGTTGCCGATCGGTCATGACCGCGCCCGGCTCGATCGCGTTCACGCGAATGTTATCCAAGCCGAACGCCCGCGCCAGCGCATGGGTGAGGCCCAGGACGCCTGCCTTGGCGGTGGAATAAGCCGGCATCTCGGCCGCTCCTCGCCAGGCGATCGATGAGAGATTGATGATCGAGCCGAAGCCCAGTTCGCGCATCTGCGGGTGGACGGCCTGGGCCGCAAAAAAATGATGGCGCAGATTGACGTTCTGGGCGCGGTCCCAGTAGTCGGCGGTCACATCGGCGACCGCATGGCGCTCGTCGTTGGCCGCGTTATTGACCAGGACCGCGATCGGTCCGAGCCGCGCACGCACTTCCGCGATGGCGGCCTGCAGCGCCGGAATGTCGGTCACGTCGCACTCAAGAAAGAGCGCCGTCCCGCCCGCGGCAATCATCTCTGCGGCGATGGCTTCGCCTTCTGCGCGCTGGACGTCGACAAAAGCGACATGCGCGTGATTGGCCGCGAAGGCGCGCACGATGTCGGCGCCGATGCCGGTCGCGCCGCCGCTGACGAACACATTGCGTCCGGCGAGGCTCGGATAGGTGGTGAAAGTCAAGCGGCGACCTGCGGAATGAGGGCTTGCGTTTCAGGATCGAACAGGCACGCGTGGCTCATGTCGATCCCGAGCGGCAACAGTTCGCCGAGGCGAGGCGCGCCGTCCGGGTCGAAGCGCCCGACGATCTCCTGCTCGCCGACCTTCAAGACCGCATGAGTTTCGGCGCCGGTCGGCTCGACCACTTCGACGGGCGCGGTCAGCATCGCAAGCCCCGCCTTCTGCGCCTTCAGGCCCGGATCGTAGCGGAACAGGTGCTCGGGCCGCACCCCCAGCACCACCTTGCCGTTCGCGGGCACAGATGCGGGGGTTTGCGGCAGCTGCAGCGTCGCTGTTTCGCCGCCCGCAAGAGCGATCGCGACCGCCGGGCGTCCGCCGAGCTTGGTGAAAACGCCGGGGATGAAATTCATCGACGGCGAGCCCATGAAGCCGGCGACGAACATGTTGGCGGGGCGGTCGTAGACGGCCTGCGGCTCGTCGAACTGCTGGATCGAGCCCTGGTGCATGACGGCGATGCGGGAAGCGAGCGTCATCGCCTCGATCTGGTCGTGGGTGACATAGATGGTGGTCTTGCCGACCCTCAGGTGGAGCTTCTTGATCTCGGTGCGCATGTCGACGCGCAGCTTGGCGTCGAGATTGGACAAAGGCTCGTCAAACAGAAAGAGTTTCGGATCGCGCACGAGCGCGCGCCCCATGGCGACGCGCTGGCGCTGCCCGCCCGACAACTGGCCGGGCTTGCGGTTGAGCAGCGGCTCGATCTGCAGGAGCGAAGCGACGCGCTTGATCGCGGCGTCCTGCTCAGGCTTGGG
Organism: Roseiarcus sp.; assembly: GCA_036489975.1. Lineage (GTDB taxonomy): Bacteria > Pseudomonadota > Alphaproteobacteria > Rhizobiales > Beijerinckiaceae > Roseiarcus. The sequence goes on from DASXES010000095.1 coordinate 13,790, forward strand.
CACGCCGCGGCTCTCCATGCCAAAGGTCATGTTCTGGCGTGCGGTCATCGTCGGGTAGAGCGCATAGGACTGGAACACCATGGCGATGTCGCGGTCCTTGGGCGCGACCGAATTGACCAGCGTTCCGTCGATGCGGATCTCGCCCTGGCTCACGCTCTCGAGGCCCGCGATCATCGCGAGCAGCGTCGACTTGCCGCAGCCGGACGGACCGACGAGCGCGACGAACTCGCCCGTCTGCGCCTCGAGATCGATTCCCTTGAGGACCTCGACCGCGCCGAAACGCTTGAAGAGCCGCGAGATGGTCAGGGTCGCCATGGTCGCTCGCTCATTTGATGGCGCCCTGGGTCAGTCCGCGGACGAAATATTTGCCGCCGAAGAGATAGATCAGGAGCGGCGGAATGGCGCCGATCATCACCGCCGCGCTCGCGACATCGTAGGGATGGGCGTTCATCTGGCTGGTCGCCAGCGCGACCAGCGCCGCGGTGATCGGCTGCTGGGTTCCGCCGGTGAACACGACGCCGAACAGAAATTCGTTCCAGATGCCGGTGAACTGCCAGATCACGGTGACAATGAGGATCGGAGGCGACAGGGGCAGGATGATCTTGAAAAAGATGCGCCAGAAGCCGGCGCCGTCGATGCGGGCCGCCTTGATCAGGTCGTCGGGGATGTTGATGTAATAATTGCGGCAGAACAGCGTGGTGAACGACAGGCCCTGGATCACGTGCACCAGAATGAGGCCGTAGACGGAGTTGGAGAGGCGCAACGCGCCGAGGATATAGGCCCAGGGCAGGAGCGCGACCTGGCCCGGCATGAAAACGCCGAGCACGATGCACACGAACAGCGTCTCCGATCCCGGAAAGCGCCATTTCGAGAGGACATAGCCGTTGAGCGCGCCGATCAGCGTCGAGGCGATCGTCGCCGGGATCGTCATGTAGAGCGAGTTGAAGAAGTTGCGCTTGATGCCTTCGCAGGTGCCGGCGACGCAATAATGCGCCCACGCCTGCGGCCAGGCCTTGAGCGAGAAGCTGTGCGGCAAGGCGATCAGCCCGTTCTGGGTGATCTCGGGCAATTCGCGGAACGAATTGGCGACGACGACGAACAGCGGCAGCAGATAGATCAGCGCGAACACGCCGAGGAAGGCGTAGATCGCGACCCGCCGCAAGGCGAAGCGGAGGCTCTCGCCGCGCGCCTGCGAATCGAGCGCAAGATCGAGGGTCGCGTCAACCATGGGCCGCCTCGCGGCGCGAACGCCAGACCGTCCATAGCGCATAAGGCACGAGCACGACCGCGAGCGCGAGCAGCATCATGATCGAGGCGGCCGCGCCGACGGCGATCTCGCCGCGCTGAAACATGAGGTCGTAGACGTAGTTCGCCGGAAAGGTCGTCGATATGCCGGGGCCCCCTTGAGTCAGCGCGACCACCAGATCGAAGGTCTTGATGGCGAACTGCAGCAGCACGACCGCAACCGCGACGAAGATCGGCGCGATCGAGGGCAGGATCACCTTTCGGTAGATGCGTGCCGGGCCCGCGCCGTCAATCTGCGCCGCCTTGATGAGGTCGGGATCGACCGAGCGCAAACCGGCGAGCAAAAGGGCCATGGCGAAACCGGACGACTGCCAGATCCCCGTCGCGATGATCGCGTAGATCGCCGTGTTCCGGTTCGTGGTCAGGCGGAAGGTGAAATCGTGCCAGCCGAGACTGCGCACCAGAAATTCAATGCCCGCGTCGGGGCTATAGAGCCAGCTCCACACCACGCCGGTGACCACGAACGACACCGCGAGCGGATAGAGAAAGATCGTCCGCCATATCGCTTCGCCGCGCACGCGCTGATCGATGGCGATGGCGAGCGCGAGACCGACCGCAAGCGACAGGACGACATAGAAGGCGCTGAAATAGAAAAGATTGCCGTAAGCGATCTTCCAGCGCGCGTTCGACCAGAGATCGAAATAGGGTTTCAGGCCGACAAATCTGTAGGTCGGCAGCATCGTGCTGTTGGACATCGAGATGTAGAGCGTCCACAGCGTAAAGCCGAACACATAGACGAGGCTCGCGAAAGCGCCGGGCGCGATCGCCAGCCTTGGAGTCCAGGCTCCCAGTTTTTCGCGCAAGGCCGGTTTCGTCTGGATGGCCTGGTTCGCGCTCAGGGCGTTCGACATGGGCATGCGTTCAACCGCACGAGCAGAGCGGGCCGCGCGACTGAGGCGCCGCGCGACCGAGCCCGAGCTGTTTACTTCTGCGCGTCGACGGCGTCCGCCATGGCGTTGGCGGCTTCTTCCGGGGTCGTTTTCGGGTTGTTGACGAAGGCCGTGATCGTGTCGAGCATCGCGCCGCGATATTTCTGCAGGACCGTCATGTTGTGGGCCATCGAGCGCACCAGCGTTCCATCGGCGATCGAGGCCTGCAAGGCCTTCAGCGACTGCTGCTGGCAGGGATTGAAATCCTTGAGATCGATGTCGAGGCGAGCGGGAATCGAGCCCTTGGCCTCATTGAACACAGTCTGGAACTTCGGCGACATGATGAGCTGCGCAAGCAGCGTCTGGCCAGCGACGTAGTCAGGGTCCTTCTGCTTGAAGAAGACGACCGAGTCCGAATTGAGGATGAAGCCGGGCTTGCCCCAGTCGGTCGGCGCCTGCCCGCACTGGTAGTCCTGGGGCGTTTTCAGTCCGGCCGCGGTGAAGATGCCGATCTGCCAGTCGCCCATGATCATGAACGCGGCCTGACCCTTGGCGATCATGCTGGTCGCGGTGTTGTAGTCGCGCCCCGCGATGCCGGGATCCATGTATTTCGACACCATCAGGCGCATCTGCGCGAACGCCTTGACCATGTCGGGCGAGCGCATCGCCTTGGTGTCGCCCTCGACGAAGGCCTTACGGAACAGGTCGATGTTCTGCCCGTAGACCACCACCTCGAACGTCGTCGCGTCGGTCCAGTCCTGACTGAAATGGGCGAGGCAGATGAGATGGGCCGCGATCGCCTTGTCGCAGTCGGCGTTGAATTCGGCCCAGGTCTTCGGCAGCTCCTTGACGCCCGCCTGCTCCATCGCCTTGGTCGAGCCCCAGATCCAGTTGATGCGGTGGATGTTCATGGGTACGGCGACCCAGTGGCCGCCCGGCTTCATCACCGGCAGGAGTTCGGGGGCGACGACCTTGTCCCAGCCTTCCTTGTTGGCGAGTTCGTCGAGGTTGGCTGTCATGCCGGTTTCGTTCCACTCGGCGATTTCCGGCCCCTTGAGCTGCACGGCGGGCGGCGCGTTGCCCGCGACGACGTCGGCGCGCAATTTGGCCAGCGTGTTGGCGGTGTGGCCGGCGATCGAGGTCTGCTCCCACTTGCCGCCGGCCGCGGTGAACATCTCGCCGAGCTTGGCGATCGCGGCCGCGTCGGAGCCCTCGGACCACTGGCTGAGAAGATTTGTCTTGGGTTCGGCCTGCGCCGCAGTCGCCACCGCGGCGGAGACAAGGGCGGCTGCGAGCGCCGCCTTGATCGTGAGCATCGTTTCTCTCCCATGTCCAAGCCAAGCCGATGGCGGCACCGGCTCAGTCAATCCAGTTTTAATATCTGATTTTTTTTGCCCTCGTCGTCGGGGCGGCCCTCTTTGTAGGTGGGATGGCGGGCGCCGTCAAACCTCGGAACCGAGCGCGGCGGGCTTCCCGCCAGCGGATCGGCCTGCGTTCTCAACGCGGCGTCAGGGGCGCAGCCAGGTCACGAACAAGAGCACGCCTCCAACAAACAGCGTCGCCATCGCGATCAGATAGGCGCCCTGGAGGGTGACGTTCTTCCAGTAGAGAGTCCGCGACAGGAGCGCGCATTGGAGAGGCAATTCCTGCGCCTCGAGCGCCGGATCGGCGATGAACTCGAAATCCGCCGGGTTCGCGCCGCGCCAGATCGGGAACCGCTTGCGGCCGACGCGGGGATAGCGCGGATAGACGGAGACGAGCAGGTTTAGGAACATGACGATGAACGGCGCCAGGATCACCGGCACGCTCAGATACCAGGGGTACTGAGCGTGAAACTGAAGAACGGTGCCCATCATGATGGCGACGAACAGCACGGCGATATTCGCCTTGATGTCGCTGAGGCGGATCGAATCGCCGTAGCCTGCGATCAGGTTGCGCAATTGGGCGTCGCGGTCTCTGGTCATCAGCCGCCCTGCGAGGCAGGCAGCGAGGCGCCTCGGGCGCCGGCCAGCGATGCGTTGCGGCGTCGGACCGAGCAGGTCACGTCTATCGCCCCCTCCCCCCGTGCCAGATGTAAAGAAGCAAGATCGTGCATGCCACAATGCTCGCCATCGCGACAAAAAAGCTGATCCTGATGTAGAGGGTCTTCCACCACAACAGTTCCGACAGGACCGAGCAGCGCAGTTTCAGCTGCTCAAGCTCGTCCTCGGCCTCAACCACATTGGTGAAATCGGCGGGTTTGGCGGTGCGCGAGACGACGAAATTCTTGGAGCCACGCTTGGGATAGCGCGGGATCAGCACCGCCAACAGACATATGTACACGATCAGGAACGGCAGCATCACGAACGCGATCGGCAGGTAGCTCGGAAAGTGCGCGTGATTGCTGAGAACCGGGCCCATCATGAAGGCGACCATCAGGATCGCGATATTGGCCTTGAAATCGCTCTGCCGGATCGCGTCGGTATAAGCGGCGATCAGGCGGCGATAAGGTTGAGCGGGATCGACGGCGATTTTGTTCATCCGACAGTGGGACGCTCCCCAGGTCCGGCTGGCGGACGGACCTATCCGCGCCGGTCCCCCGGCCCCCCGAAGTCCTTCGGCTCGACTTGGCGTGAACTGCGACGGCCTGTCAAGATCGGTTGAATTTCGGCTTTCGACGCGGCCGGAGCCGGCGGTCAAGCGCGCCGGGCGACCCCCGCCCCGCGCGCCTAGAATCATCTGAATGCGGCGTAGAGAAGCAGAACCATGGTCAAGAACACGCAAAGGATCGACACAACGAAGCTGACGCGGATGCACTGCGTCTTCCACCAGAGAATGTCGGACAGCACCGCGCAAGTGAGCTTCAACTGGTCGAGGTCGTCTCCGGTCCGGGCGACGGTCTCGAAATCCGCGGGCGTCAGGTTGCGGGCGACGAGGAAGCTCTTGGCGCCACGCTTGGGGTAGCGCGGAATGAGCACCATGAACAACGATAAATAGACGATCAGAAAGGGCAGCAGCACGAGCTGGACCGACAGGTAACGCGGAAAGTCCGTGTAATTCCAGAGAACCGAACCCATCATGAAGGCGACGAAAAGGAACGCGATATTGGCCTTGAAATCGCTCTGCCGGATCGCGTCGGTATAGCCGGCGATCAGGCTACGGTAAGGTTGAGTGGGATCGGCGGCGATCTTGTTCATCCGCGGTCGGACGCTCCACAAGGCGGCTGCGGACAGGGCTCAACCGCGCCAGTCCTGGCCCCAACCCCCGAAGTCCTTCGGCTCGACTTGGCGTGAACTGTGACTGCCTGTCAAGATCGGTTGAATTTCGGCGCTTCGGCGTGGCCAGAAGCCACTGCTCAAGCGTTCGGCTCGATCAGAAGCCGTAGAACTCGCGGCGTAGCGCGTTCTCGTAGAGGCGCTTCCGGTAATCGACTTCCCTATGCAATTTGTGCTCGCGGAAATGGGCGGCCTCCCACTGATCGAGCTCGGCGACGTTATGGTTGCCCGAGGCAAGCGTCTCCTCCTTCCGGATGGCTGCCACCCAGTCATCCACCGCCGCCTTGTACTCGGCCTGCAACTGGTCCAGTTCCTGCCGAAGATCCGCCGAGATATCCGTCATGGGTTTCCCTCGCTTCACTTCGATTAAAGTCGCCTTGTGAAGGATGGATGACATGAGGGACGATCGTCGGGCGCATGCGCCCAGGGGAATTCACCACAGCATCGTCCAGGACAAGGCCGTGGCTTCGGGCGAGACGACGGCCGGCTGGCAATCCAGAAGCATGGCGCGAAACCCGCGCCGCTCTGGACTCGCGCACTCGAGCAGTTCGTTCATTTTGCGCAGGCGCCGCACCAGCGTCTTCATGAAGCCGACGGCGCGCTCCGGGTTCGCCTCGATCGAGGCGATGAATTCCTGATAGGAGGCGGAAAGGCATTCGGTGTCGCACGCCGCTCTCACGGTCGCGGATCGCGGCCCCGGCTCGATCAGGCACATTTCGCCGAACACCTCGCCGGTCTCCAGTCTGCCCACGGTCCTTGCGGTCGCGCCGCGCCCGACGACGACGTCGACCGCTCCGCTGACGATGAAGAACGCCGTATCGCCCTCGTCGCCCTCGCAGATGATGGTGTCTCCCGCCTTGAACGCGACGTCTTGCATGGAAATGCCTCCCTGGGCGCCTCGAGCCCGGCGGTCCGCTTATATCAGGTCCGGGCGTCGCTGCAGGCGCAAAGGAGGCAGGCCTCAGACGGCGAGCGCCTCGCGTTCGCCGATCGCTCCGCTTTCCGGCGCGAGCCCCCTGACGCGGGCGCCGACCCGCCAGCGTTCGCCCTCGCGGTCCAACCGCACGAGGTGATAGGCGGCGCGATAGCGCGGGTGGCTTGCGGTTGCGGCGGCCGATGGAGCGCTCAGGACTGGAATCGCGCCGCCAACCGTGCGTGCGGCGCGAGAGGCAAGCGACCGTACAGCCTGCCGGTGAATGTGACCGTGCAGGATCGCCTCGGCGCCAAAGTCCCGTACGACGCGTTCGAATGCGGCTGCGTCCGAGAGTCCGCGCAGCGGCGGCGCAATCCCGGCCAGAGGCGGATGATGGATCAGCACGACCCGCGCCAGGCCGTCGGCGCCGGTTTCGCGCAGCAATTCTGCGAACGCCTCGAGTTGCGCCTTGCCGAGCCTGCCCGTGGCCATCAAGGGAGCGGTCGGCACCGCTGAACTCAAGCCGATGATCGCGATTTCCCCGCGCACACGCAGGTAAGGATAGATCGCCTTGCTCTGCGGCGCGCCGTCGCTGGCGGCCCATGGCGCGAACGTGGATGCGAGCAAGGGCATGGACGCGCGCACGTAAGCGTCGTGATTGCCGGGCACGAAGCTGACGTCGGACGGCTCGCCCAGGGTCTCCATCCACAAGGCCGCGCGATGGAACTCCGCGGCCATGCCGATATTGACCAGATCCCCGGTGACCGCGACATGATCGGGGCGCTGGGCGCGTAAATCAGCGACCAGGCGCTTCAGGAGGCCCATGTCGTTGAGCCGTTCGCGCCCGCGCTTCCAGTTGATGAATCCCATGACCCGCTTGAGGCGCAAATCGGCGAAGCCTGGCATCGGCGCCGGGCTTAAGTGCGGGTCGGTGATATGCGCGATGGTGAAGCTCATCTGTGAAAAGCGCCCCATGCGCCGGCCCGCCAACGCGGGAAGGCCTCGAGCCATTGACCTCGCGGCAATAAGATTGCTTGAACGCAAAGACAACCCCGAGTTGGGGTCGGTGTCCGGAGCACCTGTAAGCCATGGCCGCATCGGTTCGAGAAAGGCTGAAGTTGCGGCTCCTGCACTGGAGCTTCCTCCTCACCCGGCCGATGTCGCTTGGAGTGCGCGCGATCGTGATCAGCCCGGACGACGAAATCCTGCTGGTGCGGCACGGCTATGTCTCCGGATGGCATTTTCCCGGCGGCGGAGTCGAGGTCGGGGAGACCTGCCTTGAGTCGCTCAAGCGCGAACTCGAGGAGGAGGCGCGCATTTCGATCGAAGGGCCGCCCATCCTGCACGGCCTCTTCTTCAACCGCCAGACGTCGCGGCGCGACCACGTGGCCGCCTACGTCGTCCGCAGCTTCCGGGTTCTGGGCGAGCGGACGCCCGACTGGGAAATCAAGGAAGCGCGTTTTTTCCCCCGCAAGGCGCTGCCGGATGGAACGACGCGCGCCACTCGGGCGAGGCTCGACGAGATCTTCGATTCGGCGCCGCTCTCCGAGCTTTGGTGACGAACCGGGCGCGAGCGGCTCCAGGGCTTGCGCAAGTTAACCCTATTGCCTTGATTTTGAGCCGTGATTTCGGCTGCAAGGACAATCCGTTAACCTCCGAGTAAGGGCGCCGCCGGTTTCATGACCGGGTGGACTTTTGGCGCCCGCGCGCTTAAAGAGTTCGGTCAGATGCGGGGAGATCGATGAGTTCAGTCATCCGGCGTGGGACCGCCGTAGCTCTGACAATCGCGGCGGGCGCGTGGCTGGCCGGCTGCGACGGTTCGGACCTTGACCAGAGTTCGGCGCGGGCGGAGCAGCCGATTTCCGGCGCGACGGTCGCCGAGATGGAAAAGCTCGACACGACGCCGTCCTCGCCGACGCTCATCCGCACCTACAAGAAGGAGGCTGAGCTCGAGATCTGGAAAATGAGGTCGAACGGCCAGTACGCGCTGCTCAAGACCTATCCGATGTGCCGGTGGTCGGGACAACTCGGTCCCAAGAAGCGCGAAGGCGACATGCAGGTGCCGGAGGGCTTCTACACGATCGCGCCCGGCCAGATGAACCCCAACTCCCACTATTACCTGGCGTTCAACGTCGGCTATCCGAACGCCTACGATCGCGCCTATGGGCGCACCGGGGGCAGTGTCATGGTGCACGGCGTTTGCTCGTCCGCCGGCTGTTTCTCGATGACCGACGAGCAGGTCGCCGATATTTACGCAATCGCGCGCGATTCGTTCCGCGGCGGCCAGCGGGAGATCCAGCTCGAGTCCTATCCGTTCCACATGACCGCCGAGAACATGGCCAAGTTCCGGCTCGACCCGAATATCGCGTTCTGGAAAAACCTGAAAGACGGCTCCGACCATTTCGAGGTCACCAAGACTGAGCCGTCCGTCATGGTTTGCGGCAAGCATTACGTCTTCGACGCAACGGCGAAAGGCGAGGTGTCCGCCACCGAGCCGTGCCCGGCGCTCACGCGCGACGAAAGCGTCGAGGCGCTGGTGGCGGAAAAGGAGCAAAAGGACGACGCCAAAGTCGCCGACCTGGTTGCGTCCGGCGTGAATCCGATCCGCCTCGTTTACGCTGACGGCGGCCAGAATCCGGTCTTCGTTGGCTACAAGGATACGAGCGATCCGGATGCGCTGGCGACCGGGCCGCAGGAGATCGTGCTCGGCGAGCGCAAGCCAGTCGCCGCGGCGGTCAAGATCGCCGTGGCGGACGCGGACAGGAAGCGCGCCGCGAGCGCGGCGCCCGCCCCGGCCGGCGCCGCGCCGGCCCCGGCCGCCCCGGTTACGGTCGCGGCCATCCCGGCCCCCGCAAGCCAGTCCAGTGGAATGTTGGGCGGGTTGACGGGGGGCGCCAAGAACGTCCAGAAATGGCTGCATCTCGGCGGCAAGGACGCCGCGCCGCCGCCGATGGCCGCCGCCGATCCTGATCAGACCATTCCCCCCGCGCCGCTGCCGCCGCGTCGCGATAACGTGCATCTGGCGTCGCTGCACGGCGCGCCTGTCCCCCCGACGCGGTCGGCCGCCGCGGGGTCTGAGGCTGACGCGCCCGCAGCCTCGACGGCCCAGTAGGAAAGCTCAAACGCGCCGACCGTCCGCGATCCGGCCGGAGAGGCGCAAGACGAGGCGCGTCGCCTCCTCGGCGTCTTTCATCACGCGCGTCGGGACGACGATCGGGGCGCCCCGCCGAGGCCATACGTAAATGATGCCGCCGGCGTCTTCGGCCGCCTCGCAGTCGGCGTAACGCAGGCGCATCGCGCGCCCGTCGACGTCGAGCGACAGCGTTTCATCGTCGAATGTCGCCGTCAGAGCGCCCGCGGATCGAAGCTCATCGATGGCGGCGCGACCCAGCAGGCGCGCGCGGCCGATGCGCCAATGGGACGCGAGCCGCTGAATCATGAACGCAAGCGCGGCCAGGATGAGCGTCATCTCCCCTGCGCGCCGGCTGATGAGACCCGTCAGCGCCAGAATGGAAGCGAAGGCCATGACGAGCGCGAAGGCGGTCAGCGGCGCCACGTGGCTCGCGAGCAGTCCCCCTTTGAGCGCCGTGCGCAGGCCTGCGCGTGCAGCGGCGGCTTCGGCTTCGGCGGGCGCGAGCGTAAAAGCATAAGGCCCGAACGAATCGGAGGGGCTGTCCGCCGTCATGCCTCGCCGGGAGCCTTTGCAATCAGGGCCAGGGCGTGCAGGCCGTCGGCGAATTCCGCCTCGAGGAGGCCATAGACCAGACGATGCCGCTCGACACGGTTCCGCCGCTCGAATTGGGCCGACACCACCCGGACGCGATAATGCGTGCCCCCGCCTTCGCGCGCGCCCGCATGTCCCGCATGACGGTCGGACTCGTCGACCACGTCGAGCTCCACGGGATCGAGCGCCGCGGTCAACCTCGCGACAATTCTCTCTTGCATGATCAAGGGGGTTCAGTCCTCCCGTTAAGACAATCGCGACCCTACATATCGTAAGCTCCGCTGCGGACCGAATACTCTGATTGACGCGCCGATTGGGAGACTTTTCCCTCAGGCCGGGCGTTTGGGACTTGCCCGATAGGGCCGCGGGTCATAAAGGTCATGGGCCATGGATCTGAACTCTCGTCTGTTCGACCGCATCCGGGTCAAGCCCGTCGAGCGCACGCCGGAAAAGGCGCCGTCGACGCCGTGCTCCTTTCCCGGCTGCACGGCCGAGGGCGTGTTCCGGGCGCCGAAGGGCCGCGAGCGTGAGGGCGAGTATTTCAGCTTCTGCCGCGACCACGTGCGGGAATACAACGCCTCCTACGATTACTTTCGCGGCATGGACGACGTCTCGCTGGCGAAGTTTCGTCAGGCTGACGCCGTCGGCCATCGCCCGACCTGGAAGCTCGGCGACCGGGCGGCAAAGGCCGGCCATCCGATCGACGAATCGGTTTTTGCCGAGGCGCGCGCGGCGCGGCGGCGCGGCGCGCGCGGCAAACCGCCGCAGACCGTACCCGCGCCACGATACAACGCTTTGGCGGTCAAGGCGCTGATGACGCTCGAACTCGGCGCCGACGCGACCCCCGCCAAAATCAAGACACGATACAAGGACCTGGTCAAACGCCATCATCCGGACGCCAACGGGGGCGATCGCTCGTCGGAAGACAGGTTGCGCGAGATCATCCAGGCCTACAATTACCTGCGCGCCAACCACCTCGTGTGATCGGGGATTGGCGCTTCGTAAAAAGGGTCGCCCGCGGCCGATCGGAAGAACACCGCCCCCCGCGACTGCGCAACCGATAACGGTGTGAGGACGTTCCAAGGCAGGGCGACGCCGGCGCCGCCTTTTGCGCGCGCCCGAATTTCGGTTATGAGAATGACGCTCTTTTCCGCGGCGCGGGAGAGCGCGGAGGATCTATGAACTCGATCAAAGCTATCGCGGGATCCGAACCCGCGCCCGGTCTGCCCGACACGCGCATATCGGTGCGAAAGGCCTTCGGCATCGATTCCGATATGGAGGCGCCGGCCTATTCGCAGACCGACGAACATGTGCCCGACCTGGACCCGGACTACCTGTTCGACCGCGACACCACGCTCGCGATCCTGGCGGGCTTCGCCTACAACCGCCGGGTGATGATCACCGGCTATCACGGCACCGGCAAGTCCACCCATGTCGAGCAGATCGCCGCGCGCCTCAACTGGCCTTGCGTGCGCATCAACCTCGACAGCCATGTCTCGCGCATCGATCTCGTCGGCAAGGACGCGATCGTCCTGAAGGACGGCAAGCAGGTCACCGAGTTCCGCGACGGCATGCTGCCCTGGGCGATCCAGAACAACATCGCTTTGTGCTTCGACGAGTATGACGCGGGCCGTCCGGACGTGATGTTCGTCATCCAGCGGGTGCTCGAGGTGTCCGGCCGCCTCACCCTGCTCGATCAGCGGCGGGTCATTCGGCCCCATCCCGCGTTCCGCTTGTTCGCCACCGCCAACACTGTGGGCTTGGGCGACACGTCGGGCCTCTACCATGGCACGCAGCAGATCAATCAGGGACAGATGGACCGCTGGTCGATCGTCGCAACGCTGAACTACCTGCCGCACGACAAGGAGGTCGACATCGTGCTCGCCAAGTCGCCCGCGCACCGGGCGCGCAAGGACGGGCGTGACACGATCAACAAGATGGTGCGGGTCGCCGACCTCACGCGCAACGCCTTCATCAACGGCGATCTGTCGACCGTCATGAGCCCGCGCACCGTCATCACCTGGGCGGAGAACGCGGAAATCTTCAAGGACATCGGATTCGCTTTCCGCCTGACCTTCCTCAACAAGTGCGACGAGCTCGAGCGGACCCTTGTCGCCGAATTCTACCAGCGCTGCTTTGGCCAAGAGCTGCCGGAAAGCGCGCTGAACGTCGCATTGAGCTGAGGGCTTTTGGGGAACCAGGCGATGAGCCGGAACGTGGTTCGCAAAGAGCAAGGCGCGGCGTCGAAGCGCGACGATCTCTATTCATGGGCTTTACGTCAGGCCGAGCTTTTGCGCGCCGGCCGGCTCTCGGAAATCGACCCCGTCGCAATCGCCGAGGAGATCGACGACGTGGGCATGGAAGAATACCATAGGCTCGAAAGCGCGCTGCGCGTCGTGATGCTCCATCTGCTGAAGTGGGACCATCAGCCTGACAGGCGCAGCCGCTCGTGGACACTTTCCATTCTTGAACACCGGAGGCGGGTCCATCGGCAGCTCCGGGGGAGCCCGGGCCTGAAATCGCAGCTCGGTGAGGCGCTCGACGCGGCTTATGAGGACGCGCGACTTGAAGCAGCAAGCGAGACGGGCCTGGCGCTCAGCGTCTTTCCCGTCCAGCGCCCGTTCGAATATGCCGAGATCATGGAGCGCTCGATCGTCTGGCCCGGCGACGAGGAGTAAGATCGATCGCGCCGGCTTATCCTGCCAGTTAAGGGCGGCGAGCGCATGAGCGATGTTCCGTCCCCCCGGCCCATGCGCGTGCTCGCCATCTCCGGGAGCCTGCGCCTAGCCTCCACTAACACGGCGGCGCTGGAGGCGCTGGCCCGGCTCGCGCCCGAAGACGTCAAGGTGCTCGTCTACCGCGACCTCGCAACGCTGCCGCCGTTCAACCCCGACGACGACGTCGAGGATGGACGCAAGCCCGAGCCGGTCGAGACTCTGCGCGCGCTCATCGGCGCAAGCGACGCGCTTATCCTCGCCGTCCCGGAATACGCACACGGGATCCCCGGCGCGCTCAAGAACGCGCTCGACTGGCTGGTGGCGAGCGAGACCTTCGCCGGCAAGCCGACCGTGCTCATCGACACCTCGCCCCGCGCGTTCCACGCGCAGGCGTCCTTGCGCGAGATCCTGTCCACCATGGCCGCACGCCTCATTCCCGAGGCGTTCGCAGCGATCTCATTGACCGGAAAGACGGCGACAGCGCAGGACATTCTTGCCGATCCCGTGTGCGCGCGGCGGCTTGCGGAATCGCTTGGCGCGCTCGTCGCCGCGGCGAGAGCCGGCTAGGCTTGGCAGGCGCCCGGCTGGGGCTCGGGCTGGCGAAGTCGTGCTGGAGAGGGCGTCGAGTTCTGATTTTTGGGTCCGCCGCCACGCCTTATACCCGTTCCATTTGAGCGCGACTCGTCGCGCTCGATTCCGCGCAATGGCGCGGGCGCATTCGCGCTTTGGGGGTCAAGGCAGTGATCGGTTCCGATCATTGAGTCCTGGTGTTACGGCCTGCTTGACTTACCCATAACTTCGTGGTTATGAGTTGATTCATAACCGGTGAATTATAGATCTCTCATGGCGACTGCTCACGATAGGCTGTTCCGCACCCTCGCCGACCCAACAAGGCGGGCGATCTTCGAGCGCCTCTGCCGCGAAGGCGAGCAGACGGTCGCAGCGCTTACGGCCGAGGCCGGCGTTTCGCAGCCCGCCGTCTCGAAACATCTTGGCGTCCTGAAACAGGCCGGGCTCGTGCGGGACCGCCATCAAGGCCGTCAGACCCACTATAGCGCCGAAGTGCGCGCCTTAAGCCCGCTGATCGACTGGACGAGCGAAATGAAGGGCTTCTGGCGAAGCCGGTTCGACGGCCTCGAAGACCTGCTGAGAAGGATGGACCAATGAGCGAACAAACGACGGCCGGCTCGAAGCCGGCGCAGACTTCTCCTGCTCGCCTGATCGACGCGCGGATCGAGGCGCTCAACGACTGGCGCGGGGAGACGCTGGCTCGTGTGCGAAGCCTGATCAAGGACGCTGACCCGGAAGCGGTCGAAGAGTGGAAGTGGCGAGGCGTTCCGGTGTGGTCGCACGGCGGAATCGTCTGCACCGGGGAAACCTACAAAGGCGCGGTCAAGCTGACCTTCGCCAAAGGCGCTTCGCTCGACGATCCATCCGGCCTGTTCAACTCGAGCCTCGATGGAAACACGAGGCGGGCCATCGACATTCACGAAGGCGACGCAATCGATGAAACGGCGCTGAAAGCGCTGATCCGCGCCGCGGTGGCGCTGAACACCGCAAAGCGAGCTGCGGCTCGCCCCATCCGCTCGAAGAAATGAGGATAGAGCCATGACTGACGCCGCCATCGAAGCGCGCACCGTTATTGTCGAACGCGAGATCGCTTATCCGCCGGAAAAGATCTGGCGCGCGCTCACCGAGCCTCATCTGATCGAGGACTGGCTGATGAAGACCGATTTCGAGCCGGTCGCGGACCGCAAGTTCAAGCTTACCGGCGACTGGGGCGCGGTCGACTGCCAGGTCCTCGAGATCGAGCCGGAAAAGACGCTCGCCTATAGCTGGGCGGCGCATGGGCTCGAGAGCACCGTCACCTGGACGCTGACACCGACGAGCCAAGGCACACATCTGAGGATGGAGCAAAAGGGCTTCCGGCCGGATCAGGAGCAATTCTATCAGGGCGCCAAGATGGGCTGGCAGAACTTCTTCGCCAAGCTGGAGCAGGTTTTGGCGCGGGAGGGGTAAGGGGCGCCGATCGCTATCCCAAGGCCACGCCTTCTCGTACGACGCTTGCTCGTACGACGCTCGACGGATGAGTGCGCGTGATGATATCTATCAATGGTAGATATCATCATCGTCCCGTGAGTTGCTGATGACTGCGACTGCAAAAATCTTCATGCACGGACGCAGCCAGGCGGTCCGTCTTCCGAAAGAATTCTGCCTGCCCGGAAAAGAAGTGCGAGTCAGCAAGGTTGGCGACAAGGTGATCCTGGGGCCGCTGGAAAAGGCGCCCTTCGACATTGAGGCATGGCGCGCGGAACTGGTCGCCGCCGGCGCCAGAACATTTCTCGCCGAGGGGTTGCCGGAAGACGAGCCAATCGCGCGCGACGACGACATTTCGTTCGACTGAGCGCTTGTTCTGTCTCGACACGAACGTCGTCATTTTCGCGATGAACGAGCGTAAGCCGAAAATCGTTGCGCGGCTTCACCGGGAGCTTGCTGCCGGGACGGCGATGATCGTCCCCGCCGTGGTCGCGTTCGAACTCGAATATGGCTGCGCCAAGAGCAAGCGCCGCGAGCCATCGCGCCGCGCGCTTGAGATCTTTCTGTCCGCCGGGTTTGATCAGCCAGCTTTCGGATAGCGAAGATGCGCGCCGAGGCCGGCAAAATCCGGGCTTTTTCTCGAAGCGCAAGGCCAGCCGATCGGGCCTTTCGACACGCTCATCGCCGCGCAGGCCCGGCGACGCGGCGCAACGCTCGTGACCTTGAATACAGCCGAGTTTCAACGCGTGCCCAGGCTCAGCATCGAGGACTGGGCGGCGTAAGCGAGGACTGCGCTCGAAATAGCGCGCTCGCGCATCGGCTCATCACCGCGCCCGGTTCTCATGCTCAGGGCGTCAAGATGGGCTGGGGCAACTTCTTCGCCAAGCTGGAGCAGGTTCTGGCGCGGGAATAGAAAGTATCGAGCGCTCGTCGGGCCGCGCCTTCAGGCGCGGCCGCGCGGGGCCGGTCACTTGAATTCGTGCGCACTGACAATCCTGATCAGCTTATTGAAATTGCCACGCAGCTTGTTGACCGAGAGGTCCTCATACATGCCGTCGAGCGGGTCCATGACCAGCAGAAACGCCTCGCCGCGCACAATCTTCACACCGAATATGACGACCGTGTGCGCCGCCATCGGATAGAGGCCGTGGATCAGCATGACCGGGCTCTGGTTGCGGCCGAGTTCGCCGAGCACCTGCTCGAGCGGAAAATCCTTGGGCGCGAAAATCTTCTGGAACGCGCCGATGTCCTTCACCAGCTTGTCCAGGCCCTGAAAGGTGATGGCTTTGCTCGACAAGAGAAAGTCCTTGTAGGTCTCCAGCATCTCGGCGACGGTGAGCGGCTTTCGCCCCTTCGACCAGTTGGTCGTCATCACCGATTCCGTCGCCGCCGCCCAGCACGTCCATTCGACGTCATGCATGAGTTTCGGCTGGGGAAGCTGGAAGCGGTAATTGCCTTCAAACAGAACGGAAAACGTTATCGGCCCGACGATCCCGTCAGAGGCGAGCTCGTTCCGCCGCTGAAAGTCTTTCACCGCCGTTTCGGTCGCGTCGTCGAACACGCCGGAGACCGGCATCGCGTCGCCCGAATCCTCGATCAGCCAGCTTGCGCTGCAGCGCCATCACGTCGGCGCCGCGCGAGCCCTTCTCCAACTGCCGGTGAACGTCCCACCAACCCGGACCCGCCATGTCGACGCTCCTCTAACGAAAGCGCAACGACTGGAGCTTATACCAGAACGCGCCCGGTTTGAAGCGGCGCCCGTCCTTGAGGCGGCGCCTCCCGCTGAGCGGCGCCCCGCGTCGCCGCGCGCGGGTTCCGATGGCGAAGCGAATGGGCTTCGCCGGGCTGTCAATTGACCGCATGACGGCCCATGGATAGCTTCGCCCAAACGCGATCAATCCGATCGCGGACGGGGTCGGCCCATGTCTATTGTCTCGAAGCTATCGCTCGCGGCGGCGTTCGCCGTGGCCCTGGCGGCGCCGAGCGGCGCGCAAGCCGCGGTCCAGAATTTCTCGATATCCCTGACCGACATGACGTTCGAGCGCGGCGCCGATCTTTCGGCTGAGGCGGCGCCGCTCGGCGGTCAGCCGGCGATCGCGCTTAAGAACAATGGATCCTACACCGAGACGCTGACCGGCGATTACGCGGTCTCCGATACTTTGCCGCCTTCGGACAAAGCGGAATTCTGGCAGACGTTCACGCAGATCTCGCTGAACGGCAATCCGTTTTTCACCGAAAACGCGATCGTCGGCCCGGAAAGCCAGGACGACATCTGGAGCGCCGTCCTCAAGATCACGGGCTTAAACAAAGCGCAACTCGCGGTGTTAAAAGCAATCCTCGTGAACCATAATGTTTTAAACAGCGGAGGCGAATTCGATTACGCTTATAACCCGGCCCCTTCCGCAGACGATCGGACACACGGCACTTTTGCCGTGGGCTCCGACAAGAGCGTCACCTCCACCGAGGACTTCGGCGCCTACGTGGACCCATTCGCGGCCTTCGACTCAAGCTCAGTTCCTGACGGCCCCAATGTGTGGTCGCTGAGCTTCTCCGCCGCGGTCGCCACCGTTCCGGAGCCGCCTACCTGGCTCATGCTGATGGCTGGCGGCGCGGGTCTCCTCGTCATCCGGGGTCTGGCGCGCCGGCCGAGGATCGCGGGCCGAGTCTCCGCCTAAAGCGTTTAGCGCGCGCGGCTCTCGTGGAAGAAATCGTAGACGGGCTCCGCCGTCGCGGCGTTGAGGCCCGGCGTCTTTTCGAGATCGGCAAGGCCCGCCCGCGTTTTGTGTACCGCATTGTCGGCCAGCAGTAGTTGGAGCGTGACGGTGTTCAATCGCCGCACGTGACTTAAGGCAGCGAGTGATCGACATCGGAACTCTCGCGGCGATGGCCTGCAACTAAGAAGCCAAACCATGCTGTTTCATCCAATGTTCAATATACGCATTTAGGCCAGCTGTGAGAACGGAGTATCCGGCCTTGCCTACGTTTGAAAGGATCTGCCTTAAAGCCTCGCGTACCCTGCTCGGATCTGGCCGCTTGGAAACGTCATCGGCATGAAGGTCCGCGAGAGCCGACTGCAAATTGGCCTTGTCGGCAGGTGCAAGATTCAAACTGGAAATCGGGTCGCGTATCTGCGCAAGTAACTGTTGCAACTCCGCGGGATCGATACCGCCCGCCTTGGCTTGATAGCCAGTTGCCACGTTAGCGCTTCCGCTCACATCGCCGAGAACGCCAATTGTGACGCTGCCGCCGGTCTGTTGAAGCACGATGCTATGAGCCTTCTCCTTCTCGGATGTAGAAAAGCTGAGTCCCTCTCCCCGGACCCCCGCTTTATCCAGTGCGATCGCCCATCGCAGAACTCGGTTTCGAATCTCATCGAGGATGGCTACGAGACGCGCTTGATCGACGAAAGAGACAAACTCCGCACGCGGTTCCGAAAAGAGACCTTGCAAAACACGTTGCGCCTCGGCCGAGAAGCTAATCTTGAGAGACCCTTCCCGGCTTAACAAGCCCTCAATGTCTGCTACCGAGCCGTCGATCCTCCGAACCGCGATCTCAGTTTCCATCTCGTTGCTCGAGTATTGTACCGCGATCCACCGGCCCATCACCCTCCCTTTCACCAATCCGCGAACAAGCCGGTAGGGAGGCAAGGCGTCATCAGGTGCGTACCCCGAAAGCTCCCTATCGATCCAGTTGGGAAGATCGGGTACTTCCAGCTTGGCCGCGACCAAGAGAGCCTTTCTCAGCAAGGCCGATACTGAGACCGCGCTGCCGGTAGCGTCAATCTGCAGCTCATCGATGAGCGAGGGACTCACAATTTGCTCCCTAAAGAGTGCGGCGCGTTCACGCTGACGCCGGCATGGATCATACGGCCCCCAGAGCGTAGGGGTAGGCAAGTACGATCCACCCGACCCTCACCCCCGCCGCGCCTCATGGAAGAAATCGTAGACGAGCTTCGCCGTCGCGGCGTTGAGGCCCGGCGTCTTTTCGAGATCGGATAAACCCGCTTTGGCGACGTCCTTGGCCGATCCGAAAGCGAACAGCAGCGCCCGTTTGCGCGATGGGCCGATGCCGGGAATTTCGTCGAGCGGGCTTTTCACAAACTCCTTCTTGCGTCGCGCGCGGTGCGTCCCGATGGCGAAGCGGTGCGCCTCGTCGCGTAGCCGCTGGATGAAGAACAGCGCCGGATCGCGCGGGGAGAGCCTGAACGGCTCGCGCCCCTCCATGAAGAAGGTCTCGCGCCCCGCGTTGCGGTCCGGGCCTTTGGCGATCGCGACCAGCCTGATCCCCTCGATTCCGAGCGCGGCGATGACTTCGCGCGCCGCCTCGAACTGCCCCCGCCCGCCATCGATGATGACGAGGTCCGGCGTGTCGGGGAACGCGCCGGGCTCGGCCGTCTCGCCTTGCCGCTTGAGGCGGGCGAAGCGGCGCGTCAGCACCTCGCGCATCATCGCGTAATCGTCGCCGGGCGTGAGGTCGACGCTCCTGATGTTGAAGGTGCGGTACTGGTTCTTGACGAAACCCTCGGGGCCCGCGACCACCATCGCGCCGATCGCGTTCGTCCCCATGATGTGGGAATTGTCATAGACCTCGATTCGCCGGATCGGATGGTCGACGCCAAACGCCGCGCCGAGCGCGGCGATCAGCTTCTCCTGGGTCGCCGTCTCCGCGAGCTTGCGCGACAGGGCCTCGCGCGCGTTGCGCAGCGCGGCCTCGACCAGATCTTTCTTTTCGCCGCGCTTGGGCGCGCCGATCGCGACCCGGCGCCCGCCCCGCGCGCTCAGGACTTCGGCGAGGGTCTGGGCGCTCGGGACGGCGTGGCTCAAGAGCACGAGACGCGGAGCCGGGCGGTCGAGATAGAACTGGGCCAAAAACGAGTCGAGCACCTCCTCAGGCGACAGCGCCCGGTCGGCGCGGGGAAAATAGGCGCGGTTGCCCCAGTTTTGGTAGGTGCGGAAGAAAAACACCTCGACGCAGAACTGCCCCGCCTCCTCGGTGACCGCGAACACGTCGGCTTCGGGAATCGAATGCGGATTAACGCTCTGCTCGCCCTGGATTGCCGAGAGCGCGCTGATGCGGTCGCGCAACCGCGCCGCGCTCTCGAAATCGAGCGCCGCGGCCGCCTCGCTCATTTCGTGGCCGAGGCGGCTCTTGATCGCGCGACTTCTGCCGGAGAGAAAAGCGCGCGCTTCGCCTACGAGCTTCGCGTAATCGTCGAGAGCGATTTCGCCGGTGCAGGGCGCCGAGCAGCGCTTGATCTGGTGCAGCAGGCAGGGCCGGGTGCGATTCGCGTAGAAACTGTCCGAGCAGGTGCGCAGGAGGAAGGCGCGCTGCAGCGCGTTCAGGGTGCGGAACACCGCGCCGGCGCTCGCGAAGGGCCCGAAATAGTCGCCGGCGACAGAGCGCGCGCCGCGGTGCTTGACCAGCCTCGCAGCGGCATGGCCGGTGCAGATGAGAATGTAAGGAAAGCTCTTGTCGTCGCGCAGCGTGACGTTGTAGCGGGGCTTGAGCTGCTTGATGAGATTGGCCTCGAGCAGCAGCGCCTCGGCCTCGGATTCGGTGGTGACGAACACCATCGAGCGGGTCTGCGCCACCATGCGGGCGATGCGGCTCGGTTGGCGCTCAGGCGCCATATAGGCGGCGATGCGCTTCTTGATCGAGCGCGCCTTGCCGACATAGAGCACCTCGCCCTCGGCCCCCATCATGCGATAGACGCCGGGGCCGAGCGGGGCGTGGCGCCAGAACGCCCGGATCGCCTCGGCGCCGCGCGCCACGCGCTCTGGCTCCGCCGGCGGCTCGTCGAGGGCGATGTCGAGCGGAGCGGAATCGGGCCGAAGCTCGCGCGCGAGCGCCGCTTCTTCCCGCGCCTCGGCCGCGGGCGCTTCTCCGGGGGGAAAACTATTCGATGGGCCGCTCATGGGAGCCCTATCTAGGCGCAAGCAAGCAGCGGGGGAATAGGTGGGCGGGAGAGCGCGGCGGCCTGCGGTTCAGCCGCGCCTTTGCGCCCGCCGGCGTGGGCGGCGCGCCGGGCCTAGCGGTAGTTTTACCGGCGCCCCCTAATGGTTTCAGGGCCTTGTGACCCCTTTTAGTTCCGCGCTTAAAAATCGGCCGCGTCGCGCCATCGCGACTGCACGTTCGAGAATAATAACATATATTTCGTGTTATCCGCGACTGCGCCTTTTGGCGGACGGCCCCTCAATCGGACGGTTGGCTCGGGCGGCGTAACGGATTATTAACTTCGTTTCGCGGCGCCGGGCCCGCGGGCGGAGTGCGGAGTGCGTCTATCCATCAACGACCCGGCGAGGGCGTTTTCCGCGGGTCTTGCCCTTATGTTGGCGTGCGCGGGCCTGAGCGCCTGCAATGATGTGGCCGCCACCCCGCCGAGCGCGGATACGAACGCGCAGTTCGCCCTGCGCGATGACGCGAATATGGCTGGCGCCACGGTCGCCATCGCCTCGGTCGACGGCCCCCCGGCGGATGTTTCCGCCCGTTTTCGCCAAAGCTTCGACGAGGCCGCCGCGGCGCGCAAGATCGCGATGGCGCCGCCGCCGGCCGCCCGCTACCTCGTGCGCGGCTATCTCACCGCCTCGCCCATCGAGGGCGGAGCGGAGGTCGACGTCGTCTGGGACGTATTCACGCCGGACAAGAAGCGCGCGCAAAGGCTCAGCGACGCGATTGCGGTCAAGGGCTCCGGCGACGACGCCTGGGCGATGATCGACGATGCCGCGCTCAACAGCGTCGCCGCCAAATGCGCCGATGACCTTGCCGCGTATCTCTCCAACACGCCCGAGGCGGCGCCGGCGAGCGCCGCGCTCAGCTACGCGCAGTAGCTCTTACCTGTGGACATCCGCGGCGGCTCCCGCCGTTGTGATCTCACTGTCATATTGTTCGCGCCTCCGCGCGCTGCTATGACCCGCCGCGCCCGCGTTAAAGCGCGGTCCGAGCGCGCGTTTGGAGAATAGGCCGTGCCCGGCAAGATGAAGATTTTGGCCGGCAATTCCAACCGGCCGCTCGCGGAGGCGATCGCCGCCTATCTCGGCGAACCCTTGACCAGTTGCCATGTCCGCCGCTTCGCCGATCTCGAGATCTTCGTCGAAATCCTCGAGAACGTGCGTGGACGCGACGCCTTCATCATCCAGTCGACGTCCTACCCGGCGAACGACAATCTGATGGAGCTCTTGATCATGATCGACGCGCTCAGGCGCGCGTCGGCGCAGCGCATCACGGCGGTTCTTCCCTATTTCGGCTATGCCCGGCAGGATCGGAAGTCGGCGTCGCGCTCGCCCATCTCGGCCAAGCTCGTGGCCAATCTGATCACCCGCGCCGGCGCCGACCGGGTGCTGACCGTCGACCTGCACGCCGGCCAGATCCAGGGCTTTTTCGACATCCCCACCGACAACCTGTTCGGCGCGCCGACCATGGTGCGCGACATCCAGGCCCATCACAACGGCAGCAAGAACGTGATGGTCGTTTCTCCCGACGTCGGCGGCGTGGTGCGCGCCCGCGCGCTCGCCAAGCGGCTCGATGCGCCGCTCGCCATTGTCGACAAGCGGCGCGAGCGCGCGGGCGAATCGGAAGTGATGAACATCATCGGCGACGTGCAGGGGCGCAATTGCGTGCTGCTCGACGACATCGTCGATTCTGGAGGCACTTTGTGCAACGCCGCCGACGCCCTTCTGGAAAAGGGCGCCGCGAGCGTCTCGGCCTATATCACCCACGGCGTGCTGTCGGGCGGGGCGGTGGCGCGCGTCGCCGCTTCCAGGCTGAGTGAACTGGTGCTCACCGACACCATTCAGCCGACCGAAGCGGTCCGCGTGGCGCGCAACATCCGGGTGATCTCGATCGCGCCTTTGATCGGCGAGGCGATCGGCCGCATTGTGAAGGAGGAGAGTGTCTCCTCGCTGTTCAACTGAGCCGGGGACCTTCAGAACCGACCTGGTTTCGGAGCAGCAGCGCGAACGAAGCTGTCCAGATGGACAGAGCCGCGATGAGCCCGGCGATGTCGACCGTCAAAAGGGATAGGACGCTGGTCATGGTCTTCGCCTTTCTTTGACGAAGACAATGCGCGCCCATTGGTTAATCCACAGTGAGCGCAGTCACACGCCCGGCACGCCTCACAGGGGGCGCATCGGCGGGCGTTCATCATCGACGCTCCGCTGAGCGGCTGTCATGACGGTCCCGGGCTCGGCTTGATCGTGGCCTTCGGCGCAGGCGAGGCCCCGCGCGTCAGGAAAGGGCCGCGCCCGGATGACGTGGCCCTTTTCTTGCTCGCAACTGGATCGTGGCTTGCGCTTGCTCTCGGTAAATCGCCCGCATAGTCTCGACGCCGTTCGTCGGCTGGGACGGATTGATCGCGCTTGACAGTCAAGTTGCGGGCGGACTTACCTGACCAGTCGGTTAGTTTCTCGTTGCGGGCGTGGGGCAGCTGCTCGCGCCAATGGGAGGTCAGCAAATGTTCGCTCGCACCACGCTCTTAACGTCGGCGGTTTTGGCCGGAAGTCTGCTCGCTTCCGCTGCCGCCTATGCGGCCGACGCCGTCAAGCCTGCGGTTCTTTATGATCTTGGCGGCAAGTTCGACAAATCGTTCAACGAGGGCGTGTTCAACGGGGCGACGCGGTTCACCAAGGAGACCGGGATCAAGTTCCGCGATCTCGAGATCCAGAACGAGGCGCAGCGGGAACAGGTCCTGCGCAAGTTCGCCAAGGACGGCTTCTCGCCGATCATGACGGTCGGCTTCGCTTGGGAGACCGCGCTGAAGAAGGTCGCCCCGGAATATCCGAAGACTGATTTCGGCATCATCGACGACGTGGTCGACCTACCGAACGTGCAGTCGATCGTGTTCAAGGAACAGGAAGGCTCATTCGTCGTCGGCGTCATCGCGGCGAAGACCTCCAAGACCGGCAAGGTCGGCTTCGTCGGCGGCATGGACATCCCGCTGATCTCGAAATTCGGATGCGGCTATGCGCAGGGCGTCAAATACGCCTCCGACGGCAAGGACGAAGTGTTCGCCAACATGACCGGCACGACGCCCGCGGCGTGGAACGATCCAGTCAAGGGCGGCGAACTCGCCAAGTCGCAGATGGACCGCGGGGCCGACATTGTCTACGCCGCAGCCGGCGCGACCGGGCAGGGCGTTTTGAAGGCCGCGGCTGACGCTGGCAAGTTCGGCATCGGCGTCGATTCGAACCAGAATGGTCTCTTCCCGGGCCATGTCCTCACCTCGATGCTGAAGCATGTCGACGTCGCCACTTACGATTCCTTCATGGACGCGAAGAACGGAAAGTGGAAGGCTGGCGTCCAGGTGCTCGGCCTCAAGGACGATGGCGTTGGCTACGCCGTTGACAAGAACAACGAAAAGATTCTGACGCCCGAGGCGAAGGCTGCCGCGGACCAGGCCGAGAAAGACATCATTTCGGGCAAGATTCAGGTGCACGACTACATGTCCGACAACAAGTGCCCGGCGTAAGGGCGTTCCCTCGCCCCGAGTCGCAGGGACAGGGTTGACGAAATGCGGCGGCCGCCGTTGAGGAGTAGCGCTTGACGACCGCGGCCGCCCCTCCCGCTATCGAACTGATCGGCATCGACAAGAGCTTCGGCCCGGTTCACGCCAACGCCAACGTCAATCTCACCGTCGAGCGTGGAATCATCCACGGAATCGTCGGCGAGAACGGGGCCGGCAAATCGACGCTGATGTCGATTCTCTACGGCTTCTATGAAGCCGACGCGGGCGAGATCCGCGTCAACGGCAAGCCGGTGCGGATCCGCTCCTCGCGCGAAGCGATCAGCCACGGCATCGGCATGGTTTTCCAGCATTTCATGCTGGTGCAGCCGTTGAGCGTGCTCGAAAATGTGATGCTCGGCGCCGAAGGCGGGCCGCTGCTCGCCGAGGGCGCGAGCGCGATCCGAAAGCGGCTCGGCGAGCTCGGGCGCGAATACGGTCTCGAAGTCGATCCCGACGCCATCGTCGGCGAATTGTCGGTCGGCCTGCAGCAGCGGGTCGAGATCCTCAAGGCGCTGGTGCGCGGCGCCGAGATCCTCGTGCTCGACGAGCCGACCGCGGTGCTGACGCCGGCCGAGGCGGATCAGCTGTTCGAGATGCTGCGCGTGCTCAAGCGCGAGATGAAGACCATCATCTTCATCACCCACAAGCTGCGCGAGATCATGGATCTCACCGACCGCGTCTCGGTGATGCGGCGGGGCGAAATCGTCGCTGACTTCGAAACGGCGATGACCTCGCCGCCCGAGCTCGCCGACGCCATGGTCGGGCGCAAGGTGATCCTCAGGATCGACAAAGGCCCCGCTCATCCGGGATCGATTGCGCTGGAGGCGCGCAATCTCGTGGTGCGCGACGATCGCGGCGTGGCTCGCGTCGACGGCGTTTCGTTCATCTTGCGCGAAGGCGAAATCCTCGGCGTGGCGGGCGTCGCCGGCAACGGACAGTCGGAGCTGCTCGAGGCGCTCGCCGGCATCCGCCCCTTGAGCTCAGGCGAGATTCTCATCGACGGCGAGCTCGTGCCCCCGCTGAAGCGCAACCCGCATATGGAGCGGCTCCTGGGCGTCGGCCATGTCCCCGAGGATCGCCATCGCGTCGGGCTCGTCATGCCGTTCGAAGCGTGCGAAAGCGCGATGCTCGGCTTCCATCGCGAGCCGGTCTACGGCAAGGGCTGGTTTTATGACCGCAAGGCGATCGTCGCCGACGCGCTGCGCAAGATGACGGCCTTCGATGTCAGGCCGCCTTCGCCTCTGCTCAAGACCGCCAATTTCTCCGGCGGCAATCAGCAGAAGATCGTGCTGGCGCGGGAGATCGAGCGCAATCCGAAGATCCTGCTGGTCGGGCAGCCGACGCGGGGCGTCGACATCGGCGCGATCGAATTCATCCACAAGCGCATCGTCGCCCAGCGCGACGCGGGCAAGGCGGTGCTGCTGGTTTCGGTCGAGCTCGACGAGATTTTTGCGCTCTCGGACCGGATCATCGTGCTGTGCGGCGGCCGGATCACCGGCGAGCGGCGCCCGGAGGAGACGAACGCGCAGGATCTCGGTCTCCTGATGGCCGGCGTGAGCGAGCGCGCCGCATGAGCGCGCCGCTCAAGCCTCTGCCCGCCTGGGCCGACGTCGCGCTGATCCCGCTCGTCAATGTCGCCGCCGCCTTCGTCATCTCCGGCTTTGTCGTGCTGGCGATCGGCGAGAATCCGCTTGCCGCCGTGCAGAGTCTCATCGTCGGGGCGCTCGGCGATCTCGAAGGGATCGGTTACACCCTCTATTACGCGACGAGCTTCATCTTCACCGGCCTTGCGGTCGCGATCTGCTTCCATGCGGGGCTGTTCAACATTGGCGTCGAGGGCCAGGCCTATATCGCGGGCTTGGGCGCGGCGCTGGTCGCGCTGCATTGCGGCTTCCTGCCGGGCTACACGCTGGCCATTGCGGCGATCATCGGCGCGGCGCTGTTTGGCGCCGCATTCGCCGCCATTCCAGGCTATCTGCAAGCCTATCGCGACAGCCACATCGTCATCACGACGATCATGTTCAACTACATCGCCTCCGCCATCATGGGCTACCTGCTCGTCAACGTGATGCGCAAGCCCGGGCAGATGAACGCCGAGACGGAGCCATTCCGTGACACGGCGCTGGTGCCGCAGTTCCACGACCTGCTTGCCCATGTCGGGATCAAATGGCCCGACACGCCCTTCAATCTTTCGTTCCTGCTCGCCCTCCTCTGCTGCCTTGCGGTCTGGCTCCTCATCTGGCGCACCCGCCTCGGCTACGAGATCCGCACCGTCGGCGCCAACCCGACCGCGGCCGTCTACGGCGGCATTTCGCCAGCCCGCGTGACCGTCATCACCACGCTCCTGTCCGGCGCGCTCGCCGGGGGAGTCGTGGCCAATGTCATCCTGGGCGATCAGCATCGCCTTATCCTCGAATTCGTCGGCGGTTTCGGCTTCGTGGGCATCGCGGTCGCGCTGATGGGGCGCGCCCATCCGGTCGGCATCATCCTCGCCGCCATCCTGTTCGGCGTCCTCTACCAGGGCGGCCAGGCGCTCTCGTTCGACATGCCGAAGATCAGCCGCGACATGATCGTGGTGATCCAGGGCCTGGTGGTGCTGTTCGCCGGCGCGCTCGAGCACATGTTCCGCCGTCCTGTCGCGACTTTGCTCGCGCGGCGCACGGCGCAACCGCCCATCTGACGCATGATGGAGTGGTTCGACGCCTTCCTCGTCGTGTTCGCCTCGGGCATGCGTCTCGCCATTCCGCTCATACTCGCCTGCCTTGCGGGCTTGTGGTCGGAGCGCTCGGGCATCGTCGACATCGGGCTCGAGGGCAAGATCCTGGTCGGCGCGTTCGCGTCCGCCGCGGCTGCGACCTTTACCGGGAGTGTATGGCTTGGGGTTCTCGCGGGCGTCGCGGCGGCTGTCGTCTTTTCGCTCATCCACGGCTACGCCTCGATCGACCAGCGCGCCAACCAGATCGTCTCGGGAACCGCGATCAACATGGTCGCCGACGGCATGACCGCGCTCATCGGCAACGCCATCTGGTCGCAGGGCGGGCGCACGCCGCAACTGCCGGAGACCGCCCAGTTCCGGGAAATCACGCTGCCCTTCGTGAGCCAGATCGGCGCCGTGCCGATCATCGGACCTATCTACCGGGAACTGATCTCCAGCCACGACCTGATCGGCTACATCGCCTTCGCCATGGTCCCCCTCACCTACTGGGCCCTGTACAGCACGCGCTTTGGACTGCGTCTCAGGGCGGTCGGCGAGAATCCAGCCGCGGTCGACACCGCCGGCATTTCGGTGCGCGGCTTGCGCTACAGCGCGCTCATCATCTGCGGGGTTCTGGTCGGCCTCGCCGGCGTCTATCTCGTGCTCGGCCAGACCGGTTATTTTCAGCCGCACATGAGCGCGGGGCGCGGCTTCATCGCCCTCGCCGCGCTCGTGTTCGCGAAATGGCGTCCATGGCCGGCGCTCGCCACCTGTCTTCTGTTCGGCTTTCTTGACGCGGTGGCGATCCGCCTGCAGGGGATGGAGCTGCCGGGTATCGGGCCGGTGCCCGTGCAGGCGATCGAGGCCCTGCCCTATATCCTGACCGTCGTGCTGCTGGCGGGTTTCATCGGCAAGGCGATCCCCCCCAGGGCGTCGGGGATACCTTATGTCAAAGAGCGCTGAGGCGGCGCTGGGCCGTCTGTTCGCCGCGGCAAAAGCCGCGCAGGCGAACGCGTACGCGCCCTATTCCCGCTTCAAGGTCGGCGCGGCGTTGCGCACGGCCGGCGGCGCGATCTTCTCCGGCTGCAACGTCGAAAACGCCGCCTATCCGCAAGGGTCATGCGCGGAAGCCGGCGCGATCGCCGCCATGGCGCTCGCGGGCGAGCGGCGCATCGTGGAAATCCTGGTCGTCGGCGACGGCGAGGCCTTGTGCACGCCGTGCGGCGGCTGCCGCCAGCGCATCCGCGAATTCGCCGATCCCTCGACCGCGATCCATATCGCAGGACCGGAAGGCGTGCGCCGGACCTTCACCCTGGCCGAGCTTCTGCCCGAGTCGTTCGGCCCCGATCATCTGGCGGTCTGACGGAGAGCGCGCCCATGAAAGCCTGGAAGCTCGACCGCCTCGGCGGCGCGCTCAACCTCGTCGATGTCCCGATCCCATCAGCGCGGCCGGGCGGGGTGGTCGTGAGGATCGAGGCGTCGGCGCTCATGTCCTATCTCAAGGCCTATGTCGAAGGCCGGCTCCCGGCTTATAGCCCGCCCGAGGGCGCCTTCACGCCCGGCGGCAACGCGGTTGGAACCGTTCGTGAGGTCGGCGCCGGAGTCTATCATCTCAAGCCCGGCCAGCGCGTCATCGTCGCCTCGCATGTCGTCGCGGACGAGAATGTCCCGGAGCCGTCGCAATTCCTGCTCGGGATCACCGCCGGTCCTGACGGCAAGCCGCTGCAGGCGGACTGGCGCGACGGTACGCTCGCCGAATATGCGCTCGTCCCGAAGGCGTCGGTGACGGCGATCGACGGACTCGACGCCATCAACCCCGCGCAGCTCGCCGTGCTTCCCCGGTTCGCCGTTCCCTATGGCGGTCTCATCCGGGCGCGCCTCGCCCCCGGCGAGACGATCATCGTCACCGGCGCGACAGGCGCTTATGGAGGCGCCGCCGTTCTTCTGGCGGTCGCGCTCGGCGCGGCCCGCGTCGTCGCCGCCGGGCGCAACCCGGGCAAGCTCGAGGCGCTGGCGAAAGCCGCTGGCGCGCGCGTCGCGACGGTCGCGCTTTCCGGCGATGTCGGGGCGGATGCCAAAGCCTTGCGCGCCGCCGCGGGAGGAGGCGCCCATATGGCGCTCGACATCGTCGGCAATGCGCAGGACCCCAGTGCGACGCTTGCCGCCTTGCGCGCGCTCAAGCGCGGCGGCCGCCTCGCGCTGATGGGCAGCATGACCGTCCCGCTGCCGATTCCCTATCTCGAAGTGATGCTGAACAACCTCGAGATCGTCGGCCAGTTCATGTATCCTCGCGACGTCTTCAGGCGCCTTGGCGAGCTGACGCGCTCAAAGCTCCTCGACATCGAGGCCATCAAGACACGGTCGTTCCCCTTGGAGGCGCTGCCCTCCGCGATGGAGGCCGCCGCTGAGGCCGACGGCCTCGAATGCCTCGTCGTCACGCCGGCTTCGAGGGATCGCTGAGCCGTTGACAGGACTGGAGCGCGTAACATTGTGCGCGGCTCGAGCCAGCTGCGGAACCGGGCGAGCGGGCGGCCTCGTCGGCCGGCGCGCGCGGGGTCAAGCCCCGTGGGTGACGACCTTGACGTCGACATTGCCGCGCGTCGCATGGCTATAGGGGCAGATCTTCTCGTGCGCCTCTTCCGCCAGCGACTGGAGCTCGGCCGTCGGCAGGCTCGGATCGGTGACGTCGAGCACGACCGCAAGCCCGAAGCCGCCCTTCTCGCGCGGGCCGATGCTGACGGCGCATTTCACCGTCGCCTTCGACGCGTCCTTCTTGTGCTGCTTGGCGATGAAGTCGAGCGCGCCGCCGAAGCACGCGGCGTAGCCGGCGGCGAACAGGTGCTCCGGCGTGCCGGTGTTGGGCTTGCCCGGGCCGCCCATCTCCTTCGGCACCGAGAGATCGATGCTGACCATCTTGTCATCGGACTGGGTGTGCCCGTTGCGGCCTCCGGTCGCGGTCCCGTGGGCGGTGTAAAGCGGCTTGATCGCGTCAGTCATGTGGTGCTCCTCTTATGAAGTTTCGGCGGATGGCGCGAAATGGATCGCGCCTTCATGCTCAAAGCAGGCGCGCGGATCAATCGGGGCCTGTCTCTCTTACAATCTCAGCCATCGCGCGCGCCTCCTCGTCGCCCACCGCTTCGAGCCCGGCGACGACGCCAGCGCGGTCGGCGGCGTTGCGGTTCTGGCTCGTCTTCCACTTGCCCTTGATGTCGAGGATCTCGATCTCGACGCCGACGATCGCCCGGCGCTGCATGGCGATAAAATCGGCCGGCGCGTCGCCGACCGCCCATGGCTGCTCGCGGCGCTGCTCGAGCGTCCGGGTCAGTTCCTCGATCTGCCGGCCAAGCCACGCATCGTCCATCAGCTTCGCCCGGCCCTTCGTTTGGACCATGGTGTAATTCCAGGTCGGCACGACTCTGCCGGTCTCGCGCTTGGTCTCATACCAGGACGGCGTGATGTAATGGTCGTGGCCCTGGAACACGATCAGCGCGTCGGGAGAAGCTTCAAGATCGCGCCATTGCGGGTTGGCCCGGGCGAGATGGACCTTCAAGACGCCGAGCTTCGAGGCGCCCGGATCGAGAACGAACGGAACCGAATTGGCGACGAGCCCCTCGGCGCCGTTGCTGATCAGGAGTCCGAACACGCGCTCCCTGATCAGCGCGTGCAGCGCCGGGAGATCTTCGTTGCGATGGAGAGGGGGTTCGTACACTTGCGCCTCCAAGCCCCATCTGGGCTATTTCTGTGGAAATGTGAAGGGCGGCAGCCCTATGGCGCGGCCGACAATGCTTAATCCGGCCAGCGGAGGTGAGATGGCGCCGAGTCGCATCGCGATACTCGTTCCCTTCATCGTCGGACTCGCGGCGACCGTCGTCACAATCGTGATTCACGGCGTCGTCTTTCACGCAATCGTCACGAGCCTGCACCGGGATCTCAAGCGCGGCCGCCTTGGCGCGCGAACCTCGGTGAACTCGACATTCACGATGGTCACAATCCTGCTCGCGCTCGGAAGCCATCTGGCGGAGATCTCGCTTTGGGCCTTCGTCCTCGATATTTCTGGCGCGGTCGCCGACATCGGCGCGGCGATATATTCGTCCGCCGGCAGCTATACGACTTCGGGCTCCGACATCGTGTTGTCGCCAGAATGGAAGCTGCTCGGACCGTTTGAAGCGGTGGATGGGATGCTGATGTTCGGCGTCTCGACCGCGTTCATTTTCGCGGTCGTCAACCGCCTGATTCATGCGCGGTACGATGGCGTGGACGTTCTCTGAAGGCCGGGTCTCGAAGCCTCGTCGCTAAAGCCCGAGGTCGCTCAAGCCGGGATGATCATCCGGACGACGCCCCAGCGGCCAGTGATAAAGACGGTCCTGCTCGCGGATCGGCATATCGTTGATGCTCGCGAGGCGGACCCGCATCAGCCCGTCGTCGTCGAACTCCCAGTTCTCATTGCCGTAAGAGCGGAACCAGCTTCCGGAAT
Source organism: Roseiarcus sp. (assembly GCA_036489975.1). Taxonomy (GTDB): domain Bacteria; phylum Pseudomonadota; class Alphaproteobacteria; order Rhizobiales; family Beijerinckiaceae; genus Roseiarcus. Next base: position 45,277 of record DASXES010000095.1, read on the forward strand.
CGTCACGCCACTCGTAGGCGAAGCGAACCGCGATGCGGTTCTCATGAAAGGCCCAGAGCTCCTTGATCAGCCGATAGTCGAGCTCGCGGTTCCACTTGCGAGTGAGAAACGCCTCGATCGCGGGGCGGCCAGACAAGAACTCGGCCCGGTTTCGCCACCGGCTGTTTTCGGAATAGGCGAGCGCGACGCGGGCCGGGTCACGCGTGTTCCAGCCGTCCTCGGCCCCACGCGCCTTCTGCGCCGCGGTCTCCTGATTGAAGGGTGGCAGAGGGGGTCGACTCATGGCTCTCGCCCCCTATTCCGCCGCCTGCCGATTCGCCCCGTAGCGCTTCTCGATATAGTCGTTGACCAGCGCCTTGAAGTCCTCGGCGATGCGCGGGCCCCGGAGGGTGACGGTTTTCACCCCGTCGACAAACACCGGCGCGGCCGGCGCTTCGCCCGTTCCCGGCAGCGAGATGCCGATATTGGCGTGCTTGCTCTCGCCCGGCCCGTTGACGATGCAGCCCATCACCGCGACGTTGAGGCGCTCGACGCCCGGATAGACCTTGCGCCACTCGGGCATGGACGTCGCGAGATAGGTCTCGATGTCGCGCGCCAGGCTCTGAAACACGGTCGAAGTCGTGCGTCCGCAGCCGGGACAGGCGGCCACCTGCGGCGCAAAGCTGCGGAAGCCCATGGTCTGCAGCAGTTCCTGCGCGACCTTGACCTCCTGCGTCCGGTCGCCGCCCGGCTCTGGGGTGAGCGAAATACGGATCGTGTCGCCAAGCCCCTGCTGCAGCAGGACGCCAAGCGCGGCGGACGAGGCCACAATGCCCTTCGAGCCCATGCCGGCTTCGGTGAGGCCCAGATGCAGCGCGTAATCGGACCGCTGCCCAAGTGTGCGATAGACGGTGATGAGATCCTGCACCGACGAGACTTTCGCCGACAGGATAATGCGGTCGCGGTTCAGGCCGATCTCCTCCGCCCGCGTCGCCGAGAGCAGCGCCGAGCGCACCATGGCCTCGCGCGTGACCGCGCCCGCCTCGAGCGGCTTCGCGCTCGCCGCGTTCTCGTCCATGAGGGTGGTCAGAAGGTCCTGATCGAGCGAACCCCAGTTGGCCCCGATGCGCACCGTCTTGCCGTTGCGGATCGCGATCTCGACGATCTTACCGAACTGCAGGTCGCGCTTGTTCTTGAAGCCGACGTTGCCGGGATTGATGCGATATTTGTCGAGCGCCTCGGCGCAGGCCGGATGATCGGCGAGCAGCTTGTGGCCGATATAGTGGAAGTCGCCGATCAGCGGCGCCGTGATGCCTCTGGCGCGCAAGCGGTCGCGAATATGGGGAACGGCAGCGGCGGCCTCATCGCGATCGACCGTGATCCGCACCAACTCCGAGCCCGCCCGAGCCAGCGCCGCGACCTGGCGCGTCGTCGCCTCGATGTCGGCCGTGTCGGTGTTGGTCATCGACTGCACGACGATTGGCGCGCCGCCGCCAACAATGACCGCCCCATCGCCCTCGCCGACACGGACCCCGACGGTCGCATGGCGGGAAAGCGGTCCCGAAGGCGTGTCCGGCATTGCAAGGCTCATCGCCGCCATCCTTTTTACGGCCGCGCGGCCGAATTGACCCCGCCGCGTTCTAGGCGCTCGGGGGAAATTTGTCATCCCGGGGCTATTGCGGGGCAATAGGCCCTCGAAAGCGTTATCGCAATGCAATATGACGGTTTTGCGCGGGCCCGTTTCGCGCTCAAGCCGAACCCGGAGAAACGCGATGCCGCTCGCCAAACGCCACGCCCTGGTCACCGGTTCGACGAGCGGCATTGGCCTGGCGATCGCGCGCGCCCTCGCCAACGAAGGCGCCGACGTCTTCATCAACGGCTTTGGCGACCAGGCGGCGATCGAGACCGAGCGCGCCAAAATCGAGAAGGATTTCGGCGTCCGAGCCTTCTACAACGGGGCCGACATGACTAAGGGACCGGAAATCGAGGCGATGATCGCCGAGGCCAAAGCCAAGATGGGGTCTCTCGACATCCTGGTCAATAACGCGGGCATCCAGCATGTCTCGCCGATCGAGGACTTTCCCCCCGAAAAGTGGGACGCGATCATCGCCATCAACCTCACCGCGGCGTTTCACGCGATCCGCGCCGCGGTTCCGGGCATGAAGGCGCAAAAATGGGGCCGGATCATCAACACCGCCTCCGCGCATTCGCTGGTCGCCTCGCCGTACAAGTCAGCCTATGTCTCTGCCAAGCACGGCCTCGCCGGTCTCACCAAGACCGTGGCGCTCGAGCTTGCGACCTTCGGCGTCACTGCCAATTGCATCTCGCCCGGTTATGTCTGGACGCCGCTGGTCGAGCGCCAGATCCCCGACACGATGAAGGCGCGCGACATGACGCGCGAGCAGGTGATCAACGACGTGATCCTCGCGGCGCAACCGACCAAGCAGTTCGTCACCGTCGACCAGGTCGCGGCGCTCGCCGTCTTTCTCTGCTCGGACGCTGCCGCGCAGATCACCGGCGCCAACCTCTCGATCGACGGCGGATGGACCGCCGGATGAGCCGTTCGCCCCGCCCACCCGCTGCGAAACCGGCCACCCGGAAGCGCGTCGCCTCGCCGCGCGATGAGCGTCAAGACAATCAATCTCGCCCTCCAAGGGGGCGGCTCGCACGGCGCCTACACCTGGGGCGCGCTCGACGCGTTCGCCGAAGACGAGCGGATCGAGATTTCGGCGATCAGCGGCGCGAGCGCCGGCGCCATGAACGCCGTTGTGTTCGCCTCGGGGATGAGCGAAGGCGGGCGAGAGCGCGCCCGCACGAAACTGGAGGACTTCTGGCTCTCGGTGTCGTCGGAAGGCTCGCTCACGACTTTTCAGCGCCGATGGTTCGACAAGGCGCTCGGCGCCTGGGGCGGCCTTTGGCCTGCGTCGCGCTGGATCGACGCCTGGACCGAGACGGCGATTGGGCTCCTCAGCCCGTATGAGTTCAATCCATTCAACATCAATCCGCTGCGCGCCCATCTCGAGGCGGTGGTTGATTTCGAACGCCTTCGCGCCGGCGCCGAGCCCAAGCTCTTCGTCGCTGCAACCAATGTGAGAACCGGGCGCGGCGAGGTCTTCCGCCGCGACATTCTCACCGTTGATCATGTGATGGCGTCGGCCTGTCTGCCGCAGCTGTTCCAGGCGGTGGTCGTCGATGGACAACCCTATTGGGACGGGGGATTCGCCGGCAATCCGCCTCTCTGGCCGCTGTTCTACGAGACGCAGTGCCGCGACGCGATCATTGTGCAAATCAATCCGATCGAACGCGAGGAGACGCCTCGCCTTCCGGCGGAGATCGCCGACCGGGTCGACGAGATCACCTTCAACGCGAGCCTGCTGGCGGAGCTGAGAGCAACCGACTTCGTCGCGCGCCTGATCCGCTCGGGCCTGCTCAAGAGCGATGAATACCGCGAGGAGCGGCTGCATCGCATCGGCGGCGCCGGCAAGCTCGAATCCTTCGACGCGGCGAGCAAGCAGGACGTCTCGTGGCCGTTCCTGAAGCAATTGCGCGAGCTCGGCCGCGCCGACACCAAGGCCTGGCTCGACGAGCATTTCGATTCGATCGGCGCCGAAAGCACGCTCGACATCAACAAGGCCCTGCAGCGCGAGCCAGCAAAACCGCCGACGAGGGGCGCGGCGGCGACGCCGTAGCCGTCTGGACGGGCTCGGCGTGGCCTGAAGCTTCGCGCCGACTGGCGCTTTCCGCCGAATCCCGGCCTCAAGCGCCCCAGAGGCGCTGGCGTCTTGTGATCGCGTGCGCCCACCAGAACCACCCAAGCGTGAACGGCAGCATGACGCTCAACGCCATCGCTTCCGTCAGACTCCGCTCGGCCGACAGATCGATCGTCATGCTCGCGCCGGGCGCCAGGGCCTTCGGCGGCGGGTCCGGGATCCGCGACGGCCCGGCGTCAAGCGCATTGTCGCGCACCCATTGGTCGGACTTGGGATCGCTTCCGGCGTCGTGAAGATTCTGTTCGTCCGCCGCGGTGAAAGGAACGGTGTCGCCGGTGAGCCCGTCGAGAACCACCGGCGCGCTCTTGCGCGGCCGCCGTCCGGCCGTCGGCATCGTGAACGCGATCGTCTTCCTGCTCACGCCGCTTTCCTTTTCCTTCCGCCGTAAATTTCACGAGCGAGAGCGTCGATCTCGCGCGCCGCCTCGCTCGCCGGCGCGGCCTCGATCACCGAAAGCCCCCTAGCGGCGCTCTCCGCGTAGATGATGCGCTGGTTGAGGACCGCGGCGAGGACGGGAACCGCCTCGAACTGCGCCAGCGCCGCGGCGGCGTCGCGCCCGATCGCGGTCCTGGCGATGCGGCGATTGACGACGAACGCAGCCTTGAGGCTTTCCTTCATTTGCTGCGCCTCGCGGATCAATTGCACCGTGTCCGCGGCAGCCCACACGTCGTAGGGCGAGGGCTGAACGGGGATCAGCACAAGATCGCTGGCGAGAATCGCGGAGCGCGCAAGCTCGTTCACCCGCGGCGCGCCGTCGATGATGACGAGCTCATAGTCGCCGCCGAGCCGCGGCAAGTCGCGATGCAGCGTCGGCTTCGCCATGCCGACGACGGTGAACGGCGGCTCGCTTTCACGCGTGCTCGACCAAGCCATCGCGCTCGCCTGCGGATCGGCGTCGACCAGGAGGACGCGGGCGCCGGAAGCGGCGAAGCTCGCGGCCAGGTTGATCGCGACGGTCGTCTTGCCGACGCCGCCCTTTTGATTGAGGACGCCGATGATCATCAGATGCGTTCCTTCGCCCTGAGCTCGCCGGCGCCCGTTCGGGCCGCCGCCGCAGAACCGCAATGCTGCACTGCAACAATCTCACAGTCCCGCGATTCGGACAAGGCCGCATCTCGGGTCGCCCACAGCGGGGAGCGGCCCGCGCAAAATAAAAGGGGCCGGCGCGAGGCCGGCCCCTTTCCATCCCGCCGTCGGCGCGTGGAGCTTAGCTGCCACCGCCGATGCAGGTGTCGGCGTTCTTCGGCGTGCAGACGTCGAGCCCGGTATAGGTCGGGTCGGCCGGCGCCGGCTTGCCGTCCTTCATATCCTTCAGGAAGTACATCGCCTTGTATCCCATCTCGAACGGCCGCTGGCCGACCTGGCCGGAGGAGAGCCCTTTCTTCATGAGATCGATCTGCACCGGGAGCGTGTCGGCGACGACGAGGGCGAGCGCGCCGGAGGCGATCTTGTCCTTGTACTTCTCGGCCGTCTTCGCGTAGGCGTCCGGCAGGAATTGCGGGAAGCCGCCGGTCGGGGTGAACGCGTCGAGGTTGGGATATTTGGCGAGGATGTCCTCCATCTGCTGGTTCGCGACCGTGAAGTCGTCGTTGGTGTAAAGCGGACAACCGGCGGGTTCGGTCCAGCCGTTCTGGCCGGTGAGGCGAGCGCCGGGCGATTCGTCGCTCTTCTTGCCGGCGAGCGTGTCGCGGATGCCCTGCATGCGCTCGTTATGATTGGCCGCCGCGGCGCCGCCGGACTGGATGCAGATCGTGCCGCCCTTGGGCTTGATCGCCATCACGAGCTTGGCGATGTTTTCGCCGATATCGTAATTATGGGTGCCGACATAGGCGGCGCGCAATCCCTTGTCCGCCGGCAGGAGGTCCGAGTCCCAGGTGAGCACGGGGATCTTGTTGGCGGCGGCGTCCTTGAGCGCGTTGGCGATCGCCGGCGCGTTGGCCGCCGACACGGCGATCCCGTCCACCTTCTTTGTCACCAGGTCGGCGACGATCTGCGCCTGCTCGTCGCCGCCACCGTGCTCACCGGGACCGATATAGAGGCACTTGACGGCGCCCTTGAGCTCCTTCTCGGCTTTCTTGCATCCGGCGAGCGCCTGATCGAAGAAGGGGTTGTTGGTGTTCTTCGGCACCAGCGCAAAGGTGTAGGGTTCAGCGGCTCGCGCCGAGGCCGAAACAGCAAGTAGCGCGCCGGCGGCGACAGCGCCGGTCAACATAAGCTTCAACATTTCGTTTCCTCCAATGTTGGCCCCTTGGGCCTTTTAGACGCGGCCCCCGCGACGGGGTCACTCGCGTTTCGCGCCTCGGAGCTTCCCGAGGTAAACCGCTCCAATCAAGAACAAGCCGACAAACGAGCCCTGCCAATTCGAATCGACGCCCGCCATCAGAAGCGAATTGCGGATGACAAAGATCAGCGCCGCGCCGATGAACGCGCCATAGGCGCTGGCCTCGCCACCCATCAAGTTTGCGCCGCCGATCACCGCCGCCGAAATGGCGAGGAGTTCGTACGAGGCGCCAAGGGCGTTGATTGCCGAGCCGGCCCAGCCGACGGAGAGAATGGCGGCGAAAGCCGCCGTCAATGCGGAGAAGACGTAGACCTGCACCTTGATGCGATTGACGGGAACGCCGGTCAATAAAGCCGCGTGTTCATTGCCTCCGATCGCGAGCACATGGCGACCCCAGCTCGTCATCTTGTAGACAACGCCCAGAAGAAACGTGAAGACGATGAGGAACAGGAGCGGAGAACTCAGCTCGAAGTTCGGCGTGATGCGCCACGCGCCGCTTCCCAGCGCCTTGAAGGACGGTCCGCCTGGGCCGAACTTGTAGAGCATGCGGTTTCCCGACAGCACCACCGCGACCGAGCGCGCGATCGCCAGCATGCCGAGCGTCGTCACGAATGGCGACAGGCCGAGATAGGCGATGATGATTCCGTTGATGAGCCCCGCGACGCCTCCGGCGAATAGACCGACGATCACGGCGGCCCAGCCCGGATAGCCCGCGTCAAGTGTAAGACCGCACGAGACGGCCGTCAGACCCATGATCGAACCGACCGAGAGGTCGATGCCGCCGGTCGCGATCACCGCAGTCATGCCGAGCGCCATGATGCCAATGAAGGAAAAATTGCGCGTGGTGTTATAGAAATTCTCGGTCGTGGCGAAGGACGCCGGCTGCAGCCAACTCATCACAATGCAGATGACAATGAGCGCGACCGTCACCCAGAACGCTTGGGAACTCGTGAAGCGTTGCCAAAAATTGTGTTGCTGGACGCCCAGCACCGATTCGATCGAGACGTTGGCTTGCGGCGCGTCGCTTGCCATTGGAAACCTCCTCAGGCCGTGTGGATCGCGCCGGTGATCAAGCCGGTCACTTCTTCCGGGCTCGTCGCCTTGATCGGTTTGTCGGCCACCTTGTTGCCGCGGCGCATGACCATGACCCTGTCACAGACGGCGAATACGTCCGGCATACGATGGCTGATGAGGATGATCGCCATGCCGGCGTCCTTCAGCCGACGGATAAGGTCCAGCACCTCAGCGACCTGTCTCACCGAAATCGCGGCCGTTGGCTCGTCCATCAAGACGAGGCGCGCCTTCGAAAGTCGCGTGCGGGCGATCGCGACCGCCTGGCGCTGCCCGCCCGACATCTGACGCACAAGGTCGCGGGGCCGTGTCTCAGACTTGAGCTCGGCGAACAATTCGCCAGCGCGCTTGGCCATCGCCCTATGGTCGAGCCAGCGGAACGGACCCGCGCCGCGCTTGACTTCGCGCCCGAGAAACACGTTGGCGGCGGCCGACAGATTGTTGCACAGCGCCAGATCCTGGTAGACGACCTCGATCCCCTTCTCGCGAGCCTCGACGGGCTTATGAAAATGGACCGGTTCGCCGCTGAGGCGAATCTCGCCGTGCGTCGGAGGAAAATTCCCGGCGATGACCTTGACCAAGGTCGATTTGCCAGCGCCGTTGTCGCCCATGAGACCGAGCACCTCCCCCTCAGCGAGGGTCATGTCGACCTCGTTGAGCGCATGGATGGCGCCGAAGTGCTTGGAAACCTGATTCAACTCGAGAATCGGCAAGCGGCTTCCTCCCTCTGCGCACAGCGTAGCCACGCGGTCCGCACGTCCGGCCGCATTTATCTTGACTCATTCTGGCATGTCAGCATCGGATAGATCGGCGCGTCGCGCAAGCGGTAAAGATGCTCTTTCCTTGACGTGGCGAACGTGAGGAGCAGCGCGCGATCCGGGGCCGGGACGGCTCGGGGAGAGCCCCGATGGTCCCGCCTTAGCGCCACATCGCGCGCATGCGCGCCTGAAGGTCGACCCGCGCGCCGTCCGCAGCGACTGTCCGAGCCCCCGCCGCCGCGGCTTCAGGCCAGGTCCGGCGCTCAAAATGCTTGAGTAGCGGCGGCGGGATGAAGCGGGTGCGGCTCGCGTACACGCTGCGGTCGCCGTTCCTTGGCTGCCCGTGGACATAGAAGCGGTGCGGGACGACAAGCGCGAGCTCATCCCTGGCGCGGGTCATGGCGACATAGAGCAGGCGCCGCTCCTCCTCGATCTCCTGAGAGGATCCGGTCGCAAGGTCGGAAGGAATACAGCCGTCGACGCAGTTCAGCACGAACACGAAGCGCCATTCCTGCCCTTTGGCCGAATGGATCGTCGAAAGAATGAGATAGTCCTCATCCAGCACCGGCGGTCCCGCTTCATCGCTGGTGGCGTCGGGGGGATCGAGCGCCAGCTCGCTCAGGAAACGCTCGCGCGAGGGAAACGACGCGGCGATGCGCTCGAGCGCCTCGAGATCCCCCATCCGGACGCGCGCGTCGTCGTAGCGGCTCTCGAGCAGGGGAGAGAGCCAGGCGACGGCGTCGGCGATCTCTGACGGCCATGGGCTCGCGCGCGACGCCAGCCTTCGCATAAGGTCGGCGAATGCGGGAAAGCCGGCCTGCGCCTTCGCCGGCGGCGTGAGCACGCCCATCGTCGCAAAGCCGTCGTCGGCCGCCGCCGCGGAAACGATCGTGTCAGCGATCTTCGGTCCGACGCCCGGCACAAGCTGGGCGACGCGGAAGCCCGCGATCCGGTCGCGCGGATTCTCGGCGAAGCGCATGAGCGCGACCGCGTCCTTGACATGCGCGGCGTCCAGAAACTTGAGGCCCCCATATTTGACGAACGGCACATTGCGGCGGGTGAGCTCGAGCTCTAGCGCGGCGCTATGGTGAGAGGCGCGGAACAGCACGGCCTGGCTTTTGAGCGTGGCGCCCCCCTCGCGATTGGCGAGCACGCGAGCCGCGACAAAGCGCGCCTGGTCGGAATCGTCAGCGACGGCGACCAGCGCGGGAAGGGACCCGTGGGGCCTTTCGCTCCAAAGGGTCTTGGCGAAGCGCTCGGGCGCGAGCGCGATGACGGCGTTCGTGGCGGCGAGGATGGCGCCGCTCGAACGGTAGTTGCGCTCGAGCGTCGCCACATGCGCGGGCGGATCGAAGTTTTGGGGAAAATCGAGGATGTTGCGCACGGTCGCGGCGCGGAAGGAATAGATCGCCTGCGCGTCGTCGCCGACCACGGTCAGGCCCCGTCCCTTGGGTCTCAGCGCCAACACGATCTCGCCCTGTAGGGCGTTGGTGTCCTGGTATTCGTCGACCAAAAGATGATCGAAGCGCGCGGCGACCTCGGCCGCGATCGCGGGCTCGGTCAGCATCTGGGCGAAATAGAGCAGAAGGTCGTCGTAATCGAGCACGTTCTGGCGCTGCTTCATCTCGACGTATGAGGCGAAGAGCGCGCGAAGCGCGTCCTCGTGCGCCGCGACCCAGGGAAACGATTTGCCGAGCGTTTCCTTGAGCTCGCCCCGTGCGTTGACGACGCGCGAATAGATCGCAAGGCATGTCGCCTTGGTCGGGAAACGCAGCTTCGCATCGCCAACGCCCATTTCATGGCGCGCCCAGTTCATGAGGTCGGCCGAATCCTCGCGGTCGTGGATGGTGAATTGCGGGTCGAGGCCGAGGCGGACCGCATATTCGCGTAAAAACCGCGCGCCGAGGCCATGGAACGTCCCCGCATAGGCGGGCGTCGCCGCGGCGGCCGCCTCCGGCGCAAGGCGGCGGGCGAGCAACCGTTCGACGCGGCGGCCAAGCTCCGCCGCCGCGCGGCGGGAGAAGGTGGCGAGCATGATGCGCTTCGGGTCGGCGCCGGCGAGGATGAGCGCCGCCACCCGATGCGCCAGCATCGCCGTTTTGCCCGAGCCCGCGCCGGCGACGACAAGCAGCGGCCCGGGGCCTGCGGAATCGCCGATCCCGTGCTCGACCGCGAGCCGCTGCTCGGGATTGAGATCGACGGCCGGGCTCGTGCGAATCATTGCGAGCGACATGGCGCGAGGCAACCATGTTTCGTGCTTTGTTCGCAAGGGCGGTGGACATGCATAGCGCACTTAGCTAATGTGCGGACTAAGCCGAGAACGCCGATGTCCATTGTCACCATACACGCCGCAAAGACCAATCTTTCGAAGCTTCTCGCCCGAGTTGAGGCCGGTGAGGAGATCGTCATCGCCCGCGGCAAGATTCCGGTCGCACGGCTCACACCCATCCACGCGCCGCCGGCCAAGCGTCAGTTCGGCGCATTCAGGGGCGTGCTGAGTGTCGGGCCCGAGTTTTTCGAGCCGATGACGAACGCTGAGTTGGGGGAGTGGGAGTGAAGTGACGCGGCTCCTCCTCGACACCCACGCATTTCTTTGGTGGCTGGCGGGAGACGAGAGGCTGAGCACGGAGGCGCGCGAAGCCATAAGCGAGGCGCTGGATCCGATCTTCGTCAGCGCCGCCTCAGTCTGGGAGATTGCGACGAAGCATCGGTTAGGCAAGCTCCCGGCGGCGAGCGCGATCGTCGGCGACCTCGCCGGAGTGATCGAGAGCCAGGGTTTCATAGGCCTGCCGATTACAATTCGTCACGGGGAGACGGCGGGCGCATTGCCGGGGCCCCATCGCGATCCTTTCGATCGCATGCTGATCGCTCAGGCCCTTCTTGACGATCTCGTTCTGGTTTCAAATGAGCAAGCTTTTGACGCGTATGGCGCACGCCTGCTCTGGTGAAGCCACGCACCCCTTCCGCATCATGGAGTCCGGCCTCACCGCGTGGTACTCCAAGGGGCGAAAAGGCTTATGAACGGGCGGCGCCATGCCGGGAGCGGAATCGCATTACGTCAACCGGACCGCCTGGCTGAGGGCGGCGGTGCTTGGCGCCAATGACGGGATCATTTCGACCGCGAGCCTCATTATGGGCGTCGCAGCCGCGACAGGCGCGCGGACCGAGATCCTGACTGCGGCGGTCGCGGGTTGGGCGGCCGGCGCGATGTCGATGGCGGCGGGCGAATATGTCTCCGTGAGCTCCCAGGCCGACTCTGAGCGCGCCGATCTCGCGCGCGAACAGCGCGCGCTGCGCGAGCGGCCGGCCGAAGAGAGGCAGGAGCTCGCCCAAATTTACGAAGAGCGGGGCTTAAAGCCGAAGCTCGCGCAGCAGGTCGCTGGCCAGCTCATGGCCAAGGACGCGCTCGACGCCCACGCGCGCGACGAGCTTGGCCTGGACGAGCGCGCGCAGCCCAAGCCGATCCAGGCCGCTCTTGCCTCGGCTCTCGCCTTCTCGGTGGGCGCCGCGGCGCCGACGCTGACAGCGTTTCTCGCGCCGCAAGACGCCGTCGTTAAGGCCGTCCCCGTCGCCGCGTTGGCTTTTCTCCTCGCGCTCGGCGCGCTTGGCGCCCGGGCGGGCGGCGCGCCCATGCTGAAGCCAGCGTTAAGGGTCGGCTTCTGGGGCGCGCTGGCGATGGCGGTGACGGCGGGAATCGGCGCGCTGATCGGAAAGGCTGTTTAGCGCGCCGGGAGCCAGCGCCGGGCTAGCCCACCTTTCGTGTCTGATGCGGAAACAGGTGCCGCTTGGCCTCGTCGTCGAACTCCTGCTTGAAGGCATGTTTCTCCTTCAATTTGTTGACGCGCGCGACGGCCGGGCGCGCGTTGATCTCGTCGACGAGCCGTTTGACGTTGGCCATCTTTGACCAGGTCTCCGCGCCCAGGAGGAAAGGAGCCGCCGAGCTCCAGCCCCAAATCGACATGTCGACGATCGTATAAGTGTCGCCGAGCGTATATTTCCGCCCGGCCAGCCGGTCGTCAAGAATCTTCCAGTGCCGGTGCGTTTCGAAGTTGTATCGATTGATGGCGTATTCGATCTTCTCCGGCGCCGCGGCGTTGAAGTGGAAAGCTTGGCCGGAATAGGGCCCAACCCCGCTTGCGACGAAGAACAGCCACGACAGGAGTTCGCCCCGCGCCTTGGGCGTGTTTTCGGGAAGGAAGCGCCCGGTCTTCTCCGCGAGATAGAGCAGGATGGCGCTGGAATCGAAGACTGTCGCCTCGCCATCGACGATCGAGGGCGTCTTGGCGTTCGGATTGATGGCAAGGTAGCCCGGCGAGTGCTGCTCGCCCTTGCGGGTGTCAACCGGGACGACCTCGTATTCGAGGCCGCTTTCTTCGAGAAACAGGGCGACCTTCGCCGGATTTGGCGACGGATGATAATAGAACTTGATCATTGGAGGGCTTCCTACCATGCAGCGACGCCGCGAGAAGGCGGCTCTTAGCCCGGCCCTGTGGGTTAGGCAATCTTACCGGGCGCGCGCGACCGCCCGTCCCCCTTGCCTTGATTGCCGCGAACCGTCAGCGAATGAACGGGGGCGACCGATCAGGGGAGCGAACGTTACTTCGGACAGGGCGGTAGACCTGGCCTGCCGCACGCCGGTGGATGCGCGACTGGCGGCTGGATTCGAATCGCGGGCGGGGGTCGAAGCGCGGGGGCGGCCATGGCGGGCCGCGGGGGCTCATGAACGGCCGGCGCGAGGCGAGGCGCAGGCGGAGCCACGGGCGCCGCGGGAACGCGCACAGGCGCGGGCGCCGGACGCGGCGCAGCTGGAGCGACAGCCGCTGGCGCATGAGCCGCTGGTAACCGAACCGCGGCAGGCGGCTGCGCCGGGGTAGGCGTCGCCAGCCTCGGAGCAAGGACGGGCGCCGCCCCTTTGGCGGCCGCCGGCGCCGTGGGCGCTACAGCGGCGGCGCCCGGCTTGACGACAACGGGCGCTCTCGGGGTCGGCAAAGGTTTGCCGCCGGGGACGGTTGGCGCACCGATAGCTGGCGCTGTCGGCGTTCCTGGCGGCATGACCCGGACTGGCGCCGACGGAGCAAGCGCAGGGACGGCCGCCTTTGGCGAGGGCGCCACGGGCAGAGGCTTGCCGACCGGCGTCGCGGGCGTCGCTGGCGCAACAGCCCCGGCAGGCGGCGCGACAGGTTTGGGCAAAGGCTTGCCGCCAGGCGCGTTCCCCGGCTTCGGGCCCGCGCCTCGAGCCGGCGGGACCGCCGCGCCGACCGGGTTTGCCGGCGCGCCGGGCGCGTGGGGCAATGGTGCGCCCGGCTGGCCGCGCCGGCCGACGGGTCGGAGCGGCTTCACAACCGCCGCATTGGCTGCAGGACCGGCGGCGGCCGCGGCCGCGCTCGGATGAGGCGGCGCCAGGGGTTTGATGTTGGCCGGCAGCGGCGGCGGCCCCAGGGGCCGCGGTTGCAAACGCGGGCCCCCTCGCGGCGCGATTCCGCCATGATGAACCATTCCCTGATAGGCGACCGCGCCCACGGCGATCGGAAGCGCGACGCCCAGCACCGGAAGCACGCCAATCTCGACCGGCGGCGGAGGCGGAGGCAAGTCGCGCCAATCGTCGTCTTCGACATAGACATATTGGACCGGCGGAGGGGGCGGCGGCGGGCCAAAATCGTCGAAAGCGTAGATCGGCCGATCGTCGTAGAACCGCTCCTCCGGGGGCGGCGGCGGAAGGTCGGCAAAAATCTCTGGCCGAAAATCGGGCGGCGGCTCGAACTCGGCCGAGAGCGTCGCGAGGCGGCGGCGCGCGTCCGGGATGTGCGGGCCTTTCGGATAGGCATGCAGATACGTCCAATAGGCTCGCGGGGTGTCGGCGTGGACGGTCCGGCGCCAATAGGCAGCTTCCCGCCGAACCGCGAGGATGGCTCGCACCCGTCGCGCCTGGTCCGAGTGGGGATAGGCGGCGAGAAACTCGCGATAGCCCTTGAGCGTATCTCGCTCGATAGCGGCGGCGTAGGCGTCCTCGGCGGAAAAGCTGGAGATGGGCCGACGCTCCGTCTGCGCGAACGAGAGGGCCGGAGGAGGCGCGTCGGCGGCGCGCTCGAACACGTAAAACGGGCCGTCGAGTTTGGAGGCGCTCCAAGGCAAGAGCGCGCCTTGGGTCTCCGAGTTAACCGACACGCGCGTCTGATCGAACGCCTGGACGATATCGACGCCACCCTGCCGGATCGCGCCGGAAAGCGTCTTGCCATAAACCCCATAGGGGCCTTCCTCATCGCCCGCGAGCGTGCCCGGGGCCGCGTTGAAGGCGATCAGTTCGCCGTGCTCGGGATCGACCAAAGCGAGCCCCGGCGCCAGCGGCGATCCTTGAGTTGCATAGGGATTGGCCCGCGCCGTGTCGAGCACGATGATGCGCGCCCTGCCCGGCGTCGCGGCGAGCGCATGGGCAAAATCGGCGATGCGGAGCGCTTCAATCGGCACGTCGGCGTCGCGGCTGATCCGGGCATCGACCGGCACGAAGTAATTGTCGCCATTGTACTGAACCGCGCGGCCGGCGAGATAGACGAATGCCTGCATGTCTGGGCCCGCGGCCGCTGCTTTTTCCAGGAAATCGCGAAAGGCCACGCGCAACGATTGGCCGTCCAGGTCGCGCGCCCCGACCACGTCGAACCCGGCCGCTTGCAGCGTCTGAGCGACAAGCCCAGCGTCATTGGCGGGGGTCGCGAGCGCCTGGTCTGGATAGGTTGCGTTGCCGATAACGAGCGCGATGCGTGGGTTCGCCGCCTGCTGCTGAGCTTGAGTGGCCGTCCGCGCGAGAAGAGCGACCGAGGCCAGAACCAGAACAGCGGAGAAAGCGGCCTTGAACCGTCGCGACATCCTGCCCCTCGTGGTCGGGAAACCGACGGCCCTCCGATTCGTTCCCCTAAACGGATCGCTAATGTCGCATGATGTCGGAACCGTGTCCCCGTCCGGATGCTGGCGCGGCGCTTGGTCGATGCTCGCTTCAGCTCACCGTTTCAGCGCTGTAGCGAGCGATCAGTCCGTTGCGGATCACCGCGCGATAGACGGCGAAGAAGAACATGCAGGCGAGGGCGAGATAGAGGAGTGCGAGCGTCCCGCCGATCGCCAACTGGCCCCAGGGCGCGCCTTGTCCGGCAACGACCGAACGCATGCCTTCAAAGACATACGACGGCGGCAGGATCAGCGCGACCGCCTGCATCCATGCGGGCAGCACCGTCAAGGGATAGAAGACGCCCGCGAATGGCGAGATCAGCATCGGGATCGGCCAGATCAGCCATTCGGAGGCGGGGCCGAGCCTGAGCACCAAGGCCGAGGCGGCGACGCCGAGCGCAATGCCGGTGATGAACAGCACCATGAGAAAGGGGGCGAGCGCCGCTCCGTAGGACAGAAAGGACAGCCCGAAAGCGACCTGCGCGAGAATGAGCATCGCGACCAGGCTCAGCCCGCTGGTGATGATCGCGACGATGAGGAGCCCGACCAGATATTCGGAAGTGGTGAGGGGCGAAGCGAAGAAATTGAGGAAGTTGCGCGTCCAGACATCCTCGAACAGCGTCATTGTGATCTGCTGCATCACGCGCGTCAGAAAATCCCATAGCAGCACCGCGCCGAGCAGCGCCGGCACAAAATTGAAGTCCGCGTGCGAGACCGAATTGAGATAGCGGGTGAGAAAGCCCCACACCAGAACATCGATGGCGACAAAGATGAAGATGGGAAAGACGCGCTGCGGGCTGCCGCGGTAGAGATAGGCCATCCGCAACACGACGGCGCCAACGCGCGAGGCGTTCATTGCCGGCCGCCGTCGTGCAGCGCCTCTTGCGCGACATTGACGAACAGGTCGTCGAGACTGTCCGCGCCATGTTGCGCGGGCAGGGTCTTCGGGTCGCCTTCGAGGACGATCCGCCCGTGCGATAGGAACAGCACCCGGTCGCAGACCGCCTGCACTTCATACATGTTATGGCTCGTCCAAAGGACCGCGCACAGTCCGTTGTCGACGAATTTGGCGATGCCGGCGCGAATGTCGCGAGCGTTCGACGGATCGATCGAGGCGGTCGGTTCGTCGAGCAACAAGAGGCGCGGGCGGTTCAGCATCGCCTTGGCGAGCGAAAGGCGCGTCTGCTCGCCCGACGACAGGACTCCCGCCTTCATTCGCCGGTAGCGCTCGAGATCGTAAACCTTCAGCAGTTTCTCGATTCGCGCCGCGAGGTTTTCCACTGCGTAGAGCCTTCCGAACACCTGCAGGTTCTGCTCGACGGTGAGGTTGCCGGGCAAGGGCGCGTAGACGGCCGCGAAGTTGGTGCAGGAGAGAGCGCGGCTGCGATCGGACGCGAGATCGACGCCCTCGATCTCGATCCGTCCCCCGCTCGGCGCGAGCACGCCGAGGATCATGTTGATCGTCGTCGTCTTGCCTGCGCCGTTCGGCCCGAGGAGACCGACGATCTCGCCGGGCGCGACGTGAAAGCTGACGCCCTGCACGGCCCGCACGTCGCCGAACGACTTTTCGAGGCGCTCGACCTTAAGGACGAACGGAGCGGGCGGATTCATGCCGCGTCGTATCAGGCGCGCGAGAGGGCGCGTCAAGCGGCCGTCGAACGCTCAAGGCGTGGCCGCCCCCTCGCGTCAAACGACGACGGCCGGTCACGGCTGGCCGCTTCCTCCAGCGGAGCCATAGACCTGACCGGTGGCGAAGCTTGCGTCGGCCCTCGCCAGTTGCACGTAGATCGAGCCGAGCTCGGCGGGCTGTCCGGGTCGGCCAAGCGGGGTCTGGCCGCCGAACTTCTCCAATTTTTCCTGAGTGGCGCCGCCGCTCACCTGCAGCGGCGTCCAGATCGGGCCCGGCGCGACCGCATTGACGCGAATGCCCTTCGAGGCGAGCTGCTTCGCCAGCGACTTCACGTAATTCATGGTCGCAGCCTTCGTCTGCGCATAGTCGTAAAGATCGGGCGAGGGGTCATAGGCCTGTTCGGAAGCCGTCCCGATGATCGCGGAGCCTGGGGGCATATGCGGTAGCGCGGCCCTGATGATCCAGAATGGCGCGTAGATGTTGGTCTTCATCGTCGCGTCGAAATCCTCGGTCGAAATGTCGAGGATGGAGGCGCGTGTCTGCTGGCGCCCTGCGTTGTTCACCAGGATGTCCAGGCCGCCGAGACCGCTGACCGCTTCCTCGACGAGGCGCTTGCAGAAGGCCTCGTCCCGGATATCGCCGGGAATCGACAAGGCTTTTCCGCCTTCCGCTTTCATGAGCTCGACGACCTCGCGCGCGTCGGGCTCCTCCTCCGGCAGATGATTGATCGCGACATCCGCACCCTCGCGCGAAAATGCGATCGCAGCGGCCCGGCCCATCCCCGAATCCCCGCCGGTGACCAGCGCCTTGCGGCCGACGAGCCGGCCCGACCCGCGGTACGACGTCTCGCCGTGATCCGGACGTGGATCCATCCGGCCGGCGAGCCCCGGCCAGGGCTGCTCCTGTCGGCGAAACGGCGGCTTGGGATACTTGCTGCGCGGGTCCTGTAGCGCTTCAGGAGCGGCCGCCTGATCCTGCTTGGAGAGGGGCCGGGCCTTGGAATTTTGGGAATTTTGCGCAAACGCGGGGGCGGCGGCCACAAGGCCGATGCCGCCAGCGCCGACGATGGCGCGGCGGGAATAGGGAAAGCGTTCGTCTGAAGTCATGGCGATCTCCACGATTTTCGGGAGAACGCTCACTTCCCCGCTTTGTTGCGGGAGCGCCGGCTTTGATCAATTGACGGCGTTATCCGGATAGCGCGTCCCCGAGATCGAGCGTGAACAATTCCTGAGACTTGCCGACGCCGCGCAGGGCGAACCGCCCGACGGAGGCGAAGGCGCACACGTGCTCGGCGCAGGATTGCGCAAACGCCGCCGAGATTAGGATAGGCCGGTCCACTGACCGGCACATCGCCGCGATCCGGCTTACTTCGTTGACCGCCGGGCCGACAACAGTGAAGTCGAGGCGGTCCTTGCTGCCGATGTTGCCGTAGAACACCTCGCCGATGTGAAGCCCAAGATACATTTCAGTCGCGGGCAGGTCCTTTTTGAGCCGGCGCGCATTCAACGCCCGCACCGCCTCACGCGCCCCCCTCGCGGCGTCGAGCGCGGCGGCGCAGGCGCGGCTCCTGTCCTCGGCCGGGAAAATGGCGAGCACGCCGTCCCCGATCAGCTTGAGCACATCGCCACTGTTTTCATGGATCGACGAGACGACGGCCTCGGCGTAGTCGTTGAGCAGGGGAATGATTTGTTCTGGCGCTGAGGTCTCGGAGATATGCGTATAATTGCGCAGATCGCTGAACCACAGCACCGTCTCGATCCGGTCGGTCACCCCGCGCTCGATGCGGCCTCGCAGCACCCGCCGGCCGGCGTCCCGACCGAGATAGGTCTCGACCAGCGTCTCGGCGATGCGGGCGAGCGACGTGGCCTTGATCGCGAGCCCCAGAAACGGCGTGAGCCGCTTCAGCGCCTGGACTTCCTCGTCGGCGAAACCCTCGCCGTGATCCGTCGTCCAGTAGGAATAGATGCAATCCATTTCGCCGATCACGCCATCCTCGGCGAACCGGTTGATGATCGCGACATAATCGGTGAACTTCGCTTCGCGAAACTCGGCGAAGGTGGGGAACTCAGCTTCGGTCTCCGCCGTCACGCGCCGGCGTAACATCGAATCGCCGCTCGCCAACAGCCGGTAGAGCGGGCTCGCCCGCCAGCGTTCGGCCGCCTCCCCATCGCCGGTGCGCCCGTACTCGGTCAGCGTCGCTTCCGGCTTTTCCCTTTCCCAGCGGAACGCCCGCCCCTCGTGGATGGGATGGAGCGTGTCGACAAGCAGCATCGCGCGCGCGAGCGGCAGCCCGCCCGCGACGGCGCGGCTGCAAAAACCCTCGACAAGGGCGGTCTCGGTGCGTCCTTCAAGCCCTGCTTTCGCGAGCCACCCCGCAAGCTTGGCGATCTCCGCTTCGGTCATGGCGCGATCATAGGTCTTCCGGAACGGAAGGCCAACGCGCGCTGGAGGGCGCTTGCGTTTCACCAGCGGGCGCCGCAGCCGTCCGCGCCCCGAAAAAGCGCTTTTAGGTCGCCAATTCACATAATTCGGCTATCTTTATAGTGATCGAAGGAGGAATCCATGGCTCGTCGCATCAATGACACCGCCCCCCGCAAGCGTTCGAGACACCTCCTACGATGATGTACGAGGAGAGGCCGAGGATAACGTGTGGACGGCTTCGAGAGCGTCTCCGATATCGGCAACGTCCGCGCCGAAATGGAGAAGCGCGGCGATATGGCCGAAGAGATCGCCAAGGTTTTTGGCGGCAACTGGATGCGCGTCTTCGGGCAGGCGTGGACTTCGTAAAATTCCACTCGATTTTCATTCCTCAGCTTCACTCAACGCAGCCCCCGAATCGGGTATGGGGACCTGTCGTCAACCGGCGTCGGCCGATTCTGAGCGGAGCAAGAGGGCATGCGTATCGGACTGATCGTCGCTCTGGCGTTTCTCGGCGCCGTTCCGTTTTCTTTCGGAGCGGCGAGAGCGGATGACGCGGCGCTCACGGCGCGAGTGCAGCAGGTCCTCGACGCCTACGTCAAGGACCGCGCGTCGATCGAGGGGTTTTCCGGCGTCGCGTTGCAGGTGGATCGCGGTGGCGGGCGTCCGATCATCTCCGTCTATGCCGGCGACAACGGGCTCAGCGGCAAAAAACCGATCGGCCCTGACACTCTGTTCGACATCGGCAGCAACACCAAGGAATTCACCTCAGCGCTAATCCTCAAGCTCGAGGCGGCGGGCAAGCTCAGGCTCGACGACACGATCGGGAAGTGGCTGCCGCAATATCCGGCATGGAAGGATGTGACCATCCGCGCGCTGCTGCAGATGACGAGCCCGATCCCCAACTACTCGGAGACAGTCGCGATCGGCGAGATCGAGGTCGCCGACCTCCATCATCAATTCAGCGGCAAGGATCTGATCGGCTTTGTCGATCCCGCAAACGGCAACCATTTTCCGCCCGGCGCCGGCTGGTTCTATTCCAACACCAACTACATTCTTGCGGGCCTGATCATCGAGGCGGCGTCCGGCATGAACTACGAGCAGGCGCTGACAACGATGATCCTCGAACCGCTCGGGCTGCACGACACGTATTACGCCGATGGTCCGCACCCCGGACCCGCTTCCGCCGGCCCGGTCATGTCGCGTGTTCCGAGGGCGCTCTACATGCTGCAGGACTGCCTCGGCTACCAGCCGGAGCCTTGCAAGGTGTCGACGCTCGCGCCGCTCATCGGCAAGGACATGCGGATGCAGAATCGCTCCTGGGCGGGCGAGGCCGGCGCCATCATCTCCAACCCGCACGACCTTGGTCTATGGATTCGCGCTCTTTTCGAAAAGCGCGTCGTTCCGGCAAAGCAGCTCGACGAAATGACCACGCTGGTCTCCAACAAGACGGGTCGGCCTCTTCAAGAGGTCTCCGCCGACGAGCCGGTTGGCTTCGGCCTGGGCCTCGGCCGCTTCTTTCGAAAGGAGCTTGGCGGCGCCTATTGGTTCTACGAGGGCGAGACGCTCGGCTTCCGCACCATCTTCGCCTATTGGCCGCAGGACGATCTTCTCATCACCGGCTCCGTCAACAGCCGGCCGCCGAATGGCGAGGACCAGTTCGGTCCGGCAGTGATCGGCGGCGCCTTCATGGCCTTGCAGCAGGAAGGCGCTGTCAAACCCGCTACAAAATAACTATGGTGGCCCGTTGAAGGCAGCCGGTAACAAGGCTGCCCGACAGGGAGGCCGCGATGATCTTCCGGCAATTGTTCGACAGCGCGTCGAGCACCTATAGCTATGTCCTCGCCAGCCGACGCGGCGGCGAAGCGCTCATCATCGATCCGGTGCTGGAGAAGGTCGACCGCTATCTCAAACTGATGGAGGAGCTCGACCTCAAGCTCGTCAAGGCCGTCGACACGCACCTGCACGCTGACCACATCACCGGCCTGGGCGCGCTGCGCGATCACACACACTGCATCACAATCATGGGCGAGCAGAGCAAGGTCGACGTCGTGTCGATGCGGATCGCCGATGGCGACAAGCTCGGCGTCGAAGGCTTGAGCCTCGACGTGCTTTACACGCCCGGCCATACCGACGATTCGTACAGCTTCCATTTTGGCGATCGGGTGTTCACCGGCGACACGCTGCTCATCCGCGGCACCGGCCGCACCGATTTCCAGAATGGCGATTCCCGCGCCCAGTACGAGAGCCTCATGCGCCTGATGCGGCTTCCAGAGGAGACGCTGGTTTTTCCAGCGCACGATTGCAAAGGCGACACCGTCAGCACCATCGGTGAGGAGAAGCGCTTCAACCCGCGCCTTCAAGTTCGGGACGCGGACGAATACGCGCAGCTGATGGAAAGCCTGCACCTGCCCAATCCGAAGATGATGGACGTCGCCGTTCCCGCCAACATCCATCAGGGGCTGCATCAGGAGGATGTGGCGCGCAAGGGTTGGGCTTTTTCAGCCGAGGAGACCAAGGCGCTCGTCGGACGATCGGAGGTCGTGCTGATCGATTTGCGCGAGAAGAACGAGCGGGAGCGGACCGGCGCCATTCCCGGCTCGCTTCACACCCCCTATGGCGAGCTTCAGGACGCTATCGGCGAGGGCGGCCTCATTCACGAACTCGCGCGTTCGGGCAAGACGATCGTCTTCTATTGCGCGTTCGGTGAGCGCTCGGCGACGGCGGTGCAGGCGGTGCAGGATCAGGGCCTCGCCTCGGCCCGGCACATCGAGGGCGGCATGTCGGCCTGGACGAAGGCGGGAGGCGCGACGCATTGACCTTGGCCGAGGCTTGAGCTTAGCGAAGAGCCAGGCGTCAGCGGGGGATCTCAGTGCCAAAGGTCAAGGTCAACGACATCACGATGAACTATGAGACCCAGGGATCGGGCGAGCCGCTTATCCTCATTCCCTATCTCGCCGTCGACAACGCCTGCTACGCCTTCCAGGTCGCCGATTACGCCAAGCACTTCACCTGCATTTCGCTTGATCCACGCGGGGCGGGCGAGACGGACAAGCCTGCCGGGACCTATTCGACCGAATTGTTCGCCGATGACGTCGCCGCGTTCATGAAAGCAATCGGAGTCGAGAAAGCGCATGTGAGCGGCCTGTCGCTGGGCGGCGCGATCGGTCTCTGGCTCGCAGCCAAATATCCCGAGCGGGTCAAGACGCTGTCGCTGCATTCCTGCTGGCCGAAGACCGATCCTTTTCTGAAGGCCGTCGTGGGAAACTGGCAGATCATCGCCAAGGCGCTCGACAGCGTCCCGGAGATGATCGTCCAGGGGATCTTTCCATTCTGCTTCACGCCCGAGCTTTACGCGGCGAAGTCCGAATATGTCGACCAGCTCGCCGCCTTCGTGCGCAGCCGGCCGAAGCAGCCGGTCGACGCCTTCCTTCGCCAGTCGGACGCGGTCATCGCCCATGACGCGCTGGGCCAGCTCAGCCGGATCACAGCGCCGACCCAGATCACCTTCGGCCAGCACGATATCGCGACCTCGACCCGCTTCGTCGAGCCGTTCACGAGCGGGATCAAGAACATCGAACTCGTCATATTCGAAATGTGCGCCCACGCTCCGATCTATGAAAGAGTGAGCGAGTTCAACGAGAAGACGCTGGCGTTCCTCAAGCGCCACGCCGGTTAGCCGGCGAGCGGCCGCGCGGCGGCGCGGCGGCCATGCTCAGGCGCGAATGGAGCCCGCCGGCCGCAAGTTCGTGTCCGGGAGATTTTCCCGTTCGCCATGACGAGCCGGCAGTCTGCGATCCTCTGAATTCGCTGGACTTTTTGTGACAATCACGGGATTATTTCCCGCGCTTCTCGGCAATTGATTGGAACCGTGGCTCCAAAGGTTCCGATCGCCGCGCCTTAGACGCGCCGATCAGAGCCGTCATTCCGCCTGAGCCTGGCGCCGGCTCAGCGCGCGACCGAGGTTTAAAGGGGGAGGATCCTGGGCGCTCGCCATTCTCGCCGTCGCGGACTTCACTTCCTCGGCCTCGCGCTTGCAATCGCTGTCGCCCCGTCCATCGCCGCGGCGGACGATGATGGGCCGCCCAGGACGGGATCGCCGGCCGGCCCCTTCTATGCGCTCGACACGAAAAACCTGTTCGGCTTCCTCGAGGGAGCGGACGTGGGCGAGCAAGGCGACCGCTCGCTCGAATTCGAGACCACCGGATCATTCGGCAAGGATCAGGGCGTCTACAATTCGATCGAACAGGAGATCATCTTCGAGCCCACGCTGACCGATTCGCTTGGAGTCGAGTTCGGAGCGCATGGGCTAGGCCAGGACATCCACGGCGTGCCCGGCCTGCCCGATTTTGCTGGCGTCAATTTCATGGGCGCCTCGGTCGAGCTGCGCTATGTGGTGATGCACCGGACCGCCGATCTTCCGCTCCAGCTGACGCTGACGGTCGAGCCCGAGTATAATGTCATCGCGGAGGCCGGCCAGCAGGCCAATGAGTTCACCACGACCTTCCTCGCCGTCGCGGACTATGTCTCCAGCGACCGCCGCCTCTATGGCGCGGTCAATCTTGGCTACGCGCCGGATGGCGGGCGGTTACCGGGTCAGCCGTGGCAGGATACCAGCTTGGTTTCCGCTTCCGCCGCGCTTTCCTGGCGCGTGACGCCGCCGCTGATGTTCGGCGCGGAAGCGGACTACGATCGCGCCTACAGCGGGCTCGCTCCGCGCGAGTTCGATGGAGAGGCGATCTATCTGGGGCCGACGTTCCACTACCAGATCAACGAGAAGGTCGATCTCTCCGCCGCTTTCCTCGCCCAGGCGCCGGCCGGCCGGCGCGACTTCGATGATTTCCCGCGCGAGCTCGCCAAGCTCCGGCTCGAAGTGGAGTTCTGAGCCTTGAAGGCGCTTGCGGTTCCGGCCTCGATGCGGTCGCCCATCCGGAAGTTTCCTCTCGCGCGAACCTACCGGTTCACTCCCGCCGAAGCTTGCAAATCTTGATCTGCCGCGCCGCCTCCAAATTGGCGATCAGCGGAAAGCATTCGCTGTCGCGCGCCAGTCTGAGACTGCTCAAGGAAACATCGGCGACGCCCGGGTCATCGGCTGGATCTTCGACACCCCACAGGGGTCCACGGTGGTCGCGGACGACGCCCTCGATCATGCTCCAGAGTCTGCCTGAAGCTCCGGGATGAACGAGGTTGTTATTGACGCCAATCGCGCGCGCTGAAATCGGCATCGAGGGGACGAGGTAGGCGTAAGGTTGAGAGTCGAGGAAGAGGACCATCGCGTCGCGCTCGAGCGGCGGCAGTTGGACCGAGATCGCCTCACGCCCGCGTTGCGCGCGGTCCCACCACGGATAGTACGTCGTTCGCGCCGTCCAGATGACGGCGAGCGCAAACAGGCCCGAGAGCAGAAGCGGCTTCCCTCGCGCTCCAAACACTATCGGCAGGGCGGCGAGCACCAGAACGCCGCTCAAACTCTCTTGGATCGCGAGATAGCGATAGATGGACCAAACCTTCTCCCACAGCGTGCAGGAGACAAGGAATGCGATCCCCAAGAAGAGCGCGAGCGAGTCGAAGCTGCCGATCGAGGGCGGGGTCCGTTGGCGCAGCCATCGACCTGTGAAAGCAAGGACGACGACGAGGGCGCTCGCGCAGCCGAGCAGGATGCGCGGGTCGCGCATCGGCAATTCGCTGACGTCGGTTGAACGGTGGAACGCCCAATAGGCCGGATAAAACGCGGCCATGAGCGCCGTCTTCGGCATGAACCGACCATCGGTCCAGGAACCAGGCGCGATAAGGTCGGAGTGAAAGAGATTATTCATGTACGGAAAGATTGGATTTCCGTACGCCTTGACGTTGCCCCAGAGCCACGCGCCGTCGAGGGCTGCGAAAACGATCAGGCCGCCAAGGCCGAACGCGAAAGCCTCAAGCAACGCCGATCTTTTGCCGGTTGCGAACCGGAGGGCGATCGCCACGGCCATGCCGACGAACAAGGGCGCTTCGGTGAGCTTCAGCCCGACTGAAACACTCGCGAGACCGCCGGTAACGAGGGCGGATGAGATGGTGTTGCGGCGTTCATTCTCCAGAACGAGCCATCGCGCCAAGGCGATCAGAATCGCCAGACCCGGAACGAGTTCCGACTGCGTCGTCGCCAGGGTCGGAAAAGTCGCGGCGCCGGTCAGTCCGAACACCGCCGCCGCCGCGCTGACCAGATTGGGTCCGACGAAAGCATGCCGGGCGAACAGACGCGCGATCAGAAACAGCATCGTCGCCGCGACCGAGTAAGGAATCGACAGAAGCAGATTGATGAGGGTCGGGTGGCGGTTCAACGATGTGAACAGGAGGTCGTAAACTGCGTCCAGACCATAAAAGTAGCCCGTTTGCAGTTGAGCGGGCGCGATATCGAGCGCCCGGCGGTCATGGAACACAGCGAATCCATTATACAGGTGATAATTCTTGAGGTCGTAGGACCCATCGGTTGGCAGCGCCGCCGCCGCGAGCGCAAAGCCGATGGTGAAGCAAATCCACCAGAAATATGGACAGTCCATCACCTCGGCGACGGAGGCCCTCGCGGCCCTCCCATCACGCCGGGTCAGCGCCCCGATCATTCGATACTCGCCGCCATCGTCGCCCCTTGCGCGCCCAATTCGTCGACCAGGACGCGCTCATTCTCCGAATAGTCGATCGGCGCCGACACCAGGTGCACGCCGCCTCCCGCGAATGCGGCTTCGAGCGCCGGCGCCAACCCATCGGCGCTCTCGACCCGGCTGCCCTTCGCGCCATACGCCCGCGCATAGGCGACGAAGTCGGGATCGCCGAAGGTCATGCCGAAATCAGGGAACCCCTCCGCCGCCTGCTTCCAGCGGATCATGCCGTAGGCGTGATCAACGAGCACCAGCACGACGAGATTGAGCTTGAGCCTGACCGCGGTCTCCAGCTCCTGCGAGTTCATCATGAAGCCGCCGTCGCCGCAGACGGCGAGCACGCGCCGGTGCGGATTGAGGCAGGCGGCCATGATCGCCGAGGGGAGGCCCGCGCCCATGGTGGCGAGCGCGTTGTCGAGCAGAAGCGTGTTGGCGACATGGGTGCGGTAGTTGCGCGCAAACCAGATCTTGTACATGCCGTTGTCGAGGCACACGATCCCGTCCTCCGGCACGGCCTGCCGCACGTCGTGCACGATCCGCTGCGGCGTTGGCGGATAGCGGCTTTCCTCCGCGCGGTCGGCGATATGGGCGAGGATCTCTGCGCGCAGGGGAAGGAGCGCCTGAGCCCGCGGCAGCCGATGTTCCAGCCGGTCGGCGAGCAGCGTGAGGCTCGGTCCGACATCGCCGATGAGTTCGGCCTGCGGAAAGTACACTTCCTCGACCGTCGCCGGCAGATAGCCGACATGCAGCACCGTCGGCCCGTTTGGCCCCATGAGGAACGCCGGCTTCTCCACCGTGTCGTGGCCGATCGCGATAATGAGATCCGCGCGGTCGATCGCCCGATGCACGTAGTCGCGCTCCGACAGGGCGGCGGTGCCTATGTAGAGGTCCGAATTGCCGGTGACGGCGCCCTTGCCCATCTGCGTGTTGAAGAACGGAATCTGCGCCCGCCTGACGAAATCCGACAACGCGTCCGAAAGCCGCGGACGGCTCGCCGCCGCGCCCAGCATGATCAGCGGGCGTTCGGCGTTGCGGATGAGCTCAGCCGCCCGGTCGAGGGCGCCGCTGGGCGCGAGCGGCGCCTCGATCGGGTGGGGCGGAATCGGCGACATGTCGGGGCCCGTCTCGCGGGCGATGTCTTCGGGCAGTTCGAGATGGACCGGGCCAGGCCGCTCCTGCTGGGCGACGCGGAACGCCTCTCTCACCATTGTCGGAATGGTCGCGCGGCTCACGATCTGGTCGGCCATCTTGGTCAAGGGCGTCATGGCCGAAACGATGTCGACGATCTGAAATCCCGCCTGCTTGCGGCTCAGAATCCCCTTCTGCCCGGTGATCATCACCATTGGCATCGCGCCAAGCAGCGCGTAGGCCGCGCCGGTGGTGAGATTGAGCGCGCCGGGGCCAAGCGTCGTGATGCAGACCCCGGGCCTGCCGGTGAGGCGCCCATGCGTCGCCGCCATGAACGCCGCGGCCTGTTCGTGGCGGGTTAAAATGAGCTTGATCTTCGAGCGGCGCAAAGCTTCCACCACGTCGAGGTTTTCCTCGCCCGGGATCCCGAAGATCTCACGCACGCCCTCGTTCTCGAGCGCGGCGACCAAGAGTTCTGCGCCATTCATCGGACATTGCTCCTGAACGCGAATGCCTGCCGCACGCTGGCGCCTTCCGGCGACGCCAGCAACCTTAAGGCCCGCCGCGGCGACGAAATCGTCGAACTCGCGGGAGGGGGCCCAGCTTCCGCCTGAAGGCCTGCCCTCGATATGCGCCAATTTATACACCAGGGCGTGCGAAACTCCCTGAACGGCGCCTGCCGGCGGCCTCCCCAGCCAAAGGCCGGGAGGCGGTCAGCCCCGCGCCATGGAATCGCTTTACCCGGACTCAGGCTTCAGAAGGATCCCTCATGACAAAGCCAGTTCTCGTCGCCGGGGCCGGCCCGGTCGGACTGACCATGGCGGCCGAGCTCGCCCGCTATCGCATGCCTGTCCGGATCATCGACCAGGCGCCGGAACGAACGGACAGGTCAAAAGCGCTTGCTGTTTGGTCGAGGACGCTCGAACTCCTCGAGCGCGCGGGATGCGCCGACGCGTTTGCAAGCGCCGGTCTCCATTCGCAGGCGATGGTCCTGCGATCCGGAAGCGAGCGCATTGCCCGCATTCCCTTCAATTCGGTCCCCTCGCCCTTTCAGTATCTGCTGCTCATTCCCCAGTCCGAGACCGAGCGGCTGCTGGACGAGCATTTGCGATCGTTTGGGAAAGCGATCGAGCGCAGTGTCGAGCTGACAGGATTCGAGGACCGCGGCGAAGACGTTTCTTGCGCGGTTCGCCACGCGAACGGCCAAGTCGAGACGATAGAAGCGAGCTGGCTGATCGGGTGCGACGGGGCGCATTCGCTTGTCCGCCACAAGCTTGGGATGGCGTTCGAAGGCGACACGCTGGCGACGAATTTCGTCCTCGCCGACGTCCATGTCGCGGGTCTCGATGAGCCGGCCGACGCGCTCGTCTCCTTCTTGCACGAGGACGGGCCCGTCGTGTTCTTCCCGATTTCGCCCGGCCGTTACCGAATCATCGCCGAGGCTGCGCGGAAGGGAACGCAGGGTCCGGGCCTTGAAGACATTCAGGCGATCGTCGCTCGTCGCTGTCCCGGCCGTGTCGCCCTTTCGAACCCGATCTGGATCTCCGACTTCGGCGTCAATGAACGGAAGGTCGCGAACTATCGCTCCGGCCGGGTTTTCGTGGCCGGCGACGCAGCTCACGTCCATAGCCCGGCGGGCGGCCAGGGCATGAATACGGGAATGCAGGACGCCTTCAACCTCGCCTGGAAACTTGCGCTCACCGAGCGGGGTCTGATGCGCCCGGATCTCCTCGACAGCTACAGCCTCGAGCGTTCCGCCGTCGCGAAACAGATCCTCCAGGATTCAGGCCGGATGACCCGCGCCGTCACTTTGAGCAACCACGTTCTCCAGGACATCCGGAATTTTGTCGCCCACCGAATCCTTGGATTCTCGGATGTGCAGCACGCGTTCGCGGACCGGCTGTCGGAGGTGACGATCGCCTATCCGACGAGTCCCCTCAATACTGGGTCCGCGGGGGGCCTCAAAGGGCCCGCTCCCGGCCATCGGATCATCGCGGAGAGGCCGTTCGGCGCGGGCGATCAGCCGCGCTTCGCGCTGATGACCGCCGACAGCGAGGCGGCGCGCGATTTCATCCAGCGCCATTCAACGCTGATCGAGGCGGACCTGCGCGCGCCCCCGGACCCGGCCGGCGTCTGGCTGGTGCGCCCCGACGGCTATGTCGCGGCGGCGGCGCATGCGGGCGACTGGGGCCCGATCCATGATTGCCTCGCTCGCCTTGCATCCTGCGGTTCGGCCAAAACTTAGAGCGGCCCATGGGTCCACTCCGCAGTCGAAAACAGGACTGGCGGACGGACCGGCAAATGATTTCTGGCCACAGCGCGAATGCGCGCCCGCGCCGTTGCGTGCAATCGAGCGTGGATCAAGTCGCGCTCGATTGGAACGGGTAGAAGCAGGCCGTCTCGGCGATTCCGGCCATCGGGCCTTGCGCATGGCTCTTATAGCGTTCTCTATTGATTTGGTTTAGACTGGTTTGGATCGATGGAGCGATTCGATGCAGACTGAGGATTTCTCGCTTTGGCTGTTGGCGATTTCTGGGATGAGCGCGGCGCAGCGCGCCGAGGGGTTGGCAGCGCTTGAGAAGGCCGCGGCTGACGCCGGTCCGTCAACGAAAAGGAGGGGCAAGCGGACAGAGGACGCGCTTGGAACGGCCGGCGTCGAGCGGGTGGAGCGCCAGGGTTGTCCCCATTGCGCGGGCCGCGAGATCGTCGGCTGGGGGCGGTCGGATGGGCTTTTGCGGTTCCGCTGCAAGAGTTGCGGGCGCACGTTCAATGCGCTGACGAAAACGCCGATGGCGCATCTGCGCAAGAAGGAGAAGTGGCTCGATCACGCCCAGGCGGTGATCGAGGGCAAAAGCCTGGCCAAGACCGCGCAAGCGTGCGGGGTTCATCCGACGACGGCGTTCCGCTGGCGCCACCGGTTTCTGCGCGCGCCCCTCTGACGACAAGCCTCGACGCTTAAGCGGAATTGTCGAGGCGGATGAGACCTTTATCCTCGAATCCTTCAAGGGCCGCTGGTCTGATCTGCCGAGAAAGGCGCGAAAACGGGGCGGGACCGCCCGGCATCCGGGGTCCTATCAGGACAACATTCCTGTCCTCGTCGCCCGCGACCGGACGGGCGCGACGCTGGACGCCGTTCTGCCCAGGCCGACAGCGCCGCGATCGCCGCCGTGCTGACGGGGGTCGTGACCTCCGGCAATCATCTCGTCGGCGATGGCGGCAAGCCGTTGGCCGCCTTCGCCCGCAAAGCCGGGATTCCCTTCCAACCCGTGCCTTCGCCGGGAAAGCCCACCCCCCAGGCGCCGCATCTGCACATCAACAACGTCAACGCCTACCACAGCCGCCTCAAGCAATGGCTTGCCCGTTTCAATGGCGTCGCCACCAAAAACCTGCCCAGCTATCTCGGCTGGCGCCGCGCCCTCGAAGCTTGGGGCCAGCAAGTCGATCCGCCGAGCTGGATCAACAGCGTAATCGGGAATGGGCCCTACCAACAGGCAACGCGATAAGAGTCTTGCGCATTATTGACAAATCAGTAAACACCTATATCGTATTCTTATCAGCAGAATCGCTACACGCGGAAAGATCCGGCCCGTCGCAGACGGGGGAAGCCAAGCCCGTCGCCGGGCGGGGGACGAGGAAAAGTGCGCCCTGGAAGTCCGGCTCAACCACAACCCGCGCGCGAGTTACAGGGGGAGTAAATTTTTTTGTTTTTTTCGCGCATAACCCTTTGAAAAGGCCCGATTCCACCAAACAAATCCAAGCAAAAAAAGCAAATTTGCTTGGATTTATTTGGATTTTGCTTGGATTTGTTTGGTGGAACTCACCCTCCGGTTGCACTGGACATCTAAATCCCCGCGTCGGCCGGCGTCCGCTCTCGTCCGGCCGAGGCGGCCGCCCAGGCGACGGCCCGGGCGCCGGTGAGTTCGCCGATGCGGGCGAGCCCGCGCGCGTCGACAGCGCGGCTCAAGCCGTCGAGGATCTCGCCGACCACGCCCGGCCCTTTGAGCGCGAGACCGGTATAGAGCTGCACCAGGCTCGCGCCCGCCTCGATCTTGGCCAGCGCGGTCTCGGAATCCTCAACCCCGCCGCAGCCGATGAGCGGCATCGCCCCGCCGGTCAGGAGATAGGTCCGGGCGAGCAGCCTCGTCGACGGCGCAAATAGCGGGCGCCCCGAAAGGCCCCCGCTTTCGCCGCGGTTTCTCGAGACGAGCGACGCGGGCCGCGCCAGCGTAGTGTTGGAGACGATGAGGCCATCGATGCGCCGGGCGAGCGCCACGGCGACAATGTCCTCGAGCCCCCGGCCGTCGAGATCGGGGGCGATCTTGAGCATGAGCGGACGGCGCGGTTCGGTTTCGTCGCGGGCCGCGACGACGCGGGCGATGAGATCGTCCAGCGCCTCGCGCCGCTGGAGGTCGCGCAAGCCGGGCGTATTGGGGGAGGAGACGTTGAGGGCGAGATAATCGGCGCGCGGCGCGAAGGTCCTGACGCCAAGCACATAGTCGGCGACGCGATCGGCGGCGTCCTTGTTGGCGCCGAGGTTGACGCCGATCACGCCGGACGGACGGCGCTCGAGCCGGGCCCGGGCGCGCTCGAAGCCCTCGTTGTTGAAGCCGAAGCGGTTGATGACCGCGTCGTCCTCATTCAGCCGGAAGAGCCGCGGGCGGGCGTTCCCGCCTTGAGGCCGTGGCGTCAGCGTGCCGACCTCGACGAAGCCGAAACCGAGCCTCAGCATGGGTCCCGGAACCTCGGCGTTCTTGTCGAAGCCGGCGGCGAGGCCAAGCGGATTGGGGAATTTTAGCCCAAAGACCTCGACGGAGACGCGCGGATCGGAAGACGGCGCCTGAGCGGGCGGCGCGATCTTCAATCCATTGATCGCCACGCGATGGGCCGTCTCCGCCGGCAGGCGTTTGAGCGCGAGGCTTGCGACCTTGGCCAGCCTCACGGCTCAAGGCTCCCGAAGACATGGGCGCCCTCGGGTCCGAGCTTGAGCGGCCGCGACCAGACGACGGCGTTCATCGGCAGGGGCCCATAAAGATGAGGAAAGAGAGCCCCGCCCCGCGACGGCTCCCAGCGCAACGCGTCGCCCAGCGCCTCGGCGTCAACCGCGGCCAGGGTCAGATCGTCCCGACCGGCGAACCATTTGGCCGCCGTCTCCGGGGCCTGTTCGGCGGTGGAGAAATGGATGAAGCCGTCGGCGCGATCGACCGATGCGCCCGCAAAGACATGAGCCGCCTCGGCGTGGGTCCATTCCTCAGTGGCGACAATCTTATAGACGAGCATGGCCGATCAGCGTCCGTCGCGAGCTGGCGGACCGGACGCCGCTACTCCTGAAGCATCCGTTTCAAAAGCTCAAGCTCCTCGCGCAGGATCGTGTCGGTCTGCAACAGCCCCTCGATCTTGCGCACCGCGTGCAGCACGGTGGTGTGGTCACGCCCGCCGAACCGCCGGCCGATTTCGGGCAGCGACCGCAAGGTCAGCATCTTGGCGAGGAACATCGCCACCTGACGGGGCTTGACGACGGCCGCGGTGCGCCGGGAGGAGAGGATGTCGGCGCGCGACACGCTGTAGTGGCTGGCGACCAGCTTCTGTATGTCCTCGATCTTCACCCGCTTGAGTTCGTGGGTGCGGATGAGGTCGCGAATGGCGGTCTCGGCCATCTCGACGGTCAGCGGAGGCCTCGTAGGCGTGCAGTGCGCCCGCAGCCGATTGACCGCGCCTTCCAGATCACGGCCGTTCGAGCGGATAGCGCGGGCGACAAAGGCGAGCACAGCCGGCGAAACGTCGAAATGGGGCTCCTCCGCGCGCGCCGCCGCGACACGGGCCTCCAGAATCTTCAGCCTGAGCGGTTCGTCGAGCGAGCCGACCTCGACGCAGAGACCGACGCCGAGGCGCGAGCGCACGCGCTCGTCGAGCGATTCCAGGTCGTTCGGAGGGCGGTCGGCGGCCACGATCACCTCGCGGCCGGCGTCCAGGAGAGCATTGAGCGCGTGACCGAATTCGGCCTGGATGTTCTTTCCCTGGAGGAACTGCGCGTCGTCGAAAATCAGGAGGTCGATCGCTCGCAGCCGCTCCTTGAAGGCGATCGACGTCTGCGATTGGAGGGCGGCGACAAAGCCGTACATAAATTTTTCGGCGGTCAGATAGATGACCGAGCGCCCCTGTTGAGCAGCGGTATGCGCGACCGCCTGCAGGAGATGGGTCTTGCCGAGGCCAACGGCCGAATGAACGTAGAGGGGACAAAACGCCGGCGTCCCGCTGCGGTTGGGGTTAGCGACGCGCTGCACGGCGTTAAAGGCGAGCTCATTGGACCGCCCAACCTGGAAAGTGGCGAAGGTCAACCGCCGATCGAGGGGAGACCCGGACAAGCCGTCGCCAACCGCAGGCGCTGTGGTCGTTCGGCTAGGCGCTCGGCGCTCGGCGTGGCTGTGATTGACCGCCAGTTCGAGCGGTTTGGGCGCCACCTGCGGCGCCGAGGCGCATTCGGTCGACGGAAATTTGGCCAGCGACGCGAGAGGCGCTGAGGAGCGCACGGAAATCAAGATTTGCCCGACAGGGCCGACTTCGGCGTTCAACGCCGAAGCGACATGCCCCGAATAGTGGGTTACGATCCAACTCTTGAGAAAGCGCGTGGGAACGGAAAGTCGAGCCTGCCCCGATCCGACCGATTCCAGAGTGAGGCTCCCAAACCAGCTGTTGAAGACAGCGTCGCCGACTTCCGCTCGCAGGCGATCGCAGCAGCGTCGCCACGCCTCGCCAAGTGGAGCACCGCCTGGACCGCGATGGTTAAAGCGATCCGGATCGGGTTCGTCATACATGTCCATGGTTTGTCTCAGGCGCGAGGTGGACACCCCGCAATGCGGCGATGCCAAGGGACGGGACACGGGTTGACGCTTTACGTTTGCGACCAGGGCAATCCCCCCGCCTTCCACCCGCTGACGCCGCCCCTCCGAAGCGAGCCGTCAAGCGGACCTTCGAAACCATCCGACAGGTTGAAACACGGGCCCCACCCCGCGCTCGTCATCGAGATTGCGGCCTGGCGCGAGCGCACCCCCGAACGACACAAAAATATCAGCGGCGCGCCGCGCTCGACGCCTCCTGACCGCAGCATCGCTTCAAGGCGAGAAGCAAATTCGGCGTCAACCGCCATTGAAGGATAGCTCTGCCATTCCAACAACAATAGCGTCTTGCCAAGCGTTTGAAGGTTCGGTGTCCCCACGTAGGCCCACTCCGCCTGGGTCCGAACATCGATAAGAACTGATGAAGAGTCGCCCTCGAGCAGCGCATAGGCGTCGATGGCAAGAAGATCTCCGGCATATCCAGCGAAATTCTGATAAGACATTACCTCTCCCTCCGCAGGCCACACTGCGGATTCCTGTTCAGTTCAATCTATTCTTGAAAGCGGACCAACAAAAAAGTCCTGGCCCAATTCCGCGCCCAGCTAGATGCGACCGCCCTGATATTTCGCTCTTACACGAGCCTCTATTCTTGTTCTATATTTCCGCTTGCGCTGCCCATACTCGCCAACCGTGGTCGCAATTTCTCTCTTTTCTTGCTGTCATCAACTATGGCACGGCTCGGATCACCGCGCAACCTTGCCGCCTTGGTCAAAAAACGTCGTAACAACGGCGAAAGTGGACAATTGTTGAACAATTTAATTATGTCTTTATGCAAAGTCTTGATTCGAGTGACAAGATCACGGCTCGGTTGTAACCAGCGGCGCCCCAATTGCGATGCTGGAGCGAACTACAGTCGCTCCAATAGGCGCGGCCGGCTTACGCGCTGACTTGGACGGCGCGATGCTTGGCGATTAAAGGTCTGGCAATTATGAATTTTTTGTGAGCGGTCAACGGACCCGCCCGCTGTCGTCTATTCGTTGCAAAATTGTTATGTGTCGTTTCAGCGTCTGTCTTGACTCGCGAGCGCCGCCCATGGCCATCGGATCACGCCCGCGCTTCACCCGCAATTGAAGCCTGGCCTGGGTCCGAAGCGATAACGCCGTAAAATGCGGGGATCGCGAGGAGGTAAGCGAGACCAGCCACCTCGATCACCGCTGCGAGGCCGAAATTGGTCGCAATAACAGGCGCGGCCGCAGCCCCGACCACCGAAAAGCAGCCATTCACGCCCCACGCCCAGACGAACATGTGATCTTTGCCGAGGCGTCCGAGCGTCGTCATTGCGATCGGCATCGGAAAGCCCATCAGGAAAGCAGGCGGGGCGATCAAAAGGAAGCAAATGACGAGGCGGGCCGGATAGGCGATCGCGCCGATCGCGTCGAGCGCATGCCCGAGAAACAATCCGTAGAGAATCAGCATGATCCCGACGGCCAGGAAGAGAATCGGCATAACCATCCGCATATGAGGCAAGGCGCGTTCCGAGGTCAGCGCGCCCAGACCAGAGAACACCAACATCCCCGTGATCAGCACCGACGCCGAAATCGTCGGGTTCCCCAGCGCCATGACGAAATGCGCGATTAGCCCGACCTCAACCATGATGTAGCCTGCGCCGAGACAGGCGAAATAGAGCACGGTCAGCGCTTTGCCGCGCGAGCGCGAGAAAATGGTCCGCCAGCCCCAGATCAGGGGTATGGCGAGAAGCACCGTGGCCGTCAGGCAAGCGACGCCGAGCGTCGCCCAGATGAGCAGATAGCCCCATTCGTCCTGTAACAGTTCCAGTCTGTCGAGCACGCGGGGCAGGTCAACGGTTTTGACGTAGGCGGCGAAATAGGGGGCGTCGTTGGTGAGCGCCCGGGTGTTGAAGACATAGCGATCGGCGATTTCAGGCCATTGCCCGGCGATAAGCGCGTGCCAGGCGAGCCGGCCCATGATCGTCGCGGGCAAAACGCCGTCGTCGGCTTGGCCGGACAGCGGGTTGGCGTCGTCCTGATCGCCGGTCCCATCGTTCGCATTGGCGGCTTGCGCCGGTCCGCCCGCGGGCGGACCCCCAGCCGCGCCCCCAAAAATCTGTTCGACATAACCGGCGAGCGTGCTGTCGGTCTGCGACGGATCGTAGAAAAAGCCCGGCGAGTAGATCTCGTCGAACGACATGGCCCGGGTATGGGCGCGCAGCTTCTCGATCTCCCCAGGGGTGAAGCCGCCGTTCTTGTAGAGCACCGTGGCCGTCGAAAGGTACATCGAAGCGACGAAAAAGGAGTTGGCCAGATGCGCGGGGTCGACCTCACGCCCCGCGGCGGCCATTGTCGCATAAAGCTTCAGGACCGACTTCGGCGGCTCCTCCTTGTTCCAGAGCGTGACCGACAGCACGCCGCTAGGAGCCAGCGCGCGCATGTAGGTCTCCATCGCCTCCTTGGTGTAGGAGAATTTTTCCGTGATGGCGAAGCCGCCAGGATTGGAGAGGCCGACCGAATCCGCAAGGCTGAGGTCGATGACGTCGAAGCGCTCGTTGGTGTGCGCGAGGAAATGACGGCCTTCGTAGTCGATGACGCGGACCTTGGACAGGACGTCGCCAGTGAACTTCCGTATCACATCGGCGTGAAACGCCTCGAGCACGGCGCGATTGCCCTCCGCGACCGTCACCTCCTTGGCGCCGGAGTGCAGCGCAACCTCGGTCGAAATGCCTCCGCCGAACTGGACGATGAACGTCTTCGGCGCCGACTTGATGAGGTAGGGGTAGACCATCGGCAAGTAGCGGAAGTAGGCGGTTTCCTTGTCCGTCAGGTCGCGCATGATGCCGATCGGGCCGTCCCCGTCGATGTAGAGGCCGAGATAGGCGTTGGCTGGCATGGTTGGCAGATTGAAGCCGGCATTGTCGGACAGGCCGGGGGCGAAATGCAGATAGGAGCTCGAATAGGCCTCGAGAAAGCCGAACGGCGAGGCGCTCTGGTAAACCTTCTTCGCATCCGGAAATTTGCGTGCGTAGGCCACGCCTTTGTAGTCGTTCGTCGCGATCGTCTTGAGACCGAAGGCTTGCGGGACGACGAAATGGCCGGCGAAAGCGACAACGCCCGAGACCAAAAACGGAATAAGCGCGACGCGCCCCCCTGGTCCGAACGACCAGGCAAGGCACGCGGCGAACCAAAGCGCTAATGGGGCCACGATCAAATTGGCGGGCGTAAAGACATACATCGCCAAGAGGAACACCAGGCCGCACAGTCCAGCGCCGGCCAGGTCGGCGAAGTACACGCGGCTGAAAGTGCGATTGCTCCTAAGAAAGACACATCCCAGGAAAAACGCGCCCGCCAGGAACGGCGTCAGTTCCGCCAAAAAGATCGCCAACAGCTTCCACTTCTGCGCCGGGTCAGAGACGAGGAAGATCGCGTTGAAACCGAGATGCTGCACATAAAGGTTGGCGCCGACCGCGAGCGGGCCGAACAGGGCCAGCGAAATGGTGGCCGCCCAGCGCCAGTTGCGAGCGAACCAGTCCTTGGCGACGGTCATCACCGCGCTCGCCAAGCCGAAGCCAAGCATCGCCAAGCTCACCACCAGCGAGCCGAAATGCGCCCAGCTGCTGACGGCGAAGACCCGCATGACATCGATCTGCAACGCGATGACCGAGCCGGCGGCTAGACCCACGGCCAAATAGAGCCCGACGCGAGAGGCCGAATCTGGCTCAGCGTCAGGCTCGGGACGCCCGTCAAGAATGTCGGCGCCCGGGGCTTTGCTAGCGTCGTTCATTCCGCCCCGGAGCGGCCGGTCAGGCCTGAGGTCCGGGCGCGGAGGCGGCCGAAGCGATTCTTGGGTCAACCGGGCGCTAGTTGTTGTGCGTGCCGACGATCTGCTCGCCTTCGAGCTTCGTGAACGGAACGAATGGGACGATCCGGCCGCCGTAGATATCGGATCGCGCGACCGTCATCTGGCCATCGGGCTGTTGTGTCTTGACCACCCTCAACACGCGCTGCGCGCCGGGCGGCCCAACCGGAATGACCATGATCCCTCCGGGCTTCAGTTGCTGCAGCAGTGGCGGAGGAACATGGTCGATGCCGCAGGTGACGATGATCTTGTCAAACGGCGCGGCCTCTTCCCATCCATAGTAGCCGTCGGCCGCCTTGCTCTTGATCGCCTCGAACTCCGTATAGCCGTCTTTGATGAGCTGGTCGTAGATCCCCCGGGTGCGCTCGGCCAGCGGCTTGATGATCTCGACGGTGTGGACCTGATCGGTCAGATGCGCGAGGTAGGCGGACTGATAGCCGGACCCGGTGCCGATCTCGAGCACCTTCTCGCCTTGCTTGGGATCGATGTTCGAAGTCATCCGACCGACGATGTGGGGGCCCGAGATCGTAACGCCGTAGCCGATGTCGAGAAAAGCGTGGTCATAGGCGCGGGCCAGATTCTGCTGCAGCACGAATTTCTCGCGCGGGGTCAGAAGGAAGGCGTGCTTGTTGCGATCGTTGACCAGGTCCTCATTGCGGACCAAAGCGCGGAACCGATCGAATCGCTCGCCCAGGAATTTCGGATCCTCACCCCGTTGCGCAACGCCCCAGGCGACAAATTTCTCCCGATTGTCCATCGGAGGCGCCATGTCGAACGTAAAGGGCGTAGGCACGTCCGCCATCGCCAGCCGCGGCGCGAGCGAGGTCGCGATCAGGCCGGCGGCGCCGGCGATAAACTGACGTCTTTGCACCAATGGCCTCCTCAACCGGCCGCTCCCGGGTTCGATTCCAAGGTTGCCTGATAACCTAAACGGAAAGAAAACGCGATGGCCCCGCGCACGAATTTCGGCGCAGATGACGCGTCATTAATGCGCCCGCAACGTTCAGGTCAGCGGCCTCACTCGACGAGTGGATCGCGCGCCCATTGCTTGAGCGTCCTCGTATGGCGCACCGGCGCAAACCCGAGCGCAGATCCGGTATGCCTGGAAGCGTGGGCGACATCGCTGAATGGAGATCCGACAATGCGGATATCCGCCCCCTGCCTCCGCACCAGGGCGAACAACGTCGCGGCATGGGCGGGCGAAAGCCGGATGCAGCCGTGCGAGGCAGGCCGGCCGAGACTGCCGACCGCGTTCGTGCCATGGATCGCATATTGGCCGTGGAAGAAGATGGAATGGGGCATCGGCGCGTTGTCATACTTGGCCGAGTGCACCATGACGTACATCGCGCGCGGTCGAAAGACGCCGCGGGGCGTGGCGTGACCGGCCCTGCCCGAGGAAATCGGCCAGACGTAGGTCTCGCCTGAGCCCGAGCGGACGGTCATCGTTTGCGAGCTGAGATCGACGTTGATTTCAACATGTGCGTAGGCGTAGCCCGGCGCCGCGAACATAATCACAAGCGCGAGAATGCGCGTGAAGACAATCATCATTTTGCCCACTCCCCTCTCTGGTCGACCCCCGCCGGGCTTGAGCTCCAAGGGGGCGCGCCGCAAAAAAAACCGGATCAAATCAACGTGTCGTGTCTCCGACGCGATGAGTTTGCCCGTTGGCGCGCAAGCTATCCAGCTCAAATCATGGCGTCGAATGAGCAATCGCGTAATCGTGAGCGGCGAGCGGATTGCGCCGGCTGCCCAAAAGCGAGAGTTCTAGCCTTCGTCGTCATCGAAATCCGGGCGACCGGCAGGAGGCCCCGCTGCTCGACCATGAGCCCACCGATCGCTCCCGCGGCGGCGCCGGGCTGGTGTCGCGGCTCGAGCGCTGGCTCGGATGGGCGGCGCCGGCGACGCCCGAGGAGCGCGCGGCAGCCCTCTGGTCCTTTGCTTATTTCTTCATGCTGCTGGCGGGCTATTACGTGCTGCGGCCACTGCGCGACCGGATGGGTATAGCCGGCGGCGTCAGGGCGCTGCCGTGGATGTTCACCGCGACCTTCCTTACGCTGCTCGTGATGCAGCCGCTCTACGGCGCGCTGGTGGCCAAACTGCCGCGCGCCCGGTTTATCGCGATCGTGTATCATTTCTTCGCCGCCAATCTCGCCGCGTTCTGGCTGATGCTGAGCCTCGGCGTCGCGCCTGTGGCGGTGGCGCGCGTCTTTTTCGTCTGGGTCAGCGTGTTCAACCTGTTCGCGGTCGCAGTGTTCTGGTCGTTCATGGCCGACCTCTTCGACAGCGAGCAGGGTCGTCGGCTCTTCGGATTCATCGGCGCCGGCGGCACGGCAGGCTCGCTGCTTGGTCCGCTCATCACCATCGGCCTTTCGGCGCCGCTCGGCCCCGTCAACCTGCTTATCGCCGCCATCGTGCTCCTGGAGCTCGCGGTGTTCTGCGTCCACCGGCTGGAGCATACGACGAAGACCCGCCACGGTCCGCGTCCGGAGCCCTCGCTCGTTGGCGGAGGCGCCTTCGCCGCGCTGCCCGAGCTCTTCCGCTCGCCCTATCTGCTTGGCGTCGCCGGATGGGTCAGCCTGCTGTCCTTCGGGGCGACAATTCTCTATCTCGAACAGGCCAACATCGTCGCCGCGACCGTTCACGGTGCCAGCGCGCAGACGCGCATCTTCGCAAGCATCGACCTCGCGGTCGGGCTGCTCACTCTCGCAACGCAAGTCTTCGCCACCGGCCACCTGCTCAAGCGCTTCGGCGCCGGGATTGCGGCGGGCGCGCTGCCGGCTGTCTACGTCCTGGGCTTCGCGGCGCTGGCGCTCGCGCCGAGCCTCATCGTCGTGGTGGCGATCCAGGTCTCCCAGCGCTGGATGAACTTCGCGATCGCCAATCCAGCACGGCAGGTGTTCTTCACGATCCTCAGCCGCGGCGAGAAATACAAGGCGAAAAACCTCATCGACGTGGTGATCTATCGCGGCTCCGACGCGTTCTATGGCTGGCTGTTCGGCAGTCTCGAGGCGCTCGGACTCAAGATTGCGGCGATCGCGCTATGCGCTCTGCCGGTGGTGGCGGGTTGGCTCGTTTTGTCGGCGGGGCTCGGGCGTGCGCAAGAGCGGCGCGCCGCGCTGCGGGCGGCGCCGGCGCCGGGAGAGTAGGCATGACCTGGATCACCCGCCGAGATTTCGCCGGGCTGGCGGCTGTCGCGTTGCTTGCGGGGAAGGCCTCGGCGCAAAATGCGGCGGCCCCACTCATCACGCGGGCTATTCCGAGTTCAGGCGAGCGCCTGCCCGTGGTTGGCCTCGGCACCGCCAGTATCTTCAATAGCGACGACGAGCGAACCCGGCGGGCCGCCGGACAGGTCATTCGGACTCTCGTCGAGGCTGGCGGTCGGGTTATCGATACGGCGTCGTCCTACGGCGAGGCCGAGAGCGTGCTGGGCGACGTTGTCGCCGGCGCGGACCTGCGTGACAAGGTCTTCATAGCGACCAAGCTCGAGTCGCCTGACGCGGCGGAGCTCAAGCGCTCGCTCGCCCGGCTGAAGACGACGAAGATCGACCTTTTGCAGCTCCACAACGTGCGCGATCCGCAGCAATCCCTCGCGCCGTTCAGGGCCTGGAAAGCGCAAGGCCTTTGCCGCTACGTCGGAATCACCTCCACCTTCCATGACGATTTCCCTGCGGTCGAGGCGGTGCTGGCGCGGGAGCGGCCTGATTTCGTGCAGATCGACTATTCGCTCGACGACCGCGAAGCGGAGAAGCGCATCCTGCCGTTGGCGGCCGAGGTCAAAGCTGGCGTTTTGACCGCGCTCCCCTTCGGGCGCGGCCGCCTGTTCCGCGCGGTGCACGGCCAGGCCGTCCCCGAATGGGCAGCCGGCTTCGCGGGCAGCTGGGCGCAATTCTTTCTCAAGTACCTGCTCGGCGACGCGCGGGTGACGGTGGTCATTCCTGGCACCTCCGATCCGGCGCATATGGCGGATAATCTTGGCGCGATGCGCGGCCTGCTGCCCAATCAGGAACAGCGCAGGCGAATGGTCGCCTTCATCGACGCCCTTTAGCGGCAATGGTGCTGGTAATCACGTAACGATAGTACTGGAGGAACCCGATCATGAAGCATCTGCGCATCGCGTTCGACCGGCGCGGGTTTCTTGGCCTCGTGGCAGGAGCCGCTGCAAGCGCGGCCGCCGCAGCGCCGTCAACCGCCTTGGCCGCGGCTGGCGGCGGCGACGCGCAACTTAAAATCGCGACAATCGGCGCGGGCCACGAAGGCGGGGCGCTTGGCACCCTCTTTGCCAAGCAGGGCCATCCGGTGATGTTTTCCTCGAGGCATCCCGACGAGCTCAAGGCGCTCGTGGCGAGCGCAGGCCCGACGGCGCAAGCGGGCACGATCGAGCAGGCGGTTAAGTTCGGCGACGTCATTCTGCTCGTCGTGCCGTACACGGCAGTCGAACAGATCGGTAAGGACTACGGCCAGACGCTGGCGAAAAAGGAGCTCGTCTTCGACGTCTCGAATCCGATACCGCGACGCGACGGCGATGCGATCGTGAACTGGGTCGCGGAGCAGGGCGGAGCCGGCCTCGCCACCGCGAAGCTTCTGCCGGGCGCGCATCTCGTGCGCGCGTTCAATGCGATCAACTTCCTCAAGCTGATCGCGGGCGCGCGCCGGTCGGGCGAGCCGCTCGGCATACCGATCGCGAGCGACGACCCGAAGGCCGAGGCGCTTGCGTCGAAGCTGATCAAGGAGATCGGATTCGAGCCCGTACCAGTCGGCGGCCTTGCGATGGGCAAGTATCTCGTGCCCGGCACGCCGCTCGCCGGCGAACACACCCCGGCCGAGATTCGGCAGATCGTCACGACCCTCAAGTAAGGGCGCAGCCGTTGCGCCCGGGCGCCCTCAACGGCGGTCCGGCCTTAGCTCCGTTTTAACTTCCGCGCGCCCCAACGTTTTCAATCGCTTGCAACCCCGTTTAGTTCCGTCTTCGCGGTCAACCAATCATCGAAAAGCAAAACCAATGCGGCGACAGCTGTCGCCTTCGTAGTATCCTTTGTCAGGGCGCCGTCTCCATTCCAGCGCATCAATGCCGGAATCGTTTAGCTTGAGGCAACCCGGAGACTACGCCAAATCCGCGACGCCGGCGTCCGATCGGGGCTGGGGGGCCAGATCAAGCCCCGGCCCGCGGGATCGCCGGCGCTTAGTGCTCGACGGCCCGGCCCAGCGGGCTCGCGGGACGCGGCTTCGGCGCTCCTTCCGTGAGGCGACCCTCGAGCCAGGCCGGCAGGAACGCCTCGAGCCAGGCCGCGACGCGCCCGTCATGCTGGAACCAGCCGCCAAGATGCTCGGGGCGGCTCAGAGCCCCGGGCCTGGTCAGCCGCTCGGCGCCACGATGGGTCCAGCGGCACATCATGTGATAGGTGACTTCGGGATGGAACTGCAGACCGACCGCATGCCGGCCGTGGCGATAGGCCTGGTGGGGGAAATTCGCTCCCCCCCGGGCGAGGAGTTCGGCCCCGTCGGGCAGATCGAAGCCGTCGGAATGCCATTGGTAGACCGCACGCGGGAACGAGACCGGGCAGAGGCGGTCGCCGGCGGACGTTGGCTCGATCGGATAGTAGCCGATCTCGCTGCGCTTGTCGTCGTAGCTGAATACCCTTGCGCCTAGCGCGCGGGCCAGCATTTGTGCGCCGAGGCACAAGCCCAGCAGGGGTTTTTCCTCCGCAAGCGGGGTCTCCAGCCACTCGATCTCGCGCCTGACCCAGTCGAGCATGTCGTTGGCCCCCATCGGGCCGCCGAACACCACGACCCCCGCGTGATCGGCGAGCGTCGCCGGCAGCGGCTCGCCGAAGCTCGGCCGGCGGATGTCGAGCCTCGCCCCCATCGCCTTGAGCGCGAGCCCGACGCGCCCGGGGGTCGAGTGCTCCTGGTGCAGGACGATCAGAACGGTCGGGCGGCGGGCGAGGCTCGCCATCGGCATGATGTCAGGCTCCATCGCGAGGTCCGTTCGCCGCTCTCCGAATCACCAACGCAAGAACGCAAGTTCCACGCCACAAGCTTAACGCAAGGTGAACCCCGAGCCCGCGGCGCTGAAAAGTCGTGCGGTCGGGCGCGCTTGCCTCGTGCGCCCCGCCGATATATAGCCCAGTCTCCACGCCGCAACAGCATCGCTCCCATCGTCTAGCGGCCCAGGACGTCGCCCTCTCACGGCGAAAACAGGGGTTCGAGTCCCCTTGGGAGCGCCAAAGAAATGTTTGCGCGGATAGCCTGCGGAATTGCCCAAAACTGTCCAAGAAACAGCGACGCACGGGGAGCGCAAGGGCGGTTAGATTTTTAAGGACCAGCATTTTCTGGGAATTGATCTCGGCGGCAGATGCGCGTTCATATTGCTCCGATCGGGGCCCGACTGTTCGGTCCTATTTTGCGACTCGTTTCAATTCATGGATACCCGCGATTGAAGACGCTATTCGGGCAGCGAGTGAAGACGGCGGGATAATGATTCGCTTCATGGTTAGGCGCCCCGCAGCGCCACGACATTAGTGGCTGGTCGTGTCCCATCTGATGGTGTAGGTCGGCGGGAGCAAGGCGCTTGCGAAGCGCGCTGTTGATAGCGCTGTAGCGAGCGAGCGGCTTGCGGCGG
Source organism: Roseiarcus sp. (assembly GCA_036489975.1). Lineage (GTDB taxonomy): Bacteria > Pseudomonadota > Alphaproteobacteria > Rhizobiales > Beijerinckiaceae > Roseiarcus. The sequence goes on from DASXES010000095.1 coordinate 89,205, forward strand.
TCACCGGCGGTTCGCCGGTAGGATCGGGTTGCGAATCAACGAAC
>DASXES010000107.1:0-15572 GCA_036489975.1 Roseiarcus sp.
CTTCAGCGCTGGAGCTTCCTGCACCTATTCGTGGCCCTGGGTGACGCCTACCGGATCGACCCAGATTCAAGGGGCGAGCGGTTCTGGTTGCAGCTCCTATTCCGGTCTTCCCGCCAAGGCCCGCTTCGACGCCGGGACGCCGTTCAAGCAGCCCTAAGGCAGTCAGCGGTTGTATGACACTGGTATTTTCCGTGAAACTGTGCAAAAGTGGTAGCCACCGAGCCGAGGATGATTCACGCCGTCGCCAGCGTCCTCGTGGCCACCCTACTACATAGGCGCGTCGAACGGCATTAGAGGATTCCGCGGATGCACCGAATTGCCCTCGCGATCTTGAGGGGACCGAGCGCCCGGACGGAGCGTCCACGTGACCCCACAGGGAAACAGGCGACGCGAGGCTATCTGTTCGACGAAAAGTTCTCGCCAGTATGGGACGAGACCCTGCTAGACAGGGAGCCAATAAGTTCACGTGGGCCGGAATGGTGGCGTCTGGCCCTTGCGATCCATTCGCGAAGGGACGAGTACGACGCAATCGTGACCTGGGGAGAGAGGTTGTCGCTCGCCTTGATCATGCTGCAGCGGTTCGCAGGCAGCAGAAAGCCGCACATCGCGATGATGTATCAGTTCGAGAAACCCAATGTGCAGATCCCGCTGCGTCTGTTTGGCAGGAGCCTCCACGCGATTGTCACATGGACCTCCGTACAACGACGCTATTTGATAGAGCGGCTCGGCTTCCCTTCGGAGCGAGTCTACCTCGTGCGCCATTTTGTCGACCAATTGTTCTATAGCCCGCGGGCCGCCGCCGAGGAAGGCACCATTTGCAGCGTGGGAGCCGAGATGCGCGACTATCCGACGCTCATCGAGGCAATACGCGGCACCGGTTTGCGGTGCCACATCGCTGCCGATCACATGCGCATACCGCATCGAATTCGGCTTGCGGCCGATCGCCGCGTTCCCGCTGATATCCTCTCAGTCCCCGCCGACGCCAAGGTCACCATTGGGCGGAGGACGTTGCCCGAGCTACGCGAACTTTATACGCATTCGCGCTTCGTCGTCGTGCCACTTCTCCCTTCCGAAAGCGACAATGGGGTGACGGTTATCCTTGAGGCAATGGCGATGGGGAAGCCGGTCATTTGCTCGCGAACGCACGGGCAAGTGGACGTGGTTCAGGACGGAGTGACCGGTGTCTACGTGCCCGTGGGAGATTCCGCAGCCCTACGAAAGGCCATGCTGTCCATGTGGAACAACCCCGAGAGAGCGCACTCCATGGGCGCGCGCGCCAGGGACTATGTCGAGCGGTATCACACTTTGGAACAGTTCGCGTCGAACGTTCGCTCCGCGGCAGAGGCGTCATTAGAGAGCACACCGGCTCCAAACTCGTGGTGGATAGCAGAAGCGCCCTCGTAATTCAATTATACCCAATACATGAGATGACCGTCACATTATTGTGGTGAAGGACACCCACATTTTCATATTCTCTTTCAACGCTGTTTGACGAATTTGAGGAGTGCTGTTTGCTCGATTTATCCAGGAGACAGATGGATATTGACGAGTGGTTAGGAAAAGACCTAAACGACACAGGGAAAATGAGCCACGGCATGCATCCCGGGATATCAGAGGCAAACCGCCGGCGGAGCTATCAGGCTCGCCCAAAACGGGGCTCGTCCTGCACCGCTTTCGGCGGCCCAAGTCCTAAAGGGATGATCGATAAATTCACAATCGTCCCGATTGCCGCATGTGTTTTTGCCTTAATAGTAGCGCCGCTACTGTTTTATTACTCTATTTCTGATCCGACTTCAATGGAGGGTCGCCCGGAGCCCAGAATTTTCTGGCCTGCAATCGCTACAATTTCCATTCTACTAGTGGCGCGAAACTATTCTCGTCTTAGGGTGCCTCCCCACATAGCCTATTTGTTCGCCTATCTTGCTTTTGCTGGGACGAGCGTCCTATGGGCCTTCAGCCAGGATCACTCATTCGTTAGATATCTTCAGCAACTGATGATTGTTACATCGATCGTTCTGACTACGCTGCTTGCAGCCCAAACAGTCGATATCATGCGCGCAATGTTTCTAATCTTTGCGTTCGCTTTGATATTGAATTTGTACTTTGTGTTTGGAGGCTCCGTGACGATGGCTAGATACACTTCTGGACTCGTGGATATTGGGTATCAGGGATATTTTATCGGTAAAAATTACCTGGGAGAATGTGCAACCCTCGCTTTCTTACTGTCATTGCACGAGATGCTCTACCGCGGCTGGCGACGAGTGTTCGGCGCCATTTTTGTCGCCATCTCCGTTTCACTAGTATTCTTGAGTCACTCAAAAACAGCGTTTGGATTGGCGTTAATTTCTCCGCTCTTCGCTGTGTCTACATTAGCCCTTAGAAAAGTAACGCGTTTATCTCCAGCGTTAATTCTCTTGTCTGTACCCTTTTGTTTTGTGCTATTGTCTCACGTGTCCAATTTTAATTTTGAGCGCATATCCTATATACTATACGGCGACTCAAGCTTGACTGGTCGTACCGTTATCTGGGATTTCGCGAATTCTGAGATCGCCCAAAAGCCGGTATTTGGTTGGGGATATCAGTCCTTTTGGCTTGTACCGAATTCGCCCGCCTATACTGAAGCTCCGGGCTGGGTCAAGGGGATGCCGAATGCCCACAACGGCTATTACGATACGATGCTGGAGATGGGGTATCTCGGTCTCGCCTTTCTGTTGGCTTTCATCATCGCGACCCTCCATGCAATCGGGCGCGTGGCAGATCGCGACCCGCGTCGGGCGCTGCTACTGCTCTCACTTGCTATCTTTATCATTCTTTATAATTTTTTCGAAAGCTTGTGGGCGCGCGGCTACGAATTTTTGTGGGTGACGTTTGTTATTGTGGCAGCCGAAATCGGTCGATACTGGGGCCCCTTTCCGCTGAGAAGGCCGGCGCCCGGATCGAGGAGTCTCAGAGCGGGCTTTCCCGACCCCTCACTCCCTGCGCGGGGGCCTCGTTTGCGCATTGGGCTTTCATGACCATCCCCGCCGGAGTTTCCTCGGTCTACGAGCTCAGAAATGTGGTCGCGCTTCCAGCCACGCAGCGCCCCACCATGGCGAGCGCCAGCCCGGGCCTCGCGCCCAGACACCTGCCAGTGCTGGACGGCGTGCGAGGCTTGGCCATCTTGATGGTTATGCTGCTGCACTTCGTTGCTAATGTTCCGCCGGACAGCGGGGTCGAACGCGCAATCGCTGGCGTGGCCAACTACGGGTCGTATGGAGTTGAACTATTCTTCGTTCTGTCTGGCTTCCTGATCACCGGTATCCTCTACGACACAAGCAACGAACCGTATTACTTCCGTAATTTTTACATGCGGCGCGTGTTGCGCATCTTTCCGCTCTATTATGGCGTGCTGGCACTCGTCTTCTTCGTGGCCCCGCTGATCCCGCTGCTAAGGGGGCCGACGTTGGACTTCCTGGTGGACCGACAGGCATGGGCGTGGCTCTATGCCGTTAACATCTACATCGCGAAGCACGGAGAATGGTCCTTCTCTTACCTTGACCATTTCTGGTCGCTCGCCATCGAGGAGCACTTTTATTTCTTCTGGCCTCTGGTGGTCTTCGCGCTGGCTCGCCGCCCGCGAACGCTGATCGCAGTCAGCCTGACGGTCGCACTGGGCGCGATGCTGGGCCGCCTGACTGGGTCGCTCATGGGCCTGAACTGGTGGACCATGTATACCCTGACCCCCTTCCGGCTGGACGGCCTGGCGCTCGGTGCCTTCCTCGCAATAATGGTACGCCTGCCCGGTGGCCTCGATCGGCTGGTACGGGCGTTACCTCTGGTAGTTGCCACGGCCGGCGGGCTGCTAGTGGTGACCTTTGTCTGGACCCGGCTGATGTCGAGTGAGGGGCTCGAGCTAATCCTTCCGGTCCGGGCGTCGTCGATCCTGATTCTGTTGGCCTGCCTCCTAGTCTGGGCGCTCATCGCGGCCGACCAATCGGCCATCTCACGGTTCTTCTGTAGCCGTTTCATGGTCTTGCTTGGAACTTACAGTTACGGCTTGTACGTATACCATCACTTCATCGCGTATTATCTCATCACTCATCGCACTGACCTGGAGCTTGCAGGTTGGCTCGGTTCTCACCTCGCGGCGGTGGCGCTGCAGGCTACATTAGGCATATCCGCCTCGCTGGCCGTGGCTTATCTCAGCTACGAGTTCTTCGAGAAGCGGTTCCTCCGTTTGAAACGACTGTTCGAGTCGGCAAAGGAACCGGCCCTACAACGCCCGGATACGGCAGGCGCCGAACCGTAGGTCCGGGCCGGTAATTGCATTTTCTTACTTCGGACTGTCCTTGCCTCTGCGGTTCATAGTATGTTCTCGCTTCGACGGGCGCCCAGTATCTACGAGCTCTTCGAGAAGCGGTTCCGCCATTTGTAAGGACTCTTCGAGTCGGCGACGGAGCCCGCCTGTGAACGTTCGGTTGCGATAGGCGCCGCGTCGTAGGTCCGCGCGAGGCAGTGCTGGTAATCGAGCGGCGGGGACCATTCCAAGGTTTCCCGCAGCCTGCGGTTCTCAAAGTGGAGCGGTTTGAGCATCGCCTCCAGCCGACGCGGCGTGAGGATGCTGGGCACCTTGGTGGCGCGCCTGAAGACGGTGGCGAAGCCGAGCCGCACCGCCGAGATAGCGAGCCAATACGGGACCGGCAGGCGCCACCCCGTCTGCCTGCTGCCGCGCATGTAGTCGGAAAGGTAAGTCCAGATCCGCTCGCCGGGGCCGTCGACCACGTTTAGGGTCTGACCGCGGGCGCGCGGATCCGTCGCCGCCAGGGCAAAGACGTCGGCGCAGTTCTCCACATGCGTCATCGGTATGCGGGTGAGCGGACCAATGACCAGGTGGTGGCGCCCGAACTGCTGGCCCAGCGCAGCGAGATAGCCGCGATCGCGTCCCCAGATGAAGCCCGGCCGGAGCACTGTCAGATCCCATCTGTGCTCCTCGGCGAAACGCCGCGTCACCCGCTCCTCCCACCATTTGGCGATTGTGTAGCCGTCGCGAGCGTAAACATCCGGCGCCTGATGGAGCGGCGAGTCCTCGTCGAGAACGCGCCGCGTCGAACTGAAGTCATAGACCGAGAAGGTGCTACACAGAACCAGTCGTCGGCAGGCGCTCGCGGCCATGGCGTTCAGGAGCCGCTCCGTGCCGACCACGGTTCCCGCGAATTGCGCATCCTCCCCGCCGGAGACTACCGCCGCCAGATGGAGCAGGACGTCGACGCCTTCGAAAGCGCCTTTTAGCTCGCGCGAGGCGCGCAGGTCGGCCCTGAACACCTCGACCGAAGACGGCCAGCCGAGCGCATCCACGCGCGCGGCCGGGCGAACCAGGGCGCGAACCTCGACGCCCCGAGCTAGCAGCGAAGTGACCACATGCCGGCCGAGAAATCCGTTCGCGCCGGTGACAAGCGCCCTCATTGCCGGTGCTCCTTAGGTTTGAGGGCCTCGACTATCCGGTTGACCGCGAGGACATCGATCGCGGTCACCGGCGGCGCCGATCCGTCCGACAACGCCCCGTAGGTACGGCCAAGAAGCTCCCAGAGCCCTTCGTACGTCCCGGGGCCCTTGAACTTGCGGAGCAGCGTCGCCAACGCGGCGCGCCGGATCGCCCTCCCCTCCTCCAGGCCGCTGAAAAAGGGGCGGAGAGGCTTGGGCACGGTGCGCGGGCCGTCGAAGGTGAGCCGGGTCTCGAACAGGTTGGCGCTGGCCTGCATTCGCTCTCCATAGACCCGCAGCCAGAATGCGTCGGGCTGTGAGTTCGAACTGAAGCCCACAGTCGCAGTCCCGCGCTCCGCATCCAGCACGGCGCGAAACTCGTCGAACGGCAGGACGGAGGACTTGCGCTTGGCCCACACCGTCTCGGCGGTCCGATGTGGACCGACGAAGAGATAAGCCAGCGACGCCAAATGGGGCAGGAAGTCGGCGATTGCGCCGCCCGAGAGGGTAAGCGCGGGGTGAGGCGAGTTGGGGTCGGCGAAGCCGTCCGGGCCAAGAATATCGAGGCAGATGAGCACCTCGACATGGGTCACCGCCCCGAAGTCGCCGGCCTCGACGCGTCGCAGAATTTCCTGCGTCGCGCGGTTGAAGATGTAGTTGTAGTCCTCGATGAAATGGCGGCCGGCCTGCTGTGCGCGCCTGACCAGCCTATCCAGTTGCTCGAAGGTGGGAGTGGCCGGCTTTTCGACGATGACATGGGCGCCAGCGTCGAGCGAGTCCATGGCCAGCCCGAAATGGGAGGTCGGCGGGGTGGTGACGTGGACGACATCGGGTCGAGCCTTTTCCAGCATCGCCCGATGGTCGGTGAACCAGGTCCCGACCCCGTACCTCTCGGCCGTGGCTTCCGCCGCGGCGGGCGAAAGGTCGCAAATGGCGGTCAGCTCCACCCCCGGCAAAGTCTTTAGGCAGGAGAGATGCTGCTTTGCGATCTGTCCTGCCCCAATAAGCGCTGCCTTCACGCGGCTTGCTCCAGGATCCTGTGGTAAAAGCCCTCCAGCGTCCGGGCCGCCCTGCTCCAGCTATATCGATCGACCGCCAGGCGCCTAGCCGACTGACCGATGCGCGCGGCGAGCCCAGGCTCGGCCAGGAGTCGGAGGACTGCGTCGGCAAAGGCCGCGGGCTCGTCCTCGATGAGAATGTCGCGCCCAGAGACCGATTCGATCCCTTCGGCGCCCAGCGTGGTGGAGACCATGGCCTTGCCCATCGCCATCGCCTCAACGATCTTCAGGCGGGTGCCCCCGCCGAGGCGGAGCGGAACCACAACGGCGGCGGCGCTCGCCAGATGCGGCCGCAGGTCCGCCACGAAGCCCGTCAGTTCGATCCGGGGCCCCGCCAAAGCCTGGAGCGCAGGCGGCGGCCGGCCGCCGATGATCTTGAAGCGGGCGTCCGGGCGCGCCTCAACGATGCGCGGCCAGATGTCCTGCACAAAATGGATCACCGCGTCGATATTGGGGACGGTTGATAGGAGCCCGAAATAGACCACCGTCCGCCCATCGGGCGGAGGGTCGCCGGGGCGCGGCTGGTAGAAGTCGACATCTGCGGCGTTGGGAACAACCGCCGTGCGCACGCCGGGCGCCTCGGCGAGCAGGCGCCGCTCATCCGCCGCGCTGCACAGATAGACGCCGTCGGCGTGGCGGTAGGTCCCCAGTTCCTCCCGCCTCACCTTGCGCCAGTTGGCCCCTGCATAGAGACGCCGGCCCATACTGCCGCCCGTGCGCGCGAACTGCCGCGCGAGATCATGGGCGATCTCATGCGAGTCCACGACCAGGGCTGGCGGCTTCGCCCCGGGCGGCGCCTGGCGCAGGTGATAATGGCCAAGATAAGGGAATTCCAGATTGACCACATCGAACCGCTTGGCGCGCAGGATCCCGTCGAGGCTCCGCTGCAGCGCCGGCAGCGTGACCCGCAGCCGCTCGAAGCTCCGGACAGAGCCAAGCGAACGCAGTTGGAGCAGCCGTTTGGCGAGACCTGGCCGACCGTAGGGGTTTGGAACCATCACCACTTCGCCGCAATAGGCCTGCATCGCGCGGCGGCACTCGTCGACGTCGAACTCTTCGTCGACCAGCATCGCGGCGGTCAGATTGTGGCGTCGCGCCAATTGGGTCATCAGCCCGTGGATACGCGCCTGGGCGCCAAACCGCGGAGGGCTGGCCGGCATCTGCGAAACGTAAAGGATATTGAGGCGTTCTGGGCTCATGGAAAGGAAAAGCGGTCCTATGCAGCTTCAGCGGAAAACGCGGTTGCGGTGGCACCAGCGGACGAACACATATACCGACCAGATCCGCGACCAGTACATGCCTGGCGCGCCCTCGAGAAACGCGCTCCACAGCTTCGCCACCGCGACGGGATCGAGCCCTGCCGGGGCGACGGCCTGCGGGTCTCGCAGGGTCTCATCCATGGCGTCCTTCAGGCCCCGACGGATCCAGCGGTCGAACGGCAGGACGAACCCGCTCTTCGGCCGCTCGAACAGAGCCGGGTCGAGGCCGCGCAGACCGATCCGCCGCAGCACGGCCTTCCGCCCGAGGGGCGCGTAGCGCGCCGAATCGGGCAGGCGGTCGACGGTCTCGAACAGCACCTGGTCCACCAGCGGCACCCGCTGCTCGAGCGAAGCGGCCATGCTGGCGACGTCATTGTCCCTGAGTAGCCGCTCACCCAGGAAAAGCCGCTGCTCCATGACGCTGATCGCCGAGAGCGGCGTGCGGCCCCGGCTCTCGGCCAGGATTCGCTGGCGCATCGCCCCGGGCAGGCCATCGGCGAGCGCCTCCGTGAAATCAGGCGCCAGGAGTTCGCGCTGGAATCCGGGGAGGAAGAGCGCATAGGCCAACTGGTAGAGCGCCAGCAGATCGTCGCCGTGACGGACCATCTCGGGAAGTTTGGCCCAACGTGTCTGCGGCGGCACCGACGCGCGCGAGCGTCGCAACGGCCAGGTGGCCAGGCTCGCCACGACCGCCTGCAGACTTCGCGGCGCCCACCCGGCGCGCCGGGACCAGCGGTGCAGCGCCGGCAGATCGCGATAGGACGAGTAGCCGCCGAAGAGCTCGTCGCCACCCGTGCCCGATAGGGCCACCGTGAACCCTGCTGCGCGAATCGCGGTCGAAACGTAGTAGGCGTTGAGGCCGTCGAAGGTCGGCTGGTCGAGGCTGTCCAGCGCCGCCTCCAGGTTGTCGACGAAATGCGTCTCTGTCAGCACCACCTCGTGGTGCTGGGTGCCAATGGCGGCGGCAATCTGCCTCGCGATTGGCCCCTCGTTCAGCTCATTCTCCTCGAAGGCCAGCGTAAAAGTGTGGATAGGGCTCTGCGCGGCAAGCTGGGCCAGGTTGGCGACGGCTGACGAGTCCACGCCGCTGGAGAGCAGGACCGCCAGCGGCACGTCGCTTTCGAGGTGAAGCCTTAGCCCCTCCTTCAGGACGGCGGCGAGACCGCCCTCGTCCGCGATCGGCTCGCGGGGGCGGTCGGACATGCGCCAGAAGTCCTCCTGGCGAATCTCGGCGCCTTCCCCGTCGAACTCGATGAGGCGGCCCGGCCAGATGAGCTCGACGCCCTTCACCGCAGTGCCGGGGCCGACAACGAAGCCGTTCCACACGCTGCTGGCCGCCGCCTGCGGATCGAGGCGAGGCGTCCCCAGGAGCCCGGACGCGAGCAGGGCGCGAAGCTCCGAGGCGAAGGCCAACGACCAGCCCGCATCGGGATCGGACGAGCGCGCGAGATAGAGCGGCTTGATCCCGAGGGGATCCCTGGCCACCAGGAGCCGGCGCTTCGCGGGGTCCCAGCAGGCGAAAACGAACATGCCGCGCAGCCAGTTCAAGGCTTCTGGCCCATGCAGGGCAAGCGCACGAAGCATCACGGCCGTATCGCCCGTCGACTGCATCTCCTGTCCTTCGGCGATCAGGCGGCGCCGAAGGTCGCGAAAATTGTAGATCTCGCCATTGAAGACGATCACGTGCCCGGTCACCGGATCCACCATGGGCTGGGCGCCGGCAGGCGAGAGATCGAGGATCGAGAGACGGCGATGGGTGAAGAGCGCGCCCCAGCCGCGGGAGTCTGGCGCGGAAACCCACGTCCCGGTTCCATCGGGGCCGCGGTGGGTCATCGCACCATTCATCCGCGCGATCGCCGCGCGGTTTTTCTCGTCCAGCCGCCCGACGATTCCAGCGATCCCACACATCGACTAGGTCCCTAAAATCATCTTTGTTTCCTCGGTGATTTTTATTCTTCCTGGAAAGGTGCCTTTATAACTCCGACCCGAGTTACGACGAGGAGTTCCACCAACGCAAACGCTACGGACAACATTATCATTCCCACCGCTATAAGAGTCACATCTCCCATCCCCTGGACTGACCGCTAGCGGGGTATTGAAAAAGGATTATAGACCGCGGTTTTCGCGCCGACGATTCCGTTTCGTTGTCACTTCGATTCGGGTTTGGGCTGCGGTTTCCTGCTCGAACGGCCGCCGTAGACGACTTTTTCAACAGCCTGCTAGTGCCACGTTACTCTGACCCTGTTCATAGAAACTCGACACCATCAGATACCTTTTGAGTTGATCCGCGCGCCCGTCCAACAAGCAGTTCAGCACAACGTCGCGGTCTCGCGTCAAACCATGGCGCTCATTTACTCATGTCCAACAACCGAATGAGCCTCCCGCCGACCATCCCCCGATGATATACGAGCCACTCGAATTCTCGGGGTCATCCAAGGTTAATCCCCCAAACGATGAGGCGGAAGCCGAATCGACCGACTTTGCTGCGCGCACCTTGATGAGTTGGCCATCCCTGCCTCGCCGTTCCGCTCACGAGAGCAACTCGAGGCTTCGCTCGCCTTACCTGGAGTGCCGCGATAGCCTCGCGAGCTTATGTTTTAGTGATAACACCAAGCTTGCCACATTCAATTCTTTGCGGAGCACTCATGCTCGCCATAAATTCTTGATAAGCTTGCATAGATCCATCCCAGATGTTATCAACTCGACAATCATCAACAACAATAATCCCGCCGTCTGACATATTTCGATAAATGTTCGGTAAGCATTTCATGGTCGGCAGATAAAGATCTACGTCCAACAAACAAAACGATATTGGCGCAACCTTGTCAAAATCAAAATTAGAAACATCTGTTTGAATAGACGTAACGGACTCTACCTTACTTAGCTTTAGGGAATGATCAAACCAAGTCTTTTTATTGAAAGAAAATTCCCGATCAAGTCGTTGAACTTTCGATCTATATTTAACTTCGTATTCAGTATCCCCAGCAACGAATCCAGAGAAAGTGTCCAGTGCGATATAATCCTTCTCTATTCCTTGAACATCCATCCATTTCTTCATAAACGCAGTTGTGTGGCCCCACGCACATCCTACTTCAATGCAACATCCCTTCACATTTGCAGTCTCTTGTAGGCAATTAGTTAAAAAAAACAATTGTTGTGGATCAAACATATAGTCATACACACTAAAGGTCATTCGCTCCATAAATCCTGTCTTCATCGAGAAATCACGACAAAGAGAGATGATATGACTCTTTAAGTTTCTCGACATGTAATTCCTAGATTGTATTGCCAGCCGAATTTCATTTATTCGACCTCAGTGCTCGGTCCCTCGCCACCCGTAGTCCGCCATGATCAGCCGCTAATCAGCTAACCTCGGCCCACTCGGCGCTCGTAGGCCGCGGCCACCAGGTGACGAGAGCCCGTCCTTCCCGGTCTCCTGACTTCGGCGATGCCAGAAGCTAGTGGTTTGCGGCCGGCGGACCGAACTTCCCATCCGCCGTTCTTCAACCTTCGGAGCGCTGCCGGGGGCCATCGATTTGCGCCGTCATTGCTCCTCCGCCGCAATCTTGACGCATTCCGGGGTCGTCCTCCCGTAAGTATCAAGCTTCACGCCCGTGGTTCTCGCGTCCTCCTGGACCGGTACCCTTTTGCTCAACCCGCGCAAGAGATCGACATAGAGCGCCTTCTGGCCAGCCACGAAGACCAGCACGGTAAAGAACGTCACTGTCAACACGCCGGTCTCCAGCACAAGCCTTGGCAACGGCGGAAGGAAGTCGCCGCACATCAGGTGAGCGGCGTAGGCGACCGCCCCCCCCGCGACTCCGCAGGCCAGCGGCCGGACGACCGCCACCGCTACGTCGCGGAGCGAGATCGGCGTGCCGTGTACACACCATGCGATATGCGGAACGACCCACAGCGCCATCACTGTCGAGTAGGCGAAAGCCACTCCCGACGCGCCGTGCGCAAGTCCCAGCAAGCAGCCCACAATCATGATAGGTGCGAAGACGAGCGTAATCTTGAGGCCTCGCCGCACCAGACCGAGCGAATTGATCAGCCATGTCATCGGATTAAGGACGGCAGTCGCTACGATCGTCGGCGCCAACAGGCGGATAATCTCGGTCGAGGCCTGCCACTTCGGCCCCAAGAGGACGAGCACGATGTCGTCGGCAAACAGCGCGAAGGCGATCGTGATCGGCAAGGTCAGCCCGAGAACGAACGAAAAGCACTTTAGAAAGTAACTTTTGAGGCGAACTGGATCGTTCTGCAGGCGGGAGAGCGCGGAAAACGCCACCTCGCCAACCGCCCAATTCAAATTGTCGATCGGAATACTGGCGAGCTGGAAACCCCGTCCGTAGATGCCGATGGCATCTACGCCAAGGAACCGCCCGATCAGCACTTTGTCTGCGTTGAGGCCGATGTAGGCAATCACGTTACCCAGCGTGAGCGCGCCTCCGAAATGCACCATCGAGCGAATGCCGATGCGCCGGCGCGGCATTCGTGGGACCCAGCCTGTTGCTAGCCAAAAGCCGATGCTTGCGACAAGTGGAGTTGTCACCGCGTTTGCGACGAGCGCCCAGTATCCGTAGCCAAATACGGCTCCCCCGATGGCGACCGCGGTTCCGGCCGCCAGTGACGCCACGCTAATCACTGCCATAGACGTCAAACGCATCTGCCGCTGCAACAGCGCGGAGTGCTGTATTCCAATCGCGTTAAACAAGAAGGCCGTCCCAAGGGCCGGCGCCACCCAATGCAGGCGTGGCTCATGGTAGAATGCGGCAATGGCCGGTGCCGCCGCCAGTGTCACGAGCGCCAGCAACGCCCCCAGCAGAAGGTTGATCCAGAAAAGAGTCGAATGCTGATCCTCGGTGACCTCCGAGCGCTGCACAGCGGCCGCGGACAGGCCAAAATCGCGGAATACGGTCAGCACGCCGGTCAATGCCGTAACCATGCCGACCAACCCGAAATCCCTCGGGCCCAACAGCCTCGCCAGCACGAAGATAGCGCCGGTGCGCAACGCCAGGCTGGCCACCTGCGAAGCCAGTCGCGCCGCCCCGCCGCGGATGGTTTTTGCCTTCAGATCCTGCATGACCCAGCTAGAGCCTTCCGCTTTTGGATTTACGAATATCCGGCGTTCCTGATGCGAGCTACGCGGGAAACTGGGCGACGGTGTGAGCGACTGTCTTGAGGGTCAAGCGATTTTCCATTCGGATTTGTTCGGAGCCTCGCGTTGAGGATGGTGAGGAGGCGACGGAAACTGACGACGATGGCGACCTGTTTTGGCCTGCGGCGGACGTCAGACTCAGGCAGGTTTGCTTGATCATGGGGTTGCGGCGGATGGCGACGAGCGCGGTCATGTACAGGATCTTGCGGACGGAGGTTCTGCCGCCGCTGATGATGCGATTGCCGCGCCATTGGCGGGAGTCGCGATTGAACGGCGCGACTCCGACGAGCGCGGCGAGCTTGCGCCGGTCGATGACGCCCAATTCGGGCAACTCCGCGATGAGGGTCCGGGCGGTGACGGGGCCGACGCCGGGCACGGAGGTGAGGATTTCCTCGGCCTCGCGCCAGGCAGGCGTGGCGAGCACGCCTGCGTCGGTATCGGCATCGACTTCGGCGAGTTTCCTTTTCGAGGAAGGTGACGTGGCGGTCGATTTTCTTGACAAGCCGTTTGTCGGCCCCTCGCCAACGGCGATTGGTCTCCATACCGATCATTTCCTCCACCCGCCCGCGCCGCACGACGCGTTCGCCCAGCGCCTGGGCTTGCTCGAAGCAACCGGCCGCGCCAGTGGCCCGATCTTTTCGGCGAAGAGCCGTCGATGGCGTCGGTCTTGGCGAGCTCGCCAACCGCCTTGGCGAAGTTCCTGATCTGGCGCGGGTTGACGACGGCAAGCGGCAGGCCGGCGCCGGCCAGCGCCGCCGCCACTGTCGTTTCGAAGCCGCCGGTGGCTTCGAGAGCGGTCAGCGAAAAATGTCAGCGTTTCAAGGCGTTCGACGAGGTCCTCCAAGCCTTTTCCATCGCGAAGGCTTCTCCCGATGGCCGCAAGGGCACATCGAGCCGTCCCTTGGACACATCGATGCCGACGGAATTTGTGACGCGGCGAGGCTCGTCCATGACCCTTCTGGGCTGGCTTGCGGCCTTAACTTCGTCGGCTTCGAACCGACGGGCAAATGAGAGATACAAGGAAGGCGGCGTAACGGGTTGGTGATCAACCCACCCAAACCTCCAAGTAGAAGCGTTGCGCCACGACCAAGAATAGGGTTGTCACTCCTCGACAGAAAGGGGGGATCGACGATGCGCTCACCGAAATTCTGCGAACCGGCGCGCGTCGGTTGATCGCCCAGGCGCTCGAGGCGGAGTTCGAGGCATTTCTGGCCTCGACCGCGGAACTCGTGCTTCCGGATGGCCGCCGACGGGTGGTTCGCCACGGGCATGATTCAGTTCGCGCGATCCAGACAGGAATCGGCCCGATCGAACTGCGAAAGTCGAAGGCCCGCGATCGCGCCGCCGCTTCGCGCGAGCGCATTCGCTTCATGTCGAACATCCTGCGCCAATGGCGCGGCGCACCAAGAGCCTCGACGCCCTCTTGCCCGTTCTCTATCTGTGCGGGATTTGCGTCGGCGTTTTCCAGGAGGTTCTCGCCGTTCTGCCAAGCCAAGGACGCGCCCAACTTTTCCGCGGCGGTGATTGCGCGCCTCAAGAGCGAATGGGAGGACGAATATCAGCGACGGCAGAAGCGCAGTTTGTCGGCACGCCATTACGTCTACGTCTGGGCGGACGGCGGCTATTTGCAGGCGCGCATGGAGCCGCAGGCGAATGCATGCTGGTGCTGATGGGGGCGACGCCGGAGGGCAAGAAGGAGTTGATCGGCTTTCAGACGGCATGAGGGAGAGCGCGCAAAGCTGGAAGGAGCCGCTCGTCGATTTGAAGGCGCGCGGCCTGTCGGTCGCGCCGCAAGCATAGGCTGGAAGCGTTCGCCGTTGATCGGCCCGTCGAACAGGCATGGCGCTTCGATGCCGTCGTTGCGAAGAGTGGCGAGGAAGGTGGCGGTCTTCCAACGGCCATGCGGGACCTTGTCGACGAGCTACTCTCCCTTTGGCGCCCAGCCGCGCAGGCGGGGCATATTGGTCTTCGTCCATGAATGGGCCGTCCAGGGGTGTCCGGAATTTTGTGCGCGGGGCCGGGTTTTCATCATGTCCTGACGAAGCGTTCGCCGAACATGATGGCGAACTGCGTTTCTGCCTCGGCCCATTCGCGAGGCGGCATTTTCCATTCCTGGATGTCTTGGCGCAAGATTAGGAGATGAGTTTCGTCGCCGCCTCGTCGCTGGGGAATTGGCCTATGGCCCGCATTGCCTGCAGGAGCTTGGCGTTCAAGGCCTCGATCCCATTTGTGGTGTAGATGATTTTCCGGACCGCAGGCGCGAAGGCGAAGAATGGGATGGTCTGCTCCCATTGCCGCCGCCAGATCTGGCCGATCGCCGCGTATTTGCGGCCCCATGCGCTGTCCTCGAAGGCCGCAAGCGCCTTGCGGCCGGCGTCAGCGTCGGCGGCGCGATAGATTTTCCGCAGATCGGCGACGAACGGCTTGCGGTCCTTCCGCGACACGAAATCCAGCGACTTGCGGATCAGGTGGACGATGCAGGTCTGAACCGCAGCCTGCGGAAAGACCGCCTCGATCGCCTCCGGAAAGCCCATCAGGCCGTCGCAGACAAGTTTACGCAGTCTGCGCAAGCTTGACTGCGACGGCGATCAGGATGTCCTCGACCCCACGGACCTTCAGATCGTTCATGACTTT
>DASXES010000135.1:0-155383 GCA_036489975.1 Roseiarcus sp.
AAGCCACCGCTCAAGATCGGATTTCCAGGTCTCATCCATGGTCGGCCCTCCGTGACGCCGACCACCCATGAATCACGCAAAACGCGTTTTAGGAATCCTAAAAACGCCGCCCTCGAACCCAATCTGCCAAAGTAGTGTTAGGCCGCCGACGCCAACGCATCACGGCGCGCCTTCATAAGCTTGGCCGCCATCGTATATCCTCCGCCGGCGCCGTCAACGAAGTGGACATGGCCGCTTTCGGTCGCCGAGGGAACGAAGCACGTCACCTGTGCCGCCTCCTGCCGGAAGACGCCCCACTCGACAAACGCCTCCGCGGCGGCAAGCCGCGCCTCAAGCGCATCGGCGAACTCAGAGGAGCAGTCCAGCGTCATCCGCAGGCCGTCGTCAAACTTTCGAAAATCGGCGTTGGCGACAAGCTCGTTCGCATAGGCGCCTGCGTCAAAGCGACCCACCTTGAGCTTGAAGGTGTGGAGGACAATCGCGATGCAATAGCCGCGTATCGCCGCGATGCGCGCCTTCGCCTGGGATAACCCCGACGCCTTATTGACCCGCGTCTCGAGCCCGATCGCCCTGCCTGGATTCCCTGGCCGCAGGCTCGTCAAAGTCACCGGCCGCTCGCTCGACCCGGCGGCGAGCGATGACTTGACGATCTCGCTGATGAGCGTCGCAAACCGGGCGTCGTTTCCGCGCGGCGCGACGATCAGCGACAGAACGAGCCCGTATTTCGCCGGCGCCACGCCCCAGCGGCAGGAGAGACCGGAAAGATCCGGCCGGGCGCCCGGCTCCGCCAGTGGCAGAGCATAAGCGCCGCGCTTGGCCGCAGCGTCGAACCAGGTCAGGCCGCCGCCGGCGAACATCGCATAGACGCAAGGCGGCGCCGCGGCGAAGCGCGCGACCCTCACGTCGTGTCCCGCCGCCCGAATTTCGCCGACCGGGGCCATCGCGACGCGCAGGTCGAAGTGAAACTCATCGCGCGCGAACGCCGCCATCGCTTGAAGCGCCCTGGCGGCGGCGCTCGCATCGGATGACGACACGGCGAAGCTCGCGCCGTCGCCGCCAAAGACGAAAGGAAACGGGCGCCTCTCCAGCGCATTGGCGACCGCCGCGATCGCGCCCGCGCCGACCATGTTGACGGCCTTGTACCGGCCATCGGCGACGGCCTTTGTGGAGCCGACCACGTCGGCAAAACCGACGACCCAATCGTTGGGCAGCGAAGAATAGTTCTCGGCCCGCACCGCGTCGGCGAAATTGTCGAGCACCGGAATGGTCTCATAGAAATCGTCGGCCATGTCCGCCCAACCTACGCGCGAGAAGCTCGAGACTAACGCGAATACGGATCGAATGCGTCAGAGTTTCGAACGCAACTCGGTCTGGATCAGGGGCCCTGCGCCCGCGCCGAGCGCAATGTCCCGGCCGCGCTCGATTGCCTCGCGCACGAACACCTTGGCGCCCGCCACGGCCTCCGGCAATTGAGCCCCGAGAACGATATTGGCGGCGATGGCGCTCGAGAGCGTGCAGCCTGTACCATGGAGGTTTCGGGAAGCGAGTCTCGGCGCAGCGAAACGGCGAACAGCTTCCTCTGTCACCAAAAGGTCGACCGCCTCGTCGCCGTCCAAGTGGCCCCCCTTCATCAGCACCGCGCGCGGGCCGAGCTTCAGCAAAGCGTGGCTCTGGCGCGTCATGTCCGCCTCGCTTTTTGCGATCGGCTCGCCTAACAGCGTTGCGGCCTCGGCGAGATTGGGAGTCAGGCAGTCGACGAGCGGCAGGAGCGCCTGGCGGGTTGCCGCACCGAAGCCGGCGCCGCTCAGAGGGTCCCCGGAGGAGGCGACCATAACGGGATCGTAGACGACGAAAGCCTTCACCCGGTAGTCCGGCCCATCTTCTCCCAGAGGGAAAAGGGCCTCAGCCACCACGTTGGCGATCTCGGCGCTGCCGAGCATGCCGATCTTGATCGCTGCGACGGCAAAGTCCTCGAGGACCGCCTCGATCTGCGCGCTGACGATGCCGAGCGGTGGATAATGGATCGCCCGCACCCCTCGCGTGTTCTGGGCCGTGAGCGCCGTCACCACGCTGGCGCCATAGACGCCGAGCGCCGCAAACGTCTTGAGATCGGCTTGAACTCCAGCGCCGCCGCCGGAATCGGAGCCGGCGATGGTCAAAGCGATCGGTAGCCTTTGCTTCACGCGGGGCGCATCGCCGCTATCCATTCTCTCGCCCGCGCCTCAGGATCGGGATGAAGCGTGATGTCGGTGACGACGGAGACAATATCTGCGCCGGCGGCGAGACACAGTTTCGCCCGCTCCACATTGAGTCCGCCGATTGCAACCAACGGGATCGCACCGATGCGGCGCTTCCATACGCCGATCTTCTCAAGCCCCTGGGGCGCGAAGGCCATGGCTTTGAGCCTCGTCGAATAGATCGGCCCAAGCGCGATATAGTCGGGCGCAAAAGTGAGGGCGCGCACCAGCTCCGCATCATCGTGGGTGCTGATTCCGAGTCGGATTCCCGCCTTACGCACGGCCAGCACATCCGCGTCGTCGAGATCGTCCTGGCCGAGATGGAGCCACGGTGCGCCCTCGTCGATCGCGACACGCCAGTGGTCATTGACGACAAGGCTCGCGCCCGCAGCCTTGCACGCGGCGAGCGCCATGCGGGTCTCGCGCGCGACCGCCGCCTCGTCTCGATCCTTGATGCGCAACTGGATGAGCTTCGCGCCGACATAGACCAGCCGGGCGATCCATTCGGCGCTGTCGACGATGGGATAGAAGGGATCGAGACCGGACACCCCTCTCTCGCGAGAAGAGGCGACGCCCCCAGAGGCGTCGCTCACGTCAGCACAGCCCGGCCGACCACAGGCGTCGAGGGCGCCGCCATGTCGCGCGACTCCATGGGGCCTGCCAGAAAGGCGGCGCGGCCCGCTTCGATCGCCTGACCGAAAGCGCGCGCCATCGTAACGGGATCGCCCGCCTTCGCAACGGCGGTATTGAGCAGCACGCCGTCGTAGCCAAGCTCCATCGCCGCCGCCGCCTGCGACGGCAGGCCGAGGCCGGCGTCCACGATCAGCGGAATTTCGGGGAAATGCGCGCGCAGCGCCCTCAAGCCGAACAGATTGTTGAGCCCCTTGCCGGAGCCGATCGGGGCGCCCCAGGGCATCAGCACCTTGCATCCCGCCTCGATCAATCGCTCGGCGACCACGAGATCCTCGGTCGTGTAGGGGAAGACCTCAAAACCGTCGGCGGAAAGAATCCGCGCCGCTTCGACCAGGCCGAACACGTCGGGTTGCAACGTGTCCGCTTCGCCGATCACTTCGAGCTTGACCCAAGGCGTGCCGAACACTTCGCGCGCCATCTGAGCCGTCGTCACCGCCTCTTTCACGCTGTAGCAGCCGGCGGTGTTGGGCAGCACGCGGGCGCCGATGTCGCGAATGAGCCGCCAGAAATCCTGCCCCTCCTTGAGACGCGCCGACTCGCGTCTGAGCGACACCGTGAGGATCTCGGCGCCCGATGCCCGTGCCGCCTCGGCGAGGATCGCGGGCGAGGGATATTGCGACGTGCCAAGCATGAGCCGCGAGCGGAAGCTCAAGCCATAGAGGGTGAAGTCGGAGTTGGAAGTCATGGGGGTTACCCACCCTGCCGCGGCGCGACGATCTCGATCCGGTCGCCATCCTTCACCGGCGTCGACGAGCGTGCTCGCGCGGGCACAAACTCGCCGTTGAGCGCGGTCGCCACCTTGGCCTCGGCGAAGTCGAGCGATTGCAGAGCGTCCGCCAGCGTGGCGGCGGGAACCTCCTGCGGTTCGCCGTTGACGACCAGTCTCACACGAGCGCTCCCGACCGCTCGAAAGCGAGCGTCGCCGCACGCCTGGCGAAAGCCGGCGCAAGCAGAAAGCCGTGCCGATAAAAGCCGTTGACGAAGATTCTGCCGCCGCGCTCCTCGATGCGTGGCTCGTTATCCGGATAGGCGGGGCGCACGTCGGCGCTCATCTCGAGGATCTCAGCCTCTCCGAACGCCGGATGAAGGGCATAGGCCGCGCTCAGAAGCTCGATCGCCGAACGCACGCTGACGGCGCCCTTCTCTGCGCTCTCGATCATCGTCGCGCCGATCATGAATTCGTTGTTCGCGCGCGGCACGATGTAGAGGGGAATGCGCGGATGCAGAAAACGCACCGCGCGGGTGAGCGTCACCTCACGCGTGCGGATGCGCATCATCTCGCCGCGCACGCCGCGCAAGTCTGGAAGCGCCTTGCGAGCCGCCCAGCCGCGGCAATCGATCACCGCCTCCGCGTCGCCCACGCTTTCGCCATCCACGCCAAACCGGATCTCGCCGCCTTTCGCCCGCAAACGCTCGGTCAGCGCCGACAAGGCGACGCGCGGATCGAGATGACCCTCGTCCGCGAAGAACAGGCCTTTGCGGAAACGCCCGGCAAGACCCGGCTCCAGCTCCGCGATACGCGCTTCGTCCGCGCGCACGTGCCCGCTCGTGCGCGCGGCGAAACGGTCGATCTCGCTCGCGTCGCGCGGCGGCGCAACAACCAGCGTACCCTGGCGCGTCACGCCGGGTACGCGCGCATCCCACCAGTGGATCGCGCCCTGGCCAAGCTCGACGACGCTCTGAGGCGCGCTTTCGCCCTCGCAGAACGGCGCGAGCATGCCGCCCGCGAGCCATGACGCGTTGCCGCCGAGCTCGCGCGACCGCTCGAGAACCGTAACGTCGGCGCCTCGCTCGGCGAGCGTGACCGCAATCGTCAGGCCGGCGACGCCAGAGCCGACGACAGTCGCGCGCATCGCCTCATTCCGCTGCATCGACGTAGAGCGCCCCGCCCTTATCCAGGAACTCACGCGACTTCTCCGCCATGCCGGCCATCGCCTCGGCCTCTTTTCGAAGATCCTGGGTGATCTGCATCGAGCAGAATTTCGGCCCGCACATCGAGCAGAAATGCGCCACCTTGTGCCCGTCCTTTGGCAGCGTCTCGTCGTGAAACTTACGCGCCGTATCGGGATCGAGCGATAGGTTGAACTGATCCTCCCAGCGGAAGTCGAAGCGCGCCTGACTCACTGCATCATCGCGGATCTGCGCGGCGGGATGACCCTTGGCGAGGTCGGCCGCGTGCGCGGCGATCCGGTAGGTGATGACGCCGGTCTTGACGTCCTCACGGTCCGGTAGACCCAGATGCTCCTTCGGCGTCACGTAGCAGAGCATGGCGGTGCCGAACCAGCCGATCATCGCGGCGCCGATGCCCGACGTGATGTGATCGTAGCCCGGCGCGATGTCCGTGGTCAGCGGCCCCAGCGTGTAGAAGGGCGCCTCGCCGCATTCGCGCAGTTGCTTCTCCATGTTGACCTTGATCTTGTGCATCGGCACATGGCCGGGGCCTTCGATCATCACCTGGCAGCCCTTGTCCCAGGCGACTTTGGTGAGCTCGCCAAGCGTCTCCAGTTCGGCGAATTGCGCCCGGTCGTTCGCGTCGGCGATCGAACCCGGACGGAGCCCATCGCCAAGCGAGAACGACACGTCATACTTGCGCATGATGTCGCAGATCTCGTCGAACTTCTCATAGAGGAAGCTCTCCCGATGACCCGCGAGGCACCAGCGCGCCATGATCGAGCCGCCGCGCGAGACAATGCCGGTGACGCGCTTCGCGGTCAGCGGCACATAGGCCAACCGCACGCCAGCGTGGATAGTGAAATAGTCGACGCCCTGCTCGGCCTGCTCGATCAGCGTGTCCTTGAACACTTCCCAGTCGAGCTTCAGCGGATCGCCGCCGACCTTCTCCAGCGCCTGGTAGATCGGCACTGTGCCGATCGGAACTGGCGCGTTGCGCAGGATCCAGGAGCGGATGTTGTGGATGTTGCGGCCGGTCGAAAGGTCCATGACCGTGTCGGCGCCCCAGCGGATCGACCACGCCATCTTCTCGACTTCTTCCGCGACGCCCGAACTCACCGCGGAATTGCCGATGTTGGCGTTGACCTTGACCAGAAAATTGCGACCGATCGCCATCGGCTCAAGTTCGAGGTGATTGATGTTAGCGGGAATGATCGCTCGTCCGCGCGCCACTTCCTCGCGCACGAATTCCGGCGTGATGAACTCGGGGATCGCCGCGCCAAAACTCTCACCGTCGGCGAGGCGCTCGCCAGCACGTTCCACCGCCGCCTCACGCGCCAGATTCTCGCGATGGGCGACATAGATCATCTCTTCGGTGACGATCCCGGCACGGGCGAATTCGAACTGGGTGACGAGTTGGCCAGGCCTGCCTGCGCGGAGCGTCCGTTCGGCGGGACAGAGCGGCGCAAGACGATCGGTGGAAACGTTGCCGTTGTCCTCGGGCTTGATCGGGCGCGGCTGCACTTTGGCCAAGCCGCGGGCTTCGATCCAAGCCTCGCGCACTGGCGCAAGGCCATTGGCAAGATCGATCGTTACGTCGCTTTCGGTATAGGGTCCGGACGGATCGTAGACCCTAACCGGCGCCTCGTTCGGGTCGGAGAGCGTGATCTCGCGAAACGGAACGCGAATGTCGTCCCTGCCTTTGACGGTCGCGTAGACCTTGCGCGAGCCCACGATCGGCCCAGTCGTCACAGTCTGCGGCGCGGCGAATTTGGGAATTTCGTTCATGGCCGTCTCCTCGCGTATCAATTCGTGAGGGAACGAGCGAACCAATGGAGACACGCGGCCGCTACGTCCCTTCGCCGGCATGACCCGGATCAGGTTCAAAGGGTTCGGCCTTAAGCCGTCTCAGCCCCGCTTTGGGACGCCCCTCGAGCATGGTCAATGTGGTCCTGGCGGGTCGAGCTGTCAACCAGGAGGCCGCTGCAACGGGCCCGCGCCCCGCACCGCTTGCGAGCATCGCCTCTCCGGCGGGGCCGGAGAAAGAGCGGCGCCGCGCCTTCGTTCTAACCTTCGAAGCCGCTAGCGGCCGGCCGGCCGTTTGCGCGCTTGCGGGCGGCGAAGCGCGCCGCCAGATGCGCGGCGCCGGGAAGTCGTCTGCTGCCCGCGGCGGCGCGTCTGCGCCACCGGCGCGCAAGCGACGCAGCCGCTTCTTTATAAGGCGCGACAAGCCGATCAGCGTAGTGATGAAACGCCATCACCTTCTCATATGCCCGAACGAACCACGGCATGGTCATGAGCCTGTGCTTCGTCAGGTCGAAGATCGCCGGAATGAGGCTGATCGCCAGGAGCTTCAGCACGATCCAGGCGATCGCTCCGCTGACGACGTAGCCCATCGCGATCGCGACGGTGGCGACCACCAGAAGCGGTTCGACGATCAGAAACGGCACCAGGAAGATCAACAGAACAAGCGGCGCCGGCAGCCGGTCGACGAGCGTCGCGAAGGCCTGCTTGAACCGCGCCCAGGGGACAAATCCCGCGAGCGTCCGCCCGATCGCCGCCAACGCGTCCCACACCCAGGAGACAGCCAAAAACACCATCGCCAGCGCGAGCAGAGCTGTTCGTCTGAACCTAAAGCGCTTCATCCCAATAAGAATCCCGCGATTCCCCCCAACAAGTTCCCCTTCGCGACCGCGTAGTGATGCCAGTCAAAGGGGGCAAGCACAAGGCGTTTTGCGCCGCAATATGGCCATTAATCGGCTGTTAACGCTGCCACCTGGTTGAGCCGCATCGCAATCCGCTGGCAATGGACCGGTAAGCTTATCGGAACCTTGCGTTAACTCTTGGGGCGGCTAGCTCGCGGGCGGGCGAGGGGTCGTCAGGAGCGTGAGCCATGTTCGCGAACACGAACCGGAGTTCGATTGCATTGGCTGTGGCGCTCGCCCTGGGCCTAGCCCTCAGCGCCTGCGCGCACAACAACCCCGACAACCTCGCCGCTGGCACAGGCTATGGCGCCGCCACGGGCCCGGGCAGCGTGCAGGAGTTCAACCAGACCGTCGGCGACCGTGTCTTCTTCACCACCGATCAGACCGACCTCTCGCCGACTGCCCAGGCGACGCTAGACAAGCAGGCGGCGTGGCTCAATCAGTACAACAGATATAGCTTCACCATCGAAGGTCACGCCGATGAGCGGGGCACGCGCGAATACAATTTCGCGCTTGGCGAGCGGCGCGCCCAGGCGGTGCACGACTATCTCGCCGCCAAGGGAATCTCGCCTTCGCGCATGCGGACGATCAGCTACGGCAAGGAACGGCCCGTCGCGGTCTGCGACGACATTTCCTGCTGGTCGCAGAACCGCCGGGCCGTCACGGTGCTCAAGGGCGCTACGACCAGCTGAGCGCCCTCCACGGGCCGGAGCGCGGGCCCGGCGTGACTTGAAATCGACGGATGCGGGGCGTATGCGCCGCGCGAAACGAATTCCATCAGGAAGCCGCCAGTGACGTCATTGTCTCGTCCGCGCCTCATTGCGGCGTTCGTCGCCTGCCTCGCGCTCGCGGCGCCGGCCCATGCGCAATTCGATTTCTTCCACCACCAATCGACGCCGCCGGCCAACGTTCCGGGCGGCGGCGCGGAAAATCCAGACGAAGCCGCCGCACTCGTGGTGCGCGTCAATCAACTCGAGGAGGCGCTTCGCCAGGCCAATGGCCGAATCGAGGAACTCGAGAACGCGCAGCATAGGCTCGAAGCGCAGTTGCAGAAATTCCGCCAGGACGTTGAATTCCGCTTCGGCGAACGCTCAGGCGGCGCCCCGCAAGACTCGGACGTCGCCGAAGCGCCCCTGGCCCCGGGCCAGCCCGGCGTCCCTGCGAGGCCGAGGCGGTCGGATGCATTCGACCCCAATTCCGATCCGAACGCGCCCGGGGCGCCGCGGCCGCTCGGGACCACGTCGCCGAGCGCGCCGCTCGTGCGCGAATCGCCCATGCCCTCGGGCCGCGAGGGGCCGGCGGCGGGCCCGCCGCTCGACCTCGGAAAAGGGCCAGCGCCCATCCCGGCCACGACCGGACCGACGATCGTCGGCTCCGGAGTGGCGATGCTCGACCAGCCGCGCGAGCAGTTCAACTCCGCGCTCGCGGCCTTTCAGGCGAGGCAATATCCGGAAGCCGAGGCCGGGTTCAAGGCGTTCCTCGCCGCCAATCCGGACCACCGCTTAACGCCGGACGCAATCTTCTATATCGGCGAGACCTACCTCCAGCGCTCGCGCCCGCGCGAGGCGGCCGAGCAGTTTCTCAAGGTCACGACCGACTATTCGAAGTCGTCGCGGGCCCCGGAGAGCATGGTGCGGCTCGGGCAGACGCTGGCCGCGCTCGGCAATTCCGACCAGGCCTGCGCGACGCTCACCGAATTCGGCAAGCGCTATCCGGCCGCCTCCGGCTCGGTGAAGAAGCTCGCCGAACATGAGAGCGCCAAGGATCATTGTTGAGCGGCCCCCGCTCCCACGGTCTCTCCTCGGCTGACATCGACGCGCTGTTCGCCCCGTTCGGGCGGGCGAAGACGCTCCTGATCGCCGTCTCCGGCGGCCCCGATTCGACCGCGCTGCTTCTGATGGCGGCCGAGTGGGCGAAGCGCCGCGGCAAGACGCGGATCGAGGCGGCGACCGTCGATCACGGGCTTCGAGCCGAAAGCGCCGGCGAGGCGAAGACCGTCGCCGCGCTTTGCGCGCGCCTCGCAGTCCCCCATCGCATTCTTCAATGGAAAGGCGCGAAGCCCGCGACGCGCCTCCAGGAGCGGGCGCGCGAGGCGCGCTATCGCCTGCTCGTCGATCATGCGAAGGCGATCGGCGCCGACGCGCTGATGACCGCTCACCACGCCGATGATCAGGCGGAGACGGTCCTTTTCCGTCTCTTGCGCGGCTCCGGCGTTACGGGACTGCGCGGCATGGACCTTGTGACCGCGCGCGACGGCATGACGCTCGCCCGGCCGCTCATCGCGCTTAAGAAGCGCGATCTCGTCGCCTTCGCCAATGCGCGCGGCGCCCCTTTCATCGACGACCCGTCCAACGTCGACCCCCGCTTCGCCCGCACCCGCCTGCGCGCGCTGCTAGCCCGCCTTGGCGAGGAAGGCCTCGAGGCCGGAGCGCTCGACCGGCTGGCGCGCCGGGCGCGCGAGACCGAGGAGGCGCTGGCGCATATGACGGCGGAAGTCGAGCTGCGGATAGGCTCGGAAGGCGCGCTCGACGCGCGCGCCCTGTTCACCGCGCCGATCGCGATCGGGCGCCGGATCGTGGCGCGGCGGATCGCCGAGGCGGGTGGGCGCGACGCAAGCCGCATCGGGCTCGAGAAGATCGAAGCGCTGGCGCAAAGCCTCAGCGAGGCGCTGAAGGAGCGGCGCGCTTACGCGGCCAATGTCGGTGGCGCGCTCGTCCGGCTCACCGCCAAAGGACGGCTCACTTTCGCGCCCGAGCCGCCGAGGGCGAGCGGCAAGCGATAGCAGCGCTTTGCGTTTGGACGACCTCGGTCCGGCTTCGTCCCGGCACGCTCAATACCCGTTCAATCGGGCGCGACGCATCGCGCTTCTATTCCGCGCAACGTCGCGGGTTCATTCGCACTTCGGCGATCAAGTCGATGATCGCTTCCGATCATCGAGTCCTGCTTAGGGGGCTCGCGAGATCGGTCCGGCCGCGCCTTTGGGTTTTCTTGGCCGCCGACGATTTGGCGCTGAACGCCCCTTTAAACGGGCTTGGATTTCCTTGGATTTGCTTGGATTCTCTCGTCCGAAACGAGACTTATCAATGGGTTACGAGGACTGCAGCGAGCAGGAGTTTTACGTCGCGCTTTCCCCCTGGCGTCGAGGCGCCAAGCCGGGAGCCTGCGGTCTTTGGATTGCTGAAGAGCCGCATCGTTCATGAGGCAAGCATACCCATATTTCTGATTTAACGCAAGAGATTGTTGTCGGGCCATCCACTTTCTGGATTACTAGATTACTGGATTACTGTGACACTTGATTCAATCCCAAAACCTCTCGCCCGGCCCGCCGCTTTGGTCCGCGCCGGGGCGGTGCCGCCGCCGCCGCGAAAAGTCCCCGCGTCGCCGCCGCCCGAAAATCGGCGAGCGGCGCCTGATCCAGAAAAGCCGGCGAGCCGAGCGGACGGCGCCTGGCGCTGCGAGCCGATTCTGGCGCCGATGATCCGTCTGGGCCGCGCAAGGCGTCCCGAAGGTTCATAGGCTTCGCCGAGCAGCCCTGAAACAAGCAGCCCTGAAACAGGCAGCTCTGAAGGAAGCAGCCCCTAAAAATAAGTGCGACGGGCCACGTCAGGATATTGCGCGGCGCTGGGGGGCGGGTAAAATCGCCAAACTTGAGAGAATTCTTTTTTATGGAATTTGCCGCCGGCGCATCGGCTTCATTTCGCGGCTAGGACGTCGACAGCAGCGCTGGTCCGGGCGGGAGGCGCGCCATGAGAGGCTGCAAGGGACCGAGGAAGCATCTCGGCGCATTTGTTTACTCGAATCTCATCGCGTTTTCCGCCGCGGACAGCGTGCGAGGGGCGGACCTGCCGCCTCCGGCGCCGCCCGCCCCCGAGGCTCCGCTTCCGTTCTCCTTTCACGGCTTCTACGTCCGGCTGGGCGTCGAGGGCATTCTCAATGAAAGCTCGTCGAACCTCTATTCGCAGGCGGTTGGCGGCTTCGTCACGCCCGGGGGCGCGTTCGTTCCAGTCGGCGGGGTCGGGCCGCAGCTCTTTCTGGCAGGCCGTGGCGCGACCTATTCGAATGTCCTCACCGCGAGCTTCCAGTCCGGCTATTTTTTCACGCCAAACTGGTCGGTCGAGATCGCCGGCGGCATTCCGATCTGGGTGTCGCTCAAGATCAACGGGTTCTCGGCCCAGCCGCCGGTCGCGGGAACCGTTCTCGCCAAGATCCTGCCCGGCGGCATACCGATCACCGGGGTCTACCACTTCACCCAGTTCGGCGCATTCCAGCCCTATCTGGGAGCGGGCGTCTCGCCTAGCTTCCTGTTCGCGAGCCGCGATGGCTTCAGTACGGGAGGCTGGTTCAAGCCTGTCGGAGCGCTCGTGTTGCAGGGCGGCTTCGACTACATGTTCACCCGCAACTGGGGCGTCAATTTCGACGTGAAGAAAACCTTCGCGGAAGCGACAGGGACCGCCAACGGAACCGATCTCGGCCCGCCGATCGGAACCATTCCGGTGACCTCGACCATCAAGACGAGCTTTCGGCCCTGGCTGTTCGCGACCCAGGTCACTTACCGATTTTGACCACGCCCTAATGCTCGGCTAAAAACCGGATCGCGTACGGAGCCGGCCCAACCCCGTCATGCTGCCGAGCAAGGCGCCTTGTGCGTCGGCCGACGCAAACGAGCCAGAAATGCCACGATATTTGGTTTCATGCCCCTAGCTTCAGCCGGGCCGGATCGGAGTCTGTAAGCCATGGCGGGAACTAAGGAGAATAATTTCGGCACGTTGCGGCTGATGTTCGCCGCCGCGGTGATTCTCGCTCATTCGCCGGAGATACTGGATGGGAACCGCACCCGAGAGCTCATCACCAGGATTTTCGGCTCATCTGAGAGCTTTGGCTCGCTCGGAGTCGATGGTTTCTTTATCATCAGCGGCTTCCTGGTTACGAGAAGCTGGCTGTCAACCGATGGCGTCGCCGATTACGCCAAGCGCCGCATTCTTCGCATCTATCCGGGCTTCGTCGTCGCATCTCTCATTTGCGCCTTTCTCGTCGCCCCACTCTTCGGCCCAGGGCTGAATGCGCTGACATCGAGGCGCATCGCCTCCGAAATCACCCGTCTACCGCTTCTCATGCCCCCGCATGTCGGCGGCGTCTTCCCTGGCCTGCCCTATCAGGAGCTCAACGTTCCGATGTGGACGATTGCATACGAGTTCCGTTGCTACATACTTGTTGCGCTTCTCGGCATGGCCACAATTTTTAGTCGGCAGGCGCGCTTTCTTCTTCTGCCGATTGCTCTGGCCTGCCTTGTGGCGGCCGGCTTCATCGACGACGACGCGGGGTCAGGGCATGGTCTTGTCAGTTTCCTGTTCGGTTCGGCGGGACATAATGTGCGCCTGTTTGGCATGTTCGGCGCCGGCATGGTCTTTGCTCTGTTCCGCGACCGCATTCCACTTCTCAATTCCGTCGCCGCACTCGCCGCAGTCGCGCTCATCCTCGGACTGTTCTCGTCTCTCGTGTCCAATCTCGCCATCGGCGTGGCCGGCGCCTATCTGATTTTCTGGGTCGCCTATCGAGCGCCGGTTTTGAGCCTCAGCCGCTTCACCAATCGGACCGATCTGTCCTTCGGCATCTACCTCTATGCATGGCCGATCCAATCCGCGATTGCGTTTCTGACGCATAGGGCGATGAACCCGTGGGCGATGTCGGGCGTTACGCTCGTGCTCGCGGCCTCAGCGGCATGGCTGAGTTGGACTTTCATCGAGGGCCCTGCGATGTGCTTCGCTCACCGGCCAATCCCCTTTTCGTTCCCGAGCCTTCTGCCGCGCGAAGCCTTCGGACGTGGCGCTGGGCTCAAAAGCAAAAAGCCTTGAAGATTGGCGGGCGCGCCAGGACCTCCATGCCTGCCTGATTTCGCGCGCTTTAATCCGCGAAAACCGGGCTCCATTTTTTGCGGGCGCTTTAGTCCCAGCCGGGGCCAACGATAGATTTAGCCGGGGTCCGAGCAAGAGGGTTTTCGGGAAACAGGCGCTGGCGGGCGGCCCGAGCCGTCCGGTCATTCAGCCCTTCTGGCGTATCTGAGCCTGGCTCCCGCGGCATAGGCGATATTGGCTGTTGAGGCGTTGTCATAGGCGAGCGATGGCGGGCCGCCGCTCACAGCTTCGACGGCCTCGACCGTCCAGTCGCCGGACTTGCTGCGCGAAGGCAGCATCATTGCGTCGGCGTCGCCATAGGCCACGCGAAATTCGTCCTGTTTCGCCGCCGCTGATGGACTGACAATGTTGGCGAGGTTTGCGGCGACGGTCTCGATTGCGGACAGTCCGCTCAAATCGCTGACGCTCGCCTTCAAGGTCTTGCTGGCCATGTCGAAATAGACCACGCAGCCGTCCGAGAAGGTCCGCACGATCGACGTCTGGGTCCTGACATTGAGCGATTGGGATCCGTCGACAATGGTGGGGGGATTGGAAAACGTCCCCTTTTCAATATCGACGATGTGCTTGGAGCGGACCGACACCGAGGCCTGGGCGGCGCCGGAGGCGAAGACGCCAACATAGGCGATGAAGAAATTCTCCGAAGGGTCGAATGCAGCCGAAGGCCCCGCGAACTCGGTCGTGTTATGCGGCTGATCCTCCACCAGCACCGGCGTGGGGCCGACGCCGGCGGTGTGCGCAAAGCCGATCCGCTGGGAAGCCAGATCGACATAGGCGAAATATCCGACATCGCGACTCTGAGTATCGAGCCGTCCTGGATGGAGCGCGAAATCGATCGCGCCGACGCCGCCGGGCTGATGATCCGGGGTCAGGCGCGTCGGGATATGCGCGCTCGACCAGCGGCCGGCGCTCTTGACTGCGTGAACCAGTTCGCCACTGCTGAGCTCGAGAAAGGCGATCTGAGGATCGCCTTTGGAATCGATCGCCAGCCGGAGGCCCCCGCTCGCGGGCGCGAAAGCGCCCGGCACATTGTCGAGCGTCCACGCGCCGCCGTTCCGCGTCGCGACAATGATCTGGCCCGAGCCCTGTTGGGAAAAAGCGATGCGTGGGTTGCCGGCCCGATCGAGGGCCAGGCTGACCGGTCCGCCGACTGAAATGCCGTCGTCGACCGGCTCGAAAGTGAATGATGCGGCCATGGCCCCCCCTGACAATTCAGCCGCGAATGCGATGGGCGTCGACGGCCGGGTTCACATGAATGATTGAGAACCCTCACATTTAACCAATGAAGCATCGGTTGAAGGACATGGCCGGTCGCCTTGTCGTCGATTGGGGGAAAGGATACCTAGCCTGGGTGCAATTGGGCGCGAAAAACGACAAGAAAGTGCTCGAACTGGGTCTCGATCCCGATATGACGCCGTTCCTTGGCTATTTCCGCTTCGGCGGTCACCTGAGCGAGCTGGACGGCCTGTCGTCGGCGTGGAAAACACAGTTGAGACAAGCTAAGGGCGCTTACGTTCTGAGCTTGGCGACGACTCGCGAACATTAGGTCGGTTCAGCTTCCGGGCGGGACGGCTTTTTCGGCCGACGGCAGCAGCACGCAAAAGTGGGCGGGGACGCGGTCGCGTTCAAAGGTCTGGCCGCTTCCGAATACCGGGTCAGTATCCTCCAGGTGTCAGCTGGCTTCGAAACCGACGACGATATAATCCGGACGGAGAACGCTTGGATGGAAAAACTTCAAAGCCGCAAGATGGGGCTGAACGGAGATCCAGGAACGGCGATAGCGCCAGAGATAGAGATTGATTGATCGACGAAAAATCCCGCTTTTGAGAGAATCGATCTTCATTTTTTGACCGCTTCTTGTTGGATTGCGGGCCGCGGGTCGGCTCGCCGTCCGATTACGTGCCACACCTCCGTATCGTCGGCGCCCTTCACCTTGATGGTCCCGCGGGATTCGCAATCGAATTGGTCCTTGATCAGGTTATAGGTGCCGCGGGTAATCTGGATGGTCCCGCTCTCGCCGTGCGATTGCATACGGCTCGCCAGGTTCACCGCCGCACCCCAGAGATCATAGACAAACTTTTTGCGGCCGATAACGCCGGCCACAACCGAGCCGGAGTTGACGCCGATGCGGAGCGCTAGCTTCTGGTCCCCGAATGTCCGGCTCGCCACTGCTTCGCGCATGTCGAGTGCGAACTGGACGAGGGCGGCTGCGTGGTCCAGTCTCTCCCTCGGCACGCCAGCGGCGACCATGTAGCAGTCGCCGATCGTCTTGATCTTCTCGAGGTCATATTTCTCCACAAGATCGTCGAAGCAGTGGAAGGCGTCGTTGAGGAGATTAACCACACGCAACGGGGTCATCGCTGCGGCCATCGGCGTGAAGCCGACGACATCGGCGAAGAGGACGCTGGCGGACTCGTAGTGCGCAGCGATGGCGCTCCGGTCGGTTTTGAGCGCTTCCGAGATTTCTTTCGGCAAGATGTTGAGCAACAGCGTCTCCGAGCGTTCCTGGAAGAAGTTCCGCTGCCCGACGAAGTAGTAGAGCAGCGCAAAGACGATGGCGATCACGCTGCCGAGGTTCAGCACGAAGAACCAGGTGACGAACGCCTCGGGCAGTCCGGACGGCGCGACATAGGGCTGAAGAAGGGCGCTCACGATCAGGAGCAGGATGAAGCCCACAATCCAGAGCACGGTCTGGCGCAAATCCTCGACCAGCAGCGAGACGAGCGGACAGAGCGCCGCCCAGATGATTACGACGCTGGATTGCTTGAAGCCGCCCAGGCTCATCATCACGATCCAAGGCAGAACGAGGATCATCAGAAGCTGGGTGGAGCGGTAGAGTCGGAAGTTGCGGGTCCACCCGAGCAGAGCCGTGTTGATCGGGGTGACGACCGAATAAACCGCCGGCGCCAGGGCGGCGCGGGGCGCCCCGGCGGCGAAGTAGATCACCGACCAGAGGACGGTCAAGGGAAGCGTGCCGACGCTCAGGAGAGCGAGCAGCCGCCTTTGCAACGCTGCGTCGCTGCTCTCAAGAGGATCGGCGCCGACCCGCCCGGCCAGCGCGACGAGCCTAGCGGCGGCGCCGCTCATCCAGTTCAGCCGATGGACATCCGGCGCCCCGTCCCTCTCCATCGCGCCCCTCAGGCGGGCCAGTCTCGATAGCGAACCGGCGCGCGGCTTCAGCTTAATCCGCGCTCAAAGCCGTGTCGTCAAACCCCATACTTCGTTTCGCTGCGGCCGAAGGGCGCTATTTTGTAACAGAAGTCGTGGGCCGTCTGAGGGCGTGTCACTTGGCCGCCGCGCCCGGGCCGACAGAAAAAGGCCGGTCCTCCGTCAAGAGAGAACCGGCCTAAAAGAAAATCATCAAGCTCCCATCCGTAGCCAGGGCAAGCGCGCATGTCATCCCTCCCGTTCTGGACAGTCGCCCGCACTTTGCCTCGCAAGGAAGCCTTCGCAGCCGAACTGCTCACGGCGGCCGGCTTTAAAACGCTGTTTCCCCGGGTCAGGGATGGACGCAGCGGTCCGGTCCCGATGTTCGTCGGCTATCTGTTCGTCCAGATCGTCGAACAATGGCGCGCCGTCGACAGCACCATCGGCGTCATGAAGCTCGTCCGCTTCGGCGATCAGCCGGCCCGCATGCCGGAAAAGGAGATCGCCGCGCTGCGCGCCCGGATGGGTGAGGACGGCCTCATCCGCCTACCGCCGACGTGCGCCTTCGCCGCCGGCGATCGGGTGCGGATCGTCGGCGGCGCGTTCGATGGGCTCGCCGGCGTACACGGCCACCTGAGCGCGGCCGAGCCCGAGATTGTGTTGCTTACGATGTTGAACACTCAGCGCCGGATCAAGGTCCCGACGCAGCACGGGCGCCGGGCGTAGGGCCCCGCCGCTCGACACCCGGTCGAGGTCGCCACGGGGCTGATCGCCGCACGCTAGCCCTCAGCGAGCCGCGAAAGCCAGTCGTGGACCGGCCTCAACTCTCAATCGCCACACCCATCCTGGAATCGAGCTTGCTGCCATCAGCCAGGTCCACCTCTTCAATGTCGAGCGGCATGCCGATGTGCAAGTGCGGCGAGACGTCCATCAGTCGCGCCTCTTGCGACTTGACGATCGTGACCTGCTGCCGGCTCCGGCCGCGGAAATTCCTCGCCTCATCGAGGCATTGTCTCGCCTCTCGCAACAGTTCGCTCCAAAGCCGATTGTCGAGCTCAGACAGAATATGCTCCTGATCGCGAATCAAGCGCTCGACGATGTCCGGTCTCGCCGCCATTTGCCATGCGTCCCGCACCAGGCGCACGATGATGACTTGCTGGAGGGCGCCCACCTTCGCCTTGATCGCCTCCAGCGTGGGACGGCGAATATCGGATTCGATGACCCTGGCGATCGGCCAACCTGAATATTGCATGCCCTCAAGGTTCACACCCAGCTTGACCCCGCCGGTCTCCCGGTTGACGGCGATATTCCACTGGACGCCGGCGGCGTCGTCACTGCCGCCAAACGTCGGACGGCTCGCTTATCCGAATGGCCGCACTTTGCTTTGCAGACACGATGCAAAGGCATGAAGGATCGGCGCGTATTTCTGATCGCGCGTCCGTGAAATAGGATCGCCATGCGACCGGCCGTCTGATCGCCTAGCGCCCCGGCGCGGCTCGTCGAGCGGCGGCATGGCGACGGCGCTGACGCTGATGTCGCTCCGCTCCAGTGCGGCTTGAACGTGGGCGTACGCCTCGTCAGCGGATAGGTTGAAGAATTCCCGGCCGGGCTGCCGACAGCTCGCCAGCTCCTGGTGAATGAGCGATTCAAAGCGAACGCAATCGTCGACCGCCATCGCATGCCGAACCTGCCAAAGAAAATCGCCGGTCGAACTCTTGTTGATCTCCTGGCAGCGCTCTCTCGGGTGCTTGGTTGTCCTGCCGATCTTGCAAACGCGTAGATCGAGCCCAACAGTCTCAAGAATGTAAACGTAACCGTTAGTCATCGTTTCTCTCCGTCATCGCCGCCACGGAGTGATCAGGAAGCTGTGCTGGCCGATGCCGAAGTGGTTGAAAGTCCGCTGCTGGCCGGCGAAGACGTCGGCCTTAGCCAGACCCTCGGCGAGTACCACGTAAGGCAAGCGGAAACCGTTCGTGCCGATGAAGTCAATCAGGCTTTGCGGGATCGACCAGCAGATAGGCTCGCTAGGCGCCAAGCGGGAAATGACCGCTCCGCAGTGGCCCAGAAACCGATCAGGCAAATACCCTTCGCCCAGCCGACCCTTCGAACCGTCCTGGCTGAGCCGGATATAGACGCTGCGATCCCCGCCCTTCGGACCGCCGGCGATCCATTCAAGATCGGCGATCGACGTTCCGCCAACGCTTTCAGGGTAGACACGGCTGGCGCAGCTCGACAGCTCGCGAGCGCGCTGCTTGACCGCAGCATTGGTGCTAATCGAGGAGAAGTCCATTCCTGTCGTTTACCAATGCCGCGCCGTGGGGCTTGATCTGCGGGGCCAATCGCTTGCCCGCTCCGGCCAGGCTAACGGTGAGCACAGGCCGGAGGAGGCATGCCGGGGCGCCCCGCGGCCGGCCCCGCGAACGGCCTAGGACAGTGGACGGTGGCAATGCGCAAACAGCGGTCATTCCCCACCGCCGTAGCGAGCGGGTTCAATTCGACCGAAAGGGGACCTTCCCAATCAACTTCGTACGGACGAGGAACGCCAGAAAGCGGGCGTCGGCTACAAGCAGGATCCGCCGTAAGTAGTTTTTCGTGTCGACCTCGACCTTTGGGCGATGGTTGACCGGTTCGCTGCCGCGTTGACGATCGAGCATCTGGCTAGGCCGCATCCCGCGCGTGGATGAGCGCCATGATGCTCTCGCTCACCTCAGTGTAGCGCCGCGAATTCGCGAGTTCGCCCTTGATGCGATAGTCGTCCATCACGACGATGCGGTCGGCGACGGTAATCATCTCCGGCATGTCGCTCGTAATCAAAAGAATTGCGGTTCCCTCGTCTGCGAGATGGCGCAGCAGTTCGTGGATATAGGCCTTGGTCTTGATGTCGATACCGACGGAGGGCTCGTCCACGATGAGGATCCTGACGCCCGCGGCGAGCCATTTTGCGACGCTGATCTTTTGCTGGTTGCCGCCGGAGAGATTGCCGACGACCTGCGCGAGTGAAGGCGTGCGCACTTCCAACTCAGCGATGACCGGCGAGACATGCGTGCGCACCGTTTCGTCGCGCAAGAGGCCGAACCGCCCGGCAAGCTTGCGCCAGACCGTGATCCCGGCGTTCTCGAGCACGGTATGGGCGAGGATCAGGCCCTCCTGCTTGCGATCCTCGCTGATGTAGCCGATGCCGCAGCGATGAATGGCGTCGGCGACGCCAGCGATACGCTCGGGCCGGCCGGCGATCTCGATCTGGCCTTCGGTCAGCGGATAAAGGCCCAGAATGCATTTGGCGAGTTCCGTCCGGCCAGCGCCGACAAGGCCGTACAGGCCGACGATTTCGCCTTGGCGCACCGCGAGATCGATGTTTGCATGGCCGAGCGCGGTGGAGACGTTTTTCAGGGCCAGCATCGTCTGGGCATCGCTGTGATCGGTCGGCTTCCAATCCGGTATCTGCTCGTTTCGGCCGATCATCAGGCGCACAAGATCCTGGCGCCCGAGACCCGCCATCGGCCGGCTCGGACAGGCGTTGCGGCCGTCCCGCAAGACCGTCACTTCGTCGCAGATTTGCTGCACTTCCTCGAGCTTGTGGCTGACGAACAAAAGGCTCGCGCCCTCGTCTCGGAGCTTCCGCAGCAGGCGAAACAGGATCTCGGCCTCTTGCGGCGTCAGCGAGGCCGTGGGCTCGTCGAGAAGCAGGACGCGCGAGCGCAGCGAAAGCGCCTTGGCGATCTCGACGAGCTGCACTTTCGCGACGTTGAGCTGTGAGACAGGCGTGCGCGGGTCGAGATCGAGCTCGAGAATCTCCAGCCAGCGGCGCGCCTCGGCATGGACGGCGTCGTAATCGATCGGGCGGATGAGTCCGCTGTCGAGGCGTTCGAGCATGATATTTTCGCCCACGGAGAAGCGCGGAATAAGATTGCGCTCCTGATGGACGACGCCGACGCCGGCGGCGATCGCATCACGCGGACCTTCGAAACGGACGGGCGCGCCGTTGAGCCGCAACTCGCCTTCGTCAGGATGATGGACGCCAGTGATGATCTTGATCAGCGTCGATTTGCCGGCGCCGTTTTCGCCGAGCAGCGCGTGGATCGAGCCGCCGCGCATCGTCAACGTGACGTCCTGTAGCGCCAGCACGCCCGGGAAGGCTTTTTGAATCCCGCGAGCCTCCAGGCTGAGCGTCGAACTCACGCCGCCCTCGCTACGTTCTGGAACCTCACCTCGCGCAATCGATTGACGCCGACCGCCCAGAGGATCAAGAGACCGAGCACGACCTCGACGAAGTAGGGATCAATGTGAAAGATGACGAGCGCCTGGGTTATGATCGCGACGATCACGACCCCGAACGATGTGCCGAAGACGCTCACATGTCCGCCGCTGAGCGCGGCGCCGCCGATCACGGGAGCGGCGAACGAAAGGATCAACCAGTCGTCGCCAATCGAGGGCTGACCGAGTTGCAGGCGTGCCACCAGCATGATCCCGGCGAGCGCGGCGAGAAAGCCGGAAATCGCGTGC
This sequence comes from Roseiarcus sp., assembly GCA_036489975.1. Lineage (GTDB taxonomy): Bacteria > Pseudomonadota > Alphaproteobacteria > Rhizobiales > Beijerinckiaceae > Roseiarcus. The sequence continues at coordinate 21,085 of DASXES010000135.1, forward strand.
GCTGAAATGACCGTGCGCGCAATCGAAATGCCAGAAAGCTCCGCCGCGTTGGCATTGCCGCCAACGGCGAGGATGTACCGCCCGATCCGCTGGCGATAGAGCAAATACCACATGCCCGCGACGATGAGCGCGGCGGGCAGGGCGAGCCAGGGAATCGGACCGATGATCGTGGTGTTGCCGAACGCTTTCACGCTCGCGGGGATGTTGTAGAACGGTTGCGCGCGCGTTATGCCAAGATCCGCCCCCTTGAAGATCGAGAGGCTCGCGAGCGTGATGATGAACGCCGAAATGCCGGTGCGTGCGATCAGATAGCCGTTGATGAGGCCCGCGGCGACGCCGATCGCGAGACCCGCGGCAGCCGCGAGAATAGGCGGAAAACCCCACACTTGCATCAGGCCGGCGAAACAGATCGCGGAGAGGCCGCCGATCGCGCCGATCGCCAGATTCATCTGGCCGATCGCGATGATGACCATTTGCGACATTGCGATCACGCAGTTCACTGCTGCCGCAAGCAGGAGAATCTGGATGTTGAACGGCGAAAGGAAGGAAGGGTCGAAGATGCTGATGCCGATCGAGGCCGCCACGATGATGGCCAGCGGTCCGAACCAGTCGGTGCGCAGAAAACGCGAAAACGCGGCGGTCATCGCGCCAGGCTCCCCATTCGGGTCAGGAGCGACCGTCGTGCGAGATCCATCAGCACCGCGAGCAGCAGTAGCAGCCCGAGCCAGGTCTGCAACCAGAATTCGCCAATGCGATATTGCAGCAAGCCGTTCGTCAGTTCGCTGACAAGCACCGAGCCAAGGAACGCGCCGAACACCGAGACGCGGCCGCCGGCAAGCGCCGTGCCGCCTAAAACAGGCCCGAGGAACGCGGGCAACAACCAGTCCTGCCCGAGATCCCCGGCCATCGAGGGAATGGCTGCACCCGTGCGCGCGACAAGCATGATTGCGGCGACGCCAGCAAGAATCCCTGAGAGAATGTGGCAGATGACGAAGATGCGCCCAACCCTTACACCCGAGAGCTCCGCGGCGGCCGCCTTGGCGCCCGCCGCGAGCATATCCCGCCCCAGCGGGGTCAGGCGGTAGAGCGCCATCAGGCCCAAACCGACGACGACGCTGACGATCAGTAGCGCCGAGACGTAGCCTTCGATCCGCATCTTTCCGAATGCGGAAATCTCGGGCGGCAGATCGCGAAACGCCTGGGCTCGAGTGATGAAGACCATCACGCCGAAAAATACGCTCATCGTCGCCAGGGTGATGATGAAACTGTGCAATCCGGAGCGGACGATCAGCGCCCCGTTGACCGCGCCGAGCGCGCCGCCGAGCGCGAGCGCGCCGACGATCGCAAGCGGGAGCGGCAGGCCGACGCGCTCGAGCAGCCAGCCCATCCCCATCGCCGCGCAGACGCCGATGGCGCCAACGGAGAGATTGAGGCCCCCGGTCACAATCACGACCATCATCGAGAAGCCGATCATGATGTCGATCGCCATCGTTCGGCCGAGCGTGTACAGATTGAATTGCGAGCCGAAGCCCGGCGTCCCCAATGCGAAGATCGCGCCGAAGATCGCGATCAGCGCAATGAGTCCGAATTCGTTCGTGAGCAGCATGCGCGCCGGAGCCGGGAGTTCGGTCCAGGCGATAGACGGGGGCGCTCGCTTGGCGTCCGAGGCCGCTTGGGAGCTTTCGATCGGGGTCGGCGCGTCCATGCTAAGGCCTATTGCCGCTCAATTTGCAGGTTTCATTCCCTTCTACGCGCGCGGAAGGGAGCTCAAAAGGGCCGGGTGAGGAATCGCATTCTTTGCAATCCTCAGCCCGGGCCTCTCAGCGGCAGAAGAGGCCGTATCGCTTCGAGCCTGCTCGATCTCACGGGCAGGTGAGATAAGTCTTCTCGAAAGTGGCGAAGATCTTCTTGGTGATCGCCTGCATCGAGGCGATGTAATTGTCGACGGCGTCCTTGTCGGCATAGACCGTCCCGGAGTCAATGAAGCGGTTGGTCAGCGCGATCGTCTTGAACGGCGCGTCGGCTTTCACCTTGCAGCCATTGCGCAGCTTGTCGAGCGCGTAGGAGCCGATGTAGCCTTGGCCATAGGGATTTTGCAGCATCGTGCCGTTGACATAACCGTCCTTGATCGCCTTCAGCACGACTTCGTCATGGTCGATACCGACCATCTTGATGCGCTTGTCGCCGATTTTGCGAAGCGCATTGGCGGCGACAACAGCGGGAACCCAGGCGGTGGTGATGATGCCGTCGACGTCGCCGGCGTGAGCGGCGAGATACGCGTTGATCTTCTCTTCGGCGGGCTCGGGAGCGTCGATGTCGGCTATCACTTGAACTACCTTCACGGCGCCGTTCGTCTCCTTGGCCGCCTTCTCCACCGCGTCAATACGCAACTGCGTATTCGGATCGACAAGGAAGCCGGTGAAATGCGCGATCCGGCCCTTGCCGCCCATCGCCTTGATCAGCTCTTTGGTGCCCAGATACGCCGAATTGCCGGTGTCGGTGCCAAAGCAGAACGACGCCGTCGTCGGCTCCTTGAGGCAGCCGGCGGTCGCAATCACGGGCGCGCCGTTTTCCGTCAGTTCCTGAACCGTGCTGTTCGAGCCGACGGGGTCGCCCGGGAACACCAGGAACGCGTTGTAGCCCTGGCTCAGCAGGCTCTCCAGCAGCGAATTCTGAACGCTAAGCTCCCATTTTTGCGGAACCCGATAATCGGCCGCGCCGAGGTTGAAATCCTTCACGGCGTCCTGCCCGGCCTTCTCCCAGGCGGCGAAATAGGGGTGCGGGCCGCCGGGCACGAGCGCGATCTTGGTCGAGTCCGCGGCCTGAGCGGTCGTCGCCCACGCCGAAAGGGCCAAAGCGGCGGCGGCAATCGTATTCAACGCGGAAATTGAGCGCAGCATCTATTCCTCCTGAACGTTTCCTGGGCGCGTGTTCGTTGACAGGCCGGCGCCCCGCGGATGGAGCGAAAAGCCCTCTTGTCGTCTTCAGGTACACTAGTATACAAGTTCGCTGCCAGCAACGGCTTTGTCGGGCTGTCTCCATTCATGGGAACGAGGCCGATGGTCGCGGCTGCGGCGGTCGAAATCGAGGACGAAGACGACGCCCTTGTCCGGCTGATCGTACATTTCGATCGGCGCCGGCAAGTCAGCGACCAGGTCTACGAGGCGCTGAAGAAGGCGATTATCTCGTTGCAGCTGCCGCCTGGAACATTAATCAGCGAAAACCGCATCTGTCGCCAGATTGGCGTTTCGCGCACTCCGGTGCGCAGCGCGATCACCAGGCTCGTCGAGGACGAACTGGTCGAAGTCTTTCCGCAAAAGGGCAGCCTCGTCGCGCCGATCAAACTCAGCGCGGTGCGCAGCAACCATTTCATCCGCAAGGCCCTCGAAATCGCCGTGCTGCGCCGCGCTTCCGAGGCCTGGACGCCCGAACTCTCGGCGCGATCTCGGCAGATTGTGACGAGCCAGGCTGCGGCCCTGGCCGACGGGGACCTCGAGCACTTCCATGATCTCGACCAGGAGTTTCATCGCTCCTTCTGCTTGGCCGCCAACCTGGAAGGCGTCTGGAGCACGATCCAGATCGCCAAGGCGCGGGTCGACCGGGTCCACCGGCTCGCGTCGGGGGTAGGCCGCTTGCCCCTCGTCTTGGCCGAACACGGCGCCATCCTGGACGCTCTCGACCGCGGCGACCCCGAGCGGGCGGCGGAGCGACTCGACTACCATCTCGAGCGCGCGCCCGCGATCATGGAAACGCTGATCGGGTCACACGAGAAATATTTCGTCGAATAGAACGACGCAAATCAAGGAGAGGAACGAGATGGCGACCATCGCGCGCGTCGAGATCTGCATGGTCGATCTCAAGTCCAAGTGAAGCGCGTCGACGCGATCCAGTCCTTCGTCAGTCAGAAGACGCCCTTTGTCCGCATCACCGATTCCGATGGCGCGGTCGGAGTCGGCTGGCGCATAGGCGAAGGCGACTTCGATCACGTAGGGCAAGCCGTCATGCTCGAAGACGTTCATCTGGTAATCGAAACTGTCCTCCTGGGCGCCGGCGGCGATGGGGCAAGCGAGCGAACCGTTCGACGATGGCGGGGCCGCCGGTGCCGATCGTGTCGCGTAGAGATCGCGGTCGGCCACCGTCGGAGGGGCGTCAGAATAGGCAATCCAGTCAGGGGCGAGGGCCAGCGCGGCCGTTGGCCTGACGCCATTGAGAAAGAGGGGCCTTTGTCGCTTTTTTGTCGCGTCTAGATACTGCCACGTCGTGGCACCCATTAAAAACACTGGCGCGATGGTGCGACAAAATGCGACAAAGAAAAAGGTCGGGCGAACCGGCCTTCGTTCGATAAGCTATTGAGATGTATGATCTATTTTTGGTAGCGGGACCCAGACTTGAACTGGGGACCTACGGATTATGATTCCGTCGCTCTAACCAGCTGAGCTATCCCGCCCCGAAATTCGACGCCGGATAGGCCCGGCGCGTGGGAGCCGCCCCTATACGGACGGGCGGACAAGCCTGTCAAGGCGAAGCACGTCACCCCTCTTCCGGCGCCACGGGGAAGACGCGCGTCACCCCTCTTCCGGCGTCTCGGGAAAGACGCGCGTGACATGGCCCATCTTTCGGCCGGGCCGGATCTCGAGCTTGCCGTAGAGATGCAGGTTGAGATCGGGCTGGGCGAGAATGTCGCGCCAGTCCTCGGCGTCCTCGCCGATCAGATTGTGCATTTCGGCCCGGCCGCGACGCGTGGTCGCCCCGAGCGGCCAGCCGGCGATGGCGCGGATATGCTGCTCGAACTGCGAGGTCTGCGCCCCCTCGAGCGTCCAGTGGCCGGAATTGTGGACGCGCGGCGCGATCTCGTTGACGATCAGCGCTTCGTGGCCCTGGCGGTCGCGGGCGACGAACATCTCGACCGCCAGCACGCCCACATAATCGAGCGCTTCGAGCACCGAGGCGCCAATGCGCTTGGCCTCGGCGACCGTCTCCACGCCGACATGCGCGGGCGCACGGGTGCGCGCGAGGATGTGGCGCTCGTGCTCGTTCTCGCACAGGTCGTAGGTTGCGATCTCGCCTTCCAGGCTGCGCGCCGCGATCACCGACACCTCGCGTTCGAAAGCCACGAAGCCCTCTAGAATCATCGGGGCCGAGCCCAGCGTGCGATGAACCGCAGCGACGTTGGAGCCTTCGCGGATCAGCGACTGGCCCTTGCCGTCGTAACCGAACCGCCGGGTTTTGAGAATGGCCGGGCGGCCAAGCTCGGCGACCGCGCGCACCATAGCGCCCGCGTCCTCGACCCCGACGAAGGGCGCGACCTTATGGCCAAGATCGCGCAGGAACATCTTTTCCGTGAGCCGGTCCTGGGTCAGCGCGAGCGCGCGGGCGCCGGGACGCACGGCCACACGTTCCGCGAGAAATTCGACTGTCGCGGTCGGCACGTTCTCGAATTCATAGGTGACGACGTCGACGCCTTCAGCGAAACGGGCAAGCGCCTCTTCGTCCTCGAAGGCGGCGACGGTGCGCGCCGCCGCGGCGTCATAGGCGGGCGCCGCCGCCTCGGGCGCGAAGATATGGGTGCGCAGGCCCACCTTCAGCGCGGCAATGGCGAGCATCCGCCCGAGCTGGCCCGCGCCGAGAATGCCGATCGTCGCGCCGGGGCCTAAGATCAATTCTGTTCGAGCGCGACTCATCGCGCTTCGATCCGCGCAACGGCGCGGGCGCGCCCTCGCGCTTCGACCACAAGGCGATGATCGGGTCCGACCATCGAGGGTTGGTACAGGATCATCGCCCCGCGGTCCCGGGATCGGAAGGGCGATCTTCAGGACGCTCGGCGATCTCGGCCGTGCGCTCAGCCCGCCACGCCTCGAGTCGCACCGCAAGCTTGTCGTCGCTCAGCGCCAGCACGGCCGCAGCCAGCAGCGCCGCGTTGACCGAGCCTGCCTCGCCGATCGCGAGCGTCCCGACCGGAACGCCGGCCGGCATCTGGACGATAGAAAGCAGGCTGTCCATGCCCGAGAGCGCCCTGGAGGGGACCGGGACGCCGAATACCGGAAGCGCGGTCATGGCCGCGGTCATGCCCGGCAGATGCGCCGCCCCGCCTGCGCCCGCGATGACGACCTTGAACCCCGCGGCCTTCGCGCCCCTGGCGAAGGCGACGAGCCGGTCGGGGGTGCGATGGGCCGAGACGATCAGCGCCTCATGAGCAACGCCGAGCGCGTCCAGCGTCTCGGCGGCGCGGCGCATGACCGCCCAGTCGGACTGGCTGCCCATGATGATGGCGACAGGCTTCGATGCTTCGCTCACGAGCCCCCGCCGGTCCCTGAGTCGACAGGATTCATGGCGCTTGTCATGGCGCTCGCGCTTAACGGAAGGCGGCAGGCGGCGCAAGGCGCGCCTGGCCTTCCGACTTACGCCTGCGGCGTTGTCGAGCCAGCGGAGGGTATGAATGCGAACACGCCGCTCGGTCTCGTCGCGTGGCTTTCCCCTTCCGTGACGGCGTATCGCGCCAGTTCCGTCAGGCGCGAGATTGGCAGATGGGCGCGCCAGGGGTCGCCGATCAGCGCCTGAACGCCGCACGCCGAACACCGGTCGAGAAAGGCTGTGACGCGCTCCGAGAGATCGGGCGCGTAGAACAAGTCGCCGACCAGAATGAGATCGGTCTCGGGCGGCGCGCGCTCTGTCACATCGCCGTGCAGCACGGAGATCGACGCCTCGTTGAGCTTCATGTTGAGCCGAAGCGCGGCCACGGCGTAAGCGTCCACCTCGGCCGCGGCCACTTCGCGCGCGCCAGCCTTCGCCGCGGCAATCCCGACCAGACCCGACCCCGCGCCCAGATCGAGGACGCGGCGGCCGGCGACGACGCCCGGATGGTCAAGCACATAGCGCGCAAGCGCCAGGCCCCCAGCCCAACAATGCGCCCAGTAGGGCGGGCCGAATCCGTCTTCGTCCTGGCGCGCGAGGCGCATCAGACCGCTCGTCGGGCGCGCTTTATGCAGCCGGATCTCGGGAACGCCGGGCACGGTCGCGACCGGCAGGTTCATACGAATGAAGGCAGCCGGATCAAGTCGGCTCATTTTTGCAGACCATGGGCGAATTTCAGTTTGAGCGACGCTCTCTACCGGGCCGCCGTCGCCTTGGCGAACGCGCCCATGCGCGCTAGGCGTTTCAAAGGGGCGGGCGGCCGCGGACCTTTCGCCCCCGAGGCGGAGGCAAGCAGTGGAACCGGGAAGACAATCCGCCGCCTCGGGCGCCGCGGCGACGAGCGGCGCGAACGTTCCCGCCACGCTGCGCGATCCCGGCGCGATCCGTTTCTGGATCGCCATCGTTCTGACCGGCCTCTGCACCGGCCTTGGCGCGGCGGCTCTCACCTGGCTGTTCAAGGCCGTGCAGGACCTCGCCTGGGGCGTCGCCGACCCGTCGGCGCTGATCGAGGCCGCGCGAAAGGCCAGTCCCCTGCTCCATGTCGCCATGCTGCTCGGCGCCGGGCTCATGACGGCCCTGGGTCAATGGCTGCTCACTCGCCTTGCCAGCGGCAACAGCATCGACGTCACGACGGCGATCTGGTTTCAGGCCGGCCGCATGCCGGCGCTCCGGACGCTGGGCAGCGCCGTCCTGTCGATCGTCATCGTCGGCATGGGCGCCCCGCTCGGGCGCGAAGGGGCCCCCAAGCAGTTCGGCGCGGTGTTCGGCAATCTGTTCTCGAACTTCGGCAGGCTCTCCGACGAAGAGCGCCGCCTGATCGTCGCGATCGGCGCCGGCGCCGGCATGGCGGCGGTCTATAGCGTGCCGCTCGGGGGCGCGATTTTCGCCCTCGAAGTGCTGCGCGGGGCGCTGGCGCTGCGCCTCGTTCTGCCGGCGCTCGCCGCGGCGCTGATCGCGGCGAAAACGGCGGCTTTCGTCGTGCCCAACGCGCCCCTGTATGCGGTCCCGGTCTTCACCGTCGCCCCCGACGTCTACCTCTGGGCGATCGTCGCCTCGCCGCTCATCGGCCTCGCATCGATCGCCTTCGTCCGCGCGATCGCGTGGGCCGATCGCGTGCGTCCGTCCGACTGGCGCCGCCTGGTCGCGCCGCCGCTGGTGTTCGCCGCGGTCGGGCTCGTGTCGATCATTTTTCCCGAGCTGCTCGGCAACGGCCAGGATGTCGCCCAGCTCGTGTTCCGGCATCCGCTCGCGCCGCTCGCGCTTTTGGCCCTCGTCGTGCTGCGGCCGCTCGCCACTGTCGCTTCGGCCGCGAGCGGCGCGCCGGGCGGCCTCTTCACCCCTTCCCTCACCTTCGGGGCGCTCATGGGCTCGGCGCTCGGCGGGCTCTGGCTCTGGATTCATCCAGGCGGCGAAATCGGCCTTTACGCCCTCCTCGGCGCGGGCGCGATGCTGGCGGCGACGACCCAGGGGCCGATCTCCTCGCTGGTCCTGATGATGGAGCTGACCGGCGAGGCGCGCGCCTTCGCGCTGCCGATGCTGGCCGTGATCGTCCTCGCCACCGCGACTGCGCGCCTGATCGAGTCGCGCTCGATCTACGAGGCCCGGCTCAACGACAAGCAGGTGGCGGCGCGCCTGCAGGCGCGCGAGCCAAGGGGCGCATGAAGCGCCATCGCGTCATCGCGTGGCGGGCGGTTCGCCTGCCGCGTCGCGCTGCTTCAAATATTTCCGGACATCGTCGATCGAGTCGCTCAGCAGTTCGCTCATGCGGGTCTTGGCGAGTTCCGGCGAGCCGCTGCGAACGGCCTCGAGAATGCTGCGATGCTGATGCAGGCGATCGTCCTGGATTTTCGACGCGCCCTCCCAGCTCAGTTCGAAGGTGCACTCGAGCGAAGTGCGGATGAGGCCGCCGAGCGCAGTGAGAAAGTGATTCCCGGTCCCCTCGAGAATGCTCATGTGGAAGTCGAGATCGGCCCCGATCAGATCGCCCGCGCCGTCCCTGAACCGGTCCATGCGGCGGTACGCCTCCTCGATCCGATCGATTGTGGCGCGAGAGTGCGCCTTGGCCGCCAGCCCGGCGGCCTCGGGCTCGACCATCTGGCGCAGGACAAAGAGTTCGGCGACGAAGCTTTCCGTTGGCGTCGACTGCAAATGCCAGGACAGCACCTCAGGATCGAGCATGTTCCAGTCGGCCTTGGGCCGCACGCGGGTGCCGATCTTCGGCCGCGCGACGATCATCGCCTTGGCGGTCAGCACGCTATAGGCCTCTCGCAGCGCGGTGCGGGACACCTTGAACCGGGCGCACATATCGGCCGCGTTGGGCAGAAGCGAACCCGGCGGATAGACCTCGCCGACGATCTCCCGCCCGAGCCTGCCAGCGAGCGAAGCGTGGAGGTTGCGGTCAAACGCCTGGTCGGCGCGGTCGCGGCGCAGCGCGCCCCCGGCCGCCGATCGAAGCGGCCCGGCGCGCCCTCGCTGGGCCGTCGAAGTCAATTGTTTGGAAACCCGCGCCATGGACCTTGAGCGAATTTCAAGCGGCGCCTCTGAGCCGGAAGGATGACAGCAAGGACCGCTGCATGACAATGAACAGGAAAAGGAGAACGCCGCCGCTGATCATGATCCATGCTCCGTTGAGCGAGCCGTTGAAATTGATAAGCGTGGCGATGAGGCCGAGAATCATGCCGCCGAACAGCGTGCCCGCGACCATGCCCACGCCGCCCGTCAACACCGTGCCTCCAAGCACCACCGCGGCGATCGCCGAGAGCTCGCTGCCCGTTCCCGCCAGCGGATAGCCCGACGACGTATAGAGCGCATAGATCACGCCGCCAAGCGCGCTGTAGAACCCGCCGAGCGCATAGATCGCAACCGTGGTGCGCCGCATCGGCATGCCCATCAGCGCCGCCGAGACGCGATCACCGCCAATCGCGTAGATATTCGCGCCGAAGCGTTCGAATCGCCCGCGGCGAGCGCCTGCTTCATCGCCAGCACATAGTCGACCGACACCATCAGGAAGTCCTTGCCGGGCTTGAGGCCGGCTTCCTTCATCGCCTGGATCGCGCCGAGTTGCATGTTGTCGTTGTGCGCGAACACGCCGCAGACGCCCTTGAGGTTGTCGGTCGCCTTGATGAAGGCCTCCATCACCTGCTTGCCGCCGTCGGTGCCGCTCTGGGTCTTCACGATCTTCATTTGCGGAAAGAGCGAGATGACGGCCTCGAAGCCTTTCTTGCGCTCGATCGCCAGCGCCGAGCCGACCGTGCCCTGCAGTTCGAGTCTCGTCCAAATTGTTCCTGGGGATGAATACGGCCAGCGGACCGCCCAGAAACCAACGGACTTGCGCATTAGTAATACAATAAGAAAATTTGTCAAACACCCAAAACGCCTGCGTTTTGTGATTTCCCCCGGGCCAGTCGTTTCGGGCTCGCATCGCGGGGTCGAAACCGCTGTAGGCTGGGCAAGGGGGCTTGCGGGATTCGCCGGCCTCGGCTTCCCCGGCTATCGCCAGAGCGCCCGCATCGCGGCGTTATACCCGGACTCGATGATGGGAACCGATCATCGCCTTCATGGCCGAAGCGCGAATGCGCGCCCGCGCCGTTGCGCGGATCGAAGCGCGATGCGTCGCGCTCAATTGGAACGGGCTTAAGGCGCGAGCGCCGGACAGCCGTAAAGGCGACGTTCCGGGCGGCCTTTACGGCTCAGGGCGGGGAGCGTGCCCTACCGCTTCCTCACCCGTTCGCCGGCCTTCCCCGCCGCGGGTCAGTACGAAGTCATAGTCCAGCGTGCGGAACGGCCGGTCCATCCGCTTCCCGTCCGGCGCCTGGCCGGGCGGATGGGCGCGGAAGTCGGCGATCAGCGTCGGGCGGACGCCGAAGGCGACGTCTTCGTCGATGTAGTCGCTGCCGCGCACGAAAATATGCGTCACCAGCGGGTCGGCGGTCCGGGTCTGGATCGCAAAATGCAGATGCGCGGGCCGCCACCAGCGCTTCGTCGTCGCATTGATCAGTTCGCCGAGCGCCGCGTCCATCGGCGCCGGATAGGCGGTCGGCATCACGCTCCAGAACGCGTACCGCCCCTGGGGATCGCATGCGATCCGGCCGCGGCCCCACATCGACGCCGGGTCGAAATTGTCCTGGACGTCGTAGAGGCCGCGATCGTCGGACTGCCAGACGTTCAAGACCGCGTCGGCGACCGGCGCGCCCATTGTGTCGAGCACACGACCGGAAACGTAGAGCGGCTCGCCCGAGGCGCCGTTGGCGATGTCCGCGCCGGCCGGGAACACAGGCGCATCGTCAATGAAGAACGGTCCGATCAGCGTCGGGATCGTCGCCCCTACCGGCTTGGGCTGCGACGCGGCGAGCACCTGCATGCTGACCCCGATCGAATCCGAAAGAGCGATGAATTCGTTGCGCCCCGGCCCGGTCACCCCGGCCGCGGTGGCGAAGAACGCCATCGCGCGCTCCCATTCCGCCCAGGTGATCTTCGTCTCGCCCACGAAGGCGTGCAGGTGGCGGATCAGGCTCAGCATGATCTCGCGCAGGCGGGGGTTCTCGGTCGCCGCGAAACGCGCCAGCACCTCGTCGCGGACGGCCCCCTGCGTGTCGGGGCCGGCCATTGGAAAAGACGCGTCCATGAGCCAGACTCCCAATGGTTTTGCGCCGAGATGACGGCGATGGTTCAAGTTCATCGCATCATACGCAGGCCTTATACGCAAGCCTCGCGTAACCGGCGCTTGCTTCGCCGCCGCTCGCCCCGGTCGCGGGCTTTTGCGCCCGGGGCGAGCCGCGCCTTTACGGATTCCGGCTAAAGGATTTCGGCTCGCGCCATGTCAGTCAGGGGCGCCCAAGGTAAACCAAACCCTAAATGTGATACATCAGCGCCCGATCATCGGCGGAGGCGCGCGCGCGCATCTCCGCCAGCGTGCAGTGGTCGAGCACGTTGGCGATGGCGTTGCGCGCGTCGACCATGATGAGGCGGACCGGACAGCCTTTAAGATCGGCGCAATCCTCGCACGGGCGGAATGCGGTGACCGAAGCGCATGGAAGGGGGGCGAGAGGGCCGTCGAGGGCGCGCACGATCGCTCCGACCGGGATGTCATGGGGCGGGCGGGCGAGCGCATACCCCCCGCCCTTCCCCTTCTTGGAATAGACGAGGCCGGCATGCCTGAGTTCGGTCAGGATATGATCCAAAAACTTTTTCGAAATCGAATTGGTTTCGGCGATGTCGGCGACCTGAGCCAGCTTGCCAGGCGCCAGTCCCGCCAGATGCACCATGGCCTTGAGGCCATATTTCCCCTTCTTCGTGAGCACGATCTCGTCCTAACCCCGGGCGCGCCGCCACCGCTTCCGCCGATCCAACGGCAGGAAAGCGTGTTATAATAGTCTACCAATATAGTCCACCAAATCCCAAGGGCCAGCTCAAGGGACGTAAAACGCGACAGCGGACGGCGGGTTGGCCTGAGCGCAATCGAGCTTGAACGAAAGCTTCATCTCGCTTCTTCGCGCGGCCGGGCGGCGCGAGCCCATGGTCGCGCAGGCGGCTGAACGGCCCTGTGCCTCACCTGCGGGGGCGGACCGGGAGAGACTTCAAGGCCGCCAACACCAGGGCGATAACGACGAAGAGGGCGACAAGGCCCAGCCATACAAGGTGTACTTGGTCCATTTGGACCTCCAACCGGGTTCTGGTGCTAACGCATGCCGCAATTCGATCGAATCGCAGCCTGTTCCGGATTGCTTGAATTCGCGTGCTTTACTCCGCGAAAAGCGCCGCAACCGGCCAAGCTGACCTGCGATCCTATCGTTTACGGAAAGACCTGTCGAACCCGACCCGCGACGGGCGGAGCTGACCTTCCATCGAGCTCGCCGGCCCGCCAGGCGGCTTTAAGCCGCAATTCCGTTCCCGGGATTGACGGTTCAGCCAAGAGCGCGCCTTATTGCTCGACAAGGGGCTGATTTTTGCGCTCGCGCACGCCACGGCGCCGATGGACCGGCCCGGCGGTCAGGGGCTGATGCAGATTAGGGAGCGCGACAGATGAGGCTTGGCGTTCTGATTGGCCTGATCGCGGCGCTGGCTGCGGCCCAAGCTGGCCTCACTCACAGTTCGCTGGCGCAAACCTCTCCAGGGCCGGCTCAGTCTGGCGCTTGCGGCGGTTGGGCGAGCGCAAGCCTGAACGACGGCTGCGCTGGCGCGCCTCCCGCGAGCGCGTACACCATCCAGCATTCGGACTTTTTCGCCGGCTACGCGAGGCAGAGCGGCCAGGTCTATGTCTCGACGGGCGGCTGCAAGGGGAAAGCCAACTGCCATCCGCCGTGGGCGGTCGCCGGCGTCGACTATCCCGTCGGCGTTTCGACGGTCGGAACCGGGTTTGCAAGCCCCGGAAGCGCGACCGACCCGACCAATTCCTCAAGTCCGAATTACGGCGACGGCAACCCCGCCAAGTGCGCCAAGGGCGGCGCCGCCAACGTGATCATATGCAACGGCGCGACCTCGAAGGAGGTCGACATCGGCCCGTTTGATTTCTCCTATCAGGGAAACGCAACCGGCCACGGCATGGGCCTCACCATCACCCGCGCGGTGACCGGGCCTTGCGTCATTCACGACAGTTATTTCGTCTTTGACCTGAATTCGACGTACCGCAACATCGCCGTCGCCGCCTATAATCTTCAGGGATGCTCGTCTCTGACGATCAGGAATTCGGTGTTCAGGCTTCGTAACGACGCAACCGGCCTCATGGACGCGCTGTGGGAGCCGCCGGGTTCACGCTCTATGTTTATCTTCGTGGCCGGCGGGCCAAGAGCCAATATCAATGACAAGCTCACTCTCGAGTATAACGCTTTTATTCATTGCCCCTCGCGATGCTTCACGACTGGAGCCCTGAACGCCAGTCATAATTATTTCGAAGGGGTCAATATGTACGGTCCGACCGCCTTCGCGGCTCACGGCGACGGCTGGTTGACCGCGTTTTACAATGGACCTTCCGCGCCCAGAGGACAGACCCCATGTAATTGTTCCGGGATAGACGCGTTGATCGAGAAGTTCGACACCTGGTTGACGCTCGACAACGGCGCCGGCGCGACCTCGTGTTTGACCTGCGCCATCGTCAATCTGCCGGCCGGAGCCATGAACGGGACCTCCACGGCTGGAAGCAATATCCTGCACGTGACCGCGATCAAGATGAGCTACCCGGGCACTTATCCAAGCGTCGGAATGCCCATCAACGGCATACACGCTTTCGACGCCTACCGAATGAAACCTCCGCCCGCTCTGGTGCCGGTGATCGCGGCGTGCCCGAACAACACCTGCGACGGCTCGCCGGGGGATTATGTCCTCAACGTCCCGTGGACCGTGACTTGCAACCGGAACTGCGGCTTTGGGCTTATATTTCAAGCCTCTGTGAATACAGCCGACTATGAGAACAACGTGTGGGTGGGAAATATTATTGATTCCACTGGCGCCGCCGGCTCCATCTTCTGCAAGGGCCGCGGCTGCCAAGCGATCCAGTCCGTCTGGTGGGCCGGTTACGGCGTGTACCAAAATGTGTTTGTCAAAAACAATTATGTCGACCTGTGCGGGATAGGGAGCACCTTCAAGACCGCCACGCACACGACCGGACCTCCGAATTACCGTTGCGTGATTCCCATGAGAGGAGGCGCTCAGGGATTTGGCGGCTCGTCCCCCGAGGCGTCCTTGGGCGAGGGCGGCAATGTCCTGATGAACAACGGATCCTGTCTCACCGTCTGGAAGCCTCAAGTCTCCTGCTGAGGCATGGGCCCGTGGGCCAGAGGAAACGAGCGGGATCGGCGCGCCGGACGCTCCGGAGGCTCTCGTCGGGCTCATTGAGGTGACCGGCGCTGCGCAGGACCGGCGATCGGAGCAATCGAGAGGGCGGCGTTCCGGCCGCCCCTTTCTTTTTGCGATCTGTGACGGCAGTCACAGCGACGTGCGTCGGATCGTGGCTGCTTCCCCAATTTGGCGGGCTCGGAGAGGTCAGTCATGGGCTTGACGTCGGTTACGAACATTCCGGGCATCATGCGCGCCAACGGGTTCGTGCAAGGCGCGCAATTGATGGATATCTGGTTCAGCCGTCCGGCTATCGCGTATCCGCAGTACACGCCTCCGGTCTCATCGATCATAAAGATGGATTGGGTCCTGAGCTTTGATCGCGCCAACGACACCTACCAAGACATCATCGACAAAAAAATATGGGTCAACCCGGCCGCGAAGGCTGAAATCAGGAAAATGCTCGATCGGACTATCCTTCTCCCGGTCGGGGTGCGTATGAAGTTTGGACCGCAGACGGGCTCGATGGACCAGGTCGACGAGGACTACATCAACCACCGGCCGGTTGATGGCGTGGAGCATAGCATTGATGGCCTGACCGCTGCGCTCGGGCGGTTCGATCTTCGCGTGCTCATCGCGGGGACGGTGGAGCCCGGAATGCTCGACACATGGGCGCCGTCAACCTCTCCGTACGACGTCTACCCGCACAAACAGGAGGCTCAAATCGTCAACATTACTGACGTCGGGGTCTACGCTGCGGACTCCTATGACTTCGACGGCCTACAGGCGCTTGGGATCTGGAACGAAGACAACAACAGCGCGAGTATGAACTACTTCAAAGCCAACGAATTTGCGCGGGGGAGGGAAGCCAACCAATATGTGAGTAACGATTCCTTTCGGGATTGGCGAAAATCAAACAACCGCGGAGGGGACTTCCGCGTCTTTTCCGACACCAAATGGACCCGGCTCGACCCGCCGTCCACCTTCGCCATACCGACGCCAACCACGGTCTGAAAGCGGCGCGCTCGCGGGCATAGCCACCAACCCCGGCGCGCGGCGTAGCCGCCATTTTACCGGCGCGCCCTAATCATTTCAGCGTGTTATGACCCCGTTTAGTTCCGCGCTCAAAATCTGCGCGCTTTCCAAGTTAAATACATATTATAAATGTTAATACAGCCGACGTTGTGAAAGAGGTTGGTCGAGAAGCTTTCGGTCCCGACAGGCAGCGCCCGGCCAGCGGAATCCGCGCTCACAGAACCGAAAGCCCGGGATCATCCTCGGCTTCATGCGATATCAACAGTCGTATGTCGCCGAATCAGGGCTCCCAGACGACTCGATGCTTCCCCGGCTGCTCAGCTGAACGTCTCGAAATCATCAATTAGGATGCGCCGATAAGTCTTTGATTTCGCTTGGTGAGCGCGGTGGGAATCGAACCCACGACCCTCTGATTAAAAGTCAGATGCTCTACCTATTGAGCTACGCGCTCGCCCGAAGCGCCCGAAGGCGCGCTCTGCCCTACAGCCTCAATCCCGGCGGGTCAACGCCGGCGCTCCGCTCAAGCCGCGCCATTCGCGCCGCTTTGAGGCGGGCGAAGTCCTCGCCGGCGTGGTGCGAGGAGCGGGTCAGCGGCGACGACGACACCAGCAGGAAACCCTTGGCGTGGCCGATCGCCGCGTATTCGGCGAACGCCTCGGGCGTCACGAACAGCTCGACCGCGTGGTGCTTCGGCGTCGGCTGGAGATATTGGCCGATGGTGAGAAAATCGACGTTCGCCGCGCGCATGTCGTCCATGACCTGCAGCACTTCGTTGCGCTGCTCGCCCAAGCCCACCATCAGCCCCGACTTGGTGAACAGGGACGGATCCAACGCCTTCGCCCGATCGAGCAGCCTCAGAGAGGCGAAATAGCGCGCGCCCGGTCGCACGGTCAGATATTTCGCCGGCACGGTTTCGAGATTGTGGTTGAACACGTCCGGCCTCGCCGCGATGACCGTCTCGAGCGCGCCGTCCTTGCGCAGGAAATCGGGCGTCAGCACTTCGACCGTGGCGCCAGGCGCGGCGCAGCGAATGGCGGTGATCGTGCGCGCAAAATGCCCTGCCCCGCCGTCGCCAAGATCGTCACGGTCGACCGAGGTCACGACGACATGCTTGAGGCCGAGCCTGGCGACCGCCTCGCCAATCCGCGCGGGCTCGTCGTCGTCGAGCGGGCCCGGCAGCCCGGTGCGCACGTTGCAGAAGGCGCAGGCGCGGGTGCAGGTGTCCCCCATGATCATGAAGGTGGCGTGGCGCTTGTCCCAGCATTCGCCGATGTTGGGGCAGCGCGCCTCCTCGCACACCGTCGCAAGCTTGAACTCGCGCACCAGGCTCATGGTCTCGGCGAACACCGGCGAACCGGGGGCGCGAACCCGGATCCAGGGCGGCTTGCGCGAGACCGGCTGGTCCGGCCGGTGGGCCTTCTCGGGATGGCGCACGGCGCGCACGCTCGCGCGCTCTTCGGTCCTGTCGATGAGCCGGGTCATGACGTTATGTAGGATTGGCACGCGAGGTGGTCAATCTTCAACCGCCGCCCCTGAAGTCGCGCGGATGTGTTGCGGTTGACGAGGGAATAAACCCTTTCGGCTGGCAGACCCAAATCGACTTGCGTTTATAGGCGTTCAGGAGCGTTTATGGACTTGGCTCGCCGAGGAGTTCGCCGGACTGGATGCGCCGGACCTCGGCGGCGTTCATCCGCGCCCAGGCCTCGCTCAGCGAATTGTTGGCGTCGATCGCCTTTGAGGCGTCCTCGATCACAAAGGTCGCGAAGCCTTCGCGCCGCGCGTCCAATGCCGAATGCGCGACGCAAAAGTCGGTCGCGAGACCACAGGCGAAGACCCGCTTCACGCCGCGTGCCTTGAGCAGCGCCCCGAGCCCGGTCGTCGTTAAGCCGTCGGCCTCGACGAAGGCCGAGTAGGAGTCGACGCCCGGGTGCATGCCCTTGCGCAGAATAAGGAAGGCAGGATCGACCGCAAGGTCCGGGTGGAGCGCCGCGCCCGGCGTTCCCTGCACGCAATGCTCCGGCCACAGGGTCTGGTCGCCGTAATGCAGGCGTTTGGTGTCGAAGGGCTTTGCGCCTTCATGCGCCGCGGCGAACGAGGCGTGGATCGGGGGATGCCAGTCCTGGGTGATGACGACGTTTTCGAACCGGCGAGCCAGCCGATTGACGAGCGGAACGATCTCGTCGCCGCGATCGACCGCCAGCGCTCCGCCCGGCATGAAATCGGCCTGCAGGTCAATGACCAGAAGAACGTCCTGGTCATTGATCGAGATTGCCGGGGCCATCGGGGTCAACTCCTCTCGCCGGCAAAGGGGCGCGCCAGCGTTTGCGCTCATAGTCCAAAACGACGATGAGCGCGAAGATCAGCGGCAGGATGAGATACAGAAGCCGGAACACCAGCAAGGCCGCGACCACGTTGGCCTGCGGCGCGTCCGGCATCGCCCTCAGGAATGTGACCTCGAGCACGCCGAGGCCTCCGGGCGCGTGGCTCACAAGGGCGAGCGAAAACGAGGCGACGAAGACGCCGAGCACGATCACGAAGCCGGGATTGGCGGCCGGGGGAAGCGCGAAATAGATGATGCCCGACGCGCCGACGAGTTCGAGAGGGCCAGCGAGCAGTTGGCGCGCCGCGACGGCCGGACGCGGGTAGACAAGTTCGAAGGGGCCGATCTTGAGCGGGGGAAAATGCAGAAGGGCGCCGACGACATACAGGCTGGGCAGCCCGACCAGCACCCCCGCGAGAGCCTGACCGAGCCAGAGCGGCGCGTTGGCGAAGCGCTCGGCCAGCCTGGGGTGAAACAGCAGGCAAGCGCCGCCTACTGTTGCGGCGCCGAGCGCAAACGTGAAGGAGCAGAAAGCGACGAGCCCGCCGATCTCGCCAACGCTGAGGCCTTTCTCGGAATAGGCTCGATACCGCACCACCGCGCCCGAGAGCACCGAAGCGCCGATATTATGGGCGAGCGCATAGGCCGTAAACGACGCCACCGCCACATATCGCCAGCTGAGGCGGCGGCCCAAATGCATGAGCGCGATCTGATCGTACCAGGCGAGCGCCGCATAGGCGAGGCAGGTCGAACCGATCGCGAGAAGCCATCGGGCGAGCGAGATCGAGAGGAGCGCGCTTGTCAGGCTGACGAGTGAAAGCCCGTGCAAATCCTTGAAGAGAAGCCACGACGACACCGCCACGGCGCCAAGGCCGATGACCGGCCATGCGGCGTCGTGAAGGCGTTTCATCCCAGTCCTCGATATCAACGGCTCACCTGGCGCCCCGCTTGCCCTCCCTGCCCGAGTGGGGTGGCGAACGCAAGATTGGCGCCTCGCGGCCAGCTTGCGCCGCAATCTCCAAGCTTTACAGAAAGGCGCGAATCGTGGCCCACCTTGCGGCGATGCGTCGAACACTCGCGCCTATTCCGTGGCCGATCCGCGAACGACTCGGGCTCGATATGGCGCCCCGACTTGACGTCGGCGCGGCCCCAGAGCATCTGCATGCCCCCGATGCCGATACTCGTCCTCCCTTTCCCGGCGATCAATCCCATTCTCGTGCACTGGGGTCCGCTGGCCATTCGCTGGTATGCGCTGGCTTATATCGCCGGCCTTGTTCTGGGCTGGCTGCTGATTCGCCGGATCGTCTCCGACGACCGGTACTGGAACGGCAGAAAACGCCCGAGCGCCGAGAGCATCGACGATCTGCTCGTCTATTGCGCCTTCGGCGTCATCATCGGGGGTCGCCTCGGCAATGTGCTGTTCTACGATCCGCATTACTACTTCTCGCATCCGATCGAGATTTTCAAAATCTGGGAAGGCGGGATGGCCTTTCATGGCGGGTTGATCGGCGCGCTCATTGGCGTCCTCCTGTTCTGCCGGCGCTACAACGCGCCGACGCTGACCACCCTCGACCTCTGCTCGCTCGTGGCGCCGATTGGCATCTTCCTTGGCCGAATCGCGAACTTCATCCGCCCCGAGCTGTGGGGCCGCCCGACCGACGTGCCATGGGCTGTCATCTTTCCAGGGACGGATGGCCAGCCGCGCCACCCAAGTCAGATTTATGAAGCGCTGCTTGAAGGACTGCTGGCGTTTGTCATTCTTTATGCGCTGGCGCGAAAGGGCGCGCTGCGCCGTCCAGGCGTCATTATGGGCGTGTTCGCCATCGTCTATGGCGCGGCGCGCATTTTCAGCGAATTCTTTCGTGAACCCGATCCGCGCCTTGAGGCCCTGGGGCGGGGACTGACGATGGGCATGGTCCTTTCGCTTCCCCTCATCATCTTCGGCGTCGGAATGCTGGCGTGGAGCTATCGGCGGGGCGCGGCGCCGTGACTGAGCTCCTCGATGAAATCAAGGCGATGATCGCGGAGCGCGGCCCGATCACGGTCGAGCAATATATGCAGTTGGCGCTCGCCCATGCCGATCTCGGTTACTACATGACCCGGGATCCATTCGGCGCGACCGGCGATTTCACGACGGCGCCCGAGATATCGCAGATGTTCGGCGAGTTGATCGGGCTTTGGGCGGCTGAAGTTTGGTCGAGCATGGGCGCTCCTGATCCGGTCCGCCTCGTCGAACTCGGGCCGGGGCGAGGCACGCTGATGAGCGATGCGCTGCGCGCCGGTCGCATCGTTCCCGCTTTTCGCAACGCTCTCGACGTCAGGCTTGTCGAGACGAGCCCGGCGCTCGCGGCGATGCAGCACGAATTGCTTGTCGATTGCGGCGTGGCGGTATCCTGGGCGCAGACTCTCAAGGAAATCCCGGACGGCCCGGCGATCGTGATCGGGAACGAGTTTCTCGATGCCTTGCCGGTGCGCCAGTTCGTGCGGATTAATGGCCAGTGGCGCGAGCGCACCGTGCGTGTGAACGAGGAGGGCGCGCTCGCCTTCGCTGTCGCCGATAAGCCTGAACCCTATATCAGGGCCAGCGCGACAAACGGCGAAGTCCTCGAAGTGAGCCCTTCCGGCCATCGGGTGATGTTTGAACTCGGCGCGCGGCTCGCGAAACAGGGCGGCGCGGCGCTCATGATCGACTATGGCCATGTCACGACCCGATTTGGCGACACGCTGCAGGCCCTGCGCGCCCACCGCTATGTCGACCCGCTTATCGCGCCTGGCGAGTGCGACCTTACCGCTCATGTCGATTTCGCCGCCATGGCGCGCAGCGCAAGCGCCGCCGGCGCCGCCGTCTATGGCCCGATCGACCAGGGCGATTTTCTGCGCGCCATCGGCATCGACTTGCGGACAAAGGCGCTTGCCGAACGCGCCACGCTCGATCATGCGCAGGAATTCGAGCGCGCGCGGGCGCGGCTGGTGGGCAAGGGTCAGGGCGAGATGGGCGCCCTTTTCAAGGCGATGACGATCGCCACCCGCGGGCTGCCGCCCCCGCCCGGCTTTCAACCCCCGAGCTCGAAGTCCCCGTGAGCGCGGTTCAGTTTCTGACCGCGGAGTCGCTGCGGCTTCCGGGATTCTGGCACGGGTTTTTCACCCGCCTCGGCGGCGTTTCTCAGGGCGTCTATGCGTCGCTGAACGTCGGCGTTGGCTCGCGTGATGCGCCCGACGCGGTCACCGAGAATCGCACCCGGGCCGCGGCTGCGCTCGGAATCACGCCCGAAAGCCTTGCCGTGCCCTACCAGATTCACTCGGCCGACGCGATCGCGATCGCGGAACTCTGGCGGCCGGACGGGCGCCCCCGCTGCGACGGGCTTGTTACGGCGACGTCCGGCCTTGCGCTCGGCGTGACGGGCGCCGACTGCGGCATGATCTTATTCGCCGATAGGCGCGCCCACGTCATTGGTGCGGCCCATGCGGGATGGAAGGGGGCGCTCTCGGGCGTGGTCGAAGCCACCGTCTCGGCTATGGAGAAGCTCGGCGCCAAACGGGACGATATTGCGGCTGCGCTTGGGCCCTGCATCGGCCACAGATCCTATGAGGTTGGCCCGGAGTTCGTCACGGCCTTCGCAGAGGCTGGGGAAGACACCGCGGGCTATTTCGCCCCGAGCTGCAAAGCGGGCCACTCGATGTTCAACCTCAACGCCTATATCGGCGAGCGCGCCGGACGCGCCGGCGTTGGACGCTTCGAGGATCTGGGGCTCGATACTTACGCCGACGAGCGCCGATTCTTCAGCTATCGCCGCGCCACGCATCGCAAGGAGCCGGATTACGGGCGGATGATGTCGGTCATCGTCATGGATTAAGCCGCTGGACGGCAATTTCCGTTCCTTGACAGGCCCCCGGCGCGCGGCCAATTAAGGCGTTAACCCGCTTTGTGATCGGCGCCGGCGGGTCAAAAACGCGCCGTGAGGGATCTGCATGTTCGCTCCGGCCTTGGCGAAGCGGCTGTCGCGCGGCGGCGACCACGAGCGGTGGGAAGCGTGAGCGACCGGCGCTTGCGCCATGCCGACAGCGGCGCCTTTCGACATGCGATGCGAGCGTTGTCTTCGGGAGTAGCGATCGTGGCGTGCGGCGACGGCGAAACCCGCGCCGGCTGCACGGTCATCTCGCTCGCATCCCTGTCGCTGGCCCCGCCGACGCTCATTGTCTGCCTCGCGCGCTCCTCGTCGACGCTCGCCAGATTGCGCGAGGCGGGCGCTTTCTCGGTGAACCTGCTTTCCTTCCGCCACCAGGCCGTCGCCCACCGCTTCAGCGGCCACAGCGGCGCGCATGGACCCCGGCGCTTCGACGGGACGCAATGGACCACGCTTTCGACGGGCGCCCCTGTCCTCGCCGATGCGCTCGCGGCGTTCGATTGCCTGGTCGAAGAGGTGATCGAACGCCACTCCCACGCGATCATCCTCGGCGCCGTCGTGAGCCTCAATGAGGGCCTAGACGAGCCGGTTCTGGCGCGCCGGCGCGGGGACTATGCGCCCCTGGTTTAGCGAGCCCCGCAGCGGCAAACCGGCGCGCGTTCCTTGCCCCCTGTGGTCAGCAATCCGTGCAAATGCTGTTGTCGATGCGGTTGTCCTCCCGCCGGATGGTCCTGTCGAGCGGTGTCGGACCCGACCCCTGCGGAACGCCGGGCCGCGGAACGGTCGCGCCGGTGCCCGTCAGATAGTCCTCATTCAGAAGTTGCCCCGGCGCGGGCTTGGCGAGTTGCGGAGCGACCATACCACCGTTGTTTTGGGCCTCGGCCGCAAGGCCCGCGATCGGCGCGGCAAGCGCAGAAAGGACGGCGAGAAAAGCAAATTTTGTCATTGTCCGCATTCTCTAAATGAAAAGACGTAGAAGACTGGGACTGCGCCCGAAAGCAAGGCTTCGACAAGAGAGAAATGCCATCGCGATCCGGTCTGAACAAGGGCGCGCTTTCATTTTTTCGCTGTAAGCGGACAAAAGCCGCAGAGCGCTGTCCCCTGCACAGGGCCTGCGACTGCGCGCCGCACGTCTGGCCTCACGCCAAGGCTCACGCCTCGGCGATCACGTGAAAAAACGAGCCGGTGACACGGCCTCTTCGCGAGCCTGACGGCGTTTCCGGGGCGCCATAGACGTCGCGAACAAAGGCGAAAGGATCGTCGCCGCCGTCCGCGGAGACGGTCGCATAGTGGAACTCGTGACCCCGCAGGAGAGCGTCCTTCGCCCCGAGCGCGCAGCTCGAAGCGATTCGAGCCTCGCGATAGCCGAGCGTCATGCGGCGCTTTTCGAAATTGGTCTCGACGCCAAGCAGACCCGCCATCGCGTGCGCAACCCCCGAGGCGTCGATCAGGCTTTCGCCCAGCGCCATATAGCCCCCGCATTCGCCGTGCACGGGACGCCTCTCGGCGAACCGGCTGAGACCCCGACGAAACCGGGTTGCCGCGGCAAGCCGCCCGGCGTGCAATTCGGGATAGCCGCCCGGAAGCCAGCACATGTCGCAGTCCTCCGGAGGCGGCTCATCGGCGAGCGGCGAGAACGCGACGATCTCGGCCCCGCCCGCTCGCCAGCCTTGCACGAGATGCGGGTAGATGAAGGAGAACGCCGCATCGCGCGCGAGCGCGATGCGCTGTCCCGGCGGCCGAACCGCGACGGGCGCGGCCGCGGACGCGGACGAAACGCAGTCGAGTTCGCCCGCCAAAGCGAACACCCGGGCGCAATCGACATGCGTCTCGACGAAATCAGCGATTCTCTCGAGCCGCGCGTCGAGCGCATCGGTCTCCCCCGCCTGCACGAGGCCCAGATGGCGCTCGGGCAGCGCGATCGTGTCATTGCGCGGCAGCGCGCCGACGACCGGAACGCCGATCGCCTCGATCGCTTGCGTGACCAGCCGGCGATGGCGCTCGCTGCCGACGCGATTGACGATGACGCCCGCGACCCTCAGGCGCCCGTCATAAGTCCCGCAGCCCTTGACGATCGCCGCCGCCGATTGCGCCTGACCGCTGACGTCGATGACGAGCAGGACCGGCAGGCCAAGCGCCGCCGCCACATCGGCGGAGGCGCCGGTGCGCCCGGCGTCGGCCGGCACGCCGTCGAACAGCCCCATCGACGCCTCGCACAGCGCAAGCGCGCTTTGTTCCGCCGCCCGCGCCGCAAGCGTCGCCAGAAGCCTGGGCGCCATGGCCCAGGAATCGAGGTTGACGCCTTCCCGCCCCGAGGCCGCGGCATGGAAGGCAGGGTCGATATAGTCCGGGCCGGACTTGAGGCCGACGACGTCGACGCCGCGGCGCCGGAACGCGCGCAAAAGACCGAGCGTCACTGTTGTCTTGCCGCTGCCGGAGCGGGGCGCGGCGATCATGAGCCCCCGGGTCACAGGCGGCCCTCTAGGCAGACCCGATGACGCGCGCTAGGCCAACGCGGATGTCTGAGGCGGAAAGCACGGCGCCGCTCAGGCGCGGCTGGACCACCGGCGCCTGCGCCGCCGGCGCCGCGCGCGCCGCGTTCGAGGCGCTGCTGACCGGCGCCTTTCCCGATCCCGTCCCCGTCGCGCTGCCGAAGGGTCTTCGGCCCGAATTTGCTCTGGCGACCCAGGAGCTCGGGGCCGATTTCGCCCGCGCGAGCATCGTCAAGGACGCGGGCGACGATCCGGACGTCACCCATGGCGCGCTCATCGTCGCCACCGTGCGCCTCGCGCCGCAGACCGCGGGCGTGATCTTCAAAGCCGGCGAAGGCGTCGGCATAGTGACGCGACCCGGCCTGCCGCTGCCGGTGGGCGAGCCCGCGATCAATCCGGCGCCGCGCGCGATGATCCGCGCCAATCTTGAAGAAGTCGCCGCGAGGTTCGGCGTAGGCGCCGACGCGATCGTGGAGATCTCTGTGCCCGACGGCGAGAGGATCGCCAAGCGCACCGCCAACGGACGGCTCGGCATCATCGGCGGCCTGTCGATCCTGGGGACGACGGGAATCGTCATCCCCTATTCGTGCTCGGCCTGGATCCACTCGATCCACCGTGGGGTGGACGTCGCACGCGCCAGTGGCTGCGCGCATATCGGCGCCGCGACCGGCGAGACGTCCGAGAGTGCGATCCGTGCGCTTTACGGCCTTCCCGATCATGCGCTGATCGAGATGGGCGACTTCGTCGGCGGGCTCCTGAAATATCTGCGCCAGCATCCCGTCGCGCGCCTCACCATCGCCGGCGGTCCGGCGAAGATGACCAAGCTCGCCGAGGGCAAGCTGGATTTGCATTCGAAGCGCGGCGCCGTCGATCTTGCGGCGCTCGCCGGGCGCGTGGCGGACGCCGCCGGCGAGCCAGCGCTTGCCGGGGCGATCGCCAGCGCCAACAGCGGGCTGCATGCGCTCGAACTGGCTCAAGCGGCGGGCTTCGACTTGGCCGCGCTCGTCGCCGATGGCGCATGGGCGACGGCCGCAGGCGTCCTCGCCGGCCAGCCCGGCGAGCTTGAGACCGTCGTCGTCGGCCGCGACGGGCGCGTGCTCGCGAGCAGCGGGTTTCGGAAGGTTTAGCGCCGCGCCCTCGTCCGGCGCCATCGCCCGTCGCGAGGCGGGTGTTCCCCGGTCCGCCGACTTCATTCGCCCTCGCGCGGTGAGCGGCCCGCACGAAAGCGGCGCACATAATCAGCATTGTAAAGCTCGCTCTCGCGAAAATCTTCCGCCCCGAGCACAGGGCCTACAAGAATGAGCGCCGTGCGTTCGATCGGCGTCTCGCGCAAAGCGTCGACGAGTTCGCCGAGCCTGGCGCGCACGATGCGTTCGTCCGGCCACGAAGCCCGCGCTACGACCGCGGCTGGACAATCGGCGCCGTAATACGGCGTGAGCTCGCCCACGACATGCTCCACAGCATGGATCGACAGATGGATGGCAAGCGTCGCGCCGGTTGCGGCGAAAGCAGCCAGCGTCTCGCGCTCGGGCATTGGCGAGGCCCGGCCGGACGTGCGGGTCAGCACCAGCGATTGCCCGAGACCAGGCAGCGTCAGTTCGCGTTTCAGCGCAGCCGATGCGGCGGCAAAGGCGGGCACGCCGGGCGTCACCGTATATGCGATCCCCTTGCGCCCAAGGCGCCTCAGTTGCTCGCCCATCGCGCTCCAGATCGAGAGATCACCCGAGTGGAGCCGCGCGACGTCCTCGCCTCTCGCGGTCGCTTCGGCGCAAAGTTCAACGATCGCGTCGAGGTCGAGCGGCGCGGTGTCGACGATCCGCGCGCCGCGAGGACAATGATCGAGCAAGGCTCGAGGGACCAGCGAGCCGGCAAAGAGGCAGACGGGTGAGCGCGCGATGAGGTCGCGTCCGCGCACTGTGATGAGATCGGGAGCGCCAGGGCCGGCGCCGATGAAGTGCACCGTCATCGCCGCTCCGGGACTAGAGCGATCGCGCAAGTCGCGCCATCGGCGGCGAGCCGGGGTCCAAGCAGCCGTGCGCCTTCGCCCGCGCCGGCGAGCGCGGCGGCCTCGGCGATGTTGGGCGCGCCGAAGCGCGCCTGCGCGGGCGCGGAAGGGGTAAGGATTCGTTTGGCCTGCGCGTTCAGCGCCGCGAGCGGCAGCGCGACGAGCTTCACGCCAAGAAGACGCGCCGCTTCGACAAGCCCTGCCTCATCGGCCTTCGCGTCAAGCGTGAACATGGTGAGCGCCCCTTCAGGCGCGCCCGCTTCCCCAAGCGCCCGGCGCGCCAGCGCCGCGATCGCGTCGCCCGCAACACCGGCGCGACAGCCGACGCCGATGGCGACGATTCGACTCGCGGCCTGCCGGCTCATGGCTTGACAAGCCGCCACTGCACGATCGGCATCGCCGCGCGCCAGCCGGAATAGCGCCCAACCGGCTCGGCATGCGCGACCGCTATCTGCGCAAGCTCCCCGCCGAAGCGCGCGCGCCAATCGATGCAGGCGGCCTGCGTCTCCAGCGTCACTGCGTTGACGATGAGCCGTCCGCCGGAACAGAGCGCGGCGTAGGCGCGCTCGATCATGTCCGGCGCGCTAGCCCCGCCGCCGATGAAGATTGCGTCCGGCGTCGCCAAGTCGCCGAAGGCTCGAGGCGCCTCGCCTGTGACGACCGAAAGGCCGGGCGCGCCGAAGCTCAGCGCATTGCGGACGATGCGCTCGGCGCGGTCGTGGCGGACCTCGATCGCGATCGCCTTGTTCGCGGGATCGGCGAGCATCCATTCGATGGCGATCGAGCCAGAGCCTGAGCCCACGTCCCACAACAATTCACCGCGCCCTGGCGCAAGCTGAGACAGGGTCATGGCGCGGATTTCGCGCTTGGTGATTTGCCCGTCGTGCTCGAACCAGTCGTCGGGCAGGCCGCCCGCGCGCGGCAGAACGCGCGCGCCGAGATCGGCGATGACTTCGACGGCAATCGTGTTCAGCGCGCCGATGTCGCCGAGGGCAAAGTCCTGCGCCTCGCTCATGCGAATGCGCTCGCGCGGGCCACCCATCGCCTCGCAGATCGTGAGTCTCGATCGCCCCATGCCGCGCGCCATCATAAGCGCCGCCAGTTTTGGCGCCGTGGCGTGATCCCATGACAACGCCAGAATGCGCGCGCCATTGTATAAGTACGGAATGATCGCCTCCAACGGCCGGCCGTGCAGCGACACGAGCGCGCAATCCTGCTGGCTCCAGCCAAGCCGTCCCGCGGCGAGCGCGAAGGCGGATGGGGCTGGGAGGCAAGACATTTCGTGCACGGCGAAACGCCGCATCAGCATCGCGCCGACGCCGAAGAAGAACGGATCGCCGCTGGCGAGGACGCATACCGCGCGGTCGCGATGGGCTTCGATCGCGTCGAGCGCGTTCTCGATTGGCGAGGGCCAGGCGAGGGTCTCGGCTTTCAGCGATCCGGCGAGCGCGAGGTGCCGTTTGCCGCCAACCACGAAGGCCGCTTGCGCGACGAGCCGCCGCGCGGCAGGAGTGAGGCCGTCGAACCCGTCCTCGCCGATCCCGACGAGGCCAAGCCAGCGTCCGCCTCTCACGGAGCCGCCCTCTGAACCGCCTTCGTCTGCTCATCCTCGGCGGCGCGTCGGAAGCAAGCGCGCTCGCGCGGTGGATCGCCGGTGAGCGCGACGTGACAGGCGTTCTCTCGCTTGCGGGCGCGACCGCCAATCCTGCCCGATCGCCGATCCCTCAGCGCATCGGCGGCTTTGGGGGCGCCGAGGGCCTGGCGGCCTATATCGCGGCCGAGCGCATCGGCGCCGTCGTCGACGCGACCCATCCGTTCGCCTCGCGCATGTCGGCGAACGCGTTTGCGGCATGCCAATCGACCGGTACGCCGCTCGTCGTGTTCACCCGACCGCCCTGGACGCGCGGGGCGGCCGATCGCTGGGTCGAGGTCGCAGGCGTGGATGAGGCCGTCGACGCTCTCGGCGCTGTCCCGCGAACAGCCTTCCTTACCCAGGGTCGGCTCCAGCTCGCGCCCTTCGCGCGGGCGCCGCAGCATCGCTATATCGTGCGCGCCATCGACCGGCCGGCGGAGGTTGACGCGCTGCCCAATTGTCGGCTGATCCTGGCGCGCGGGCCGTTCTCGCTCGCTAACGAACTCGCGCTTATGCGCGACGAAGGCGTTCAGGCGCTGGTGACCAAAAACAGCGGCGGGGGCGCGACCCACGCCAAGATCGAAGCGGCGCGCGTCCTTGGAATTGAGGTCGTCATTGTGCGCCGTCCGCCCCCGCCCGAAGCCGAGACCCTGCACGATCTCGATGCGGTCATGAGCTGGATCGCGGCTCATCGCCCGGCCCCGTAAGCGCGCGGGGTCATCATCCACGATCGCGCCCCATCGCGGGCGATAAAGCGCGTCTCGCTCGAGCCGATCACGACCAGCGTCGCCATGTCGGCGAGGCTCGGGTCGGCGTCGCAGAGCGTCGCCAGGGTCAGTGTCTCGTCGGCGCGCCCAACCGCTCGGGCGAAAGCGACCGGCGTTGTCGGGGCCTTCGCGCCGCGCAGCAAGTCGAAGGCTTGCGTGATGCGGGTCGGCCTCGCCCGAGAAGCCGGGTTGTAAAGCGCGATGACGAAATCACCCTCGCACGCCGCGCGGAGGCGGCGCTCGACGATCGGCCAAGGCTTGAGGTTGTCGGAGAGCGAGATGGCGCAGAAGTCATGGCCAAGCGGCGCGCCGAGCCGAGCCGCGGCCGCCTGCATCGCCGTGACGCCAGGCATCACCCGAATG
This sequence comes from Roseiarcus sp., assembly GCA_036489975.1. Taxonomy (GTDB): domain Bacteria; phylum Pseudomonadota; class Alphaproteobacteria; order Rhizobiales; family Beijerinckiaceae; genus Roseiarcus. The sequence continues at coordinate 50,287 of DASXES010000135.1, forward strand.
TCGAGTTTGAGCCATTCGGGCTCCTCTTCAATCGCCTCGAACAAAGCCGCCGCCATGGCGAACACGCCCGGATCGCCGCCGGAAACGACAGCGACGTCGCGGCCTTCCACTGCAAGTTTCAAGGCGAGCCGGGCGCGCTCCATCTCGACGCGATTGTCGCTGGCGTGGACGCGCTGGTCCGGCCTCAGGGCCAGGCGATCCACATAGCGGCTGTAGCCGACGATATCGCTTGCCTCCGCGATCGCCGCGCTCGCCTCCGGCGTGATCCATTCGGCGGGACCCGGGCCCAATCCCACGATCGTCACGCCCCCGCTCACGGCCTTCTCCCCCTGCCCGGCGCGAGAATCAGCGAGAAATAGGGGGCCGCATCGTCCCGCTTCTGACACAGAGGCGTCACGGCCTCGCCGGTCATCGTCGCGCGCTCGACATAGATGGCGCGCTCCGCCATGCCCGTCGCGATGAGCGCCTCCTTCGCGCGCGCGAAGTTGCGGCCGACTTTCATGATCACCGCTGCGTCGGCGAGTGCGAGACGGCGCTTGAGTTCCTCCAGCGGCAGCGTTGCCGGCAATATGACAAGCGCGTCGTCCCCCCAGGCCATCGGCGCAGCTGCGGCGCCCCAGGCCCCGCAGATGCTGGACACCCCCGGCACGATGCTGACATCGAAATTGTCGCGCAAGCGGACGAACAGATGCATGAAGGAGCCGTAAAGCAACGGGTCGCCCTCGCTGAGCAGCGCGACGTCCCGGCCCGCTTCAAGATGCGCGGCGATCGCGACGGTCGATTCCTTATAGAAGCGCGCCAGCGCCTCACGATACGGCGGATCGTCGAAATGCGATTCGTCGGTCATCGGGTAATAAAGCGGCAGCTCGACATGCGAGGGCTTGAGCCAGCCATCGACGATCGCACGCGCGTTGCCCCGCCGTCCGGCTTTGGCGAAGAAGGCGACGACGGGCGCAGCGGCGATAATCCTGGTCGCCTTGACAGTCAGCAGTTCGGGATCGCCTGGCCCAACGCCCACCCCGAACAGACGGCCCATCGCGCTCATTCCGTGTCGCTCGCGAGGGCGTTCACCGCCGCGGCCGCCATAGCGCTGCCGCCTTTGCGTCCGCGCATGACGATAGCCGGGGCGCCGCTCTCGATCAGCGCCTCCTTCGATTCCACCGCGCCAACGAAGCCGACCGGCATGCCGACAATCGCAGCGGGACGCGGAGCGCCGGCTGCGATCGCCTCGAGCAAACGAAACAAAGCGGTCGGAGCATTGCCAATCGCGATCACGGAGCCTCCGAGCCGAGGCAACCAGAGTTCGATGGCCGCCGCCGTACGCGTCGTACCGAGTTTCGCGGCGAGCGCCGGCGTGGCGGGGTCGCTCAGCGTGCAGATCACGTCGTTGTTCGCAGGCAGGCGCGCCCGCGTGATCCCTTCCGCCACCATACGCGCGTCGCAGAAGACCGGCGCGCCGGCTCGAAGCGCTTCCCGCGCCGCCTTCGCTGCGCCGGGCGCGAAGACAAGATCGCGAGCCGCCTCCACCATCCCGCAGGCGTGGATGATCCGCACCGCGACCCGCTCCTCGACGGGCGAGAGCGAGAAGCGCGCAAGGTCAGCCTCGCTGCGAATGATCCCGAAGGACCTGCGGTAAATGCTCGCTGGATCCTTCTCGTAGTCGTAGCCTGGCTTCACGACGGCCTCTCGCTCGCGAACATGTTCGCGCCCTCGCCCTCGATGACTCGCGCGACCCCCGCGCTCGATACGCCGCGCCGCACGGGCGGGTCGCCAGCTCTTCCGGCGAGAATGAGATCGTAGCCCGCGTGGGTTGCGGTCAAAGTCGCCGCCGTCGCGGCCGGCCTGGCGCAGCCTTTGGCGCAGCCGCTGACATGGAGGATGACGCCCTCTCCCCTGGGCAGCAACGACGCCCAGCGCGCCGCGTCGTCACGCACCGGCCGATAGCCATGCGCGCAAGCGGGCGCGCCGGGGCAAGCGGCGACCCGCAAGCGCGGATCGTCCGCGTCGACGACAAATCCGAGATCAGCGATAGAACCGAGCATCGACGCGGCGCCGCGCGAGTCGAGGCCAGCGACCAGAAAGGACCGCCACGGGGTGAGCCTGAGGCCATTGGCGCCAAGCGCTCGCGCTCGCTCGATCAGCGCGCTGAACCGATCGGCGTCGATCCCACCAAAGGCCGCCGCCGCGCCAACAATGACCGCCGTGCCGAAGGCCTGCGCCCCGAGGACGTCGCGGAGCGACGCGCGTCCGAACGAACGCCCGCGCGGCCTGGCTTCGCAACCCGCCTCAGCAAAGACCGTCCGAGCCCCGTCGCCCTCGACCAGCGTCCGCATACGCCGAGGCGCCGCTTCGCCGGCGCCGGCGAGGCGCAGGAACGCAAGCGCCAGACGGACCGCGACGTCGCCGATTTCATCGGGCGCACACTCGGCGGCCAGCGCGCTTTCGCCAGCGAGAAAAACCGCGAACGTCCCGTCGCGGGAAGCCACGAAGCGGATGTCCGCGTCGATATCGCCGAGCGGCAGGCGCCCCTGCGCGTCGAGGAGGAGGCTGAACTTCGCCGGCAGGCGCCGCAGCCGCTCTTCCTCCCTGAGCCGCGTCTCCAGCGCGGCGAAGCTCGGTGCGAGATCGAACGAAGCTTCAGGGTCGATATCGTCCAGCGGACTTGCGACGACGTTGCGCAGGCGCTCGACCTCGGGATCGGCGTCGATGAGCCCAGCCGCCTCAAGGCGCTTGCGCAGGTCAGGCAGCGTTCGCTCGCTCAAGCCGCGCAGGTGAAGATTGGCGCGCGCCGAGAGGTCGATCGCGCCGTTGCCGCATCGCGTGGCGGCGTCCGCCAGCGCGGAGGCCTGATCGAGCGACAATCGCCCTTGTCGCGCCCGCACCCGCGCGAGCAGTCCGTCGCCGGTCTCCATCGGCTTTAGCGCGCCTGGACACCAGCCCTTCCGCCAGGGCGGGGGGGGCGTTGAGTCTTTGCGGCGCGGCGCAATCGCGCTCATGGCGCCGCCTCAAGCACCGAGGCCAGAATGCGCGCGCTCGAGTTGCGACGCGATTGCCAGAAACCGCGCCTCGCCGCGTCCTCAAACACGCCCGCCATATGGGAAGCCGCCTGAGGATTGGCCTCAAGCAGAAACGCGCGGACGGAATCATTGCCGAATGTCGCGTCGAAGATCAGATCGAACTGTGGGCTTTCCACCGCGTCGGTCAATGCGGCGAAGCAATAGAGATTATCCAGCGACTGGGCGATTTCCGCCCCGCCGCGATGGCCGTGGCGCATCTGGCCGGAAATCCAGCGCGGATTGGCGGCGCGTCCGCGAAGAGAGCGGGCGATCTCTTGCGCAAGGGTGCGGATCTTCGGCGCATGGGCGGTGGTCGTATCGAGATGATAGACCACGGGATTAGCTCCCACTTCCGCCGCCGCGGCGGCAAAACCGCCTTCGTGCTCGGCGACGGCGTCCGCGTCGAGCGCGTCCTGCCCTGGCAAGTCCTGCGCGTGGATAAAGGCCTCGGCGCCCGCGACCCTCGTTCGAAACTCCGCCGCGGCTTCCCGCGCTTCGCCCTCACCGTCATAGGCGTGGCTCGTCGCGGCGAGATAAGCCTCCGCCAGTTCGGACCGCTCCGCCCAGTCACCTTGCGCGATGCGAGCGCCGAGCCCCACGCCATAGCTGCCTGGCGCCGCCCCAAATATGCGCGCCGGGCCTTCAAGACCAGCAAGCGGATTGTCGTCAGCGCTTTCTTCAAGCCCCGCGACCGCGCAAACGGCGGCGGCGAACAATGCGATCTGGGCCGGAAAGACGTCGCGGAACAAGCCGGAAATGCGCAAGGTCACGTCAACCCGTGACCGGCCCAGCATCGCCAGCGGCAGCACCTCAAAACCGCCGACGCGGGTCGACGCGGCGTCCCAGATCGGCCGGCAGCCCATGAGCGCGAAGGCCTGCGCCAGATCGTCGCCGCCGGTGCGCATGGTCGCGGATCCCCAGAGGTCGAGGACGATACGCTTCGGCCATTCGCCATGGTCCTGCGCGTAGCGCTTGACGATCTCCTCCGCCGTGCGCCGCCCGATCTCCCAGGCGTTGCGCGTCGGGGCGGAGCGCGGATCGATGGCGTAAATATTGCGCCCGGTAGGAAGAACGTCAAGCCGGCCGCGCGCCGGCGCGCCAGCCGGCCCGGGGGTCAAGAACCGTCCGCCAAGCGCACGCAACAGTCCGAGCGACTCGGCCGCGCCAGAGACCGCCACGCGTGCGCTCAGCGTATCGCTCGCCGCCGCGTCAAGTTCGAGCCCCGCGAAGCCCTCGGCGCTGTCCGGCGACTGCCCGAACACATGCAGGCCGTCGCCGACGCGCATCTCCTTAAGGTCGCATAGCCAGGCGTCGAGGGCGACAAGCGCCTCCTCCGGCGACTTGCCGTCGGCTGCGCACTCCTTGAGAAGGCCGGTCTCCCGACCGCGCTCGAGAATGAGCGGGGCAATGGCGCGCGCACGGCGCGGATCAAGAGCCTGCGCCTCCGCGAATTCGTCGAACAGACCTTCAAGCTCGAGCGCTGGCCCATAGGAGCCGGCGGCGATCAACGGAGGCGTCAGATGGCCGATCGCGACCGCGCCGATGCGGCGCTTCGCCTGAGCCGCTTCTCCCGGATTATTGACGATGAACGGATAGACGACAGGCGTCGGGCCGAGCAGGACTTCGGGCGCGCAGCTTTCGCTGAGCGCGACAGCCTTGCCGGGCAGCCATTCGAGCGTCCCATGCGCGCCGAGTTGAATGATCGCGTCGACTTTCTCATGGCGGGTGAGCCAGAAATAGAACGCGACATAGGCATGGCGCGGCGGCAGGTTGAGATTGTGATAGTCGCCCTTGCGCGAGGAGGCGTCGCCGCGGTCGGGCTGGACCGCGACGATGAGCTTGCCGAGCCGCACGAAGCGAAGCCGGAACGCCGCGTCGAACAGGTCCCGGTCATCAGCCGGCTCACCCCACGCCGCGAGCAACGATCGCCGGAAGTCCGCCGGAGCAGCGGCAAGCGCGGCGTCGTATTCCGCCAACGTCAGGGTCGCCTCGAGCGGCCCGCGCTCAAGGGCCGCGATGAGCGAAGGCGCGTCCAGATCGCAGGCGACATCGTACCCCGCGGCGCGCAGCGTCTGGCAAATGGCGATGGCGCTCGCTGGCGTATCGAGGCCCACCGCATACCCGGCGCGCCCGCCACGCGCCGGGTAATCCGGCAGAACGCAAGCCAGGCGCTTGTCCCATGACGGCTTGCGTCGGAGGTTGGCCCAGCGGCGAGCGAGCTCGGCGGCGAAGTCGACGCGATCCGCGAGTGGGCGATGCGCGACCGCGCCAAATTCAGTTCGTGCGTCGCGCGCGCCGGCCTGCTTGAAGGAAATGGCGCGGCTGAGAATTCGCCCGTCGATCTCCGGCAGCGCGACATGCATCGCGAGATCCGAAGGCCCAAGTCCGCGCTGGGAGGCGCGCCAGGCGTCGAGGCTAGCTCCGGCCAGCACGACCTGCAGCACCGGCGCATCGAGCGTATCAAGCGCTGTTCCCTCCTCCGCCTCGAGGCGCGCCGAGAAGGCGGTGGCGTTGAGCACGACGTCAAAGCGCCGCCCCTCGAGAAAGGCGCGCAAAGGCGCGAGCGCCGCCGCATCCTTGAGACTGGTCACGAAAACGCTGGTGACCGCAAAACCCCTATCGCGAAGCGCTCGGGCCTGCGCTTCGATCGCCTCAAGATCGCCCGCGAGATAGATGGAGCGATAAAAGACGATGAGGGCGCGGGGCGCGGTCTGGTCGGCCGGGAAACTGGCAGCGTCGAAGCGCCCAAAGGCGCTGACCGAAACGGGCGGCGAAGCCTCCGCGCCGGCGCCGATCTCGGAGGCGAGAAAGGCGACGCACGCCGCCATGTTGTCGGGGCCGCCCTCGTCGAAATAGCGCCAGAGCCGCTGGGTCGCACCGCTCGCAACGGTCGAGGCCTCGTCGAGACGCTCGTCGCGCCGCCGGTCACCCGGCAACAAGGCTAGTTTGAGATCGCCCCGACGGGCCAGCGCTGCGAGTTCGTCGACGCCGTACCGCCAGTAATCCGCCCCGCCAAGCACACGCGCGACCACCAGCCTGGCGCGAGCGCACACCTTCTCCAGATAGAGGTCGACCGAGAACGGATGGCGCAACGCCGCGAGCGAAGCGATCCTCAAGCTCGGCTTCGGCTCGGCGAAAGCGTCATAGGCGCGCGCCAGCGCGTTAAGGTCGCTGTCGGAGAAAGAGAGGAACACCACATCGGCCGGCGTCTGGTCGAGGTCAAAGGCTTCGACCGTCTCGTCGAGCGCCCTCACTTCGATCCGCGGGACGTGCATGGCCGGAAAGCTCAGCCGCCGAGCGCGGCAGCGACGGCCTCGCGGTCCGCGCCCTTCTGGGCGATAACGACGAGGCGGCTCAGGCGGGGCTCGTCTGCGCCCCACGGCCGCTCGAAGTCGCGCCGGAAGCGCGAACCTACGCCCTGCACCAGCATCCGCATCGGTTTGCCGATAACCTCGACAAACCCCTTGACGCGCAGGATGTCGTAGGCGCGCGTCGCCGCGACCAGGCGATCGATGAGCGCGTCCGGATCGCGGACGGCTGGAATTGCGACAACGAACGTGTCGAAATCGTCGTGATCGTGCCCGCCCTCGGCGTCATGATGCGAAGGGCGCGCGCCAAGATCGTCCTCGGCCGCCGCGCTGAGCCCGAGCAAGACATCGGCGCCGATTGCGCCCTCGCGGGCAGCCGCAATCTTGACCGCGCGCGGCACGGTTTTAGCGATCTGCGCCTTCAGGGCTTCGAGCTGGCCATTGTCGATGAGATCAGCCTTGTTGAGCACGACGAGATCGGCGCTCATGATCTGGTCCTCGTAGACCTCCTCGAGCGGATTGTCGTGGTCGAGCGACGGATCGGCGGCGCGCTGCTCGGCGATACGCGCGGGATCGTCGGCGAAACGTCCCTCGGCGAGCGCGGCGGCGTCGACCACCGCGACAACGCCGTCGATCGTGAGCCTCGAGCGCAGATCCGGCCAGTCGAAGGCCTTGATAAGCGGCTTGGGCAAGGCGAGGCCCGAGGTTTCGACAACGATATGATCCGGCTTGGGTTCGCGAGCGAGGAGCGCCGTGATCGCAGGAACGAAATCATCGGCCACCGTGCAGCAGATGCAGCCGTTGGCAAGCTCGATGATCGCCTCTTCCGGGCACGCCTCGTCCGAGCAGCTCTTGATGAGATCGCCGTCGACCCCGACGTCGCCGAATTCGTTGATGATGAGCGCGAGCCGCCGCCCGCCGGCGTTCGCCAGAAGATGGCGGATAAGCGTCGTCTTGCCGGCGCCGAGAAAGCCGGTGACTATGGTGACGGGCGTCTTGGCGAGCATCCGAGAAACGATCCTAAGAAAGGGGAGTTTCGGCGAGGGTGAGCGGGGGCGTGCGCGAGATGACACCCTTGCGAAAGGCAAGTGGCCGCTCGCGCCAGGGAACGATCCCGGCGGGCGAGGCCGCATAGCGGCGCGCGGCGGACACGATGTCCTCGAGGTGCAATTCGCGCTTGAGGTCGCCGACGACATAGGTCCATTTGCCGGGCGCGGCGAGCGCGATCGTGCACGGCCGCTTGCACACGGACAGACATTCGACTGGCTGAAGCGCTATATCAGGCTCGGCCGCAAGACCCTCGCTGAGGGCCTCGAACAGGCCCGCCCCCATCGGCCCGTCATCCGACTTGCAGGTGACGCAGACGTGCAAGGTCGTGGTGGACCGGCCGCTATCGCCGTTCATGGGCCAGTCAAACCCTGCTTGGCGCAGAGTGCGCGTGGCGCCAAACGGCAAGTCTGCTGGGGCTCATGAACGCTCCTTGGCCGCCCCTCCGGCGGCCGCACGGAATTCATCGGCGCACGGCAGGTCTCCTGGCTTGCAGCGTATCGCCGGCGCCGCCTTCCCGGACTGCAAAGTCCAGTGGCGTGAGAAGCGTCGGCACGCCGCTTACAGTCGCGGGGGCGGCCACGGATCGGCGAAAAACCTACCGTGTTCCCTTTTCACCCTCGGTCGAAATCGAGGGACCGTGCTTGGGTTTATGTCCCAGCTTCGAGAGGGGTTGTCAAATGGACGCCGTAAGGCCTTCGCTTCGCCGCCGCGAAACGGGTCAAAGTCTACGTCGGTGAAGATCCGAGCATCGAGAAAAGCCCGGCCCGCACTTCAGCGGGCAGCTCTTCGAACGGCTTGGGCGGCGAGCCTCGGGGTCCGAACCAAGTCCTAAGCTCCCACAAAGCCGTGATCTTGGCTTCTGCGACGACAGGGTTCCGGGTCGGGACGCCGTTTTCGACCTCGGCGGAAAGACTCTGCGCGCCAAACAGTGTTTCGGCGAATCGACGCTCCATTTCATGCTGCAGCACCGCGAGCGCGTCCTGGGTGGTCGCCCATGACGAAGCAGCCGGGCCGAAAAGGCAAGATCTGGCGCTGATCCTCATGAGGCTCGACGCGCGCACGATCGCCGGCGCGCAAACGGCCGACGAGATGACGCCTTGAAGGAATTGACGCCGCGCGACAATCAGCGAACTCATCTCTCCTGGTCCCTGCCCACGCGTCCAGTTGCAGCCGCCTTTTGACGACCAGGACAGCGGCGGCGCGGATTCGTAGGTCCACCCAAGTCCAAAATCTAACAGCGTGGCCGCCCTTCGCGCACATCCCAAATCGGGGGAGTTCGGCTCCCGCACGCTGACCCGCCATATGCATACTGTAGTTTGGCTCGGCGTCGCGTTCGCCCGATTTTATAGGTTTCGGCGCGGCGTGATGGCAGCAGGACGCCAGGATCGCGTCGACGCCTTGACGTGCGGCGGCTTCAATGTCGACATCCCCCTCTGGGCGCGAATGTCACGGGTTGGGGGGCTTCAATGGAGCCGATCGTAGGCGCTCGGGCCGCGAAGCTGATCGCCGCGGCGATCGCGCTGCCCTTTCTTTGCGGCTGCGCCGGTCTTCACCTCGGGCAGGACCCGGACCAGGTCATCCAGCGGACGGAAGGGGAGGATAATTACTTGCTGAGACAGAAGGCCGGACCCGTCGCCGCGCGCGTCCTGCCGTACGCCCTGCTCGCCGAGCAATCCTACGATCCCGAAGTCTACTTGACGCACACAATCGCGCGGCGCGCCAGCGCGTGCGACGATCCGAAGGACTGCGACACGCGCGCTGACGACGAACGCGCGGCCCGCTGGCTCAATGAATGGCGGTACGTCTGGAGCTGCGACGGGCCGGACCAATGCGGAGTACGGACGCCCGGGCAAGGCGAGCCCGCCGGGGGACTCGGGGTCCAGATCTGGGCGCGCAAGGGCCCCCAGTGTCCGGAAGCGGTCATCGCCTTTCGTGGAACTGTCGGCGGCGACAAGGGAGACTGGGAGTCCAATTTCCACTGGATCTTGCGCGCCTTTCCCATCTACGATCAGTACGACCAGGTTCGCGACCATATCCGAGACTTCATCGGACATATCGAACGCGACAAATGCTACCGTCTGGGAACGACGGAGATCATCGCCGTCGGCCACTCCCTGGGGGGCGGGCTGGCGCAGCTGGCGGCCTATTCTGACCAACGCATTCGTCGCGTCTACGCCTTCGATCCCTCGATGGTGACGGGATACTATTCCGTGGATCCGCCACATCGGGATCGCAACGTGCGCGGATTGAGGATGGAGCGCATCTACGAATTTGGTGAAGTCCTCGCCTACGGCCGGCTGATCATGCTGCGCTATATCCCCTTGTCGCCTTGCAATCCCCGGGTCGTGAGCGTCCGGTTCCGGGTCTTTCACGGCGCTCCGATCGCGCTGCACAGCCTGACCGATCTTGACAACGGCCTGCTCCGGGTCGCGAGAGGCTCCAAACCGGAGACGTCGCCAATGGCGCTCGAGCGGTGCGGCGAGCCGGCGCCGGTCGTCGCATCGCACCGGCCCTTGCCTCGCCCGACAGGTCCCCGACCCGCGGGTCTCCAATGAGCCGCCCGGAGGACGATCGGCACAGAGCAAAAATGGCCAAACGCAAGGCTGTGCAGGACGCCGAGGTCGCGTCGAAACCGATTCTGGAGAAAGGTCTCCTCATCGTTCACACCGGCCCAGGCAAAGGCAAGTCGACCGCGGCGTTCGGGCTAGTCTTGCGCGCGCTCGGGCGAGGCTTTCGCGTCGGCGTCGTGCAGTTCATCAAGGGCGCCTGGTCGACCGGCGAGCGAATGGGCGTCGAGCGCTTCGGGACCCAGGTCGAGTGGCGCACGATGGGCGAGGGCTTCACCTGGGAGACGCAGGACCGCGCGCGCGACGTTGCGGCGGCGGGCGCGGCGTGGGCGGAGGCCAGGCGCATGATGGCCGATCCCTCGTTCCGCCTCATCGTGCTCGACGAGCTCAACGTCGCGCTCCGCTACGATTACCTGCCGCTGGCGGAAGTCGTCGCGGCGCTGGCTCAGCGGCGCCCCGGCCTGCATGTCGTCGTCACCGGCCGCAACGCCAAGCCGGAGTTGATCGAGGCGGCCGATTGCGTCACCGAATTCGCGCTCGTCAAGCACCACTTCGCCGCCGGCGTGCGGGCGCAGGAGGCGATCGAGTTTTGACCGCTCGCGCGCTCATGTTCCAGGGAACCGGCTCGGACGTCGGCAAATCGCTGGTTGTCGCGGGCCTGTGTCGCGCTTTTACCCGGCATGGGCTTAGGGTGCGCCCGTTCAAGCCGCAGAACATGTCGAACAATGCGGCGGTTGCGGACGACGGCGGCGAGATCGGCCGGGCGCAGGCCCTGCAGGCGCGGGCGTGCGGGGTCGGGCCCAGCGTGCACATGAACCCGGTCCTCTTGAAACCGCAAAGCGAGATCGGCGCGCAGGTCGTCGTGCAGGGCAAGGTCGTCGGCAACGCGCGGGCGCGCGAATATCAGGCGCTGAAACCAAAGCTTATGAGCGCCGTGCTCTCGAGCTATGAGCGTTTGAGAACAGACGCCGATCTCGTGCTCATCGAGGGCGCGGGCAGCGCGGCGGAGATCAATCTCCGTGAAGGCGACATCGCCAACATGGGCTTCGCGCGCGCCGCCGATTGCCCCGTGGTGCTGATCGGCGACATCGACCGCGGCGGCATATTCGCCCAGATTCTCGGCGTCAAAGCGGCGCTTGCGCCAGAGGACGCGGCGACAATCGTCGGCTTCATCGTCAACAAGTTCCGCGGCGACGCCAGCCTGTTCCTCAGCGGCATGATGGCGCTCGAAACGCATACGCACTGGCAAGCGTTCGGTCTCCTGCCTTTCTTCGCCGGAGCAGCGCGGCTCCCGGCGGAGGATGCGTTCGGGCTTGGCGCTGAGAAGCCGAGGTCAGAGGGCGGGATCACCATCGCCGTGCCGATGCTGGCGCACATCGCCAATTTTGACGACTTCGACCCGCTCCGCCTGGAGCCCTCGGTGCGGCTCGTCTTCGTGCGCGCGAGCGAGCCGCTGCCGGTCGCCGATCTCGTCATCCTGCCCGGCAGCAAGGCGACGATGGCCGATCTCAAATTCTTTCGCGAGCAGGGCTGGGACATCGACCTTTTCTCCCACGCGCGGCGGGGTGGACGGATCCTCGGCGTTTGCGGGGGCTACCAGATGCTGGGCGAAAGCGTGTCCGACCCGAACGGCGTCGAGGGGCCGCCTGGCGAAACCCACGGCCTCAGGCTGCTTGACGTCGCCACGCAGCTGACAGGAGAGAAGACTCTGCGGCAGGTCGAAGGCGCGAGCCTTGCGAATGGCGCCCCGTTCCGCGGCTATGAGATGCATGTCGGCGAAACGAAAGGCCCGGACTGCGCGCGCCCGCTGCTGCGCTTCGCCAACGGCCAGTTCGATGGCGCGATCTCGGCGGACGGCCGCGTCGCCGGCGCTTATGTGCATGGTCTCTTCGCGGACGACCGCCAGCGCGCCGCGTGGCTCGGCTCACTCGGAATGACCAGCGCGCTCGACTACGAGGCGACGATCGAGCGGACGCTCGACAGGCTCGCCGACCATTGCGAGGCCCATCTCGATTGCGATGCGCTGCTGGCCGCCGCGCGATAGGGCATCATTACGGTGGTCATCATTACCGTGCACATTACGGTGACAGTTTACTGTACTGCGCCCCTCGGCTGAGACGAATAATTTGAGGGACAAGTCTTGAGTGACGTCCTCTCAGACGGTTTCGAGTTGGCGAAGTTCGTTTTCGAACTCAATCGGGGGTTTGTAGCCGAGGGCGGAATGGAGCCGGCTTCGATTGTAGACGTTTTCGAGGAAGGCGCCAATGTTTTGGCGGGCTTCTGGCCGAAGCGCGAATGCGCGCCCGCGCCGTCGCGCTCAAACAGAACGGGTTTAAGCCGTCGCCGGCGGATCGGGCGCGCGGGCTCGTTATCGACCGGGCTCCAGGGGACGACGCTTGCGCAACGGGTCCTCGCGCTGGGCGAGGCGGGCGCATGATCCCATGGCTACGTGCCTTCCTCATCGGCTTTTACAATCGCCGCGCGAGTTCGCCTGCAAGCAAAACCAAACAAAATCCAAGCAAAAATGCTTTTTATGCTTGGATTTGTTTGGTGGAATCGGGACTTTTCAAAGGGTTACAGGGGAAAAAAACAAAAATAATTTCCCGGCCCAAACTCGCGCGGCAGGTTGTAGCTCTGCGGGTCTTTAGGCAAAGTTTCTCCTTCTGGCGTGCGCGGCATCGGCCAAGCTCGATAAATTCTATCAATCAGAATAATAATCATACATTCTGTTTTTGTCAACTCAATTCGCTGGCGACGGCAAATTCTGTCTAATACCAAGACTCGATGATCGGAATCGATCGTCGCGTTCATGGCCGAAGCGAGATGCGCGCCCGCGCCATTGCGCGGGTCAAAGCGTGGATCAAGTCGCGCTCAATTGGAACGGGTATAAGTCTTGCCGTTGACCTCCTCGTCTTTGAGGGTGCGCATGAACCGCTCGGCTTTCGCATTGTCATATGGGTTGCCCGCGCGGCTCACGCTGACGCGCAGGCTTTCCGCCGCCACGCGTCCCGATTGTCTCCAGCACGGCGCGCGCGGCGTGGGCGCTTGGCGCTCCCCCGTCGGCAAGCGCCATCAGCCGGTCGAGCCGCGAAAACGCTTCGAGCTGCCGCTCGCGCGCCGGACCGTCCCGCACGATTTCCATCAGCGCCGCGCCCAGCGCGGCGGGCGCGCAATCGCGCTGCAGCTTTTCCGGGATCGCGCGCTCGCCGAGGATGAGGTTGGGCAGCAGAATCGAGGGGACCTTGATCAGGTATTTGAGCTGCTCCTCGAGGCGCGAGACCTTGTAGGCCCCGACCATCGGGACACCGGCGAGCGCCAGCTCGAGCGTCGCGGTGCCGGAGGCGGCGAGCGCCGCGCGGGCCGAGCGGAAGGCCCCGTACTTCGCCGCTTCGCCGAGCGCGATCGTCGGCGGTTCGGGCCAGCGGGCCGCCAGGGCCCGGACCTCGCGCTCGATATGGGGCAGAGTCGGCAGAACGAGCGACAACGGCCCGATCGACTGGCGCAGCGCCGCGAGCGCCCCGCCGAAATCGGCCATCAGCCGGCTGATCTCGGACCGGCGCGAACCGGGGAGCACGACGATGAGCGGGGCTGCGGAAGCTGGCCGGCCAGCCTCGCCTGCGTTTGACCGCAGATCGCCGAGCCGCTCGATCAGCGGATGGCCGACATATACGCAACGTGGCCCGTCCAACCGCCGGTAGGCCTCAGGCTCGAATGGCAGCAGGGCCAGCACGCAATCCACGTAACTCCGCATGGCTTTGGCACGGCCCGGCCGCCAGGCCCAGACGCTCGGACTGACGTAATCGACGATCGGCAGTTTCGGCAACGCCGCCCGGACGCGGCGGGCGACGCGGTGGGTGAAGTCGGGGCTGTCGATGATGACGAGAGCGTCAGGCTTCGCCGCCACGACAGCCGCCGCGGTCGCGCGGATGCGAGCAAGCAGCGTGGGCAGCCGGGCCAGCACCGGGAGAATGCCCATCACCGCGATGTCGCTCATCGGAAACAGGCTTTTGAGGCCCTCGGCCTCCATCGCCTCGCCGCCGACGCCTGAGAAGGCGACATCGCCGGAGCATGCCTCCCTGAGCGCTCGCATGAGCTTATAGCCCAGCTGGTCGCCCGAGTGCTCGCCGGCGACGAGCGCCACCCGCAAAGGCTTCATCCGGCCGGGCCGGAGCGCGCGAAGCCGGCGACAAAGAGGCCGGCAGCGTCGGCTTCGCTGGCGCAGCGATCCCGCCCGAGAATGAGCACATGGCCAGCCGCGACCGCGACCCCCCTGAGTTGCGCCCTCGCCGCGCCTTCGATGGTCTTCGGCCCGATCGCCGGCATGTCCAGCCTCAGATCCTGCCCGCGCTTGGGGGCTTTGATGAGGACGCCCGCCGGCCCGGCGAAGCGCAGGCGGCCGCCGGCGCGCATCTCAGCCACCCGCGCGAGCATGGCGTCGGTGCCTTCCGCCGCCTCGATCGCCACCACCCGGCCGCCAGCGACGACCGCCCCCTGCCCCGCGTCGAAGCTCGACAGCGCTTCGAGCAGGCGCGCCCCAAACGCGATGTCCGCCTCGTCTTCCGCGGCAGCCGCGCGCGCCCCGACCGGGCCGAACGGCGCCAGCAGGCGCGGGGCGATTTCGTGCGCCCCGAGCACGCGGACGCCCTCGCGCTCGAAAATCGCCGCGATGCCGGCGAGGAGCCCGTTGTCGCCACGGCGAAAGAGCTGCGCCAGGCCGGCCGCGCGCTTCACGGCGCCCCAGTCCAGCCTGAGATCGGTGAATTCGGGCCTCGCCATCGCGCCGATGATCACCATCTCGGCGATGGCGCGGCCTTTGAGGGCGGCGAACAGTTTGCCGACCTCGCCCATCCGGACCCAGACATGCGGATAGGCCTCGATCGCTGAATCGGTCGCGCCAAGGACTCCGATCAGAAACGGCTCGCGGCCACCGCGGCGGGCCTCGTGGGCGACCTCGAGCGGAAACGCGCCCGCCCCGCACAGGATCGCCAGGGGACCTGAGGCGCCGGCGACCGACGCGCGGTCCGGCCCGCTCACCCCTCGTCTTCCCTTCCGGCGCGCGGGACGCAGATCGCGCGGTCGCCGCCCTGGCGCAGAAAGGTGACGATCTGCTGCACCGCATCCTGGCCGGCGAACGCATCGGCGACGTCGTCAATCCGCTCCTTGAGCGTTCCCCCGCCGTTGAACAGCAGCTTGTAGGCGCGCCTCAGCTCGTGGATCGCCTCGTGCGAGAAGCCGCGGCGCTTCAGGCCGACGACATTGAGACCGGCGAGACCGGCGCGGTTGCCGAGCGCAAGCCCAAAGGGGATGAGGTCATGCTCGACCCCGGCGAGACCGCCGACGAACGCGTGGGCGCCGATGCGGACGAACTGATGCACGGCGGCGCCGCCGGAGAGAATCGCGAAATCGCCGATATGGCAATGGCCGGCCAGCATCACATTGTTGGAGAGAATGACGCCTTCGCCGATGCGGCAATCATGTGCGACGTGAGCATTGGCAAGGAACACCGACCGCGGCCCGACGATCGTTTCCGCGCCCCCGCCCGCGGTGCCGGGGTTCATCGTCACGCCTTCGCGCACGATGCAATCCTCGCCAATCGCAAGGCGGACAGGCTCGCCGCGGTACTTGAGGTCCTGCGGCTGCTGCCCGATCGAGGCGAAAGGAAAAATCACCGTGCGCGCGCCGACCGTGGTGTCGCCTGCCAGGCTCACATGCGAGACAAGCCGCACCCCGTCGCCGAGGGCGGCCTGGGGCCCGACATGGCAAAACGGCCCGATCTCGACTCCCGCCCCGAGCCGCGCGCCGTCTTCAACGACGGCGCTCGGATGGATTGCCTCCCTCATTCACGCACCAGCATTGCGGAAACTTCGGCCTCGCAAACAAGCGAGCCATCCACTTTCGCTTCGCCCCGAAACCACCACATGTTGCGCTTCTTGGCGATGCGGGTCATGTGAAAGCGCACCTGATCGCCGGGCACCACGGGTTTGCGGAACTTGGCCTTGTCGATGGTCATCATGTAGACGACGCTCGGCGCGGTATTGTCCACTTGAGAAGCGACGCAAAGCGCGCCCGCCGTCTGCGCCATCGCCTCGATCAGCAGCACGCCCGGCATGACCGGCCGGCCCGGGAAATGGCCCTGAAAATGAGGCTCGTTGGCCGTCACGTTCTTTACCCCGACGCCATATTCGTCGCCGCGAGCTTCAACGATGCGGTCGACCAGGAGAAATGGATAGCGATGCGGCAGGAGCGCCAGCAGCTTCTGGATGTCGTAGCTGTCGAACGTCCGGGCGGTCGTCGGTTCGTTCATCCCGTCTCCCTCTCCCACCCGTCCGCTCGGCGAGTGTCATTCGGCATTGGTTTCGCCACGTGCGGCCCCCGCCAGTCGTTTGATCGCAGCGACTTCACGGAAAAACTCCCTGACGGGCTTCGCCGGCGCCCCGGCCCATCGCTCGCCGGCAGGAATATCGCTCATCACGCCGGCCGCCGCGGCGACCTGGGCGCCCGCGCCAACTCTCAGATGGCCGGCGATGCCCGCCTGGCCGCCCAGAGCGGCGAAATCGCCGATGGCGCTCGATCCCGAGACGCCTGACTGGGCGACCAGCACCGCATGGCGGCCGATGACGACGTTGTGGCCGATCTGCACGAGATTGTCGATCTTCGCCCCCTCGCCGATTACGGTGTCGCGGTTTGCCCCCCGATCGATCGTCGCGCCGGCGCCGATCTCGACATCGTCCTGGATGATGACGCGCCCGATTTGGGGCACTTTGAGGTGCCCCCGCGCCCCCAGAGCGAATCCGAAGCCGTCCTGCCCGATATGCGCGCCCGGATGGATGATCACCCGGTCGCCGATCAGCGCCGCCACGATGGTGGTCGAGGCGCCGACCGAACCATTGCGCCCGATGCGCACCTCGGGACCAATGACCGAGTTGGCGCCAATGATCGTGCCAGCTCCGATCTCTGCGCCATGGCCGATCACAGCACCGGGGTCGACGATCACGCCAGCCTCCAGCCGCGCCGAAGGGTGAACCAGCGCGGTCGGGGAGATCCCGGTCTCGCCAACGACCGAGCCGGGCCTGGCGGCCGAGGGATAGAGCCTCGTCATCACCAGGGCCATCGCCCGGTAGGGCTCGGGCGCGACCAGCGCCGCGCAGGTGGCAGGGGCGGCCCTGACGTAACGCGGCGAAACGAGCGCGGCCGCCGCGCGAGTCCGCTTGAGCGCATCGAGATACCGGGGATTGTCGAGGAACGTCAGATCGCCGGGGCCTGCCTGATCGAGGGCAGCGACGTCCCGGATCACGCGGCCGGGGTCGACGCCGGCGGCGAGCGTCGCGCCACACCAGTTCGCAACTTCGGCCAGCGAAGGCGCCGAACTCGGCGGGAAAAAGCGAATTCTGGCCAAGGAGGAGTTCCGTCAGAAGCGGCGGCGGGCGCGCCAGCCTCTGGCGCGCCCGCTTGGATGAGATGCCGGCCGGTGGCCGTTAGAACGTCGTGCCGCCCGAGAAGTTGAAGACCTGGGTCTGGTCGTATTTGCCCTTCGAAATTGGGAACGCGAAGTCAAAGCGGATCGGACCCATTGGCGACGCCCAGATCAAACTCGCGCCCACCGACGCGCGGATCTGGTTCGGGTCCCACACGTTGGCGCAACTCACCTGTGTGATGGGTAAGACAGACCCAATCGTTCCCGGAGGCGGGCAATAGGTGTAGCCGAGGAAATTTGAGAAGTTGGTCGGCCCTGAATATCCGATCAGGTTGCCCGCGTCGGCGAACAGCGCGCCCTTAAGCCCGATTTCCCTCGGCAAGCCAAAGATCGGAAAATCCACCTCGGCGGAAGCGCCATAGTAGGACGTGCCGCCAAGCGCGCTGGCCTGGATATTGAAGGGGTCAGAAATGTCGCGGGGACCGATGCCCCCGGGAGCGAAGCCGCGCACCAGGGAGGGACCCTGCATGAAGTTGTTGATGATGAGCGCGTCCCTCGAGCCGAATGAATTGATCTGTCCGGCTTGGAGATGAATCATGCCGATGAAATCTTCGGTAATCGGATGATACCAGCGGGCGTCGATCGTTTCGCGGATGAACTGCGACTGACCGCCGAGGCCGGCGACATCCTGCTTGTAATTGAGGATGGAGCCGGTCGTCGGGTCCTTCCGGTTGTCAAGATTGTTGAACAGGACCGAGAATCCCGCAAGCGACGTGACGATGGCGCCTTGCGCCGCCGCCTGTTTGATTTCGACCGGCGCCTCGCCGTTGGTCAAGCAGTTGATAAACGGCGAGGGGACAACCGGGATGATGGTCCCGCCTACAAACCAGGTCTGATCGGGTCCTACGCAATCATCGTAGGGCTGAGACGCGTTATTCGGGATGGTGATCTTCGACTCGTAGAGCGAATAATTAGGCTGCAACGTTAAGTCGTCAGTTATCGGAATACCGAGCCGGAGCGTCGCTCCAGTCGTCCAATTTTGGTAGAGTGCATATTGGTTGTTGTCGTTGACCTGGTGATAAAGGTCAAAACCCGCCGCGAGGCGCTGGCCGAGGAAGTAAGGTTCGGTAAACGAGGCCTTCCACCCCTGAGTGTATTGGCCATCGGAAACGCTCAAGCGGACATACTGGCCGCGGCCGAGAAAATTCGTCTCGGTGTACGCGAGCTCGGCCAAAAAGCCCTGAGTCGTCGAATAGCCGCCGCTGAGGCTGATCGAGCCGGTCGGTTGGTCCTCGACCTCAACGACCACAATCACCCGGTCCGGCGCAGACCCGGGCCGGTTCGAGATATGGACCTTCTTGAAATAGCCAAGGCTGTTGAGTCGCCGCTCGGCCCGCTCGATCAGCACGTGGTTATAGGGGTCGCCCTCCCCGATATCGAATTCGCGGCGGATGACAAAGTCGCGTGTGCGCGTATTGCCGACAATATCGATGCGTTCGATGTAGACTTTCGGACCGTTGTCGACCGAGAAGGAAATCGCGATCGTGTGATTGGCGTTGTCGCGTTCGCCGTGCGGTCTCGCCTCGGAAAAAGCGAAACCCTGCCGGGCGACGTCCCGGGTGATCGCCTCGACTGACTTGTCGACGCTGCTCGCGTCATAGACGTCCCCGGCCCTGAGAGCGACGAATCGATTGAGCGCCGGCCCGTCCACCTTCGGAATGTTGGAAACCACTGCAACCGAAGAGACGTGATATTGGGGGCCCTCATTCATCGTGATCGTAATGACATACCCGGCAGGGTTGGCCTGATAGGCGACATCGGTATTGGTGACCTGGAAATCCGCATAGCCGTTCTTCATGTAGTAACGGCGGATCGCTTCCAAATCCGAGGCTAACCGATCGGGATCGTAGACGTCAGTGCTCTTGAGCCACGACAGCCAATTCATCGTGGTGGTCTGCATGAGCCCGCGCAGGCGATAGTTCGAAACGGCATGATTGCCGACAAACTTGATTTCTCGGATACCCGTCTTGCCGCCTTCATTGACGGTGAAAACGAGATCCACCCGTCCATTCGGCAATTGGACGATCCGTTTGGTCACGGTCGCTTCGTTCCTGCCGTATTTCTTATAGGCATCCTTGATTCGGCCAATGTCCGCCTGGGCCGTCGCCTCATTATAGGCGGTGTGCGGCTTCGACTGCACCTCGACTTCGAGCTGCTTGGATTCGATCTGCTTATTGCCTTCGAACGCCACTCTGTTGATGATCTGTTCGCCTCCCGCGAGGCTCACCACGATCCGACCGTTCTCCACCCTCGCGCTGACATTCGAATAGATTCCGGTCGCCTTCAGATCCTCCACGCCCCGCTCGATCGAGGCTGGATCCGTGCCGCTGAAATAGGGTTTGAGCGTCGAGGGGTCGACATGGGCGCCTTCGACCACGATCTGCTGCGCGTTCGCCGGCGCCGCCCAGCTCAACCCGCACAGACTAAGGGTTATCGCCAGAAGAACGCCGACACACCCGCGAATCCAATCCATATGGCCCACAGCCCCTATTCGCGCCAACGCGGCCACCCCACTTCGGCGCCGTATCGGCGTGACCCTGTCTGCACCCCCCGCGTCGCCTCGCGGCGCCAGTCGCGGGCGACGCCGCGAACGCGACGCTCGACTCCCCCCACCAGGCGGCGTCGGAAAGATTAAGGGCGTTTTACAATCTTTGCTCGCGCCTGCAAACCGTTCTTGGCGGAGCGTACACCATTTCTCGCGACCGTTGCGTCAAGGACACGCAAACATGGTCGACCGTTGGTTAATTGCCGTTCGTCACCAGGCGGAGAAGGTCATGCGAGGTGGTGAACACCACCAGAAGCGCCACCAGGGCGATTCCGATCCGGAGCCCGATTTCCTGGGCCCGTTCGCTCAAGGGACGTCCCTTGACGGCCTCGAAGGCGTAGAACGCGAGATGTCCGCCGTCCAGCAGGGGTATCGGCAGCAGATTCATCAGGCCGACCGACACCGAGAACCAGGCGGCCAGGCTGAACAGCTCCCAAAAGCTGATTTTCGCCATCTCGCCAGCCATCTGTGCTGCGCCGATCAATCCCGACATCTGATCGGTTGATTCCCGCCCGGCGAAGATCCCAACGACATAGGTCGCGGTCGCCTTGACGATGAACCATTCCTGCGCGCCGCCCCATACGGCGCAGGTCAGGGGGCCGCACCGTTCGACCTTGGCGTCGCTACGGTCCGACGAGGAGGCGAGCCCGAGATGGCCCATGCGGCGTTTGCCGAACACGCCCTGGTCCACGACGGTGACCCGGGGGGTCGCCGCAAGGTGGACGTCATGGCCTTGACGCTCGACGACGAAGTCCATTGGCAGACCGGTGCTCATAAGCGTCGATTCTTGAAGCGCTTCAAAGCTATCGATCGGATTCCCGTTAATCGACTTTATCAGGTCGCCGGCCTGAAACCCGGCCGCCGCCGCCGGACTCCCCGCCTCGACCCGCCCGATGCGCGGCGTATGTTCGACCCGGCCAAAGGCCATGAACATGCCGGCGAAAATGACGAGGGCGAGAATGAAATTGGCGACCGGCCCCGCGAGCACGATCGCCGCCCGGTTTCGCAGCGGCTGCCCCGCCAGCGTCAACGATCGATCGACCCCGCCGGCCTCCGGACCATCGCCCATGCTGGCTGCGTTGGCGTCGCCGTAAAACTTGACATATCCGCCGAGCGGCAGCGCGCCGACCCGCCAGCGCGTGCCGCGCGAGTCCACCCGGGCGAAAAGCTCAGGGCCGAAGCCGAGTGAAAACGCGTCAATTTTGACGCCGCACCATCGGCCGACCAAATAATGTCCGAGCTCATGGACGGATACGATGACGCTCAGAATTATGATGAAAGGGACGACGTACCATCCGAGCCAGCTCAGAAGGTCCGTGATCGCATGCACTCCCGCCATCTGCGGCCTCCAATCCCGCCGCCGCTGTCACAGGCCGCCGAACGATGGTTACTGAACGGTTATTAGATTGGCGCAAGTCAGCGCTTACGCCAATAGGCTCACCGTCCTATCTGTGGCGATATGGTGAATTGTCAGAGCTTCCGCAATGTCAGCCGGCGTCCTGACCTCACCCGCGGCGCTCATCGAGGCGAGCGTTTTCGCGACCAGGGGGGCGATGTCGCCGAAGGCGATTCGCCGGTCGAGAAAGGCTGAAACGGCGATTTCGTTGGCGGCGTTGAGGGCGGTCGGCGCGCCTCCGCCCGAGCGCAGCGCCTCGATCGCCAGGCGAAGCGCGGGAAAACGCTCAAGGTCCGCGCGCTCGAAGGTCAATCGGCCGAGCGCGGCAAGGTCGGGAGACCGAACCCCCGACGCGATTCGGTCCGGATAGGCCAAGCAGTGCGCAATCGGCGTGCGCATATCCGGCGACGCCATTCCGGCGATCAGCGATCCGTCGGCAAAGGCGATGAGCCCATGCACGATCGATTGGGGATGGACGAGGACATCAAGCCGGTCTGCTGGCAGGCCGAACAGGTGGTGCGCCTCGATCAGTTCGAGTCCCTTGTTCATGAGACCCGCCGAATCGATCGTCACCTTCGGCCCCATCACCCAGTTCGGGTGGGCGAGCGCCTGCTCACGGGTGGCGCCGGAAATGCGCGTCGCGCTCCATTCCCGGAACGGTCCGCCGGAAGCGGTGATGGTCATCATCTCGATAGCGCCCGGATCGCGCGCGCCGATCGCCTGAAACAGGGCGTTATGCTCGGAGTCCATCGGCAGAACGACCGACCCCGCGCGGCGCGCCGTCTCCATCACCACGTCGCCGGCGCACACCAGCGTCTCCTTGTTGGCGAGCGCGACCATCCGCCCGGCGGCGACCGCGGCGAAGGTCGGCCGCAGTCCCGCCGCCCCGACAATCGCAGAAACCACGAGATCCGCCTCGCGCAGCGCGGCTTCCTCGACCGCCTCCGGACCGGCGGCGATTTCGATGCCCGAACCCGCCAGGCCGGCCTTCAGGTCGGGATAGCCGGCAGGATCGGCGATGGCGGCGAATTCGGCGCCGAGCGCGATCGCGCATTTCGCCAGGGCGGTCCCGTCGCGCCCGCTCGCGACCGAAACAACCGAGAACCTGCCTGGCGCGGCGGCGATGACTTGCGCGCACGACCGTCCGATCGAGCCCGTCGCGCCCAGAATCGACAAGCGCTTGCGGGGCGAACTGGTCTCACGCGCACGCGATGACCGAGGCTTAACGCCAGCAACAACGCTCACCATTGAAACAATCCGCCGCCGATGAATGAACCCCGAGAATTTGCGCTCGCCACCACGGCGGCGAAAACCGACGCGGCCACGAAAGCGTCGAGCCGGTCCATCAGGCCGCCGTGGCCAGGAATGAGGCTGCTCGAGTCCTTGACGCCGAACCGGCGCTTGACCCCGGATTCGAACAGGTCGCCAAGCTCAGACACGATTGCGGTCACAAGCCCGAGGCCAAACAACGCCCCGGGCCGATTGGTCCACGCCGCGAGCGCGAGGCCGAGGATGGCCCCGGCGAGCGCGCCAATGATCGCGCCGGCCCAGGTCTTGCCAGGCGAGACGCTTGGCCAAAGCCGCGGGCCTCCGATCAGCCGTCCGCCGAAATAGGCGGCGATGTCGGCTCCCCAGACGACCGCGAACAGCCACGAAATGGCGACGAGGCCGAAGCTTGGGCTCAGTCTGAGCAGCACGACGCTGGCGACGAGCACGCCGGCGTAAACCGCGCCCGCTGCGGCCCAGGCCCCTTGCCTCCGCCCGGTCAGCCAGCCGACGGCGGCGGCGCCTAGCGCGAGCGCCGCGATGGCGCCGGGAATCGAATTATGCAGCGCGAACAGCGCGGCGAGGGCGACCATCACGCCGCCGGCCGCCACCCGCTCGGTGAGCCTCGCCCCACCGACCAGCCGCTGCCACTCCCACAGGACGACCATCGACGCCAGCCACCAAAAGAGCGCGAAGATGAAGCCGCCGATCCACGCTGTCGCCAGCGCAAGACTTCCCATGGCGACGGCCGCCGCCGCGCGCGGCATGAGGTCCGAGCCGAACGGCCCGCGCGGTCCGCTCGGCGCCGACCTGATTGCTGAACGCTCCCCGCTCGCCGCCACGCGCACGTCCTCACGAGGCCGATTTGACGGCGGCAGGCTCGACGAGCGCGCCGAACCGCCGTTCCCGCGCCGCATATTGGTCAAGCGCGGAGAGGAAGGCCGCGTCGTCAAAATCGGGCCACAGAATGGGAAGGAAGACGAGTTCGGCGTAGGCCGCCTGCCAGAGCAGGAAGTTCGACAAGCGCATTTCGCCGGAAGTGCGGATTATGAGATCGGGATCGGGAAGGCCGGCCGTATCGAGCCGCTCGGCGAATTCGTCTGCGCCGATAGCCAGCGCGTCAAGGCGCCCGTCGCGTATGTCGATTGCGAGGCGCCGCGCCGCCTCGACGATCTCCCGGCGCCCGCCGTAGTTGAACGCCACCGTCAGCGTCAGTCCGCGGTTTTTGGCGGTCAGCGTTTCGGCCTCGACGAGGAGTCCCACGATGTCGCGCGACAGATTGCCCCGTTCGCCGATGATTCTGACCTTGACGCCGTTGGCGTTAAGTTCGGCGAGATCGTCACGGATGAACCGCTTGAGCAGGCCCATCAGCATCGCCACTTCCTCCGGCGGACGGCTCCAGTTCTCCGACGAGAAGCTGTAGACGGTGAGGAACTGCACGCCGCGATCGATCGCGGAACGGACGACCCGGCGCACCGCCTCGACGCCCCGCCGATGACCCTCGAAGCGCGGCAGGCCGCGCGACTTCGCCCAGCGGCCGTTGCCGTCCATGATGATGGCGACGTGGGCCGGCGTCAGAGCCGAACTGGAAGTCGAGCGGTGATGATGCATGAGGACCCCGGTCAAGGACGGCGATCGCCTAGACCTGCATGATCTCCTTTTCCTTTGCGGCCAGGGAAGCGTCGATCTCCTGAATGGCCTGATCTGTCGCCTTCTGCACTTCCGCCTCCTGGCGCTTTTCTTCATCCTCGCTGATCGCGTGCTCCTTTAAGAGCTTCTTGAGCGTATCGATTCCGTCGCGACGCACGTGCCGCACCGCGACGCGCGCGTCCTCGCTGTACTTGTGGGCGATCTTGACCATTTCCTTGCGCCGCTGCTCGTTGAGTTCCGGAATGCGGATGCGCAGGACAGCCCCCTCGACCGTTGGACTGAGGCCGAGGTTCGCGTCCCGGATCGCCTTGTCGACCCCCTGCACCATGCTCTTGTCCCATACCGAAACGGAGAGCGCCCGCGGCTCTGGGACACTGATCGTGGCCACCTGAGCGAGCGGCATCCGCTGCCCATAAGCCTCGACATGCACCGGCTCGAGCAGGCTCGCGCTGGCGCGGCCGGTGCGCAAACCGCCAAGCTCGTGCTTAAGCGTCGCGTGGGTGGCCTGCATGCGGCGTTTAAGTTCCGCAAGGTCGAGTTGAGGCAGTTGCGCCATGTGCGTCACACAAATAGTGCTGGGTCGCCCTGGGGCGAGCCAGCGGCCAAAAAGCGATTCATACGGCGATATTCCGCCCGCCGCCTCATTAGCATAAGCTTAGCGCACTAACAGCGTCCAAAGAAGGGCGGCGGGCCGCGCCGCCGGCGGGAACCCGCCAGCATCGCCCGGCCGGCCGCTTCTCACGGCCCGCGCCCGACCCTTCACGTCTCCATCGGCGCCGTCGCGAGCTTCGCCGCTTCCGCCATTGCGGCGAGGGCGGCCTGGTTTTGCGGCTGGATAAGCCCCGCCGACATGACAAGCTTCGCGCCTTCGTCGGCGGAAATCGGCAATTCGATCACTTCGTCCGCCGGCACGTAGAAAAAGAAGCCTGTGGTCGGATTGGGTGTGCACGGCATGAAGGCCGAGATCATCGGCTTCTTACCCGGCAGCGCCCCCGCGATGATCTCGGACGGCGCCGAGGAGATGAAGACGATCGACCAGCTGCCCTTGACCGGAAACTCGACTAGCCCGACCTTGCGGAACTGGCTGCCTGACTGGCTGAAAATGGTCTCGAACACCTGCTTCAGGCCCTTGTAGACGCCGCGAACGAGCGGCATGCGGTCGAGCATCGCCTCGCCGAACCTGACCAGCGAACGGCCGACGAAATTGGCGGTGAGGAACCCCAGCAGGGTGAGCCCCGCAAGCGCGATGACGACGCCGAAGCCCGGAACGTGGAACGGCAGATAATCGTCGGGCCAGAGGCTCCTCGGCAGCCAGGGTCTGACCCAGTTGTCGATCGTGTCGATGACCCACCAGGCGATATAGGCGGTCGCCGCAATGGGCCCGAATACGACGAGCCCGGTGAAGAACCAGGAGCGAAGCCGCTGGGCGAGCGTGCGGTGGACCGGCGGCGCGAAGGGATCGGACATGCGTATCTCAGCGCGGTGCGCGCGCCGACCAAGATGGCGGCTGGCGGGGCCTGTTGCAAGGCGGCGCCCAGGCGGGGAAGGCCGACCGCGACCTGTCGCCGCCGCGCCCGCGGCCGCGACCCGCCTCGGCCCAGGCCAGCGGACCGCCGTGCGCGGCCGAATACAACCGGCGGCGCGCTGAGCGCAAGTACGCGCCGGCGGACGCTGGATGTCCGCCGGGTCGAGACCAAAGCTCGACAGAAAAAGCGAGGGAAACGCGGCTCCGTTGAACGCCGCCCACCCTCGGAAGCAAGGCCGCGAGCGCGGTTGTGGGTTTACGATATACGGTATATTTCTTGCACGGATCGCGCGGCGGGTTGGATGAGCGAGAACGCCATGGCGGCCTTCGGAACATGCGGATTTGTGGAGCAGAGCCGATGAAGATTTTCGTTCGCGCAGCGTTTCTCGGAGCGTTGCTTCTCGGATCGACCAACCTGTTGGGAGTCGCTGACGCGCTCGCTGATCCTCAGAAGGGCGGCAACCTCGTTTACGACCTGGTGTCGGGGCCGGGGACCCTCGATCCCTACGTGTCGAGCAGCGCCGTCGAACTCGAAGTGATCCACCATATTTTCGAGCCGCTCGTGACGATTGGTGAACACTATGAAACCGCACCGACGCTTGCATCCAAGATCGACATAAGTCCCGACGCCAAGACCTTCACCTTCAAGCTCCGCGACGGCGTCAAGTTTCAGAACGGTAAAGTCATGACTTCGGCGGACGTCGTCGCATCCTTCGAGCGCTATCGCCGCGTAAGCCCCAACGCGAAAGTCTTCACCGACGTCGAAAGCTATTCGGCGCCGGACTCATCGACGTTTGTCGTGAAGCTCAGCAAGCCGAATGCGGTGTTCGTCGATATTCTCAAGAGTCCGGTCTACCCGTTTGAAATCCTCCCTGCCGAGGAGAAGGACAAGGCGCCGCGAGAGATCGATATCATCGGAACCGGGCCTTACGAGCTTGGAGAGTGGGTCAAGGACAGCCATCTCGTGCTCAAGCGGTTCGACGACTATACGCCGAACGAGAGCTACAAAGGCCTGGATGGATTTGGGGGCAATCGGACGGCGTATCTCGATACGATCCGCTACAATTTCGTGCCCGAAGCCAATGCGCGGGTCGCCGCGCTGCAGGCGGGCGAAGCCGACGTCGTCGCCAGCATTCCCCCCGACCTCGCGAAACGATTCGAAGGCAACCCCGACATCGAGGTGCAAACGATCATTCCATATTGCATGCAGGTCTACGTGGTGAACACACAGCAAGGCCCGACCAAGAGTCCGCTCGTCCGGCAGGCGATCGAGGCCGTCGTCAATGCAGACGACATTACTGCGGCGATGGGGCTCGTCGACAAGCTCGATCACTCCCTTGTCTATCCGTTCAGCCCTTATTATCAGGGCGATGCGATGAAGCCCTATTACAGTCAGAACAACCCGGATAAGGCGAGAAAACTCCTGGAGCAGGCCGGCTACAAGGGCGAGGAGATCGTCCTGCAGACGTCGGCCAATTACCCAAGCTTCCGTGATGCGATCCTTGTTCTGTCCGAGGAAATGAAGGCGGCTGGCATGAATGCGAAGGTCGACGTCGTCGACTGGACCACGAATGCAACCAACATGCAGCGCGGGACCGGAACGTGGAACGTCTCGACCACCGGCTTTTGTTCAAATCCCTTGCTGGGCCCACAGCAATGGCGCGTGATGTTCTACACGTTTCCCCACGTGCAGAACGACACCGTTCTCGATGCGGCTTACGACAAGTTCTACACTTCGCTCGATATCAACGACCGCAAGGCCGCATGGGACGTCATCGAAAAGCGCGTGCTCGACCAAGCCTACATGATCAAGATCGCGGACATGGGCGATTTGCGCGCCTTCAACAAGAAGAAGGTCGAGAACTTCGTTCCCTACTATCTGCCGCGCTTCTGGAATGTCTGGATGAAGCATCCCTAGCAGCCTGGGCGAGCGCCGCGCCCACGTCCGCGGTCGTGCCTCAGCGAGACTTCAAGTCGAGGCCCTGGCGCCCGCCCCGGACCTCAGCGTCAGCGGCAATCTGTTCATCGGCCGGGAACAACTTGTTCCTTCGCTGGCATGGTGCGGTTGGCTGGCCCGTCGCAGCATCGAGCGGCGGTGCGCCGAGGAGCTTGCGCGGCTCTCCATCCGCATCCGCTCCGTCCGCTTGCGCCGCCGCTCGCTCCCCTGAGGCCGGCGGCAGGGCATAGCGATCGCGCGCGACGTCGTCTGGAGTTCCAAGGCGCTGCTGTTGGATGAGCCTACGGCGGCGCTCGGCGTCACGCGCTCATCCACCGCAAGCGGGTGTCGAACGAAACGCAAACGGCGATCATCGACGAGGCGTTCGCCACGCTTGCCGCGTCCGCCCGAAGGAATCGAACGCCGCCAATGCGTGAGTCGTGCCCCCTTCAGCCGGCCGAGAACCTGTCGAGGACGTTGCGAGTGATTTGCTGGGTGTAAAAATCATTCAGCTTAAGACCCATGATCCATTCGCAGCTCCCGGCGGTCACGACCTCGCCTCTGCCGCGCGTCATGTGGACAATCATTCCCGACCCGTAGCGCCGCTTGTCGAGGTTCTCGGGGCTCGCCGAGCCCAGCATTGTCGAGGCGACACCCCGGAGATCCTTGTCCCCCAGGTAATAGCGGAAACCCTCGCCCGCGTGCTCCAGCTCGGCGTTCATCGCAGGCGCCATGCCGAGAATCTCGACGCTGGCCGGCGCTCCGTCGCTTCCCGTCGGATAGGGCAAGCCCTGGCGGAACGTGTAGTCGAGCCCGTCGAGCTCATAGCCGAAGATCCCGGCCTCCGCGCCGAAAATGTCGCCGTAGTGCAGGTCGGTGTTGTCGAAGATCCAGTGGGCAGGCCGATAGACCGTGAAGCCGCGCTGGCCGCGCGGCGCGAACCCTCCCCAGGAGGCGTAGATGCCGCCGAACCCATTGACGCCCACGGTCGTCGCGCCCGGCCAGTTCACCTTGGGGTCTTCCCACGACGACGTCAGCAAGCGGGCGTCTTTGGTGTCCCGTACAGGGTCCTCAGCGCTGGCGCGATGTTTGTAGCAGACTTGACGGCGCCCATCGCCTTCCAGACGGATCTGCCAAAGGAAGTTGCCGCCGAAGCGGGCGAGGCGTCCGCCCTGTTCGACATGCCGCTCGATCGTCGAGCGCATCTCGAAAGACCAATATTCGTCGTGCCCGACGATCACCACGCAAGGGTATGCGGCGAGGATTTCCGGCCGGTAGTGCAAGTCCGTCTGCGTGATCATGTCGAAGGCGTAGCCCTCACGCTCCGCCCATTGCACGAAGTGCCTGTCGTATTGCGCCCAGCCGGACGCCGCATAGTAATAACCGAAGCCGTGCGTGTACGACCATTCCTTGATTGGATAACGCGGCGCCGCCAACGGTCCGGGCGGAGGCGAGATTGGAATCCGCGGCGCGCCCTCGGGCAGCCAGACCGTGCCGCGCGTCCAGGGGCGGTTCAAGCTCAAGGTCGGAGAGGCCTGGTCTCTGTTTGGACCGTCAATGCCGATGTAGTGGCTGGCGCCGCCCCAATCGTTGTACGAAGTCCACGTCGCCGTCGGCAGGATCATCAGAATCGGTCCTCGACGCGTCGCTTCAGTCGGACGGACGACAAAGAAATGGTGCTGCACGAAGGCGCTGCCGTCGTGACGCTCGCAATTTGAAAGAACGCGATAAAAGCCTGAGGGGGTTCCCTGCGGAATGGTCCATTCGTGGACGACGGGCCAATTGCAACCGGCCTTATACGCGTCCTTGGGGGTGGGGGTGAATTGGCCGGCAAGGCCGTCGGCGCGATGGACGAGAATCGACCTCAACCCGTCGCGGTAGATTTGGATGGACCAGGTCTTGGCTGTCGTGCTGCCGTGAAGCCGCACCTTTTGCCCGGGGTCGTAGGAAATATCGTCGGTGTAAGTGTGGACCTCGGGCCATTGCGGATCGTCGCGCGGCGCATCGTACCAGATCTTGTTGCGCCAATTCTCATCGGCGTGCATCGGAACGATCGTCTGCGGCCCGACATTGAACGCTCCGAGGTCAGGCCGGCTGCCATCTGATTTGAGCATCTTCTCCTCACTGCTCCGCCAAGTTCGAATCCATCTCGCGCGCTACAACGCGTATGACGCCCGTTGGCCCGAAAGGCCGAACGTGACCCACAGCGTGTCGCCTTGAAAGCAGAGGTTGGTTGGAACGCTTCGCGGGGGCGCAGCGATCATGTCGACAATGCGCCCGTCGAGATCGAGCACGGCGATACGGTCGCCGTCGCTCCCGGTGACGTAGAGACGATCCTTGTGGAAGGCCATGCCGTCCGGCCCGAATTGCTGGTCGAATTCTTGCCACGTCTCGGGCTCGCCGAGCCGGACGCCGCCCCAGGGAAAGCACAAGAGGCGATGTTCGACGGTGAGGCCGACGATCAGCGATCCGTCCGGATGAAAGGCAAGGCCGTTTGGAAAGCCAGTCATCCGCGCAAGTCGCGTCACTTGTCCGTCGGCGCGCGACAAGAGTAACTGGCCGCCGCGATACGGCGTGTGCGGCAGGCCGGCGCGCGCTCTTGCAATGTCCTCCCAGTTCTGCGTCCTCCCAGTTCTGCGGATCGGTGAAGACGATGTCGCCAAGCGCTGTGAAGACGAGATCGTTCGGCCGAGAAGGCGCTTCGCCAGGCAGATTGACGGCGACGTTGCTGACCGCGCCTTCCTCCGTCACCCGCTGCAGGCGGCCCGAGATCTGCGGCTCGACGACCTCGGCGCCGCCGCCTCTTCGCGGCGAGAGCCCGCCATTATTGTCGACATAGAGAGCGCCGTCCGGACCTAACCGCATGCCGTTTGGCCAGCCTTTTAGCGTACAGATCTCTCGAACGGCGCCGTCGCGATAGATCCGAATCTTCTGGTCCAGTAAGTCGACGAATGCGATCGCTCCATCTGGCAAGGCGACGGGCCCCTCGGGAAACCCTAAGCCTTCGACGTGAATCACAGGCTTCAATTTACCGAACCCTCGATCGAGGCGTCAGCGCGTGACAAGGACGTCCCTGTCTTCAGAATATATTATATAGCGCCGCGCCGCGACAGAGAATTTGCCCCCCGCGTCAGCTTTCCGGTCGTTCACATCGTCGGTGATATCTCGAGCAGGTCGGAAGACGACGTGCGGCCGAAGCCTTCATGGTCGAGCTCCGAGGACTGTCACGTGGCGATCGCGACGGGCTCCTGCGCCAGCGCGTGCGCCATGAATTCGAGTCCACGCTCGATTTGGGAGCGGGTGACGGGTCCCCCCAGGCCGACGCGCACGGCTTCCGGCGGCGCGCCGCCGGCGGTGAAGGCGTCGCTCGCGACCACCCCGAGGCCGGTCGAGCGGGCGTGGCTCACGAAAGCCGACCGCGTCCAGCCGTTGCGCAGCGGCAGCCACAGGTTGAAGCTCAGCGGATCGGAAAGGTAGGAGCCCGGCTCGAGGATCGTCGCCGCAATGCGCTGGCGCGCCATCGTCTCGGCGCGGATGAAGCGCAGGATGGTGTCCGCGGCGCCGTCTTCGATCCAGCGCGTCGCAATCGCTGCGGCGACCGGGGACGCCATTACCGTCAGTGCGCGCATGGCGCTGTTGAACGACCAGCCGGAGCGCGTGTCGGGCGCGACCACATAGGCGAGTCTTAGCCCCGCGCCGATGCACTTGGCGAGGCCGGCGATATGCCAGCAGATATCGGGGGCTATTGCAGCGAGCGGCGCTGGCCCATGGGTCGGGATGAAGCCATAGGCGTCGTCCTCTACGATTGGAACATTGTGCCGCCGCGCAATCTGGCAGATAGCGGCGCGCCGCCGCTCGGGGATCGTGATGGTGGTTGGGTTTTGCAATGTCGGATTGAGATAAATCGCCTTTGGCGCGTACAGGCGCACGCTCTCTTCCAAAGCCTCGGGGTTCACACTGTCGCGGTCCATTTCGACGCCGATCAGTTTGATCCCGAGCTGGGCGGCGATCGCCCGCACACCCGGATACGTCACGTTCTCGCAGAGGATCACTTCGCCAGCTTTGGCGAGCATGCTGAAGATGCCGACCATCGCGCCATGCGCGCCGGAAGCGACGAAGATGCGCTCCTGCGAGGGCACCAGCGCGCGCCGGCCGAGCCAGGCCGACGCCGCATCGCGATCGCGCGGCGACCCGCCGAAACCCTGGTAGCGCAAGAGCGATTCGAGATCGGCGCTGACCGCCGCCAATCCGTCGCGCATGCGCGCGATAACATCGGGGTCGTCCGGCTCCGGCGGCATGTTCATGGTGAAGTCCGCCCGCGACAGCCGGTGGCCGGGCTCGCCGCGCACGATCGCGTTGCGTCGAATGAAGGTGCCGCGCCCCACGATCGATTCGACCAGGCCTCGCTTGCCCGCCTCCACATAACCGCGCGCGACCGTGGTGAAGTCGAGCGAAAGCTTGCGGGCGAGTTCGCGCTGCGGCGGCAACCGGTCGCCAGGCGCAAGCCGTCCCTTCGCCACATCCTCGGCGATCGCATTGGCGACGGCCAGGTATCGAGGGCCCTCACGGCCTTGCAGAGCGGGCGTCCAAGCCTTCGACATCGCAGCTCCAGGGTTCATCGCCGGCCGATTGACTGCATCGAGTCGCGCGCTCCTCGCTTCGACTTTAGGCGCCGCACAGCGCAAAAAAGGAGCCACGCTTCCCAGGACGTGACTCCAGATCCGGTCAATTGACTGGATTTGATGTCGTGGTCAAGCTGATTTGATGGCAAATTTGAATGGAGAAGAGATGGCATGAGGCTTGCTACGTATTCGGCGCTCCGGCGAGGGCCGGTCGAACTCGGAGAACTGAAGCGCCATGCCAGCGGTCACCCATCCCGCCCACAAGAAGGGCGACACTTTTGTCGACTACGAGGAGAAGGTGTTCGAGGACGTGAAGGCGAACCCGGGCGAAAAGGCGCTCGTCACCTTCCACACTGTCGCCTTCGAAGGCTCGATCGGCCTCGTCAACCTGCTGCAAGCGACCCGCCTCCTGCGCAAGGGCTTCGAGACGTCGGTCCTGCTCTATGGGCCCGGCGTCACCCTGGGAGTGCAACGCGGCTTTCCCAAGATCGGCGACGAGGCCTTCCCCGGCGCTCAGAACTTCAACAACCAGATCACCAAGTTCATCGGCGAGGGCGGCAAGACCTACGCCTGCCGCTTCGCGCTGCAAGCGCTCTACGGCCACGGCGAGCCCTCGCTGATCGAAGGCATCAGGCCGATCAGCCCGCTCGATGTGCTCGACCTCATCCTGCTGCACCGGCGTGACAACGCCTTCATCCTCGACACTTGGACGCTGTGACCTGGACTCTGTGACCTGGACGCTCTGATCTGCCTCAACAACCGGCGGGCATGAATCCCGCCGAG
This sequence comes from Roseiarcus sp., assembly GCA_036489975.1. Classification (GTDB taxonomy): domain Bacteria; phylum Pseudomonadota; class Alphaproteobacteria; order Rhizobiales; family Beijerinckiaceae; genus Roseiarcus. The sequence goes on from DASXES010000135.1 coordinate 83,465, forward strand.
CCGAGGAGACCGCCAATGTCGAAGCCGCGAACCGTGCGCGCCGCCGCCGCCCAGATCGCCCCCGACCTCAAATCAGGGGAAGCGACGCTCGCCCGCGTCATCGAGACGATCGGCGAAGCCGCCAAGAAAGGCGCGGAACTCATTGCGTTCCCGGAGACTTTCGTCCCCTGGTATCCATATTTTTCTTTCGTCACGCCGCCGGTGCAAAGCGGAGCGGAGCACATTCGCCTCTACGAGCACGCGGTCGTGGTGCCGAGTGCGCAGACGGACGCCGTGGCCGCTGCGGCCCGCAAACACGGCATGGTGGTGATTCTCGGCGTTAACGAGCGCGATCACGGCTCGCTCTACAACGCGCAGCTGATCTTCGACGCCGACGGCGCGCTCAAGCTCAAGCGGCGCAAGATCACGCCGACTTTTCACGAGCGCATGATCTGGGGACAAGGCGACGGCTCCGGCCTGACGGTCGCTGAGACGGCGGTCGGCCGGGTCGGCGCCCTCGCCTGCTGGGAACACTATAATCCGCTCGCGCGCTACGCCTTGATGGCGCAGCACGAGGAAATCCACGTTTCCCAGTTTCCCGGTTCCCTCGTCGGGCCCATCTTCGCCGAGCAGATCGAGGTGACGATCCGCCACCACGCGCTGGAAAGCGGCTGCTTCGTCGTCAACGCGACCGGTTGGCTGAGCGAAGAGCAGATCGCCTCGATCACGCCGAACGAAAGCTTGCAGAAGGGCCTGCGCGGCGGCTCGATGACGGCGATCATTTCGCCGGAGGGGCGCCATCTCGCGCCGCCCCTGACCGAAGGCGAGGGGATCCTCGTCGCCGACCTCGACATGAGCCTCATCGTCAAGCGCAAGCGCATGATGGACTCGGTCGGCCACTATGCGAGACCCGAACTCTTGAACGTCACCCTCGATGCACGGCCCAAAGCGCCGGTGAACTTCGAGCCGTCGGCGGCGATCCCCATGGAGACAAGGAGGCCTGGCGATGGAGACTCCCACGAGCTTGCCGACCGAACGCCTGATCAACGAACTGCAAACCTTCGGCGTGCGGCTGGCGGATCCCAAGGCCGGGCTTGAGAGCCGCCGCGGCGGCGCGGGGCCTTCCGACCACAAGGCGCTGACGATCGACGGTGTGACGGTGATGGCGCCCGTCCACACCGCTCCCGCGTTCGAGAGCCCCTACGTTATCGACGCGCCGGACGCCGAAGGCAGAAGCCGCATCGCGCGCGACGGCGAGACGCTCGGCGAAGCGGCGTTCGTCGCGCGGCCGCGCTTTTATGACCTAGCGACCGCCGACGGCGTCCCCTATTCGAAGATCGCCGTGCTGCATGGGCGCGACGTGCTGGCGACCACCGTGCTGCAGAGCTGCATCCGCTATCAGAGCCGGGTGAAGACCTGCCAGTTCTGCGCCATTGGCCAGTCGCTCGCGGCCGGGCGCACGATCGAGCGCAAGAGTCCGGCTCAGCTCGCCGAAGTGGCGAAGGCTGCGGTCGAGCTCGACGGCGTCAGGCACATGGTGATGACGACTGGCACGCCGCGAGGCGCCGACCGGGGCGCGGCGATCCTTTGCGAAAGCGCGGCGGCGGTGAAGGCGGCGGTCGATCTGCCGATCCAGGCGCAATGCGAGCCGCCCGACGACGACGCGTGGTTCGAGCGCCTTAGGACGGCCGGCGCCGACGCCCTCGGCATGCACCTCGAGGCCGTGACGCCCGAGGTCCGTCAGCGCATCATGCCCGGCAAGGCCGAGATATCCGTCGCACGGTATCTCGAGGCTTTCGCCGCGGCCGTCCCGGTCTTCGGCCGCGGGCAGGTCTCGACCTATATCCTCGCGGGCGTCGGTGATCCGCCGGAGGCGATCCTCGCAATGTGCGAAACGCTGGTCGGCCTCGGCGTCTATCCGTTCGTCGTGCCATTCGTTCCGATTTCCGGGACGCCGCTCGAAAGCCGGCCGCCGCCCGCGCCCGCGTTCATGCACGCGGTGCTCGCGCCGCTCGCGCGGATGCTGACGGCCAGCGGTCTGAGCGCGACGCGGATCAAGGCGGGGTGCGGCCGCTGCGGCGCGTGCTCCGCGCTCTCGACCTACGAGAGGCGGCTTGCGTCATGATCTTCGAACCGGTCACGCCGTTCAGCCCCTGCGAATTCCGCGTCAAGTTCGCCGCCTCCCGCTGGGAGCAGGAGGGCGCCTACGCGCTGCGCCGGGCGGTGTTCTGCGACGAGCAGCGATTGTTTGCGGACGACGACCGCGACGGCGCCGACGATTACGCGATCACGATCGTCGCTCTGTCGATGATGGGCGTTGCGGCGGACAAGGTCGTCGGCACGGTGCGCATCCACGAGGAGGCGCCGGCTTCATGGTGGGGGTCGCGGCTTGCGGTGGAGCGCGATTGCCGCGGCGTCGGCGCAATCGGCGCGACCTTGATCCGCCTCGCCGTCTCTTCCGCCCGCGCCATGGGAGCGACGACCTTCCTCGCGCATGTGCAGGCGCAGAACGGGCCGCTCTTCCGTCAGATGCATTGGGAGACCCTGGCCGAGCTCGACCTGCTCGGCGCCCCGCACTTCAAAATGCGCGCCGATCTCACGAAATATCCGCCGTGCCACGCGCCGGAGCTCGGATTCGTGGCGCTGAGAAAGGCCGCCTGAGGTGGACGCAGCTGAATTGGATGGGCTCGCCGCGTCGCTCGGCCAGAGCCCGGCGCTCGCGGCCAAAGCCGATATCGGCCTCGTCGCGGAGCGGCTCGGTCTTGCGTCGGCGGCGATCCGCGTGGGCGACGATTGCGCCGCGATTCCCGATGGCGACGGGCATCTCCTGTTTGCGATCGAGGGTTTCATCAACGCCTTCGTCGCCGCCGACCCATGGTTCGCCGGCTGGTGCGGGGTCATGGTCAATATCTCGGACATAGCCGCGATGGGCGGGCGGGCGCTCGCTGTCGTCGACGCGGTGTGGGCCGACGGAGAAGCCTCGGCCGCCGCCATTCTCGAAGGCATGAGCGCGGCCTCCGACGCGTACGGCGTCCCGGTCGTCGGGGGCCACACCAATCTCAGAAACGCGGTGACTCAACTCGCGGTCGCCGTGATCGGCCGCGCAGGATCGCGTCTCTTGACCAGCTTCGACGCACAGCCCGGCGACGCGCTCGTCGCCGCGATCGATCATCGCGGCGCCTATCGCAAGCCGTTTGACAACTGGCAGGCGGCGCTCGGGGCGCCGCGCGAGCGGCTGCGCGCGGATCTTGCGCTGCTGCCGGCAATCGCCGAGCGCGGCCTCGCCCGCGCCGCCAAGGACATCAGCCAGGGCGGCGTGCCCGGCACCGCAGCGATGCTCGCCGAAAGCTCCGGCGTTGCGATCGACATCGATCTCGACGCGATCGAGCCGCCGCCCGACGTTCCACTCGAACAATGGCTCAAGACCTTTCCCAGTTTCGGCTTTCTCCTGTCCGTCCCGCGAATCTCGCTCGACGCGGCGCTTAAACTCTTTCGCGACCGCGACATCCACGCCGGTGTCATCGGCGAGGTTCGAAGCGGGAGCGAGGTCGCGCTCGTCTCGGGCGGCCGGCGCGCGGTCCTGCGCGACTTCCGGCGCGACCGGCTCATGGGGCTCTCCCGCGTGGCGGACCTGGTCGGATGAAAGGTCCGCTCCGCATCGCCATGCTCGCCCATTCCACCAATCCGCGCGGCGGCGTCGTGCACGCGATGCAGGTGGCCGAGGCGTTGACCGAGCTCGGATGCGAAGTCGTGCTGCATGCCCCGGATGCAAAAGGCCAGGGCTTCTTCCGCGCGCCGAAGTGCGAGGCGCGGGCGTTCCCCGTCGGACCTGCGCCGGCTGGGACGTTCGCGATGGTCGAGCAGCGCGTCGAGGACTATGTCGCGCATTTCTCGCTTCCCCGGAATCGCAGCTTCGACATTTATCACGCGCAGGACGGAATCTCGGGCAACGCGCTCGCTGCGCTCAAGCAGCGCGGCCTGATCAGCGCGTTCGTGCGCACGGTGCATCACATCGACGATTTCCCCGACGCGCGGATCGCGCGTCTGCAGTCGCGCGCCATCCACGCAGCGGATGCGTGCGTCACGGTCAGCGCGCTGTGGCGCGACCGCCTGGCCCAAACCTTTGGAATTCGAGCGACTGTCTGCGGCAATGGCGTCGATATCGGCCGCTTCCGCCCCGACCGCGACGGAAGCGAGGACGAGCTGCGCGGCCGTCTCGGAATCGGGCCCGGGCCCGTGTTCCTCAGCGTCGGCGGCATCGAAGAGCGCAAGAACACGCTGAACCTTCTCGATGCTTTCGCGCGGCTCCTCGTCGTTCGGCCCGACGCGAAGCTTGTCATCGCGGGTGGCGCGAGCCTGCTCGATCATGGGCGATATCAAAAAAAATTCCGCTCGCGTCTCGTCGCGATGGGCGAAGCCGCCGCTTCGGTGTGCCTGCTCGGGATCATCGCCGACGCCGACATGCCCCGCCTGTACCGGCTCGCGTCGGCGCTGGCGTTCGTGTCGGTCAAGGAAGGATTCGGGCTCTGTGTGCTCGAGGCGATGGCGAGCGGCGTTCCCGTCGTGGTTTCGGCGATCGAGCCGTTCACGGGCTACCTCTCGGCAGAGGACGCGATCTGGTGCGATCCCTTAAGCGTCGGGTCAATCGCAGAGGCGATGGCGCTTGCGCTCGACGAAAAGTTCGCCGCTCCACTGCGCGGGCGCGGGCGCGGGTGCGCGCTCGCGGCGGGCTTCAACTGGCGCGCGGTCGCGCGAGCCCACGAGCCAGTCTACCAGCGCATGATGGAGGTCGCTCATGCCTGAGATGCGGTTTGTCGTGCGCTGGCCCGACGGCGCGAAGGACACATGCTATTCGCCCTCGCTCGTCATCAAGGACTATTTCCGCGAGGGCGGGACGTATGCGCTCGGGGATTTCGTGGCGCTAAGCCGCGAGGCGCTCATGGTCGCCTCCGATCGGGTGAAGGCGAAATACGGTCATGCCTGCTCGCTGGCGCTCGGCCAGCTCGCCGAGATCGAACGCATCGCGAGCCGCTTCGCCGATGAGACTGACGCGAAAGTAGCGTGCGAGCGCTTTCTCTTTTAACGACGGGGACCTTTGCGATGGACGCCAGCACGCGTTTCGAGCCGCATTATCGCGCTGTCGTCGCGGGAGGAGGACAGGCGGGTCTCTGCGCCAGCCATTTCCTCAGCGAGGCGGGAATCGACCATGTCGTGTTCGAGAAGAAGACGATCATGCACAAATGGCGCGAGGAGCGGTGGGACGCCTTCTGCCTCGTCACGCCGAACTGGCAATGCCAGCTGCCGGGGCACGCCTATGACGGTCCCCAGCCGCGCGGCTTCATGGTGAAACACGAGATCCTTGACTATCTCGACGGCTTCGCGCGCAAGCGCAGGCCGCACGTGCGCGAGCATGTCGCGGTGCTGGCCATCGAGAAGCAGGGCGAGCGCTTCCACGTTCTCACTTCGGACGGCGCGTGCACCGCCGACGCTGTTTTTCTCGCAACCAGCCTCTACGGTCATCCGAGCAGGCCGCGCGCCGCGGAACGGGTTGCCGAATCGATCCTTCAGATCCACTCGGCCGAGTATCGCAATCCGGCGGTCCTGCCCGCTGGCTCGGTCGTGGTCGTCGGCTCCGGGCAGTCGGGCGCGCAGATCGCCGAGGACCTGCACCTCGCGGGCCGCAAGGTGCACCTCGTGACCGGGAACGCGCCGCGCTGCGCGCGCTTCTATCGGGGGCGCGACGTGGTCGACTGGCTGTGGGACATCGGCCAATACGCGATCACGGTGGCGGACGATGGCATGGGCCACAAACGACACGACACCAATCACTATCTCACCGGCCGCGACGGAGGGCGCGACATCGACCTTCGCGCCTTTGCAGGAGAGGGCATGTCGCTTTACGGCCGGCTCAGCGCGATAGCCGGCGGCAAAATGCTGTTCGAGCCGAACCTCAAGTCCAACCTCGACGAAGCCGACCGAGTCTATAACGGCATCAACGCGCTGATCGACCGGCACATCGCGGAGAAGGGGGTCGCCGCGCCGGAGGGAGAGCCTTACGTTCCGATCTGGGAGCCGACTCAAGAGCCAGCCGAGCTCGACCTCGGCGCCGCCGGGGTGAGCGCTGTCATCTGGGCGACCGGCTTCGCCCCCGACTGGTCATACGCCCGTCTCCCGATCTTCGACGGGACCGGTTATCCGGTGAACCGGCGCGGCGTGACCACTGTCCCCGGCGTCTACGTGCTGGGGTTGCCTTGGCTTTGGACCTGGGGATCGGGACGCTTCCTCAGCGTCGGGCGCGACGCCGGGCATGTTGTCAGCCACGAAGTCAAACGGAAAGTGGCGCAGGACGTCGATCGCTGACGGTTCAGCGCGCTCTTGGTTTCGCGTTGGCTGAACCCTCTCGGGCGCTGTACTTCTCGCTGCCCTGAAGCGCGCGGCGACCGGCGGGCAGGCTATCGCCAGGTCCAGGTCATCGACGCGACGAGCGGAGAATCGGGCGTGACAATGCGTGGATTGGGCATGTTCAGAGAGTTCGGGGGCGCCGTCCACGGCTCGATGCAGACGCCGGCGTCCTCCATGTCGTAAATGATCCAATCCTCACAGTCAGAACCGATGGTGAGCTCGAGTTCGCCCGGCCATCGCACGACCGGATCGGCGCGCAGGTCACGAAAACAGTAATCCCAAGGCCTCGGCGCCGGCGCCGTCAATGCGCCGCTGGGCAGGCCAGTCGAGTCATTGGCCCACATCAGTCCCGGCTCGACGTCGAGTTCGAGCTCGGCGGAGGCCGGCGTTCCGATGAGGCGGCGGGCGAACCAGGGATGCCAGCCGACCGCCGCCGGCATGGCCTCGCGCGCATGCACCTCGATGCGAAACGTCGCCCGCCCCTTGCTGAGCTCGGCGCGCTGGACCACACGGCACGGCCACGGCCATGGATCGCCGAGTTCGATGCTCAGTTCGCCTTCGCCGGTCACCCGCCACGGCCGATCGGTGACCAATCCGTGCAAGGCGTGCGGGCTGCTGTTGGCGGCGAACCGGCGCTGTGCGCCCTGATAATTCAGGGTCGCGTCGCGCAGGCGCCCAACCCACGGCGCGACCACGAAGCTGCCGAAGTGGAATATGTCCTTGCCATGCGTCACCAAGAGTTCGTGATCGCCGACCCGGAACGAGCTCAGCCGGCCGCCGTCGTCCGGGTCGAAGGTCGCGGTGCACCCCTCCGCGGCAAGTCGCAGGGCCGCGGTCATTGCGAAGTCCATCCGCCGTCCACAACGAGAACCGTGCCGGTGACCATCCGGCCCGCGTTGGAGGCGAGGTAGATGACGGCGGCGGCCACGTCGCTGGTCAGCGCGAACTGGCCGAGCGGAATCTTGCCCAGCACAGCGGCCCGCGTCTCGGGCTCGTCCAGGATCGGCGCCGTTCCCGGCGTGTAGATGAAGGTCGGCGCGATGGCGTTGACCGTGATCGCATTTTTCGCCCATTCGAGCGCCAGCGTCTTGGTCATCATGTTGAGCCCGCCCTTGCTGGCGCAATAAACCACCGCGTCGGGCAGACCCACAAGTCCGCCTTGCGAGCTGATGTTGATGATGCGGCCGCCCTGCCCCGACGCCGCCATCGCGCGCGCGACCGCCTGGGTCATGAAGAATGCTCCGCGCAGGTTCACCGCCATCATCTCGTCCCAGTCGGCCTCGGTCACATCGAAGGCGGCGCGCGCAAAGCCGAGCCCTGCGTTGTTGACGAGGACATCGATGCGGCCGTGCGCGCTGACGATGTCCGAGACGGCTTCGCCGATCGCCGCGACGCTTCGCACGTCCAGCCGCTGGGGGTGCACGGTCAGACCGCGCGATTCGGCCTCCGAGGCGACGGCGGCGGCGTCAGCGTATGTGCGTACGGTCGGCACGATGACGGCGCCCGTCTCCGCGAGCAGGATCGTCAGCTCGCGGCCGATTCCCTTCGACGCGCCGGTGACCACGACGACGCGGCCGCTGAGATCGAACTGTCGCGCGGCGGCGGCGATCGGCGCGGACTGAGTTTCGGTATCTGAGGCCAATTTCATCCTCTCGCGTTGAAAAACGCCCGCCGCGCCATGCGGCGTCCGTTACGACGATCACCCCTGTGCAACAAGTTGAGTAATCCGCTCGATGTCCGCGTCGGCGATCGGGAACTCGCCCATGACCCGGCCGCGCGCCAATACGACGACCTCGTCGGCCACCGACATCGCCTGCTGCAGATTGTGCATGATCAGGATGACGGCCTGTCCAGCGTCGCGAGCGCGCCGGACCTGATCGAGCACCTGCTCGGTCTGGCGAACGGCGAGCGCGGCCGTGGGCTCATCGAGAATCAGGCAGCGCGATCCGTAAACGATCGCTCGCGCGATCGCGACGGCCTGCTTCTGGCCGCCGGACAATGTCGCCGCCGGGTCGCTCAGGCGGCGGCGCAGGTCGACCCCGAGCGCGGCCAAGGCGTCGGCGGCGATGCGGTCGGCCTTTTTCGCGTCATAGATGCGCAGCGGCCCGAACCGCTTGAGCGGTTCATTGCCCAGCACCATGTTGCGGGTGATCGACATGAGGTCGCAGACCGCCAGGTCCTGGAACACCGTTGAAATGCCGGCCGCGCGCGCATCGTGCGCGCTGCGCAGCGTCACCCGGCGCCCGTCGACTTCGATCGAACCGGAGGTCGGCTGGTAAACGCCCGAGAGCACCTTGATCAGCGTGCTCTTGCCGGCGCCGTTGTCGCCGAGCAGGGCCAGCACCTTGCGGGCGTGGGCCTCGATCGAGATGTTGCGCAGCGCGGTCACCGACTGGAAGGTCATCGTGACGTCGCGGAGCGCGACGACGGGCTCGGCCACGCCCGCGTCTCGCCGGGGGGCGTCGACTGTGGCCGCCTCGTCGAGGCGGGCGGCCCTGGCGAGCGAATGGTCCTCGTCGGCTATGATGCTTGGTTGTTCGGGCGGGGCCCGCTCGGGACTCATCACGAAGCGATCAATGACCATCCGGTTGATCAACACCGCAACGAGCACAACAACGCCAAGGAAGATGTTGACCCAATAGCCCTGAAGCCCGACCAGCAGGAGGCCCGCATTGACCATGGCGTACATGAACGCGCCGAGCACGGTGCCGAGAACGCTGCCGTAACCCCCGGTGAGCAACGTGCCGCCGATGACCGTCATCGCAATCGCGATGAGCTCCCAGCCAAAGCCACGGTTCGCGTCGATCGAGAAGTATTGCACGGCCACCACCACCCCGGCGACACCCGAGGTGAAGCCCGACAGAGCGAATAGCGTGACCGTCGTGCGAGCGACCGGCACGCCGAGATTCCTGGCCGCAGTGGGATTCTGCCCGATGGCGAAGGCCCAGTTCCCCATGCGGGTGCGCAGCAGGAAGAATGTGGCGAGCGCCGCGACCACAAGGAACCAAAGCAGCGACATGCGATAGCCGAACAGATGCTTGCCTGCGATCACCTGCGCGTAGGACGCGGGAAACCTGACCACCACCGGAAAGCCGCTGGTGTTCATCGTCAGGACGCCGCGATAGACCAGCGACGTCGCCAGGGTGATGATGAACGAGGGCAGCCCCGTGCGTACCTGGATGACGCCGTTGACGGCCCCGAGCGCGGCCCCAAACCCCAGCGTGCCAAGCAGAGTCACGACGGGCGGCAGGCCCAGGACGTTGCCGAAATAGTACATCGCCCACCCGGTCAGGCCGACGATTGCGCCAACCGAGAGGTCGAAGTGGCCTGCGATCATCAGCAAGGTGACGCCGACGGCGACGATTCCGTATTGCGCCGCCAGGCTCGCGACATTGACGCCGTTGTACTGCGAGAGGAACAGATCCGGACGCAGGATCGAGAACACCACGAACGCCGCGACGAGGCCGCCCAGCGAGGCCAGTTCGGGACGTTGCAGAAGGCGGCGAAGCACGTCGAAGGCTCCGTATGCCGAGCCACGGGAGTTGGCGGACCCCGGCGGGCCGGCGATATTCGCCAGTGTCACCGAGCTCGCACGGCGGTCAAACCGCCACGGGAGCTCTGCCCTGCGCCAATGTCAGCGAACTCCCGCAGCGGCCAGCCCGGCGACGGCGTCGGCGTTGGCCTTGTCGACGATCTGGGGACCGGTCAGGAAGTAGTTCGACTGGATGAGGCCATACCTGATGTAGTGCACGAGCTCGAGCACCGAGATGTAGCCGCGCCACCACCCCTGCTGGTCCATCGTAAAGTCGAGATCGCCTTTCTGGATCATCCCGACGATATCGGGGCTGACATCGAAGCCCGCGGTTTGCAGGGGCCGTCCGACGGCCTGCTTGGCGGCGACCAGTCCAGCGGTTGCGGGTTGCCCGGTGGCGACGGCTGCGTCAACATCGGGATGCGAGCGCAGGTACGCCTCGACGATCGAGGCGGTCTTGCCCGGATCCGGGTCGCCGGCGACGTGATCGTACTTGGCGCCTTTCGCCTTGGCGACCTGCTCCATGCCCGCGCAGCGTTCGCTCTGGGTGCCGTCGCCAACCTCCTCCTGGACGCAGATCATCGATTTCGCGCCCTTCTCGGCGAAGCGATCGGCGGCCATCTGGCCCGCGGCGTATTCGTCGGCCCCGACACGCGAGACGTAAACGTCGTTGGGGTCGCGCAACGGCTTGTCCTTGACGCTCGGCGCGGGATTGAAAGCGACCGCAACGCCCTTGTCCTTCGCCTCCTTCGCCACCGCGTCGAGGTCGCCGATGCCAAGAATCAGAATGCCGTCAGGCTTCGCCGCGATCGTCTCCTCGATCTTCTCGGTGTACGACGCGAGGTCGACGCTGGCCGGGTAGACATATTTAACGTCGACCCCGAGATCCTTGCCGGCCTGCTGGGCGCCGTTGTTCAGCACGCGAAAAAATCCGGAACTTGGATCGGCGAGTCCTTCGACATAGATCGTGAGGCGCTTGCCCTTGGTTAAATCGCCGGGGTAGTTCGCCGATTCCGCGTGAGCCCGGGGAGGCGGCGAAACACTCGCCGCCATCGCCAACCCTAGCAGCGAGACAAGCGTAGTCATGGTCTTCATGTGACGAACCTTTGGGCCGGAGGTCGCGGAAGACTGTCAGGCTTGCGGTTGAGGTTGTCAACGCATTGGAGATGGCACGCCGAAAGCGACGGCGGGACCGCGGCGGCCTCATGCGGCTGAACGATTGCGGTTCTGGCTGGTCAGCCTGGCGCCGCCAATCTCGATGCGCCTCCGGCCGGATAGCCAGCGTTACTCATGGGTCGATGGCTCAGCGCCCCCACCGTAAGGCCGGCGTCTCCACGGGGGCGTCCCATAGCGGAAGAAGCGCCTCGTCAAGCATCGACAGCGTGATCGAGCATCCGGCCATGTCGAGCGAAGTGACGTAGTTTCCAACCAGCGAGCGAACGATACGCACGCCCCGCTTCTCGAGCGCGCTTCTGGCGGCGTTGTACATGAGATAGAGTTCCATCAGCGGCGTGGCGCCGAAGCCATTGACGAGCAGCAGCGCATCGCCGCGAGCCTCGGCGCCGAGATCGCCGGCGATCGCGCCGACCATCTCCTCGGCGATGGAATCCGCGTCGGCGAGCGGAACGCGACGACGCCCTGGCTCGCCATGGATTCCAACGCCCATCTCCATCTCTTTCTCGCCGAGGTCGAATGTCGGCTTGCCCGCGGCCGGGACGGTGCAACTGGTTAGCGCCACGCCCATCGACCGCGTGCGCGCATTGACGCGCTGGCCGAGCAGCTTGAGGAAAGCGAGGTCGCGGCCCATCTCGGCGGCCGCGCCAACGATCTTCTCGACGACGAGCGTGCCAGCCACGCCGCGGCGCCCGACACTGAAGGTCGAGGCTTCGACCGCCACGTCGTCATCCGTGACGACCGAGTCGATGAGGCCGTTGGCCATTTCGCCAGCCATCTCGAAGTTCATCCGGTCGCCGGAATAGTTCTTGATGATGAAGAGCACGCCCGCGCCGCTATCGACGGCTTCCGCCGCCGCGGTCATCTGGTCCGGCGTGGGGGAGGTGAACACTTGCCCTGGGCAGGCAGCGTCAAGCATTCCATAGCCGACGAACCCCGCGTGGAGGGGCTCATGGCCGCTGCCGCCGCCGGAGATCAGCGCGACCTTGCCTGGCGTCGGCCGCGCGCGTCTGACGAACTTCCTCTCCGGCCCAAGAACCACGAGACCTGGATGCGCGGCCGCGAAGCCGTCAAGGCTCTCTGAAAGAATCGTGTCGACTGCGTTCACGAACTTTTTCATGTCCGTCTCCCAAGACGCGGTCAGCGGCCTTCGCCGAGGAGCAGCGCGAGGCGATGCACAAAATCAAAGATCAGGGTTTCGAGCTGCTGATTCTTGCTGGCGTTTCCAAGGTCGGGCAGCGAGAGCGCGATCTTGCGCTCCGGGCGCGTCTCGGACGCGGCGCCGAGGCGGCCGGGATGCGCCCGCGAATAGGCTCTGAGAAACGCGGCCCGTTCAAGGGCGGAGAAGTGACAGATTTCGAAGATGAGCGCGAGATGACGCGCCGGGATCGGGACCTGATAGGACGGATTCGAGATTTGCGAGACGAAGCTTCGGTTCTTGCCAATCGCTTCGGACAGCCGTTGACGCATGCCCGAAGGGCGGCTTTCCAGCACCACCTTCAGAATCGCCTTGTATTCGGCGACCGCGCTCGATGCGTCGCGTCTTGGCCGTTCCTCACCCATGACCAGCGATCGCCGCCTTGAGGCGCCCGAGCGCCATCGGCGGGACCGAGAATTCCTCGAGCCCGCAATCGAGCAGCGCCGGCGCATAGCGCGGATCGGCCGCCATGTCCCCGCACAGGCTGACCGGGACGCCCTGCGCCTTGCCGTGGGCGATCGTCCGCCTGATGAGCTCGAGCACCGCCGGATTGAGCGGATCTGCGAGCCCCGCGAGCTCTCCAGCGCCACGGTCGCAGGCTGTCACATACTGCACGAGGTCGTTGCTGCCGATCGAATAGAACTCGGCGTCAAAGCGATCAATCGCAAGCGCCGCCGCAGGAACCTCGACCATGATGCCGAGCGCGGGCCGGCGCGCTTCAAGTCCTTCGGCGGAGAGCTCGGCGAGCGCGACGTCGAGGCGCCTGCGCGCCTCGGCGAGTTCGTCGGGGACGGTGACCATCGGCAGCATAACCTTCAGGTTATCTCCGCTTGCCGCCGCCCGCGCGAGCGCTCGCAACTGGGCCTTGAACAGGTCTGGCCGGCGCAGCGACAGACGCAAGCCTCGCACGCCAAGGAATGGATTCGCCTCGCCATCAAAGGTGACGCCGCGAATCGGCTTGTCCCCGCCCGCATCGAGCGTGCGGATCGCCACTGGCCGTCCGGCCGCCCAATCGAGAATCCGGCGATAGACGTCCAATTGATCAGCCTCGCTCGGTGGCGCAAGACCGGCCTCAAACAGGAACTCGGTGCGCACAAGGCCAATTCCATCCGCATGCGCCGCATCGGGCGTCAGGTCCTCGAGGCCCTGGATGTTCACAGCCGCGCGAATCCGCCTGCCGGAGCGCGTCACCGCGGGCGCTTCGGCTCTGCCTGCCTCGTCGGCGCGCCGTTGGGCAAATGCGGCGATGTTTCGACGCCAGTCAGCGAGCCGCGTCGCGGAAGGCGCGATTTCGATCTCGCCCTGCTCTCCGTCGAGCAGAATCAGGGCGCCGTCCTTCGCGGGAATCTCGCCCAGACCGACGACCATCGGTACGCCACGGGCGCGCGCCAGCATCGCGACATGGCTCGATGCGCTCCCGGCCGTCAGCGCGATGCCGGACGAGCGCTTCCAATCGATCTCGAGGAAGCGCGAAGGCGCGAGATCCTCGGCGACCAGGATGGCTTTGTCCGGCAACGCTGAGGCTCTCTGGCCGTTTCCGCTAATGAGCCGCAGGACACGGTCTCGCAGGTCGACGAGGTCGGCCGAACGGGCGCGAAAGTATTCGTCCTTGGCGGCCGAATAATCGGCGATCTGGGCGTCGAGCGCGCCTTTCCAGGCGCGCAGCGCCGATGCGCCCGCCTCGACCTCGGCGAGGGCCGGCGCCGACAGGTCCCCGTCGCCGAGCATCTCGCGCTGGAACTCGAGAATTTCGGCAGCCTCGCGGGTCTCCGAAGCCGCGAGCGCCGCAAGTTCGGCCCCGGCCGCGTCGATCGCCTGCTTCAATGCGGCGCGCTCGACGTCGGGTTGCCCGGTGTGAAAGTTTTCTTCGGTCGCGGCGACGATCCGGGCCAACGGCCCCGCCGCAAGGCCAGGCGCGGCCGCGCGACCGCGCAGCCGAAGCGGCTCAAGGCTCATCGGGAAAGTCCCGCTCGACGAGGGACACGAGGGCATCGACCGCAGCCTGGGCGTCTGCGCCCTCCGCACGGAACACGAGCAGCGAGTCGCGCGGGGTTTTGGCGCCCATCAGCTTCACAATACTTTTCGCATCGATCCAGGGGCCCTCGACTGAGATCGCAAGCGAAATCTTCGATGCGAATTTCTTGGCGAGCTTGGTGAGCTTGACCGCGGGCCGCGCGTGCAGCCCCGCCTCGTGCCGCAGGCGGACCGAGGCGGTTACGCTTTGCCGCGCCAAGGGGTTCGAAGCTGGGTCGGAGAATGCGGTCATCTTACCTCGGCGACAATTCTTCCGCGGTGGCGCAGACCTCGGCGAGGCTTGCGCCGCCGGAAGCCTCGGTCGCCGCCATGATCGCGCCCTCGACAAGGGGCGAATTGCACAAAACGACGCGTCCCCGGCGCTCCTCGGGCAGCATCTCGATCGCCATCTCGCTATTGGTTTCCGCGCCGCCGAGATCGACCAGAATGGCGACGCCGCGAGGCGACCACGCCTCGTCGATCGCCCGCAGGATCTTCTGCACGTCAGTGCCGAGACCGCCGTCCGGGTCGCCGCCGCAGTAGGCGACTTTGACCTCATCGCCGACCATCTGGCGAACCATATCCGCCGTGCCGCGCGCGACATCGGGCGAATGCGAAACGATCACCAGCGAGACATTCTCCGTCACGAGCATTGTTCCAGAAAGGGTGAAAGGGCTTCGACGATGATCTGGCTCGATCGCGCGCCGGGGTCCATGTGACCGACGCTCCGCTCACCGAGAAACGCGGCGCGCCCCTTGGTCGCGCGCATCGGAATGGTTGCGGCGGCGCCGCGTTCGGCCGCCTCTCTCACGCGAACGGCGAGATTCGGGCCGCCGGCGCTGATGGCGTCACGCACCGGCGCCAGAACGTCGAGCATCGTCTTCTCCCCGACGGTCGACCTGCCTCTCGCCGCGACCGCATCGAAGCCTGAAGTGACAATCTCGGGCAGAAGCGCTTCGGTCGCGCTGCGGTCGCCGAGCGCTTTGCCCATGCCCATGAACAAACTGCCGTACAGAGGGCCGGACGCTCCGCCAACCTTCATCACGAGCGCCATTCCGACCGCCTTCAGGGCGTCTCCTGTCGGCCTGGCCGCGATGGCGTCGACCTGGGCGAGGACTTCGGCGCAGCCGCGTTTCATATTGATCCCATGATCGCCGTCCCCCACCGCCTGATCGAGGGCGGTAAGCTCGTCGGCGTGATCCATCACCTGCTGCGCCGCCGCGGCGATCATCGATCGGAGATTCAGGTCGTCGGACATCACTCTCGCTCTCACTCGGCCGCAAGACGGAGGCGCCGCCCAGTCGCATCGAAATAGAGCGGATCGATCAGCGACAAGCCCACCTCCTCGCCCGCAAGGACCGGACGATGCGGATCCGCCAAAGTCACAAGGGCCTGTCCCCTGTATTCGATATGCACGTGGTTCTGGTCACCGAGGTGCTCGACCCGATGCACCCGCCCCACCAGGCCCGAGCCGTTCGGCTTGCCTATGGCCAGATGCTCCGTCCGCACGCCGACCGTCTCGGCGCCTTTGGGCGTCGAGGCGGTGCGCAGGAGATTGGCGGGGATCAGATTGATGCGGGGCGAGCCGAGTCGCGCAGCCACATAGAGATCGTTCGGGCTTTCGTAGATCTCGCGCGGCGTTCCGTACTGGACCAGGCCCCCCTCGCGAATTACGCCGATGCGGCTCGCCATCGTCATGGCTTCGATCTGGTCATGGGTGACGTAGAGAATGGTCGCGCCGAGATCGAGCTGGATGCGCTTGATCTCGAGCCTGAGCTCGGCCCGCAGCTTGGCGTCGAGCGAGGAAAGCGGTTCGTCCATGAGATAGATGGACGGGCGCCGGACGAGCGCGCGGCCGATCGCGACGCGCTGCATCTCGCCGCCTGAAAGCCGAGTGGCGCGGTTGCCGAGCTTGCCGGAAATCCTCAGGAGATCAGCCACCTCCTGCACCTGCCTGCGGATCTCCGTCTCGGGCAGCTTGCGCAACGGCGAGCGCAGCGGGAAAGCCAGGTTGTCGTACACCGTTAGATGCGGATAGAGCGAATATTGCTGGAAGACGAACGCGACGTCGCGGGCGGCCGGCGGCTCGCGAGTCACGTCCCGGCCATCAATCGAAATCCCGCCCTGATCCGGCCGCTCGAGGCCCGCGATCAGGCGCAAGGTGGTGGTCTTGCCGGCGCCGGTGGGCCCGAGCAGAACGACGAACTCGCCGCTTGCGATGGAAAGCGAGAGATCGCGCACCGCCTCGACGGCGCCGAACTGCTTGCTGACGTGGCTCAGCGCGATCTCAGCCATGCCGCTCGCCCTGATGCAAAGCGCTCCTTATGGCCCGCCCGGTCTCGCGATCGAACACCATGAGCGAATCCGGCTTGAACGCGAGGCCCACCGTCTCACCGGCTCTCACAGGCAGAAGCGAGGGCAGGCGCGCCTTGATCTGGCCCTGCTCGATATCGACGGTTACGATCTGGGTCGTGCCGAGATACTCAGTCCCGAAGACGCGACCCCGGAACGGCGCCGAGTCGAGAAAGGAGACACATTCCGGACGCACGCCAAGCACCAGCGATTCTGCGGAGCCCTCCTGGCGAATCTCGGGGATGGCGACGCTGACCGCCCCGACTTTCACGGAGCGGTCGTGAGGCTTGAGCCGCCCCTCGAAGCGGATAAAATTCATCGGCGGCGACCCGACGAAGTCGGCGACGAACATGGTCGCCGGAAGATCGTATATCTCCTGCGGCGCTCCGATCTGCTCCACCACGCCCTGGTTCATTACCGCGATCTTGTCGCCAAGCGACATCGCCTCGATCTGGTCGTGGGTGACATATACGGTCGTCGCGCCGATGCGATCGTGCAGGTCGTGCAATTCCTCGGTCATCGCCTGCCGGAGTTCGGCGTCGAGCGCGCCGAGCGGCTCGTCCATCAGAAAAGCCTTGGGCCGGCGCACGATGGCGCGTCCCAGAGCCACACGCTGGCGGTCGCCGCCCGAAAGACCCGACACCGGGCGATCGAGCAATTCGGTGATGCGCAGAATACGAGCGGCTTCCTCGACCCGCGTGTTGACCTCGGCGCGCCTCACGCCCATCGAGACCAACGGAAAGGCGATATTTCGCCGCACATTCATGTGCGGATAGAGCGCGAAAAGCTGGAATACGAAAGCGATGTCGCGGGCCGAGGCGCGCCTGAGAGTGACGTCGTCGCCCGCCAGCAGAATGCTCCCGGAGGTCGGCAGCTCCAGCCCCGCGATCATGCGCAGGGTCGTCGTCTTGCCGCAGCCGGACGGGCCAAGCAGGCAAAAGAACTCGCCGTCCTCGACGGTAAAGTTCGAGTCCTTGACCGCGACGAAATCGCCGAAGGACTTGTGCAGAGCCTGAACTTCGATCTTCGCCATGGGCCCGCGCCCTAATCCGGGAATTTCGTGACGACGACAAACATCACGACGCCGGTCAGGATCGTGATGAAGGAGTAGCTGTACAACACGAGCCAGAACGGTTGGCACAGCATGACGACGCCGGCGGAGATGACGACTGTCGCCAGCGTTTCCCACGGGCCCCGGCGGAACGCGCGCCGCCAGGCCGACACGTGTGTTTTCGCCGGCTCGATCCTCATCGTCATCGGCGCACCGCCCCGAATGTGATGCCGCGCAAAAGATGCTTTCTCAGCGCGATCGTAAAAATCATGATCGGGAGGAGAAAAAGAGTCGTTCCCGCTGCGACCGCGGGCCAGTTTTGCCCGCCCTCGCCGATGATGAAGGGGATGTAGGGCGGCATCGTCTGCGCGTCCGAGCTCGTCAGCAGTAGATTGAACGCGTATTCGTTCCATGAAAAAATCAGGCAGAAGATCGCGGTCGCCGCGATGCCGGTCGCCGCCTGCGGCAGCACCACTTTTCTGAACGCCTGCAGCCGCGTGTAGCCGTCGACCAGCGCCGCTTCTTCATATTCGCGAGGGATTTCGTCGATGAAGCCCTTCAGCAGCCAGACCGCGAGCGACACGTTCACCGCCGTGTACAAAAGGATCATGCCGATCCTGGTGTCGTAGAGGCCAAGCCATCGGTACATCATGTAGATTGGCACCGCGACCGCGATTGGCGGCATCATCCGCGTTGACAGGATGAAAAATAACAGGTCGTCGGCGAACGGCACGCGAAAGCGCGAAAACCCATAAGCCGCCAGCACGCCCAGGAAAGTCGCGAGAATGGTCGAGCCGAAGCCGATGATCAGCGAATTCAGGAAGCGTTCGACGAACCGCGACGGACCGGCAATCACCATGTCGCGGTCGCGGGCAATTTTCTCGTACCATGTCTTGGGCGGCGGGAGCTTGGCGATGAAATCGTGCGACTGACGCGTCTGCACCGTGAACAGATCGACGAATCCTTCGAGCGTCGGCTTGAAAAACACCTTCGGAGGATACGCGACCGCGTCCTCCTGCGACTTGAAGGCGGTCGCCCCGATCCACACCAGCGGCAGGATCGTGACGATGGCGTAAAAAACGACGACGACGCCGGCCAGCCAACGGGCGAGCGGCGACGGCTCGGAGAAGGGACGGGGAGCCTGGGCCGCGCTCATTGCTGTTTCACTTTGTTGAGCGCCTTCACGTAGATGTTGGCCGCCCCGAATATCGTGACAAAAAGGATCACAGCGAGCGCCGAAGCGTAGCCCGTTTCCCACTTTTCAAACGCGGCGCGCTTGAGCGTGATCGAGACCAGTTCGGTGGTCGAACCTGGCCCCCCGGAGGTGAGCAGATTGACCAGGTCGAACATGACGAACGACTGGATCGCCTGGAAAAGCACGGCGAGCATGAGGAAGGGAAGGACCATGGGGAAAGTGATCGACACGAATTGCCTCAGCGGGGAGGCGCGGTCGACTTCCGCCGCCTCGTAAATGTAGTCAGGGATCGAGCGCAGTCCGGCCAGGCAAATCAGCATCACGTAGGGAGTCCACATCCAGGTGTTGACCAGCACGATCGTCCACGGCGCCAGGGCGACGCTTCCGATCATTGTGAATGAGCTCGGCGCAGCGCCGGTGAAAAAGCCGATGAGATAGTTGAACGGCCCGATCTGCGGCTGGAACAGCAAGGTCCAGAAATTGCCCACGACCGCTGGCGACAACATCATCGGCAACAGGATGACGGTCGTCCAGAAGCTATGGCCGCGGAATTTCTGGTTGATGAGCAACGCGAGGCCGAGGCCAACCAGGACCTGCAGCGCGATGGTCCAAAATACGAAATGCGCGGTTATCTGGAAGTTTGCCCAAAGGTCCTCGTCGGTCAGGATGTCGACGTAATTGTCGATGCCGATGAATCGGGCGGGGGTGGGCAGGTTGGCCATCAAGCCCGTGAACGACAGCCGGATCGCCCAAATCAACGGGAAAATATTGATCGCGAGAAGCAACAGCATCGTCGGCAGGATAAACAGCCACGCGATGGTCCGATCCGACAGGCCGCGCGCACGCCCGCCTGCCGTCGCCGGCGCCTGGAAGGCGACTCCTTCGGCGATGCCTCTTGCGTTATTCGTCACTGACATAACCTGCCCGCTTGTGGACCTGTCGAGTCTCCCCGGCGGGTTGCGCCGCCGGGGACGGGGACCGAGCCGACCGTCACGCGGTCAGGAAGGGTCCTTGCCTTCCTGCTTGAAGACCTTGATCCAGTCCTTGACCAACGAGTCGAGCGCCTGCTTCGACGTCCCCTTGTTGGCGACGACGTAATCATGGACGCGGTTCTGCATGTCGAGGAGGAGCGGGACGTAGAGCGGTTCGGCCCAGAAGTCCTTGACCATGCCCATCGACTCCACGAACGAGGGCGCGTAGGCGGCGCTCTTCTTATACGCGTCCGACTCAAGCACAGCCTTGGATGCCGACGCGCCGCCAAGATCCGTCCACTTCTGCTGAACCTCCGGCTGCGCAAACCACTTCACATAGGCCAGCGCATCGTCGACATTCTTCGAAGCCGCAACGACTGAAAGCCCCTGACCGCCGAGCTGAGTGAAATCGCCAGCCGGACCGGCCGGGTTCTTGAAGAACCCGATCTTGTCCCCGCCGACATTCGGGTCCTTGGCGAGGCCAGGAAAGAACGCATACCAGTTCATCTGCATCGCGACCTGGCCGGACTTGAAGGCGTCAAGACCCTCCGACATATAAGCGTTCGTCAGGCCCGGCGGCTGGCAGCAGGTAAACAGCTCCTTGTAGACGTCCATGCCTTTGGCGGCGCCTTCGGAGTTGACGAAGCCCTCCATGTGGTAGGGATCCTTCGGATCGCCATACTGGAAGCCGTAATTGTACATCGCGTTGGTGACGCCCATCGTGATGCCTTCCGAGCCTCGCTCGGTGAAGATGTACGAGCCATAGACTTTCTTGCCGTCGATCTCCTTGCCGGTGAAGAACTTCGCGATTTCAATGAGCTCGTCCCAGGTCTTGGGGGGCTCGAGCTCGCGATTGTACTTCGCCTTGAATTCGGCGCGGAGCTCAGGCTTCGCGAACCAGTCCTTGCGATAGGTCCAGCCGACGGCGTCGGCCATCGCGGGCAGACCCCAGTAGTTCGGCGTATTCTTGGGCCATTCCGCATATCCGACGACGGTCGCCGGCAAGAACGTATCCATGGAGATCTTGTTCTTGTCGAAGAAGTCGTTGAGCTTGACGTACCACTTGTTCTCCGCGGCGCCGCCGACCCATTGGCTATCACCGATGATCAAGTCGCATTCGCTGCTGCGCGAGTTGAGCAGATTGATGAAATGGTCCGCGTAGCTCGTCCACGGGACGAACTCGTGCTTCATCTGGATGCCGGTGGCCTTGGTGAAATCCTTGTCAAGCTCGACCAGCGCGTTCGCCGGGTCCCAAGCCGCCCAGCAGAGCGTAAGCGACTTGTCTTCCGCTCGGGCCGTTCCCGACCAGGCGAGCCCGGCGACGCTCACCGCGAGCGCTGCCGCCAATGACGTCTTGTGCCAATCCATCCCGTTTCCTCCTCTAAACGCCGCGCTCGAGGCGCGACGACCGCTCTTCACGTCCTCTCCGGGACGAGAATGAGAGTTTAGTATTTTGTTTAGTAGATAGTGAAGCCACTAAACTTTGCAGCTGTCAAGACGCAGTCCGGGACCGCCGTGGCCGACCCTGACATTAGCGTGAGCGGGAGTCGCGCGGGCAGCCGCGCGAGCCGCGAGGTCGGATGCTCAGAGCGTCAGAAAGTCGCCGTGGCGGGATCGGGCCCGATCCGGCCAGCAGGCGAATCGAGAGCTTCGATCCGCTTCATGTCCTCGGCGTCTAACCTGAAATCGAAAACGCCGATGTTCTCCTTCAGCCGCTCGAGCCGAACCGTTTTCGGAATGACGATGAGGCGGCTGTCGAGATGCCAGCGAATGACCACCTGCGCGGGCGTCTTGCGATGCCTGGCGGCAATGTCGGCGATCGCAGGCTCGCCAAGCAAGCCGCCGCGGCCGAGCGGGCTCCACGATTCCGTCTTGATCCCGTGCTCATCGTGAAACGCGCGCAAAGCGCGTTGCTGAAACCGTGGATGAAGCTCGATCTGGTTCACCGAAGGCGTCACGCCCGTTTCGCCGATGACCCGTTCGAGGTGATCGCGGCTGAAGTTCGAGACGCCGATCGAGCGAACCCGTCCGTCCTTCCGCAGCCGGACGAACGCCTTCCAGCTTTCGACGTAGCGGTTCACGCGCGGGCGCGGCCAATGGATCAGGTACAAATCGAGCATGTCGCGGCGGAGCTTTTTGACGCTCTCGTCGAACGCGCGCATCGTTTCATCGTAGCCGTGATCCTGATTGCCGAGTTTCGTGGTTACGAAGACATCCGTGCGACCAAGCAAGGCCTAACCGACGCCCTCCTCGTTTCGATACATCGACGCGGTGTCGACCAGGCGATAGCCTTCGTCGACCGCCAATTTGACGACCTCGTCCGTCGCGTCGGGGGGTGTCTGAAAGACCCCGAGCCCAAACTGCGGCATCGAAGCGCCGTCGTTGAGCACGACGATCGGTTGGACCTCACTGGTCATTTCTGCTTTCCCGGGCTGTCGGAGGAACCCAGCCTTGCCCAAGTCGCCGCATTCGGCAAGCGAGCGCGGCGGGGGCGCCAAAGCTCGGCGCGGCGCCCTATATAGGAGGCCGGACGCCATCCTCACGCGTCCCTTGGGGAACCGAGCCGCTTGGACACCGACCTCGCTTCACTCCCAGTCGCGCGAGCGCCTTCGCGCCGGCTTAAGACGGCGTTGCGGCTGCCGGCAGCGATACGAACGCTGTTCCATCCGGCGGTCGCGAACTGGTTCGCCGGGAATTTCGCCGCGCCAACCCCCGCGCAGGTCGAAGCCTGGCCCGCGATCAAGGCCGGCCGCCACACCCTCATCGCCGCGCCGACGGGATCGGGCAAGACGCTCGCGGCCTTTCTGTCGGCGATCGACGATCTCGTGCGGCAGGGTCTCGAGGCGCCGCTCGCCGATGAGACGCAGGTCGTCTACGTTTCGCCCTTAAAAGCGCTGTCGAACGACATCCATCGCAACCTCGAAGCCCCGCTCGCCGGCGTCCAGGAGCAGCTGAGCCGCCTTGGGCTCCCCGATGTCGAAATCCGCGCCTGGGTCAGAACCGGCGACACGCCCTCATCCGAGCGCGAGAAGATGCGCCGCCGTCCGCCCCACATCCTGGTGACGACGCCGGAATCGCTCTACGTCCTGCTCGGCTCGCAATCCGGGCGCGCGATGCTGAAGACTGCGCGCTCGGTGATCGTCGACGAGATCCATGCCGTCGCGCCGAACAAGCGCGGCGCCCATCTCGCGCTGTCGCTCGAGCGGCTCGCGGCATTGTGCGGCGACCGCCTGCAGCGCATCGGCCTCTCCGCCACGCAAAACCCGATTCGCTCCATCGCCGACTTCCTCGCCGGCGCCGCTCATGACGGCGGGCCCGCCGCGGAGGTTGCGATCATCGACGCGGGGCATCAGCGCCGGCGCGATCTGAGCCTCGAAGTTCCAGGCTCGCCGCTTGAATCGGTGATGTCGAAGGAAGTGTGGAGCGAAGTCTACGCCCGCCTGACGGAGCTTGTCGAGGAGCACCGCACCACGCTCGTGTTCGTCAACACGAGGCGGATGGCCGAGCGCGTCGCGCGCGAGCTCACCGACCGTCTCGGCGAAGCGGCCGTGACAGCGCATCACGGCAGCATGGCGAAGGAGCTCAGACTCGCGGCCGAGCAGAGGCTCAAGCGCGGTCAGCTCAAGGCGCTCGTGGCGACCGCGTCGCTCGAACTCGGCATCGACATCGGCGACGTCAATCTCGTCTGCCAGATCGGCTCGCCGCGCTCGATCGCGACCTTCCTGCAGCGCGTCGGCCGTTCCGGCCACGCCATCGGCGGCACGCCGAAGGGGCGCCTCTTTCCGCTTTCGCGCGACGATCTGGTCGAGTGCGTCGCGCTTATCGACAGCGTGCGGCGGGGCGAGCTCGATCGGCTCGTGATCCCCGAGCGCCCGCTCGACGTGCTGGCGCAGCAGATCGTCGCGGAGGTGGCCGCGCAGGATTGGCCGGAAAGCGAGCTTTACGATCGGCTGCGGCGCGCCTGGCCGTTTCGTTCGCTCGCACGCGAGGACTTCGACGCCACGTCGCGCATGCTGGCCGAGGGCTTCGCCACCCGCAACGGCCGGCGTGGCGCGCTCATCCATCGCGACGCAGTCAATCGGATGTTGCGCGGCAGGCGCGGCGCGCGGATGACGGCGCTGATGAGCGGCGGCACGATCCCCGACACGGCCGACTACCAGGTGCTGCTCGAACCCGAGAACCAGACCATCGGCACGGTCAACGAGGATTTCGCAGTCGAGAGCATGGCCGGGGACATCTTTCAGCTCGGCAACACGTCCTATCGCATTCAGCGGGTCGAGCGCGGCACGGTGCGGGTCGAGGACGCGAAGGGCCAGCCGCCCAACATTCCCTTCTGGCTCGGCGAGGCGCCGGGGCGCACGGACGAGCTTTCCGGCGCCGTCTCGCGCCTCCGCGCCGAGATCGCCGCGCGGCTCGCCGCCGACCGCTCAGGCGCCTCGGCAAGACGCTGGCTCGTTGAGCAGGTCGGCGTCGTCACGCCCGCGGCCGATCAGCTCGTCGATCATCTCGCCGCGAGCCTTTCCGCCCTTGGCGTCATGCCGACGCAGGAAAAAATCGTCTTCGAGCGCTTCTTCGACGAAGCGGGCGGCATGCAGCTCGTCATTCACAGCCCCTTCGGCAGCCGCTTAAACCGCGCCTGGGGCCTGGCTTTGCGCAAGCGCTTCTGCCGCAAATTCAATTTCGAGCTTCAGGCGGCGGCGACGGAGGATCATATCGTCCTCTCGCTGACCACCGCGCATAGTTTCGAGCTTGGCGATGTCGCGCGCTATCTGCATTCCAACAGCGTGCGCCAAGTGCTCGTCCAGGCGATGCTGGACGCGCCGATGTTCACCACGCGCTGGCGCTGGGTCGCGGGCGTATCGCTTGCGCTGCCCCGCTTTCGCAGCGGCAAGAAGGTTCCCCCGCAGCTCCTGCGCATGCAGGCGGAGGACCTGGTCGCGGCGGTGTTCCCCGATCAGATCGCCTGCGCCGAGAATCTGGCCGGCGAGCGCGAGGTCCCCGACCATCCGCTCACCAATCAGGCGATCTCCGACTGCCTCAACGAGGCGATGGACATCGAGGGGCTGGAGCGCCTGCTGCGCCGCGTGGAGGCGGGCGACATCGAGGTCGTCGGGTGCGACCTGACGGAGCCTTCGCCGCTCGCGCTCGAGGCTTTGTCAGCGAGACCCTACGCCTTCCTCGACGACGCGCCGCTCGAGGAGCGCCGCACGCAGGCTGTCATGGGCCGGCGCTGGCGCGACCCCGAGAGCGCGTCCGACCTCGGCCGGCTCGACCCAGAAGCAATCGCCAAGGTCGAGGCCGAAGCATGGCCCGATCCCGTCAACGCGGAAGAGCTGCATGACGCCCTGCTGTGGCTTGCCTGCCTGACCGAAACGGAGGCCCGCGCCAGCCCGAGCTGGAACGAATGGCTCGAGGCGCTGGCGCGCGAGAGACGCGTCACCCTGTTCAGGACGCCGCGGGCGGGTTTATGGATTCCGGCCGAACGGCTTGCGCAGTTCAAGGCCGTCTGGCCGCAGGCGAAGCTCGCGCCGGAAATCGACGCGCCCTCCGATCAGGCAGACATTGCGCCGCCTAGGGACGACGCGCTGGTCGAGATCCTGCGCGGCCGGCTCGAAGGTCTGGGGCCGGTCACGCCGACGGCGCTCGCCGCGCCGCTCGGGCTTGAGCCGGGCGCGATCGCCGCCGCGCTCGCCGCGCTCGAACACGACGGCGCCATTCTCAAGGGACGCTTCCGCGCCGGCGTCAACGACGAGCAATGGTGCGATCGGCGCCTCCTCGCGCGCATCCATCACTACACCGTGCGGCGGCTGCGCTCCGAAATCGAGCCGGTCGCGGCGCGCGACTTTCTCCGCTTCCTGTTCTCATGGGCTCATGTTTCCGAGGAAACGCGCCTTGAAGGACCCGAAGCGCTTCCCGTTGTCCTCAATGCGCTCGAAGGCTTCGAGGCCCCGGCGAAAGCCTGGGAGACCGAGATCCTGCCAGCGCGGCTCAAGGGCTACCAGGCCTCCTGGCTTGACGCCCAATGCCTGGCCGGGCGCACGTCCTGGGCCCGTCTGACGCCGCCGGCCGCCGCCAACGGCGCAAGCCGCGCACGTCACGCATCGCCGGTCGGCGCGACGCCGATCGCCCTCATCGAGCGGCGCCGCGCGCCCTTATGGATGGCGCTTGCGCCCTTGAACGGCGCGGCGCGATTGAGCGGGCGCGCGGAAGCCGTGCTCGACTGCTTCAAGGGACGCGGCGCGTTGTTCTTCGACGAACTCGTGGACCTCGCGCATCTCCTGCGCCATCAGCTTGAGGAGGCGCTGGGTGAACTCGTGGCGCTGGGGCTTGCGGGCTCGGACAGTTTCGCGGGGCTTCGCGCGCTCATCACGCCGTCGAGCCAGCGCAAGCCCCTGCTCGCTGGCGCCAGGCGGCGCGGGCGCGTTATCGGCTTCGACATCGAGAGCGGCGGCCGCTGGGCGATGATCAACCGCACCCAGCCGAAAGAGGGGGGCGAGGAGCTCCGGCGCCTGGCGACTGAACATGCGGCGCGCACGCTTCTCGAGCGTTACGGCGTCGTCTTCTGGCGCCTTCTCATGCAGGAGCCGGGCTGGCTGCCGCCGTGGCGCGATCTCCTGCGCGTCTACCGCCGGCTCGAGGCGCGGGGCGAAATTCGCGGCGGCCGATTCGTCGCCGGCTTCTCGGGCGAGCAATTCGCGCTGCCCGACGCGGTCGGGCTTTTGCGCGAGATGCGCCGGCGGCCGAAGTCGGGCGAATGGATTTCGCTCTCCGGCGCCGATCCGCTCAATCTGATTGGCATTCTCACGCCCGGGCAGAGGCTCGCAGCGCTGACCGCCAATCGGATCGTCTACCGGGACGGCCTGCCGGTCGCGGCTCTCACGGGCGGCAAGACCCAGTTTTTGACCGAGCTTGAGAGCGCCGACCAGTGGGAGGCCGAGAAGCGCCTCGTGCGGTCGGCGGCGCGCGGGCGGCTTGCGCATCTCGTGTGACCACGGTCTTTCAGCAGCCGTCCGCGCCGCTACGACCGCCGAACCACCACCCCCTTCCAATTGACATGTCGCGGCTGGTTTGTTGACCAAGACGCCGATAACCGACTGTCGCATGGTGGGGCGTGCGAATAGCCGTAATGAGGAGGGGGCTTCTCAATGACCAAGCAGATTTTTTCTAGCGCGCCTTTCGTCGCTATCGCGCCCTCAATTTTCTGCGCATCGCCCGCGGCAGCCTCTGTCTGCTAACAATATCAATTCGATCGCAATTTCGACCGTCGGCACCGTCTGCGCGGATGTGGACGTGCGTGCGTCAAATGGCACTCCAATGATCGAGCCTTCAACTCCGGTGATTACGGGTCCCACTGCCGCTGTTGTCGGGTCCGTGGGAGGGACTGGCGTCGGCGCCAACGCTTCCGCGTCGGTGGGCTTCGGAGAGGCCCATCTTTTCGGCAGCGCTTTCTACTACGCTGGCGACGACTTCATGGGCGCGGTTGGCGACGCGTTTGCCAGCTTTACCGATGAGTTGACCATCGGCGCAAGCAACTCGACCGCGACGTTCACCTCGACGCTCGAAGGGGCATTCATAGAGGGCAACGGTCAGGCACAGGTTCGCATGTATGATCTTACCGTTGGCGGGCCTGACTTGCTGGGAATCACCGAGTCTATATCTGCCGGCCTTCCTAGTGAAACATTCACTCGCGTCCTCACCCTGCAGGCTGGACACAGCTATTTACTGTATGACGCGATGGAGGCGAACGCCGACGCCATATCTTCCAACTTCAGTCACCCGGGTTTCAATGAGGTGGCCGACCTGAGCAATACGGGGCTTTTGTTCATCGACGCGCCCGCTGAAAGCATAACCTTCCTCAGCGGGCACAACTACAGCACCGACGCCGGTACGGAGACGGGGGCCGTCCCCGAGCCATCCACTTGGGGCATGATGATCCTTGGTTTTGTCTCCATCGGTGCGATGGCCTATCAGCGAAAGTCCAGACTCGCCTTGATGGCGGCTTGATCTCACGATCACGCTGGCGATTTCAGCCGACCCGCGATGGGTGTGATGGTGCGCATGTTGCGTTACGCAAGCGCAGTTCCTGACCGACTTGAAGCCGCCGACCAGTGGGAGGCCGAGAAGCGGCTGGTGCGATCGTCCGCGCGCGGGCGGCTTGCCCGGTTCGTCTGAGGTGCGGAAGATGTTGCGGAATTTCGCTTCCGAAGCCGGCGGTCAGGCGAGGTCGCCATAACCCTGCCCGGCTATGGCCGGGCTTGGCTATGGGCCCGAGGATTATAGCGACCCCGAGCCCCAACGCGCGCACGGCTTATAAGTTTCATGGGGCCGAGCGGCGTCTACCGATCCGGAGGCCGTCAACAGAATGGGATCGGATCGTCCGGCCTGCGGCGCGGATCTCGACTGAAGTCGTCAGCGGCATAATCACATATATTATATGTTCAATATGCCCGAACAGGCCCGACTTTGAGGGCGGAACTAAACGGGGTCATAATCCGCTGAAAACGTTGGGGCGCGCCGGTAAAATTGCGGCTACGCTCAGGCGCGCGCCGCAGCGTGGCGTTCGGCCGGCGTCGGAACTCTTCCGAATTGACCCCGGGCGCTCCGTTTGCTAGCCAAGCCCGCGATAAGGAAAACCTCGGTTGGACATGCGCCGGCTGGAAAGCGTTTGAATGACCGAAACGAAGAGGGGGCGCCGGTGAGGATTGCACGGAGTGGCGGCGCGCTGGCGCTCATCTGTCTCACTTCAGCTTTTCTGGTTGGCTGCGCCCCGTCGACGCCCCCTACCCCCGCGATCATCGCGCCCGCTGTCAGCGCCGATCAGCTGGTCGGCAAGTGGGGTTTCGCCGCCTACCACAGGGACGAGGACCGGGCCCGCACGACCAAAGAGGCGGCGGCGCAGTGCAACAAGCCTTACGTCATCGACAAGGGCCCGAATGGCGGCGTGATGATGAACATGGCCGACCAGAAGGAATTGTCGGAACTGGTCCTCAAAGGTGGACCGACCGGCCAGACTTATCTCGGGCCGCCCGGCGACGCCGGCACGGCTGACGATCGCATCGTCACCAATGTCGACTCCAACTCGTTCACGACGGTCTGGGTCGATCCCGACAATGCGAGCCGCTATGGCACGTCGGTTTACGTGCGGTGCGGAAAGCGCTAATCAGCGATTCATTCTGGAATTCGACCTTCAACGGAGCCTACATGACGGTTCGAGCAAGTTTGTTGCTGCGAGCGGCGCTCGGCGCGGCCCTCGCAGTGTTTATGGGCGCGGGCGCTGGCGCGCAAACGCCTGGCCAGGACGAGATGAACATCGTCGACCAGCCCGGCTACCAGCCGACGCCGGATGAAGAGCAGCTTACAGGCGCCTATGAGAAGCAGGAGGTGTTCTTCCGCACCAACGAGGCGCCCGGCACGATCATCATCGACACCAAGAACCGGTTTCTCTACCTGGTGCAGCCTGACAACCGGGCGCTGCGCTACGGCATCGGCGTCGGCCGCGACGGCTTCCAGTGGTCCGGCCTGAAGAAGATCTCGCGCAAGCAGGAATGGCCGGACTGGCGCCCGCCGCCGGAAATGATCGAGCGCCAGCCCTATCTGCCGCGATTCATGGCCGGCGGTCCGGGCAACCCGCTTGGCGCCCGCGCGATGTATCTGGGCGCCACCGTCTACCGCATCCACGGCACCAACCAGCCGCAGACGATCGGCCATGCGATCTCGTCGGGCTGCTTCCGCCTGGTGAACGACGACGTGATCGACCTCTATGGTCGTGTTGCGGTCGGCACGAAGGTGATCATCAAGCAGGCGGTCGCGCTTTAGAATCCGCGCGGCGCTATAAGAAACGGAATCGAGGCTGGTCATGCGCAAGGTGATCCCGGTTGTGCTCGCCATCGGCGCGTCGCTCGCGTTCAGCGGCGCCGCTTTCGCTCAGACGACCCTGAAAACCGTCCAGGATCGCGGCTCGCTCATCTGCGGCGTCAACCCGGACCTGGCAGGCTTCGCCAGCAAGGACGCCAACGGCCAGTGGTCGGGCTTCGACGTCGATTTCTGCCGCGCGCTGGCGACGGCGATCTTCAACGATCCGTCAAAGGTGCAATATGTGCCGCTGTCGGCCGCGGACCGGTTTGACGCGCTCAAGAACAAGCAGATCGACGTGCTGTCGCGCAACTCGACCTGGACCATGGGTCGCGAAAACGATTACGGCGTCGTCTTCCCGGGCGTGACCTACTACGACGGACAGGCGTTTCTCGTCCCCAAGAGCCGGAACCTCCAATCGGCGCTCGAACTCGACGGCAGCAAGGTCTGCGTGCAGCCGGGCACGACGACCGAGCCCAATTTCATCGACTTCTTCGAAACCAACCACATGAAATACGAGGTCGTCCACGCGGCGAGCGCCGACGACATGATCAAGGCCTACGAGGCCGGGACGTGCAACGTCCTGACCACCGACGAATCGGGCCTGTTCGCGATGCGCCTGCAGCTCAAGAAGCCCGGCGACAGCATGATCCTGCCCGACGTCATCTCGAAGGAGCCGCTCGGACCTGTCGTCAGGCAGGACGACATGCAGTGGTTCAATATCGTCAAATGGGTCAACTTCGCCATGATCAACGCCGAGGAGCTCGGGGTTAATTCGAAGACCATCGACGAGGCGCTGAAGTCGCAGAAGACAGCGGTCAAGCAGCTGGTCGGGACGGACGGGGACTTCGGCAAGCCGCTCGGCCTTTCCGCCGACTGGGCGGCGCGCGTCATTCGGACGGTCGGTAACTACGGCGAAGTGTTCGACCGCGACGTCGGCGCTCATTCGAAGCTCGGGATCCCGCGCGGCCTGAATGAACTCTGGAATAACGGCGGCATTCTATACGCTCCGCCAATCCGCTAGAGGCTTTTTGATTCGGCCTATTTGATCGGCGAAAAGCGGCGTTCCGCTTTTTTTGCGAGCCGCGCTCGCGAGGACCGGGGCCCGGTCTAATCCGGCACGTATGTCCGGCCTTCGTAGTGGCCCGTCGGTTTCACGTACGGGGCCGCATCGCCTGGCGGCCCTGGCTTGGGCGGCGGCGGTTCGGCGCGCGGCCTCGGCCTGGCGTATTCCTGCGCCTGGGGCGGGACGATGATCAGCGGCGGAGGAAAATATTGGCCAAAGGCCGGAAACGGCGCGCCAAAGGCGACCAACGCGAGCCCGGCGACAAATCGAACGGCGTTGGTCTTCATGGACGCGTTCCTCATCCCGCGATTGGCTCGCGTCGCGACCCATGACCCCCGGCCCGCTGGGGACAACCCCATCTGGGGCGCCCGTACGCAATTCGCCTATTTCGCGTCGCCCGCCATGCGCGGAACGCGCTTCCCCGGCCTAAACCCGCGGTTTGGCGGTTTTGGGCCGGCGCGCTGGAAGAACTCCCGGAACACCCTTCTACCCCATCCGCCGCCCAAGGGAAATTTCCAGGCGCGCTACTTGGCGCCTCCCGCCTTGGCCAGCGCCGCCTTGCAGGCGTCGCTGAGATCGGCGGCATGCGATCTCATGCAAGCCGCCATCGCGCCCCGGCTCCGCTTGACGTCGGCGCAGAGCTTCTTCTCATCCGCCCTGCACGCCTTGCCCACCGCCGCCGCGCGGATGATCGCCACCTGGCAATCCTCCGACAGGTTGGAGAAATGCGTCTTCATGCAATCCTTGAGCGCGGCGCCGCCCGCCTTCATCTCGTCGCCGCATTGCGCCTTGATGTCGGTCCGGCAAGCCTTGACGACCGTCGAGGCGGCGAAAGCGGAATGCGTCATCAAGAGAGCCGCGCTGAGCGCGGCGATGCAGGTCAAGGTCCTCATCTGGCATGTCCTCCGGGTTGCAAAGCGCGCGTCGCTAGTCCGCTCAGGTTGACGCCCTGTTCTGGACGGCTGCCCTCTCTTCTAGTCGAGATGGCCCCTGACTTGGAAGACGTAACGCCTACGCCTCGCTCAAGCGCTTGTCGTCCGCCCTGTCGGCAAGGACCATCAGCGTCGAGGTTCCATGCGCCAGAAGGCGGCCCTTCGCGTCGATCACCCGCGCCTCGCAGGAGATGATGCGCCGCCCGCGGCTGACCGCCCGCCCTTCGGCGCGGACGGCTCCCATGTTCTGGGTGATGGGCCGGGAGAAATTGGCTTTGGTTTCGATCGTCGTATAGCTCACGCCAGCAGGAAGCAGCGTATGGGCGGCGCAGCCGGCCGCGCTGTCGATCAGCGCCAGCGCCCAGCCGCCGTGCACGAATCCGAGCGGATTCAAGAGATGCGGGCCAGCATCGCCTTCGAAGGCGGCGAACCCGTCGTCGATCTTAGTAAGCCAGAACGACATCGTCTTCATGATCGGAGGCGTCGGCAGGAGGCCGTCGAGCATCGCCTGGAGAAACTCCCGTCCCGACATCAGCCGGACTTCGCCGGGATCGGCGACGCCGTAGGCGCGCGCTGCGGTCGTGAGCATCCGCTTCTCCTATCTATGCAGATACAAATGATGTATCTGCATAGATCGATGCCGGCGCCAACGCAATCGTGAGGAAGACGCTCGCCGCCGAGGCGCGTGCGGCGGTCGACGCCTGCGCTGGATGGAACGCCCGGCTCGCCGCGCGGCGCATCACCGCCTTTCTCAACCGGCGGATGCAGGGGTCGGGCTTGAGCCTCGCCCAGTTCGGGCTGATGGCGCAGATCGCCGCGGCCAGCGACGATACTTTAAGCGAACTTGCAGAGCGCACCGGCCTCGACCAGTCGACGCTATCGCGCAATCTGCAAGTGCTCGAGGCCGCCGGTCTGGTCGAGATCGCCGCCGACGAGAGGGACGCGCGGCGCCGCGCCGTGCGGCTCACGGAGAACGGAGCGAGCAGCCTCGAGACAGGGCTTGCCGACTGGAGGCGCGCGCATGGCGAACTCGCTAGGCGCCTCGACCCGGAGGCGGCCCGGCGCCTGGCGCTGGCGGCCGAGGCGCTCGAGGAGGGGTAGCGCGCGCCGCTCTTTAGGCGCTTGCGGGACGGACCGGTCTCGCGCGCCGCCAGCCCGCGTAGCCGAGCCCCGCGAAGCCAAGCAGCATCATCGCCCAGGTCGATGGCTCGGGAATCGTCGTGCCGCTCAGCGAGAAGGCGGCGTTGAAGGTCGGGGCCGGGGTGCCGCCGACGATGTCGGTGCCGACGCGCAACCAGTCGGGATCGAGGTTATTGGGAGAAATAGCATCGCGGGTCCATTCCTGCAGGTCGGTGAACCCCGGCGGGAATGGCGTGCCCGCCGGCGAGACAATCGGCCTCAGCGCGGAGAGCCAAAGGAAATCGCCGTCGTCCAGTTGGACCTGGGGCACGAAGAAATAGTGGTCGGCGGGCAGACTGAACGGCGTGGCGAAGGCCACGTTAAACTGCACCTCCTCGCCCCTGACCGCGCCGTCGCCGCCCGTGGTTTGCCCGGGTTTGGGATTGATGGTTCCGGGTGTCACTGAGTTGGCTGCGGTGAAAGCGCTATCGACTACACGGGTCGAGAAAGTCAGGCCCGTGGTTGGATCGCGGGTGTCGAATGCGTTATCGGACGGCGAATTTTGCCGCGTCGGCACTTGCGGGGTCTGGAACGGCGGCATTGTGAGCGGACCGGTCGTGCGCCCCACCTCCGAATCCTTCGGAAACACCTGGTAGATTTCAACGACAACATCTTTGACATTCGCAGCGCTCGCCCCGAGCGGGAGGAGACCGGTGAATGTCGCGCTGGTGATTGAAGTCGAATGCGTGAGAACGAAGTCGTCGGCCGACTCGATCTCGAATGGCGCCCCGGTCCCGGGACGGGTCGCGGTCGCCATTTCTCCGTCCGGAGCACCAGTGCTGAAGAAGAAGGGTGTTTCCGCCGCCGCCGGCATTGCGCTAAGGCAGCCAAGAAGCAACAAGGGAATCGCTAATCGAACATCAGTCATCGACATTGCGTTTCTCCCCGCTAAAGTGTTGACCAAGGATAGGGTGCCCAATGGTCAACATATTTATAGTCAATAATATAGTACTGACCGGGACGCACAATTAGCCGAAGCGCTGCGTTCCCGCAGCAATCGCATTGCGTTCAGCGCGATTTGTCATCGCGCCGGCGCAGGGTTCAGTCAATGGGTGTTAATACCTACGCAATGCGCTGACCTCTATTATACGTATAATTTTCGTATAATTGACCGGCCTCCCTGCCGGCATCGCGGCCGCCCCGCCGGTCGCGCCGGCGCCAGCGCGCGCCCTTTTTTGAGCGCGGAACTAAAAGGGGTCGCAAGCGATTGAAAACATTGAGGGGCGCCGGTAAAATTGCCGCTAGACCAGATCCGCCCAGTCCGCCCTACCCTCTGGCGGTCCAGAAATCCGCCTGCAGCTTGGCCGCCTCGTCCTCGAGCAGCGGCCCGACCACCTCGGTCTCCCGCTGGCCGGCGGCGAACACGGTCGCGCAAGGCAGGTCGAGGGTCGGATTCTCCTCATGCGCGCCGGTTTGCGCCTTCAGCGCCCTTTCCGTCTGTCCGTAGACGACGCGGCCGATCCCCGCCCAGTAGATCGCGCCCGCGCACATCGCGCAGGGTTCGGCGGACGTGTAGAGGGTGCAGCGCGCCAGGAAGGCAAGGTCATGGGCGCGCGCCGCGCGCGAGGCGAGCAGGCGCTCGGCATGCGCGGTGCGGTCGGCGCCTTCGCTCGTATATCCGTTGCCCTGCTCCATGAGCGCCCTGCCCTCGCCGTCGGCCAGCACCGATCCGAACGGATGATCGCCGGCGGCGCGCGACCGCCGCGCGACGTCGAAGGCCTGGCGGAGCAGCGATTCGTCATAGGGGCGAAGGGGGGCGGCGGTCATGAAGGTCCTTCCGGCGGCTCTCCGGCATAAAGCCGAACTTGAGCCGCGGCTTCAAGAACATTGGCGCCCCCCAGGGCGGGCGAGGCGATTTTCCGGCGCCGAAGCTCGGGATTGAGCGATCCGCCAGGACGTCCGGCGCAATAGTCCACAAATCGCGGGCGGCGTTCATTTGACAGTTCGGGCGTCCTCGTTACGGTTGCCAAGATTGCAGCCTCGGACTCAGGCGGAAGGGGAAATCGCCCATGGTCGAACCGCTTCGCTGGAAGGACGCCCAGCGCGCGGCGCGGTTTTTGCGACGCAAGCGGGTGGGCGCCTGACGGGGTGCGGGAGCGAGGTGAAGTCGAGGTGAACATCGAAGCTCCCCTGCGCCTGAAACTCGCCGGCGTCAGCAAGTCCTTTCCGGGCGTCCGCGCGAATGA
Source organism: Roseiarcus sp. (assembly GCA_036489975.1). Taxonomy (GTDB): domain Bacteria; phylum Pseudomonadota; class Alphaproteobacteria; order Rhizobiales; family Beijerinckiaceae; genus Roseiarcus. The sequence goes on from DASXES010000135.1 coordinate 118,546, forward strand.
CAACGTCAATCTGAACGTCAAGCCCGGCGAGGTTCACGCTCTCCTCGGCGAGAATGGCGCGGGAAAATCGACGCTGGTCAAGATGATCTACGGCATCCTCGCGCCCGACGAGGGCGAGATTGTCTTTGACGGCTCACCCACCCGTATCTCCAATCCACGCGCGGCTCGGCGCCTTGGCATCGGCATGGTGTTCCAGCACTTCTCGCTGTTCGAGGCGATGACGGTGCTGGAAAACATCGCGCTTGGCCTCGACGCCCGTCTATCGCCGCGCGAATTGCTCGCCGAATTCACGCGCGTGCTCGAGGCCTATCACCTCAAGCTCGATCCCCGCCGGGTCGTCTCGACCTTGAGCGTCGGCGAACGCCAGCGCATCGAGATCGTGCGGGCTCTGTTGCTCGACCCGAAACTCCTGATCATGGACGAGCCGACCTCCGTGCTGACGCCGCAGGAAGTCGAGCAATTGTTCGAGACTCTGCGAAAGCTGGCGACGAACGGCTGCTCGATCCTCTACATCTCCCACAAGCTGCATGAGATCGTGGCGCTCTGCGACACGGCGACGATCCTGCGCGGCGGCAAGGTGGTCGCGCATTGCGACCCGAAGCGCGAGACCTCGCGCTCGATGGCCGAGATGATGATCGGCGCCAATTTGAAGGAAATCGCCAAGCCGACGAGCCGAAGCTTCGGAGCGTCGAAGCTTTCGGCGCAAGGCTTGAACCTGCCGAAGCCGAGCGAATTCGGCGTCGCGCTGCAAGACGTCGCGCTCGAGGTCAGGGCGGGCGAGATCTTCGGCGTCGCAGGCGTCGCCGGCAACGGACAGAACGAACTCCTGAGCGCGATGAGCGGGGAGACGCTGGCGGCGTCGCCCGAAGCGATCACGCTCGTGGGGCGGCAGGTCGGCCGGCTCGGCGTGACCGAGCGCCGGACCCTGGGCCTGTGCGCGGTTCCGGAGGAGCGCAATGGCCACGCGGCGGTCGGCGAGTTCTCGCTTACTGACAATGGTGCGTTGACCGGGCGCGACCGTATGGAAATGGTGCGTTTCGGCCTCATTGATCCCGGCAAGGCGACCCATTACGCCGCAGAAGTGATCGGCGCCTATACTGTGAAGGCGACCGGCCCCGGCGCACTTGCGGGCTCCCTCTCGGGCGGAAACCTGCAGAAGTTCATCATGGGTCGCGAGATCCTGCAGCAGCCCGAGGCGCTCGTCGTTTGCCAGCCGACCTGGGGCGTGGACGCGGGCGCCGCCGCCGCCATTCATCAGGCGATCGTCGATCTCGCGGCGCGCGGCTCGGCGGTCATGGTGATCTCGCAGGACCTCGACGAATTGCTCACGCTTTGCGACACGATCGCCGTCATCAACCTCGGCCGCCTGTCCGCGCCGATGAAAGTCGGCGAGGTGTCGATCGAAGAGATTGGCCTGCTCATGGGCGGCGTGCACGGCGACCCGGCGGCGACGGTCGAAATGACAGAGGCTCTGCATGCGCATCCGGCTTGAAAAGCGGCTCACGCCCAGCCGTTTCATGCAGATCGCGACGCCGATCGCCTCGGTGCTTCTGACCATGCTGCTCGGCGCGATCATCTTTCAGTTGATCGGCTTCGACGGGCCGCGCGCAATTTACGAGACCTTCATCACGCCGGTCGTCGCCTCGTACAAGTGGCAGGACGTCATGACCAAGGCGGCGCCGCTCATCATCATTGCGCTAGGGCTGTCGCTCGGCAATCAGGCCAAAATCTGGAACATCGGCGCCGAGGGGCAGTACATCATCGGCGCGCTGGCCGGCGCGGGCGTCGCCTTCGCCTTGCCCAATGCGCAAGGTTTCTGGGTCCTTTCCCTGATGATCGCGGCGGGGATCGTGGGGGGCATGGCCTGGGCCGCGATCCCGGCGTTCTTGAAGATCCGCTACCGGGTGTCCGAGGTGCTCTCGACCCTGATGCTGGTCTATGTCGCGCTGCAGGTTCTCAACTATCTGGTCAGCGGCCCGTGGAAGGACCCGAACGGCCACAATTTTCCGCAGACGCCGCCTTTCACCCCGGCGCAGCTCTTGCCGCATGCGATAGCCGGAACAGACATTCCCCCTGGCCTCATCGTCGCCATTGTGCTGACGCTGGTGTTCTGGCTGCTCGCCACGCGCTCGGTCTACGGCTTTTCGGTGCGCACCGTCGGCGCAGCGCCGCACGCCGCGCGCTATGGCGGCTTCGACGCCTCGCGCACGGTCTGGTCGACGCTCCTCATTAGCGGCGGCATGGCGGGCTTGGCGGGCATTCTCGAGGCCTCGAGCCAGCTTGGGCAGATCAATCTGGGCTTCCCGTCGGGCTACGGCTTCACCGCGATCATCGTTTCGTTCCTCGGCCGCCTGCATCCGGTCGGCGTGTTTCTCGCTGGGCTGATTCTTGCCGTCACTTATGTCGGGGGGCAGGTGGCGCAGACGGTGGTGCACGTGCCGAGCGCGACCGCCGGCATTTTCCAGGCGATGATGCTGTTCTTCATTCTCGCCAGCGACATTCTGGTCCGATACCGCGTGCGTATCCTTCGCGACGCCCCGCGCCCCGCGACGGCGGAGGCTGTCGCGTGAATCTCGCATTCTTCATCGACGCCCTCATCACCGTGGTCGGCGTGACGACGCCGATCCTGCTCGCCGCGACGGGGGAACTGGTGGTTGAGAAGAGCGGCGTGCTCAATCTTGGGCTCGAGGGCATGATGCTGATCGGCGCGGTGACTGGCTTCGCCGTCACGCTCAACTACGGCCCCGATCTCGGTGATTGGGCGCCCTGGTTCGGCGTGCTTGCGGCGGCGCTCGCAGGCGCGGCCTCTTCCATGTTGTTCGCGGTGCTGGTGCTGACGCTCGGCTCCAATCAGGTGGCCACGGGTCTTGCGCTTGCGATCTTCGGCATCGGCCTCTCTTCGCTCATCGGCGCGGGCTATGTCGGCATGATCGTCCCGTCGTTCGATTCGGTCTTTCCCGACCGGCTCGCCAGCGATCCGCTCTGGCGGGTCGTGTTCAGCTATAGCCCGCTCGTCTATTTCGCGCTGATCATGGTCTTCGCGGTCGGCTGGTTCCTGAACCGCACCCGCGCCGGGCTTATCTTGCGCGCCGTCGGCGAGAACGACCTTTCCGCCCATTCGATCGGCTATCCGGTGATTGCGATCCGCTACGCCGCGATCGCTTTCGGGGGCGCGCTGGCCGGAATCGGGGGCGCCTATTTCTCGATGGTGATCACGCCGATGTGGGCCGAGCAGATGACTGCCGGGCGCGGCTGGATCGCGCTTGCGCTGGTGGTGTTCTCCGGCTGGCGCGCCGGGCGACTTTTGGCGGGAGCTTACTTTTTCGGTGTCCTGATGACGCTCGAGCTGTACGCCAAGGCTTCCGGTTTCTCGTTCCTGCCGTCGCAATTCTGGGCGGCGATGCCCTACATCGCAGCCGTGGTCGCGCTCGCTGTCATATCGGCCCGCGAAGTCGCCGGAAGCGAGGCGCCCGCCTGCCTCGGCCGCCCGTTCCTGCCGAACAGCTAAGCACACAACACGAGTCACCAGGGAGAGAAACGATGGCCTTGATCACCCGACGCAATCTCATGAAGACGGCCGCAGCGGGGCTGACGCTCCCCGCTTTGGCTCGCAGCGGACTTGCCGCCGAACCGCTTAAGGTCGGCTTCGTCTATCTCGGCGCGATCGGCGACTATGGCTGGACGTGGTCGCACGAGCAGGGCCGCAAGGCGCTGGACGCGGCGCTGAAGGGCCAAGTCGTCACCAGCTATGTCGAAAACGTCAAGGAGGACGCGAGCGCGGTCCCGGTGATGAAGGATCTCGCCCAGCAGGGCAACAAGCTCATCTTCACCACCTCCTACGGCTACATGGACCAGACGCTCGAGGCGGCCAAGCAGTTCCCTGCTGTCAAATGGGAACATTGCACCGGCTACAAGCGCGCCGACAACGTCGGCACCTACAACTCGCGTTTCTATCAGGGCCGCGCCGTCACCGGCACGATCGCCGGCATGATGTCGAAGTCGGGCGTGATTGGGTTTGTCGGGTCGTTCAAGATCCCGGAAGTGGTGATGGGCGTGAACGCCTTCACGCTTGCGGCGCAGGCCGTCAATCCGAAGATCACCACCAAGCTCGTCATGATCGACACCTGGTTCGATCCGGCGAAAGAGGCCGCGGCGGCGGAGACGCTCGCCAATCTCGGTTGTGACGTCATCGCCCAGCATGTCGACAGCCCGGCGGTGCTGCAGGTTTGCGAGAAGCGCAAGATCTACGGGTTCGGCTATGGCGCGGACATGTCGCGCTTCGCGCCTAAAGCGCATCTGACGGCGAGCCTCGACCTCTGGGGCCCCTATTATATCGAGCGCGCCAAGGCGATGCTCGACGGTTCGTGGAAGTCGGACGATATCTGGTGGGGCTTCAAAGAAGGCCTGTTGGGCATGGCGCCCTACAGCAAGACCGTGCCGGACAACGTGCGCGCCGCCGCCGACAAGATCGTCGCCGACACCAAGGCCGGAACCTACGAGGTCTTCACCGGCCCGATCTCGGACCAGACCGGCAAGGAACGCGTCGCCAAGGGCCAGCGCATGCCCGACAAAGAGCTTTTGGTCATGGACTGGTACGTCAAGGGCATCCAGAGCTGAGGTCGTCCCCTCGCCCCGTTCACGGGGAGAGGTCAGGCTGAGGGAAATTCCCTCTCCCGGTTCACCGGGAGAGGGGATGGCGGAGCGCGCCACGCGTTCCGCTCGCGTAAGGCCCGTTTCTTGCTTGAAATTTCGTGGTTTCCGGCTCCCATGACGGGGGCCAGCAAGGGAGAACATTGTGAAGCTCATCAATCGCCGCAATTTCTTGCAGACCACAGCCACCGGACTCGCGGCGGTCCCAATGCTCGGGCGCGCCGCCTTCGCCGCCGGGCCCCTGAAAGTCGGATTCATCTTTCTCGGACCGATCGGCGACTACGGCTGGACCTGGGCGCACAACAAGGGTCGTCTCGCCATGGACGCGGCGCTCAAGGGCCAAGTCGTCTCGAGCTACGTCGAAAACGTGAAGGAAGACGCGAGCGCCGTGCCGATCCTTAAGGATCTCGCGCAGAACGGCTCCAAGCTCATCTTCACGACGTCCTACGGCTACATGGATCAGACGATCGAGGTCGCCAGGCAGTTCCCCGAAGTGAAGTTCGAGCATTGCACCGGCTACAAGCACGCCGACAATGTCGGCACCTACAATTCGCGCTTCCATCAGGGCCGGTCGGTCGAGGGCATGATCGCGGGCATGCTGTCGAAGTCGGGAACGATCGGCTATCTCGGCTCCTACAAGGTTCCCGAGGTCGTGCTCGGCGTGAACGCCTTCACCTTGGCTGCGCAGGCGCAGAACCCAAAGATCACCACCAAACTGGTCATGATCGATTCGTGGTTCGATCCTGCCAAGGAAGCCGCGGCTGTGCAGACGCTGATCAACCTCGGCTGCGACGTGGTCGCCCAGCACACCGACAGTCCGGCCGGGCTTCAGGTCTGCGAGAAGAACAAGGTCTGGTGTTTCGGCCAGGGCGCCGACATGTCGCGCTTCGCGCCGAAGACCCAGGCGACCGGCATCGAGGACATCTGGGGCCCCTATTACATCTCGCGCGCCAAGGCGGCGCTCGACGGTTCATGGAAGCCCGACGACGCCTGGTGGGGCTTCAAGGAAGGCACGGTCGTCATGTCGCCCTACAACAAGGCTTTGCCAGACAACGTGAAAGCCGCCGCCGACAAGATCATCGCCGGCTGGAAGGACGACTCCTATGACGTCTTCGCCGGCCCGATCATGGATCAGACCGGCAAGGAGCGCGTCGCCAAAGGGCAGCGCATGGAAGACAAGGACCTCGCGGTCATCGACTGGTACGTCAAGGGCGTGCAGAGCTGAGCGGCCCTCACTCCCCTCTCCCCCAGGGGAAGGAGCGCTCTCCCTCCGGGAGAAGGGGCCGTTCGCAAGAACGCCCGTCTCTCGACGGGCGCTAGGGGCCGGATGATGGCCCTTCAAGCCGCCAGTTCGTGCACCCTCGCCTCCGGGCATACGGCGCTGGCGATCTCGGCCAGATGCCGATGGTGGGTGAAATAGATCACCTGGCCGACGCGTCCCATGCCGGCGAACAGGCGCAGCGCCTCCTCGGCGCGGAAATGATCGAACGTCTCCATGATGTCGTCGGCGACGAAGGGCGCCGGCGCCCGGGTCCTGGCGAGCTCGTGGTAGCCGGCGACGCGCAGCGCGAGATAAAGCTGGAACCGCGCGCCTTTCGACAATTGCGCCGCCTCTTTCGACCCGCCGTCGGCGCCGAGCGCGATCAGCGTCTCTGACTGCCCGTTCGGCGCGGTCGTCAGCGCGCGATAGGCGCCGCGGCTGATCAGGCGGAAGGCTTCCGAGGCGCGCTCCATCATCGCGCCGCGATGCCGGTCGCGAAACAACCTCAGCGCCTCCTCCGCCGCCGCAATGCCGGCGCGCAAGGTCAGGTAGCGCCGCGCGCCGTCGTTGATCGCCTCGAGGATCGTGCGCCGCTTCTCCTCGAGCCGCGCGACCGCATCGTCGCCGCCGACCGCATCGAGGCGCCTGACCGCCTCCCGATGGGCGCTGTGCGCCTCGGCGTGCGCCTGGTCGTCATGGGGCGCGCGCGCTTTCAATTCCGCAAGCTCGGCGGTGAGCGCCGCCGCGTCGGCTCCTTCTAGGATCGCGCGCGCGGCCTCGAGCGAGCCCGCGACATTGGCGTCGATGATCGCAGCCTTCTCGCGCTTGATCTCCGCCTTGAGCGCGTCGCGGCGCTTGCAATCTTCGAGCTTGGCTGCGACCTCGGCGAGCGTCGCGACACCGAAGAGCGCCGTCATCGCCGAGGCCTGTCGCGCGTTAAGGTCAAGCGCCTCGGCGATCGCCTTGAACCGCGCCTGCGCCTCCTCGATCGCATCGACCTTCTCCGCTCGGCGGCGAGCGTTCTCGCGCGCGCGGGCGACGCGCTCCTCGACCGCGTCGGCGCGCCGACGGACATCGCCGTCGGCCTCCTCGAGGCCGAGCGCGGCAGCGACCCTGTCAAGTTCGTCGGCGAACAGCGCCTTGTCGCGCTCCATCTTGCCGATGCGGTCCTCAAGCTCAGCGCAGGCGTTCAAGCCAGCGCGCAATTCATCGAGCGCCTTCAGCGAAAGCTTGACCGCGCCAAGCGCAGGTTCTTCTCCGCCCTCGCCAAGCCACGTCCCGGCGCAGGCCTCACGCCACGCCGTCCGCCAATTCGCGTCCGCTTCCTTTGCGTTTCTAAGCTTGGCCTCGGCGCGAGCGGCCTCGGCGCGGCGCTCCTCCGCCTTCTGCCGCAACGTGGCAAGTTTTACCTCGTCGACCAGAGCCATTTCCGCCGCTTCAATCAGCGCTTCGAGGCCGCCGCCGTCGCCATATGCGACGCCCGCGGCGCGCAGAGCGGCGGTCAGCCGCGCGCGCATCCGCTCGCTCTCCTCCTCGGCGCGGCGCGCGGCGTCCTCCGACTGCCGCAGCGCGTCGACGAGCGTCAGCGCCTCCCTGCGCTTCATCCGCCAGGCGTCGATGAAGGCGAGCGGGTCGCGTCCTTGCGGCGGCGAAGCGGGCGCGAGGCCCATGATCTCATGATCGAGCGCAGCGACCGCCTTGTCCGCCGCTTCGAGATCGCGCTTGGCGCGCGCCCGGTCGGCCTCCACGCCGGCGAGCTTGATCGCGCGCTCGCGCAAGGCGGCGAGTTCCCGGGCGCCCGCCAGTCTGGTCGCGCCGGCCGCGTCATCGCGCCGCATCGCCGCTTCGAACACATTGGCGCTCGCGCCATCGAGCGCCGCGCGATGTGCCGACCACGTGGCGTCGCGGGCGGCGCGAATCGCGGCCACCGCCTCGTCGGTGAAGAGATCGGCCGCGCGCGCCGCGGCCGTGGCCTCAGCCGTGAGGCGATCCGCTTCGGCGGTCGTGGCGGCAAGAAGATCGAAGCTCTGCTGCCTGAGCGCCCTCGTTTGCGCGACCCGATGGCGCAATTCGGCCGTCTCGGCTTCATCCGGAACAGCGGCCTGCGCCAGCGCCTCCGCATTGCCGCGCCATGGCGCAAGACCTGCGAAAGCCTGCTTGAGCTTGCGCATGCCCTTGTCGACATCGTCGCGCGCGGCCATGAGCCTGGCGGGCGAATCGTGACGCCGCGCCTCCTGAAGGCGCGCCTTCAGCGAAGCCATCGCGGCAACCTGATCATCGACGCGGGGCGGCGCCTCCTCCGACGCCTGGGCATGCGCGCCTCGCGCCGCCTCCGCCGCTTCGCCCGCCGCCTCCAGTTTCGACAATACCCCCGAGCGGGCGCCGATCAGATCCTCGAGCGCGCCCACGACGCGCACCGAAAGCATAAGCTTGCCCGGATCGGCCTCGCTCTCGCGGCCGAGCCGGCGGAGAATGTCGGCGACCGCGTCGCGTTTGGCCCCAAGCTCACCCTTCCGCGCCGGGATATCCGCGGCGCTGTCGTAGCGGCTACTGAGCTCGCGCCACGCGCCGACCCGATCCGCGACCGTCAGCGCCGCCAGGTCTGCGCCGGCGCCCGCAAGCTGATCCTCGAGCGCGCTGATCTCGCGTTCGGCGCTCTCCTTCTGCGCCGCCAGTCTGATCGCCTCGGCTTGCAGCTCTTGAATCTCGTCGCGCCAGCCGTCCGGCGGAACGGCCAGAGATTCAAGCGGCGCGCATTGGATCTCCGCCTCGCGCAGCGCGGCGAGACGAGGCAGGGCGCCGAGCCGACGCTGGATCTCGTCTTCCCGCGCGCGCCGCTCACTCAGGCTCTTTGCGGCGCCCGCGTAGGCTTGCCTCGCCGCGTCGCGGTGGCGCACGAGTTCGGCGTAGGCCGGGGCCAGCGTGTCGGCGGCCTCGCGCTCCTGCTTCAGCGCGTCGAGCTCGCGCTTCAATTCCGCCAGCTCGGTGGTCGAGGCGCGCGGGCGGTAGAACCCGTCCGCCTTCCTGCGCAGCGAGTCGAGCCGGTCGCTGATCTCGGCGAGGCCCGCGCTCGCAGAAAACAGCAATTGGCCGAGATCGCCATGGCTCGCGAGAATCGCCTCGCCGCCCCTCTCCAGGCTCTCGTCGTCGAGCGAGAACATCATATGGAAAGCCTCGCGATCGACGCCGGCAAGCTCCGCCGTCAACAGGCTCTCGTCGAGCGGCCGGTCGTCGGCGCCGACAAGACTGTTCTTGTCGCGCTTGAGGCGGGCGACTTCATACGCCCGCTCGCCGAGTTCGAGCCGGGCGCCGATCCGCATCGCGTTATAGGGGTGCCAGCTGGGAACGCTGGCGCGCCCCTTCGCGGCCCCATAGGCCGATTGCTTCTCGATGCCGAACAAAAGGTCGAGGATCCCCGCGGCGGCGGTCGACTTGCCGGCCTCGTTGAGGCCGTAGACGATGTGGAAGTCCGATCCGCCCAGGGGCGCCGGGCCGAAGTCGAGTTGATAGTCGTTGAACCTGCCGTAGCGCGTGAGATCGAGCCGCGCGATCCTCACGCGGCGACGTCGCGATCAGCAGCCCGCAGATGGGCAAGCACATCCTCGGCCCCCTCGCGGGCGAGCGCGCGCAGGATTTTCGCCAGTTCCCCCGGGTCCTGGCCCAGCAGATCATCGCGGGCGCTGGCCGGGAGGTTGCGGCGCAAGTCCTCGGCGATTTCGTTCAGCGCATCCTGAAACGCCTTCGACGGCGCGACCTCGGTCTCCATCAGCGCGCGCAGCTCGCCGACCGGATCGCCAGCCGGCGCGCCGCCGCTCGTGCGCGGCGGCGCGAGGCTGTCGAGTTCGATCTTGTCGATCCAGGTCTTGCCGATCGCCGCGCCAAGTGCGCGCGATTCCTCCGCCAGCAGATCCGCGTCCGAGCGCAGCCGCCAGGCGAGTGGCGTTGCGCCGCCAAACATGAGCCGCGCCACCAGATGCTCGCTCGGGGCCGCGGCGCGCGCGGCAAGAAGCGCCTTCTCGATCCGCTTCAGCGCGTCCCGCCAGTCGTCGGCGCCGGCAAGGTCGACGCGAACGCGCTCGAATTGCGCCACGCTCGTCGGCCGTTCCTCAATCATGATCTTGCGGTCGTCGCCGATCGTGATCAGGCTCGCGGTCTTGCCGCCAGCCTCGTTGATGTCGCGCCCCTGAGGATTGCCCGGCATCACGATCGCCGCCCTGCCCCGCTCCTCGAACCTTTGATGAATGTGGCCGAGCGCCCAGTAGTCAAAGCCCGCGCCATGCAGGTCGGAAGGCGCGCATGGCGCGTAAAGCCCATGCGCTGGGGAGCCGCCGAGGCTCGTGTGTAGGATCCCGATATTGACGCTTCCGGCCACGGGCGGGCGGAACTTCGGCACGAGGCTCTCGGGCGCATGATTTTGCGCGAAGCTCACGCCATGCACCGCGACCTCGAGCCCGCCGCGCGAGAGCGCCACCGCTTCCGCCCGGCCGGCGAACACCTTGACCGAATCGGGCAAGGTCAGTTCCCGGGCGATGCGCGACAAGGCGTCGTGATTGCCGCGAATGATGAAGGTCCTGACGCCCGCCTCGTCGAGCCTTCTCAGCTGATCGGCGAGAAAGCGCGCGGTCTTCATCGAGGTCTGTTCGCCGTCGTAGAGGTCGCCGGCGATGATCAGCGCGTCGACCTCTTCGATCAGGCAGAGATCGATTACCGCGACAAAGGCTTTGCGCGTCGCGCCGCCGATGAGTTCAGCGAGCGCCGGATCGCGCAGAGCCAGGGTCGCCAGCGGCGAATCGAGGTGGACGTCGGCGGTATGAACGAATCGGAAAGCCATCGCCCTATCGGAGCTAGACTTCGGAATCGGCAAAGTCACGGGGCTTTAGCTCACGGCGGTGGATAAGCCGCCCTTGTCGCAGGGGCCGCGTTCGGGCATAGACGCCGCGGCCGAAGCGGCCGGGCGAGGCGCCTCGCCTTTCAAGGCAGGATCCGGATTTGTTGGACACCCAGCGGCCGCAAGCGGCGCGCGAGCTCATCGAAAGCGAACGACTCGCGCGCATCAGCCGATCGCTGCATTCAGCCTGGCGCGACACCGTCCGCAAGCCATGGCGCAATTTCCGCCGCCGGCTGCGCGGCGCGCTCATGTCCAGCGCTGGCGTGCCGGTCGCGCTCGACGAGACGACGAATCTCGCCGCCGTCCCCTTCGAGGAACGCCTGCCGCCTCCGCTTAGCCAAAGCGAGGTGGTCGCCCCCGCTCAATATCGGACGAGGACGCATCCGCTCAGCGTCAATTCGAGGGATGACGCCGAGCGCCTCCACTATATCGAGCACATGGTCCACGCGCCGGCGATGATGCTCGAGCATCTCACCGATCAATACTGGTTTCCGGCCTTCGGCGTTTTGATTTCCCCTCAGGGGCGCATCTGGCGCCACTCGTTCCTCGTTCCGTTTCGCGAAGGCTACCTGTCATCAATCAAGGCGATCGCCGACAGCCCCGGGCCGGATGGGGCTGGCGAGCTCCGCCTTCATCTCGAACGGCTCAACCGCGCGCCTCGCATCGCCGGCGAGGCTCTCCTAATCGCCGGGTCGGACAAGCACAATTACGGCCATTATCTGCACGATATCGTTCCGCTGATCGATCTCGGCGCGAAGCTGCGCGCGCCCATGCTGACCTGGACTCTGAGGCCATGGCAGCGGGCGGTGATCGCCCGGCTCGAGGTCCCCGAGGGCCTCATCCGCGAGATCCGGCCGAGCCCCGTCTTTCTCGAACATGCGGTCACATCCAACAGGTTCACCGGCCTCAGCAGCCAGAACGCGCATCCCGCGAGCCGCGAACTGTTCCAGAGAATGCTCGCCAACGTGCGCAAGCACGCCCCGGCGACGAGCACGCCTCCTCGCGTCCTCATTTGCCGCAGCCCGTCAAACAGCCGCAACATCACCAATCGGGCGGCGATGATCGAGGCGCTGAAGCCGCTTGGCTTCGTGGCGATCCAGCCCGACAAGCTCAAGTTTGACGAACAGGCGCTTCTCTATGCGCAGGCTCAGATCATCGTCTGCGAGTTCGGCGCAGCGCTCACGAACGCGTATTTCTGTGCGCCGCAAACGAAGATCGTCGAGATCATCGCCGAGGGTCAGCACGACCCGTGGTCCGCGCATTTCTGCGCCATGCTCGGGCTCGAACATGTCGTCCTGTTCCAGCGCCAGTCCGACGACGTGCTGGCGAGCATGCCCCGGCACATGAAGGATTCGCCCTTTTCCTACGCGGTGGACGTGCCGAAGCTGGTCGAGACGGTCAAGGCGTTGCTTTAAAGCGGCTGCGAAGAGCCTGCCGCGCAGACTTCGTTCGCCGGAACGAAGCCAAGTCTCACGCATTGAAAAGCGGAATTGCAGCGGGGGCGCTCGGCTATGCAGGTCAAATATCGATCTTTCACCCCGGGCCTCAATCCGCGGCGCACGAAGCTCGACGTCCCCGGCTGGGGCGGGGAGCGCCAGCCGCGAAAAGACGGGTCGATGGAGCAGGCCTGGCATTGCCTCCCGTTCTCGGAAGGCGCCCGCTATGGAATCGAGCTGTTCTATCCGTATGAGAACGAGCTGCGGGTGAGCGCGAGCGGCGGAAAGCTCGCGCTTGATGGCGATTTCGGGCCGCCGCCCGAAGGTCACGGTGGCGAGTGGCCGCCATTCCGCACATTCGGCGATCTCTATTACACCTGCCAGCTTTCGCTCGATCTCAAGGTCGAGGAAGGCTGGGCGGTCCGCACCGAACCCCATCCGCGTTTCTACACCGACCCGACGGATACGACTCCGATCGCCGTGCCCGCGCTCATCCGGCGGTGGTGGCCAATGATCTTTTTCCTGGTGTTCAAATCGCCCCCGGACGGCAAGACCCACATTTTCCGACCAGGCGAGCCGTTCGCGCAGGTCCTTGTCGTTCCCGAGGAGGCGACGTTCGACCTTATTCCGATGCCCGACGACGAGGCGGCCGAGCGCGAACTGCAATCGCGACGCATCTATGAGAGCCGCGCCACCCTGTCCGCCGAGACCGAATGGACCTCTGCGACGAACACTGTTTTCGATGGAACCTACCGCCATATTCTCGGCGCCGCGAGCGAACAGGCGAAGCAACGCCGACCCTGAGATGCGGTGCGGTTGTGCGCACCCCGGCGGGTTCTCGCGGAGGCCCGGGTCAACCCCGGGCGACGTCCCCGCTCCCCCTCAGGTTATGCGCAGCCTATCAATAATAGTGATGATGCCAATGATGGCGCCACCAATGGTGGTGGTGGTGGTGATGATGGTGATGATAGTGATGGTGGTGATGATGGTGGTGGTACTGGGCCAGCATCATTGGGCCTTCCGCAGTCCCCTCGTCGGACGCCTGCTCGGACTCGGCTTTCAAGATATTGGCCGCGTTGGGAATCGGATCCAGCAATTCCGCGAATGAGCGCGCCGGAGCTATGCCATCCGCTCCCTCAATCGGGAATGACGCCGCCTCGGCTGCGCCGCCAAGAAGCGCCAGCGCGGAAGCCCCAGTCAATAGGCCGATCAATGTCTTGTCCAAATCCGTCTCCCTTTCGCCGAGAATCCGGATCGACAACCCATGATCCCGCAGAAGGTTCCGCGCGCGCCGCAGCTACTCGCGCGCGACCCGCGCCGAAACCGGCGGCGGCTCGGGGCGTTCGTCGGCGAAGCGCTGGCGATAAACGCCGAGGTTCTCGCTCACCCTTTCGACATAGTCGCGCGTCTCGTCGAACGGAATGCGCTCAATCCAGTCGACCAGATCGACGCTTCCGTCGCGCGGGTCCCCGTGCGCGGCGATCCACTGAGCGACCCGGCCCGGGCCTGCGTTGTAAGCGGCGAATGCGAGTTCGCGCGACCCGCCTTCGTCTTCGATCAATTGACCGAGCAGCGCCGCGCCGAGTTCGGTGTTGAAAGCGGGATCGACGATGAGGCGGGCCGGGTCGAACTCAACGCCTGCGCGCCGCGCGACGAGGACCGCGGTCGACGGCAGCATCTGCATGAGGCCCTTCGCGCCAGCCCCGGACGCCGAACGCCAGATGAACTCGCTCTCCTGTCGGGCGACGGCATAGACAGTGGGCAGGTCCGCGGAATGGGGGAGCGGCACAAAGGCCGGCATGCCGGCGGCCGGAAACGCCATCGCCTCGAGCGGCTGGCCTCGCATCACCGCGATCTTGGCGAACTGAACCTCGGTCCCTGTGTCGTCCCGCTGCTTCACCACCGCCGCCATGGCGGCCAGCTGCGCCTTATCGCGCCATTGGCGCGCAGCGTCGAAGGCGACCCCGGCCGCGAGATCGTCAAGTCCGTCGGCGTAGAGCGCCTCGACCGCGCGCACCGCCTCGTCACGGCCGTCGCCCTCGGCCGCCGCCGGCGGCGCAGGCAAGGCAAGACGGGTCTCGCCCAGACGCCGTGCGGCCAGCTGCCCATAATAGGCGATCGGCACACTGGCGGCGCGGGCGTAGAAGCCCCTGGCCGAGTGGGAATCGCCCATGGCCTCGGCGGCTCGGCCCTGCCAATAGGCGGCGCGGGCGACGGAGAGGCGATTCTCGGCCGCCTCTGCCGCAAGCGCGAACCGCTTGGCGGCCGAAGGCGCGTCGTCGAGAAAGCGCAAGGCGATCCAGCCGGCGTGGAACGCAGCGTCCACCTGAGCCTCGGACGAATCGGGCCGGACGGCGCCATCGCAGACTTCAAACGCAAGGCGCGGCTCGTCGAGATCGAGGAGCGCGCGGGCGGTCATCTTCCGCTCGCTCCACCATCGGTCCCGATTGACAAGCGCGTCGCGATCGCGCGGCGCGAGGCTCAGCATGACCGCGGCTTCATAAATGCGCCCCGCGCGCCGGGCGTACTGGATCCTGGAGAACAGGAGGCCGGGATCGTTGCGCAAAGCCGGTGGAACCGCTCTCACCAGCGCCGCGCTCATCGGCGCGCGAGCGGCTGCGACGCGGGCCTGGGCGAGCGCCAGGACATCAGGGCCGGCGAGCGCCGCGGCCCGGGCGCTCGCGCCAAGATAGCCGGCGTAGAACAGGCGGTCGGCCCGATAGGCGTGATCGGTCTTGAGGAGCGAGGCGCCGAAATCGCGCAGGATGACGCTTTCGGTGAGCCCATCGAAATTGCCATCGCGCCACAAGGCGCGGATCACTCGCGAAGCCTCGTCCGTGCGGCCCATCGCCTCGTCCGCGCGCGCCGCAGCGAGCTTGCCCGCGCTGGTGCGCGGCGGATCGGCAGCGAAGAAAGCTTCAACCTTGGCCGGCGCCAGCGGATGAGCGATCAGTTCGGCTTCCTGCCGTTCGCGAATCCAGTTGCGGCTTGGCCAGCCCGGATGAGCGTCGAGGAAGGCGGCGAGCAAGACGAAGGACGGATGCGCGTCGGCGCGCAAAGACGCCCATTCCAGCGCCGTTCGCTCCGCCGGGTCATTGGCCGAGGCGGCGAGAGCAGCGAGTCCCGCGACGTCGCCCCTCTGATAAAGAACCGCTGCCTGAGAAATGGGCGGAGGCGGCGGCAGGACCAGGCTCGCCACGGGCGTTGACGGCTCCGGGGCGACGGCAGGCGCAGTCGGCTCTCGGCTGGCGATGATCGCAGGCGGCGCGACCGCGGAAAGCGCGCCGGCCGCGGGCGCCGCGCCCTCCAGGCTGGCGTCGGCGAATTTGGAAGCGATGTCGGCGTCGCTCAGGGCCGCTTCCGGCGGGGGCGCCGGGATCGACGCGAGCGCCGCCGGCTGGTCGCCATGTCTCCGCCGCTCGCCGCGCGCCGGTCGCTGAATGCTCGCGGTCTCGGTCGGCGCGGCGTCCACGAGCGCGCCGGAAGCAGGCGGCGCGCCGATTTCCGGGTTTGGCGGAAGGCGCCCTTCCGGCGTCCACGCAATCAGGCAGGCCGCGCCGCCAATGGCCAGAAGCGCCCCGAATCGGATGATCGTCATGGGTCCAGTCCTCTTGCGCGAGGATGGACCGATCTTGGTGACCAAGATCTAAACCACAACGTCCGGCGGCCCCCTTTCGCCAGCGGCCTGTCGGGGCTATGTGTCCTTGATCGACTTGGCGCGAGCGAAGAATGGAAAAGCGGGCGAAGTTTCACGGATCGTTGACCGCGCTGGTCACCCCGTTCAAGAACGGCAAGATCGACGAACAGGCCTATCGCGGCCTGATCGACTGGCAGATCACGTCCGGCTCGCACGGGCTGGTGCCGGTAGGAACGACCGGCGAGAGCCCGACGCTCAGCCACGCGGAGCACCGCCGCGCCGTCGACATCTGCATCGACGAGGCGCGCGGCCGGGTTCCGGTCATCGCAGGCGCAGGCTCCAACAACACCGCCGAGGCGATTGAGCTCGCCCGCCACGCCGAGCAAAGCGGCGCGGACGCCGTTCTGGTCGTCACGCCCTATTACAACAAGCCGACGCAGGAAGGCCTCTACCAGCACTTCAAGGCCGTCAACGACGCGATCGGGATTCCGATCCTCATCTACAACATTCCCCCGCGAAGCGTCGTCGACATGTCGGTCGACACGATGAAGCGGCTCAGCGAACTGCCAAACATCGTCGGCGTCAAGGACGCGACCGGCGACGTCGGACGTGTGTCGCGCCAGCGGCACGCGATGGGGGCGGACTTTATCCAACTTTCTGGCGAAGACATGACGGCGCTGGCGGCGATGGCCGCGGGTGGCCATGGCTGCATTTCGGTCTGCGCCAATGTCGCGCCGGGCTTATGCGCCGAATTGATGGAGGCCGTCTTCAAGGGCCACTGGGACCATGCGCTGAAAGTCCAGGACCGGCTGACCCCGCTGCACACCGCGATCTTCGCCGAGCCGGGGGTCAACGGCGCCAAATACGCCCTGAGCGTGCTCGGCCGGATCGAGCCCGACGCGCGGTTGCCCCTCGTTCCGGTCGGCGCCCAGACCGAAGCGCTGATCCGCCGCGCCATGATGCACGCTGGGCTGCTAAACGCTTGATCGGACTTTAGCGTGGCGGCCGAAAAGGAAAAACCAAACTTCAAGGTCGTGGCCGACAACCGCCGCGCGCGCTACGACTATGAGATCGGCGAGACGTTCGAAGCCGGCCTGATGCTGACCGGAACAGAAGTCAAATCGCTCAGGACCGGCAAGGCGACCGTCGCCGAGAGTTACGCAGCCGTCGACCGAAGTGGCGAGGTCATCCTCTACAACGCCAACATCCCGGAATACCTGCAGGCCAATCGGTTCAATCACGAGCCCAAGCGTCCGCGCAAACTGCTGCTGCACGCCAAGGAGATCGCGAAACTGGCGAAGGGCGTCGAGCGCGAAGGCATGACCATCGTTGCGCTCCGCATCTATTTCAACGCCAAAGGCAGGGCCAAGATCGCCATCGCGCTCGGGCGCGGCAAGAAGCTGCACGACAAGCGCGAGAGCGAGAAGGTGCGCGACTGGAATCGCGACAAGTCGCGATTGATGCGGGAACGCGGCTAAAGCGCGCTCGCGAACGCACTCGCCGCCCCCGCAGATTTCACCCCCGCGAACAGGACGTGTGATCAATATCACAGCGCCGCGCGGACACGTGTTTTAGCCCGATTGGGTAGAATTTCCGTCTTGGCCTGGCAGTCTATCCCGGCTTAAGGTTGGTCATTGATCTTGAAATAAATTCACGGAGTTAGGCGGATAATTCGCGCCAAAATGCGCGGCCTGCTCAGGCGGAGGGGCGAAGTTCGATGAGCGATGACGTCGTCATCTTCCTGTCCTACGCGCATGACGACGACCTCATGCTGTCGGCCGATCAGGACGAACCCGGCTTCGTCAGCTTTCTCGATCAGCAGTTGCGCCTGAAGCTGCGCGACCTCGGCGCGCGGCAGGCGAATGTCTGGCGCGACCGGCGCCGCATCAGCCAGGGCGACCAGTTCGCCGACGTCATCGACGACGGGCTCAGGCAAGCCGAACTCCTTGTCGTGGTGATGTCGCCGAACTGGATGCAGCGCCCCTATTGCCGCAAGGAGTTCGAGACTTTCCTTCAGCTGCGCAAAGCGGCGGGCGTCGCGAATCCCGTGACGCGGATGCTTGTCGTGGGCAAAGGCTATGTCGACCGCAGCGCCCGCCCGATGGAGTTGCAGGGCCAGGAAGGGTTCCTGTTCTACGCGCGCGATGATCAGAATGACGTCAGCGCCGTCACGCCTTTTTTCAACCGCGGCAAGTGCAACGACCGGTTCTACGCTGAACTGGATGATCTCGCGGGCGGATTGCAGCAGCGCGTGACCCAGATCCTGAGCGGCGCCCGGGCGCCCGAGCCGACCCAGCAGACCACGCCGATCGTCATGGCCAGCGGCCGCACCGTCTTTCTCGCCAGGCCCGCGAGCGACATGAAGGGACCTTACGTCCGCCTGGTCACCGAGCTTCAGGGCAAGGGCTTCACGGTCGCGCCCGATCCCGCAGCGGACATGCCGAGCGACAGCAGCGCGGCGGCCTTCCTGACCGACGCGCTGACAAAGGCCGAGGTTTTCGTCCATCTTGTCGGCGACAGCGGCGGATTTGCGCCCGAAGGGCTCGACAACATCGTGAAGCTGCAGCTTGGGCTCGCCCGCGCCAAAGCCGCGCAGGCGGAAGGTCCGCCGGGACAGAAGCTCAACCGCCGCATTGTTTGGGCGCCGAAAATTCTCGACGAAGGCGGGGCGGCGCCTGTGGGTCCGGCGGTCGAGCGCGATCCTTTGAAGGCGCTCGAGCGATTCGATCAGCAGATCGCGACGGACAAGATCGACGGCGACATCCTGAGCAAGTTCATCGAGTTCCTGTTCCAGTATCTGACCGAGACCGCGCCCAAGCCGCAAGCAACCACTGCGCCGGGCGACAAGCTCGACCTCTATCTTTCCTACCATGCGGCCGATGAGGACTTTGCCGGGGCGATCGCCCAGGCTTTGCGCGAAGGCGCGGTCAAGCCGCGCATTCCAGTGGCGGATTCCGACGCCGAGTCGCGCCGCTACAACAGCGACCTGCTCGCCAAATGCGAGGCGGTGACGCTGTGCTGGGGAAATGCCTCCGAGGTTTGGGTGCGCTCGGAGGCCGACAGGCTGTCCGACTGGCAGGCGCTGGGCCGGAAGGGCCAGTTCGCATTTCGCGGCCTGATCGCGGGGCCGCCGGCCGCCGCGCACAAAAAGAAGAGCACGCTTCCGCTCATCTTCCAGGACGGGGAATTCGACAAGATGATCGACCTCGTCGAGCAGGGCGCGCCGACGCCGCAATTGCTGGCGGACCTCGCCTCGGCGCCAAGCCTGAAGCCATGAGCGCGCTCGACGCCAGCGACGCCCCCGATCGCGACGAGGCGCCCAGTGAAACGGCGCCCGCGGCGTCCGGGGCGGCCCCGGCGGACGACGGGACAAGGCTTTCCAGCGAGCGGCCGTTTCCCGGCCTGCGTCCCTTCGGCTTCGCCGACCGCGGCTTCTTCTTCGGCCGCGAGCGTCAGGCCTTTGCGCTCTACCGGCTGGTGGAAGGCGGCCGCTTCATCGCTGTCATCGGCGGTTCGGGCAGCGGCAAGTCATCGCTCGTGCTTGCCGGACTTCAGGCTTTGCTCGCCGACGAGACCGCCGACTCGGGCGGGCCGTCCTGGGCCTTTCTCGACATGCGCCCGGGCGGCTCTCCGATCAGGCGGCTCGCGGGCGCCCTCTCCCGGCTTTCGCCGACGGACAGCCCAGACGAAATGGCGCGACGGCGCGATCGCATCGAATGGACGCTGCGCCAGTCGAGCTTCAGCTTCGAGAGCGCGCTGAAAGAAGCGGGGGGCGTGAACGGTCGGACCCTTCTGCTTGTCGTCGATCAGTTTGAGGAATTGTTCCGCTTCGGCCTCGCCGGGCTTGGGCGCCAGCGCGGCGGTGTCGAGGAGGCGCGGCAGCGCGACGAAGCGACCCAGTTCGTGCAGATCCTGCTCGACGCCGACCGCCGCCGCCTCGAGAACGTGCGCGTCCTCATCACCATGCGCTCGGACTTCGTCGGCGACTGCGCCTATTTCCATGGCCTGCCGGAGGCGGTGAGCGCGACCCAATATCTCGTGCCCAATCTGACCCGCGGCCAGCTCGAGGAAGCGATCCGCAAGCCGATCGAAAAGGCGGGAGGCGCGATCGAGCCGGAACTGGTCGAGCGGCTCATCAACGATTGCGGCGACGAGCTCGACCAGCTTCCGCTGCTGCAGCATTGCCTGATGCGGCTCTGGGACCGGGCCGGCGCCGAGACCGCCGCCGGCGGCGCGCGGCGCCTTACGCGGCAGACCTATGACGACATCGGGCGCATGGGGGAGGCGCTGTCGCGCCACGCCGACGAGATTCTCGCAGAATGCGCCGGAAAGGAACTCGCGGTCGAGCAGGCGTTCCGGGCGCTGTCGGAAGTGGACCGGGAAGGCAGAGCCATTCGCCGCGCGCTTCGGTTCGACAGGTTGCTCGCAGAAACGGGGGTGAGTGAATCCGACCTGCGCGCCGTGCTCGACCGGTTCCGCGCCCCGAATTGTTCGTTCCTCATGCCCTCGCTCGCGGCCACCCAGACGCTCCTCGCCGATGACCGGATCGACATCGGACACGAGGCCCTGCTTCGCCGCTGGAAGACGATCGCCGGCCGAACTGACTCGGTCGACCCGAGAACCGGCCGCCCGCCCCAGGGCTGGCTCGCCGAGGAGCAGATCGACGGCCAGCGCTTTCATACGCTGGTGTCCCTGCTCGACGGCGCGGCCGGCGGCGAACGGGCGACCCTGGACGATCCCGGGCGCACGAAGGAATGGTGGGAGCGCCTGCCGCGGACGGCGGCGTGGGCGGAGCGCTATGGCGGCAAGTTCGATGACGTCAAGAAGCTCATCGGCGACGCCATCGAGGCCAAGCTCCGGTCAAGCCGCAATCGGCGGCTGATCGCTGCGCTCTCCATCGTCGGCGCCCTCCTCCTGGCCGGCGGGATGTGGATCGCGCACGAAAACGCGCAAAAGCGGCAAATCGCACAGGAGCAGCGGCGGCAGGAAGACGTGGACCGGAGCGCGATGACGTCGGCGAAGACGCTGCTCGAGGATGTCCTGACCGCGTATAACGACCAGAGCCTCGATCTCGCCGGAGCGGCAAGCCTGGCGGCCATATCGGGACAGTTCCTCGATGACGCGCGGGCGGCGAGGAAGACATCCGCGGCCGACCTTCTCTGGGCGCAAGCGCTCAACGTCGAGGCCGACCTCCAGGCCACCTTGGACAAGCAGCCGGAGGCGCTGGCTTTGGCGCGCAAGGCGAAAGATGCGGCGTTGGCGCTCGCTCAAACCGCCCCGGACGCCAACGAGCCGCTGCAGGTCATGTACGACGCGTCCATTCGCGTCGGCAATGCGCTCTTCGCCATGGGCAAGCCGCCCTATCAGGACGCCCTTCAGCAATATAGCGAGGCGGTCGGGGTCGCGCTGAAAATCGCCGCTTCGACCAGCGACGACCAAGGCGATGGCGACGTCATCGACGTGCATATGAAAATCGGCGACATCTATAAGAGCAGCGGCGCGAAGCAACATCCCCAGGCGCTGACGGAGTATCAATCGGGTCTGGCTGTTTGCGACGCCGCGCTGGCCAGGCGTCCCGACAGCTTCGAACTTCTGCGCAACAGGGGAAAGGCGTTCTTTCGGATCGCCGAGCTCGACCGGACGGAGGATGCCTTCGACGACGGCCGGGCCTTCTATCAAAAGGCCGCCGACCTCCAGGCGGCGCTGATTGCGCGCAACGCAAAGGAGGCGCTCGCCACTGGAAAAACACCCGATCTAAGCCTCAAATCAAACCTGGCCGGGACCAACACGCACTGGGGCATGCTGGAAAGAAAGGCGGGAAACCTCGACATTGCCTTGACCAAGTTTCAGCAAGGCGCCGCGCTCGACGAGGCATTGATCAAAGCCGAGCCCGGCAATCTCCTATGGGAAGGGTTCGTCGCCCCGGCCTACCTCAATATCGCTGAGATCCTGGATCACCTGAACCGGCCCAAGGACGCGCTCGGCTACTATCAGAAGTTCCAGGAGGCGAAGCGAACGCTCGCCTTCCGCGGGGCGGGGCCGGCGAAGGCGCGGAAGGAATACGCCGAGGCGGCGAAACTGGTCGGCGACCATTCCCAGGGGCTGCTGCCCCAGATCTACGCCTATCGCGGAGCGGTGCAGATCTGGAGCCGGCTGATCGACGATCCGGAAGCCGCGGACCTGGTCGCCGGCCAGTACAAGTCCCTTGAGGGCCTCGCAAATTTCTTCAACGCCAAGAACGATTGGGTCGACGCGCAGAGCGCCTATCGGGTGGCGCAGAAGATGGCCGTTCTGAACCTTGCCAAGGACCCGTCAAACACCGATTGGCGCGACAAGGCGGAGTCGGCCGAGAGAGCCTCGGTCGAGGCGGGGAAGGCGGCCGAGTCCGAGCCGGCGGACATGCCCCATTAGAGGGCTGGATCACGCGCGGCTTTCCCGATTATTCTGCGCGCGGCGCCTGCTCGACTCTCATACTGATCATGATTGTCGGCCGCTCAACCAAAACCTTGCTCGCGAGCAATTCCGCCTCGCGCTCAGCGACATTCACCACGGTCAAGTCGCCGCTCACGGAATAGCCCACAAACGGCAGGCCCGTGACGTTCTCCAAGAACCCTCGCGCCTCGGACCTTGTATCATCGCGGAACATCACCGCTGCGCCGCAAAAACGGCGCCACGCGGGTCCGGCTCACGGCGCCTTCCTCATCCTCACCCCGGCTGCTCCCCATTCGTGAACTCGACCCCCGGCAGCCTCGAGGGCGCGCTGAATGGCTCTGAGGAGACACTTCGCCGCGACCGCTCAGTGTCGGTAGGCCGCGAAAAGTGGGCTCTTCAGGGCAAATGCAAGAGCGCCTTGCGTCCGCCCGCGGCGCGCCGCGCGGCTTGTCCGAAGCTGCGCGGCGTCACGCTGCCGCCTTCAGCGCCTGATCGAGATCGGCGAGAATGTCGTCGATATGCTCGATGCCGATCGAGAGCCGCACGTAGTCGTCCGTCACGCCGGTCGCCTGCTGCTCCGCCGGCGTGAGCTGGGAGTGGGTGGTGCTCGCCGGATGGATGGCGAGCGAACGGGCGTCGCCGATATTGGCGACGTGATAGAGGAGCTGGAGCGCGTCGATAAACCTGCTCCCGGCCTTGCGACCACCCTTGATCTCGAACCCGACCAGTCCGCCCATCCCGCCCTTGAGATATTTTTCCGCCCGCCGCTTGGCTTCGCCCTTCTGAACCGAGGGATGGATCACGCTCGTGACCGCAGGCTGCTTGGCGAGCCACGCCGCAACGGCCGAGGCGTTGGACGAGTGGCGCTCGATGCGCAGAGGCAACGTCTCCACCCCCTGAAGTGTGAGGAACGCGTTGAACGGCGCCATGGCTGAGCCGAGGTCACGCAACAGAGTCGTGCGGGCTTTCAGGATATAGGCGATCGGCCCAAGCGGCTTCGCCGCCTCGCTCCACACCGCGCCGTGATAGCTCGGATCAGGCGTGTTGAGCGCGGGCTGGCGCTCCTTGTGCTCGTCCCACGGGAAATTGCCGCCATCGACGAGGAGACCGCCGATCGAGGTGCCGTGTCCGCCGAGATATTTGGTCGATGAATAGACGATGATCGCCGCGCCATGTTCGAAGGGCCGCGTCAGGATGGGCGCCGCGGTGTTGTCCATGATCAGCGGAACGCCGAGCGGACGGCCGATCGCCGCCACTTCCGCGATCGGAAAGGCGATCAGCTTCGGATTGGGCAGCGTTTCGGCGTAATAGGCGCGCGTGCGCGCGTCGGTCGCTTTGCGGAAATTCTCGGGATCGGTTGGGTCGACGAAACGCACTTCGATCCCCTGGTCCTTCATCGTGTTGGCGAACAGGTTCCAGGTGCCGCCGTAAAGGTCGGTGGAGGCGACGAAATTATCACCCGCACGCGCGAGATTCTGGATCGAAAAGGCCGAAGCCGCCTGGCCGCTGGCGAGCGACAGCGCAGCCGCGCCACCCTCGAGCGCGGCAACGCGCTTCTCGAGCACGTCGTTGGTCGGGTTCATGATGCGGGTGTAGATGTTGCCGAGCTCTTTGAGCGCAAACAGGTTGGCGGCGTGCTCGGCGCTCTGGAACTGATAGGAGGTGGTCTGGTAGATTGGCACGGCGACCGCGCCCGTTGCCGGATCGGCGCGCCAGCCAGCGTGAAGGGCTAGAGTTTCGACTTTATGAGACATGGTTTCTTCCCTGGTTTTGCTTATTGAATCGCGAGTTGTGAAAAGCCCTGGGGCGGACGCGCGGAACGAGGGCGCCTTAATACGCTTTCGTTGTGCCCGATATACTTTATGCTATTGTGATCCTGGGGAATGTTCCGACCATAGCGTTTGGCGCGTGGGCGCGCAAGGCGACGCAAGCGGGCGCCGAACCGGCGCCGAGCATCGAAATTCATGGCGACTTCTGTATTGTCGGACCGCCGAGTCGCAGGCGGCCGTCCCCGTCTCGCCTTGTAGCGCAACGGAGGGCCCATGGGCATCGAAGATGAAGCAAGGGGCCACGCCCGACTGCACAGATTTCACCTGCCCAACGCCCATCTCGAATCGGCCTTTGGCAACGACTGGTTCGGCAAGAAGGCGGAGGACTTCGCCCGCTTCTTCGGCACGCCGAGATTCCTGATCGCGCAGACGCTCATCGTCGCTCTGTGGATCTGGGTCAACGCCGTCGGCTGGACCCAGTTCGACGTCTACCCGTTCATTCTGCTGAACCTCGCTTTCTCGACCCAGGCCGCCTATGCGGCGCCGTTGATCCTGTTGGCGCAGACCCGTCAGGCCGACCGCGACAAGGTGACGGGCCTCGCCGACGCCCAGCACCGCGAGGAGTTGCATCAGATCAGCGAGCAGCGCCAGGCGCAAATGCGCGAGCAGACCGGCGCTCTCGTTGAAATGCTGCGGCAGAACACGGTGCTGACCGAGCGCGTGGAGGACCTGCTCAGGCAGAACACCGACCTCACCCAGACAGTGAGAACGCTGGTCGAACGGATCGAGACGATGACCAGCGAAGTCCATGCGCGCGTGGCGCGGGCGGCGTCCGGCTGAGCGGCCGTTGACCGCAGCTACCGGTCGATGAACTGGATGGTCTGCTCGAGAGCGGCGGGCGTCACCTTGAACAGTCCGGTATAGGGTTGGCCAAATTCAAGGATGAGAAAGATCGCAAACGCGATCGACAAGGCCCCAAAGGTGATCGCGGCAAAAACGACCGAGTTCGACTCAGCGTACAACCCAATGGCGAAAAAGAGCGAAGCGGTCCAGAATATGAGAATCGCGAGGAGAAACCAGGAGACCGGCCCGGCCGCGATTTGCAGAGACATCAGCAACCGGGACTGTTCGACCAGGCTGGCGTAAAGGTTAGCCGTCGCCAGCGCGGCCTTCTGGGCGTCGGTCTTGGGCTGAAGCGTCGCGAGATAATCGGTGGTCGCCCGCGCGCCGGCGAGCGGCGGCCCGACTGTCAGCAGCGCAGGATCGACCGTCCCGCCGCCCCAGATCGTTGCGTAGGCCTTCTCAATTCCCTCCTTGATTCCGTCGCGCATCGGCTTGGTCTCGGGTCCGTATTGCGCGAGCGCCTGATCGAGCCTCAGGATCTGGGCGGAGAAATTCTCGAGGTTCGTCCTCTGAGCCGAATAATAGGCAAAGCTGACGCCAATGAGGGTTCCCAGAACCAGCGCCAGAAGCAGGCTGACCAGCCCCGAAATCTGGCCGACCACCCCTTTCGTCTCACCGGTCTTGTGGTGGGGCAAGAGCCTGGTTTGCAAAGCGAGACCGGCATAGCCGGCCACCATGAACAACACGAAAATGAGTATGCAAATGAGAAGGATTTTCACCCGATTAGCCCCGCCACGCCGCCCGCTGGCGCCCTACCCCACCCGCCGTGGAACTTCAAGCGAGATTCCGGGGCGGCGCAGCGGGCCCGAACGCAGCCGGCCTTGCGCGTCTCGATCGCTTCCACCCCGTCGAAGCGCGGCTTTCTGTGGCGATGGCGCCGGCGGGGTGACCGGGATCTTCCAGGGATGAACGCGGGACCACGCTTTTCAGAGCAGGATGTCGCCCTGTATCTTCCCCGCCGAAGCGTCAAAGCGGTCACAACCACGCTTCCCCACTGCACTGCTGTAGGTTAGAGTATTGCTGAGTTGCTCATTGCATTAGTGCCCGTCGGGGCGCCATATTCCGTCATTTCCAAGAAACTGTCATAGATGAAAGGCCGGCGCGGGAATGAGTTTTTTGAGATTCTGCGCGGTCGGCGTCATCAATACAGCGGTGGGGCTTGGCCTGATCTTCTCGCTGATGCGTTTTGGCGGAGTCCAATACGTTGTCGCCAATGCAATTGGCTATGCGGTCGGAACGGTGGTCAGTTTCTTCCTCAATCGATCGTGGACCTTTTACCATAAAGGCCCGGTCCTCAGCAGTGCGGTGCGCTGGTTCCTTGTCATCGCGATCGCCTACGGAGCCAACGTCTGCGCCGTGATCGTTTCTCACGAATATTTTGGGATCGATCGGTATATTTCGCAACTGTCGGGCATGGTCGCCTATACGAGTCTGTCGTATCTTGGAGGGCGATTCTACGCATTTGCCCCGAAACTGAACCTGAGCACCTGATCGAATCGCAGCCGCTCCATTAGCTCGCCGCCCGGGGGCGCACGACGCCGGTCGGCGGCGGAAGCAAACCGCGCTGGAACAGACCCAATTGATGCTCGTGGAGCTGGTGGATTCCGGACGCGAGGTCCGTCTTGCGCAAGCCTTCGAGGTCCCGCCAGACCTCCGAGCGAAACTTCAAGGAGATCGACCCGGTCTGCCGGGCTTGCCGTGACACGATCAGTGAACGGTGCTTGGCGATGCGGAGAAACACCCCAATGATTTGAGCAAGGCTGGTCAACTGTTCGCTGGCGAAGATCTTGAGAATCGCGCCAGCCCGCTCGCGCATCATGCGGCTGAGACTGGCGGCGATCTGGTCGGCGCAGTCGTCGACGAACAGATAGTCTCGCCGCGTATCCAGGGGAACATAGATGCTTACCGGAAGGCGATGGAGCTGACATCGCGACAGGTGCGATATGATTCCCTGCGGCTTGCCCAGGTCCTGCCCCGGACCATAAAGGGTTGAGATTCTGCCGATCAGAACCGAAACATTCGCAAACGAGCCGCACCAGCGCCGGACCGTTTCCTCCATGCGCAGTTTATGCGCGCCATATTCGGAGTTTGGCCGCGGCGGCGTATGCTCGGTCAGGACCTCGGGCGAATTGCCTCCGTAAGCGCCGCCCGCGGAGCTGGCCAGGAAAATCGACCCCGGCAGAACGCCAAGCGGCCCGGCAAGATGGGCCCCCAGAAGGTCGAGCAATCGAGTCCAGGCCCTTTGTTCAGGCTCGAGCTCCGCAGCCGAGCTGTTCACGGCGCCCTTGCCGGCGCACCACAGCAACGCCCAACCGGCGCCCCGGGCGCCAACGGCTTCAGCGAATCCCGCGACCGCGTGGGCCAGCTCTTCGTCAAGACGCGTCGGATCGCCCCAGGAAAAGCGCGACGGCGTCGATCGCCAGACTTGCGCCGCCGGAACATGGCGCAGCAAGGCCTCGCCCATGTGTGATCCGAGCAAGCCGCCTCCGCCGACGACCCAGATCAGCGGCTCGTTCATTAGCGCCGGGCGCCGCGGTTGGGGCGCGAACTGATCAGGTAGAGCGGCTTGCCGAGCGCCATCGTGACGGCGATCCCGAGATACTCCGCAAGCACGCCCAGTGAGAACAGGATGAGGCCTGAGAACAGGCTCACCACGATGATCAGCGAGGCCCAGCCGGTGACTTCCACGCGTCCGGTGAGCTTGCCCCACAGGCTGTACGCGGTCAAAGCCAGCGCGAGGAAGACTGACAACACGCCGATGGACGCCACCAATCGCAGCGGGCCGGTGCCAGACGTCAGGACCATGGTCCAGAAGTGATGGGCGAGTCTGCGGTAGGAGTACGCCGAAGGACGCCCTCTCTCGGTTCGCAACGTCACCGGGCAATGGGCCGATCTGGCGACGACCCAGGCGAGGGCGACGTCCAGGTACACGCCGGTGCCGCAATAGGCGGCGAGGCCCCGCGCGATCTCTCCCCGGATGAGCCGGAAGCTGTTGAATTCGCCGATATGCCCATGCCCGAGAAAGTTCTTGAAGCTCCGTTTGGCCATGGCGCTGAAGAAGTTCCGGACTGCGCCATGCGGCGGCGGATTCAGCGGCTGGGCGTAGACGAGCTGGACATTCTTTCCCGCCGCTACATCGAGCATATGAATGATGTCGGCCGGATTGTGCTGGCCGTCTTCATCGAGCGAGGCGACCCAATCCCCGCTCGTGCTCGCCATGCCGGCGAGGGTAGCGGCATGCTGGCCATAGTTGCGCGACAGCCAGACAGGGATGACGAAGGGCAGCCTCGAAGCCAGCGCGGACATGACCGCGTCCGAACCGTCAATGGCGCCGTCGTGAACCAATATCACTTCGGAGACGCGAAATTGAACGCCGCCCGGAGTTGACTGGGTAGTGGTCAAGGGTTCGATTTCCTCGAGCAGAGACTCGAGCGTAAATTCTCCCTGGTACACCGGGACGACAATAGAAATCGCCTGGACCGTCAAGTTCTCTTGAGCTGTCATCACCTTCGCAACTTTGGTTGGATAGTCCGCAATCGCCGAGGCGGGCGCCCAAGTAATAATACAATCGACCCAAGGCGCTGGTCTAGCCGGTAAGGGCTAAAGCTTCCCCTGCTCGACTAATTGCCGATCTCCGACCGTGGACAGAGTTTTGCGGCCCCGGCCCTGACTTCGACGCAACGGCGTCCGCGCCGGAGGCCTCGGAGGCCTTCAACGGAGGCGGCGCAAGAAAGCGCCCAAATCCCTCCGCCGGCAGGGCCGCCCACGCGAACCGACCCATCAACCCCATCAACGCTCGAGAGGCGGCCAAGGTCCCCCGCTGCCGCGTTAGAGCAAGCTTGAAGACTGGAGCGCGCCCTGTTTCAAGGCCGTTATCGGCGAGGAATCCTCCCCTAAGCTAGCCGCTCGGCTTCGCGGAGTTGGAAAGCTGCGCCCGGCGCCTGAGCACGGTCCACATATCCGACTCTAACGATGGCTCGAAGGATTTGGAGAGGAACGGCCCATAAATGTCCAGCAATGTGTCGCGAAAGCCAATTTGGGCGGGTAGTTTTGGCACCATCACGCAATCGATGTCACGGAACATGACCTCATCGGGCAAATGTGCTTTTTTCGACGTCAGATAACCTGCCGCGGCAAAAAACATCCCTCCGCCTTCCGGCCAGTCGAGCAGCACCGGAAATGGGTTGACGACATCGATCGTGCTGATCCGGGCTCGATCCCCGCAGCCCTGCCGCGCTGCCGCAATCCCGGTATGAAGATACTCCCCGTATTCCTCCATTAATAAGTTGTCCCAATAGTTCTTTGGCTTGGTTGCACGCGCGAGGGCAAAGATATCAAGTTTCGACATTTTATCCAGTTTTGATAATAAAGACCGGGCGCCACCGTCATTGTTGTCGGTACGATCAGTTTTTATTTTATTTAATATTTCATTTGACGAGTCCCACGGCGCCGCACGCAACGACCTGTAAGTAGCAATCGCAATATTGACCGCCAAAGGATAGGATTCGATCACCAACAGCGTAGAAAGCAGAGCGGAAAGCACGACATAGCGAGTCCGCATTTGGCTTGCCGCGCCCAAGAAAGGCGGCTCCGGCCTGAGCGCGTCGAGCGCGACGAACACAAAGGCGATGGGCAAAGTGAGAACGTACGACTGACCGCTCAGGGAGAGAATTAATACAGAGACCACTCCCACGTAAGCGCAGAGCAATGCGAGCTGGATGGTAAGTTTTCGCAAGGCCAACAATATCAACGCGGGACAAAACAATAGTGCAAATAATTCCAGTGCATTGTCTCGCACTACGTGGAATATACGGCTAACGTTATCGCGCCCTTGAGAGGCGCCCGCCATTCTTACGTCGATCAGCCAAGAGAAATGCGTTCCGTAGACAAACTCAACCCAAGCCGCTATCGCCAAAAACATGATGGCGGCGACGGCGATCACAGTGATGTTGTCTCGTTTGCGGATCAGCATGATTGGCGAGAAGCCCAGCGCCACCAAGCCAAACGTGATTTTGCTATAGAACAGGAACGCGCTAATCGCTCCGTACAGGAGCCCGTCAATAATAAGAGACCGTCTGTTTGGTTCGCGAGACGGGATAAAGAGCAGAAGCAAAAGCAGCAAGAAAACGTCGCAGCGCCGATTGTAGTTCATCGCCTCGGTGACAAGCTCCAGCGGGTCGCCGAAGTTCATTCTCGCCAGCAGGGCCAGCGGTATCCAGAGGCCCAGGAAGAACCCGGCCATTCGATCCAGGCGCGTGAGTAGAAGATACAAAAAGATGAGGAACGCAAGAACGGCATATACAGCCTCGCTATAATTCAGGCTGCTGATGATGCCGGCGTTGTGAGACATAAAGCTCGCCGGCAATACGAAGTTGAAGGGTCCGAGCGGGCTTGAAAAGTCTCGGTGAACAATTTGCCCCAAATGAACCCTATAGACACCGTCAAGCAAAGCCAGGAAATCTTGCGGCATCGAGTTAATATAGATTCTGTTGACAAGAATTCGACTCGCAATCAAAACGAGATTATAAATTACAAGAATGCCCACCAGGACGCCGGCGCTGAATTGAAGGCGCTTGAGATAGTCAATCTCGGTTTTCATGCCGCTCGTTTCTGCATGGTGTTGGTATAGCGACGCAAGTCGAAGCCTGGCGTCACGGCGAGGTGACCGCCCGCCCGCGTTCCCCCAAACCAGTCGCGGCCCGCTATTCCCCCGCCGCGGCGCCATCATCAACCTGATCAGCAGTGCGGGCCGTTTGTGGCGCAATCGGGGCACGCGCCAGAACGGGGCGTTCCGCCAGAAGGCCCTCGCCGGCCCCGCGACGGACGCCCAATCCGCTATGTAAACGGGGTCCGCTGCGGGTGAAGTCCGCCCGCGTGCGCGTTACGCCGTGACAGTGAAATGCTGACAGAAAAAGGCGCCTTACGCGACTGGAAGGCTTCGGGCGGCGCCAGGACCGCGCACCCCTGAACCGGGGGGCGCCGTAAGCGTTCTCACGTGAAACCCGGTCACTCCAATTAACCCGGACATTGCCAACAATTCATGGCGCGTGCAGCCCGTCGCCCTTCTAATGCGCCGGTCGGTCTGCTAGTGCGCTTTCTCCTTTTTTGCCGCCCGCTCAAGGTTCTGCCCCGATGCGCATGCTGAGCCTCGCCGTCTTCGCCGTCCTCGCCCTGCTCGTCGGCGCCTATAAAGAAGACCCGATGACGCTGGTCATTGGCGTCGCCTCGGCCATTGGCGCGGTCGCCTCACTCCCGCGCTGGCGGATTTCAACCTTTCTCACCATCCTGTCCGATCTCTTCGCCTTCGAGACGATCCTGTTCGGGCTCGCCGACATCGTCGCGCTTCTCGGCTACTGGCCGGAGGCTTACGCGGCCTATTCGCTCCCGCGCTACCTGCCGCTCGCGACCGCGCTGTTCGGCGTCGCCATCTTCGCCATTTCGCACTTCGCCTTTGTGCGCCGGATGATGGCGCTCACCGATCCGTTCTTCGAAGCGCGGACGCCGATCTCGATCCAGCCCCTGCCCTCGTGGCCGGTCTCGCTGCGCCAGAGCCTTTACGGGCGCATTAACATCTTCATTCTCATTCTCATCAACCAGTTCCAGGTCGCCCTCGGGGTCAGACTCAATTTCTTCTATCGCGCCTTCGGCAACGCCATCCAGGTTCCGGACGCCGCTCATATGCAGGCGTTCTGGCTGCAGCTCCTCTGGGTGTTCGTTCCGCTGGTCACGATTTCAATCCTCGCCTTCCTGCTCGAGTTCTACGTCGCGCTGAACTTCGTCCTGCAATGGCGCCGCTGGATGACGGCGTCCTACACGTCGCGCTGGCTCATGCATTCGATGCATTACAAGCTCGCGCTAAGCGCCAACGCCGACAGCGCCTCAGACACGCCGGCGTTGACGGAGGGTTCGGACGCGCGCCCTCCGGCGGACAATCCGGACCAGCGAATCTCCGAGGACATCGGCGGGTTTATCAGCGGCGCCGGCGGCGTCGGCGCCTATCAGAACGCGGGCATCTACAACTACACCATCCAGGCGATGACCACCGCCACCAATCTCGTGGCGTTCTCGATCATCCTCTGGGGAATCTCGCGAAACATGGACTTGTCGCTTTTCGGGATTCCCATTCCGGGCTTTCTCTTCTGGGTCGCCATCCTCTACGCCTTCTTCGCCACCGGCATGATGCATCTCATCGGCCGCTCCCTGTCGCGCCTCATGTTCCGCCAGCAGGCGGTCGAGGCGGACTTTCGTTTCGACCTCGCGCGCATTCGCGAGTTCAGCGAGCAGATCGCTCTGCTCAAAGGCGAGCAGCACGAGATCGACCGGGCCAACGGCGTTTTCAACAACGTTTTCCGCACCGTCCAGCGGATCATCCGCGTGCGCACGATGCTCAATTCGTTCCTGCAGTTCTA
Organism: Roseiarcus sp.; assembly: GCA_036489975.1. Taxonomy (GTDB): domain Bacteria; phylum Pseudomonadota; class Alphaproteobacteria; order Rhizobiales; family Beijerinckiaceae; genus Roseiarcus. The sequence continues at coordinate 150,931 of DASXES010000135.1, forward strand.
TACCCAGATCTCGGCAATCATCCCTTACGTGGTGGTCGCGCCTTTTTATTTCGTGGTGAAGAAGGTCGACTTCGGCACCTTCAACCAGGCGGCGGACGCTTTCGGCAACGTCAACAGCGCCATGAACTTCTTCGTCAATCAGTATACGGGGCTGGCGAGCTTCAGCGCGACGATCCAGCGTCTCACCTCGTTCGAGGACGCCTTCGCCCGTGCGCGGGCCGACGAGGCGCGCACGCCGCGTCTCACCGCCGGACCGTCGCAGGCTCCGACCCTGTCGCTGAAGGACGTCGAGATCGCGTTGCCCGACGGGCGCAAGCTCGCCCGTATCGCCGACCTGGTGCTGGTCCCCCAGGAATCGACGCTGGTCGTCGGACCCTCGGGCGTCGGCAAGTCGACGCTCTTTCGCGCCATCGCGGGCTTATGGCCCTTCGGCTCGGGAGAGATCCATCAGCCGGCCTACGCCAAGCTCATGCTGCTGCCGCAGCGGCCCTATATCCCGATCGGACCGTTGCGCGAAGCGCTCGCCTACCCGGCGGCGAGCTCGAATTTCTCCGACCAAAAGCTGAGCGGGGCCCTGACCAAGGTCGGCCTTCCCGCGTTGGCCAACCGCCTCGACGACAACGAAAACTGGCAGATGCGCCTCTCCGGCGGCGAGCAGCAGCGGCTCGCGATTGCGCGTGCGCTGCTGGCCGAGCCGGACTGGTTGTTCCTTGACGAGTCGACCAACTCGCTCGATCAGAAGAGCGAGGCCAATATCTATCGCGCGATCACCGAAACCCTGCCGCGGACGACGATCGTGTCGATCGGCCATCAGGGGACGGTCGGCCAGTTCCACAAGCGCCGGATCGGATTCGAGGCCCACGACGGCGCGCCAGCGACCGTCGCCGCGGAGCCGGAGCCTGCAGCCTGACGGAACCTGTTAAAGCGAGCGGGCGAGCCTCATCGAGCCGCGCGGCCCCTTGATGACGAGATCGCCGTTGACCAGGTCCCACCCCGGGCTGCCGAGCAGCGCCGACAGGAATCCGAACTCCAGCGCTTTCAGATCCTTGTTCGGACATTCCTTTTTCGTCAGCGCATAGGGGCCGACGGCGAGATGCTGATCCTTGACCGGATAAACCGTCGCCGACCACGAATTGCAGCCGGTGTAGCCTGATCCGCGCAGCGTTCCGTCGACCTTCAGGCTGATGTCCACGCTGGACGGCACTGGCTTGCCATTGAGTTCCCTGAGCGACCAGGTCTGGTCGAGCGGAAAATTCTTCTGCATCGGGGGGAGCGGCTTGGGCGGCGCGGTGTCCTCTTCCGTTTGCGGGCCATGTGAGGCGGCGTAAGCCGCGGTGACGAAACAAAGGGCTGCGACGACGGCGGCGACGACCGATTTTGATTTCAGCATGTGTGCAAGACCTCGACATCCGGAGGCGGCGGCCCCTCTTTGGACGAATCCCCCAAGCGCTCCGCGGCGACCCGGAGACGGCTCCCCTTGACCGCGGAGCTTGCGCTTTTTGTGGCGAAGGCCGCGCCCACCCTTGAATTTGCCGCCCCCAAGCCAAAAATTACGGTTGCGGGCCACCAATAGCCCGCAACGGCGAGCGCCGCCAATGTCGGGGCGCGAGCTTAACATGTCGCTCAGAAGAGGATGTGACCATGAATTACGATCTTTCACCGTTCTACCGTTCCACCGTCGGCTTCGACCGGCTGTTCTCGATGCTCGACAGGGTCGCCGGAGGCGAGCAAAACGCGCCGACCTATCCGCCTTATAACATCGAGCGCACCGGCGAGAACGCCTACCGCATCACGCTCGCCGTCGCCGGCTTCGGCGAGAACGAGCTGTCGGTCGAGACGCGCGAGAGCACCTTGACCGTGCGCGGATCGAAGGAAGTCCCCGAAAAGGACGAGAAGCACGACATGCTCTATCAGGGCATCGGCGGCCGCGCCTTCGAGCGCCGCTTCCAGCTTGCCGATCACGTCGTGGTGACAGGCGCTGTCAGCGAGAACGGCCTCCTGCATATCGATCTCGTGCGGGAGGTTCCCGAGGCGCAGAAGCCGCGCAGCATCGTGATCAACAAGCCCGCCAGGACCCTTGAAGCGGTCAAGGCGCCCTCCGCGCAGGCTGCGTAACGCAGCGCGCAGCGCAGGGAAATTAGGGCGCCCCGTGACGGGGCGCCCTATATCACAGCGGAACCGGAGAAATGGCGTCCCAGCGGGGCGCCCTTTTTTTCGCCGATTTGGAAATAGCGCTGGAGGAACGAGGCTCACCTTTGGCTCCTCGATCGCCTCGGGAGACCAGCCGGAAGGCGCGGACGCCCCTGTCGAGGCGACGTTGTCGATGGCGCTCGGAGGGGAATCGATTTTCGGTAGTGTCTCAGTTTGAAATTTGCGGGGCTTGACGCGGGCTCGCGCGACGACTTGTGGCACGCTATATTATTCGCGAGAGGGCGCCCCACCGGATAAGCAGGAATATCACGCTTTGGTCACGATGCTAAAGGACGGGCCGGACTTAGTTAAAGAGGCCATGGACGCTCTTTCTGAGCGCGATCAGTCCAATGTCGCGACATTCAGTCTGAGGGAAGGATTGGCTAAGCTCGATTGCGCGATCCGAGTGTATGGGGAAAGACGCGATGCCGCGCGGACCTAAAGGCGAAAAGCGCCCCGCCGACGTGATCGGCAACGCTGTCCACGTCATGCGAATTGCAACGGGGGAGGTTGAGGAAACTGGGCGTAATCCAGCGAAGGAGTTGCACCGCAGGGCGGGTTGAAGGGCGGAAGGGCTAGTGGATAGAATCTGATACTCAGAACCCGCGCTTTCCGCGCGAACCCTGGAATTCATTGGGACCTCGCCAGACTCTTCCGTTTGATTTTCACCACTAGGGCCGTTTCTCTTTCTTCCGAGGAACGTCACGAGATTGCTCAGAAGGCGGCGGCTGCTCGGTGGAAGAAGGATTAGCTCGCTGTCCTCTAACAGAATCGATTACGGCGGCAATTTCCGACGCCTTTTTCTGCGGCGCAATGTCCGTGTCCGGAATAGTAAGCTTTCCAAAGGCCTCTTCATAACCATTTATGGTTTCGGTAAGAGATCTGACGAGCGCCTTTAATTGCTGGGGTGAAAAACTGATCGCTACCTGGTCGATTATCCCTGGCTGGGCAGGAGCGATTTCTGCCAACCTCTGAAATACGATGGTAACATCAAACGGGCTGAGACTAGTTGCGCTCACGTTTGAGTAGATCTCTCGATACAGAGGGTCTCGAACGCGGGGGAGTCGATCAGAGTGAATAACCCCAATGGAAGGGGAGGACGGTTCTGCCACGATATACCTCCAAGATGATCGTCAACCGTCGCGCGGGCGGCTGGAGCAGTGCTATTTAACATGAGAAAAATAATTGAGTTGTTTGCGGTGGGAGTGGTCGATGTTAATGTAGTTCTAGAAGCGCGTGCTTTATTGTAAGTCTCTACGACATCATCTACTCTAAGAGCCGGTGGAGATAAATCGGCGTGGATTACCGTCAGATAGTCTGTGAATCTCACATGTAGGCCAACATTATTTTCTTTCGCGACTTTGAGAAGTGTGTTGACGGTGACGCTACCGTACTCGGAATCCTCAAGTCTCGACACCACGCTTTGTGTCATCCCTATTTTTTTGGCGAAAGCAACTTGACTTAGGCCGAGCTTCTCCCTTAGCGCGCGTATCTGGATCGCTATTGATCCTTTAACATACCCGTCCAGGTATGCGTCTCGATAGTCCTTGTCCGTAAATGGCTCAAGGAGTTCTGCGTCTTCGCCGTCTGCTCTTTCCATTGCTCTTGGTTGGTTTTGATTTAGGCTTTGGTCGTTGGCAGGAGATAGCAATTACTTGTCCCTTTTTAATCTGCGAGACTAGCCGCTCTGCGGTTTCGAGCGCTTCCTTCGGATAATACTGATCTCCTTTATGCGTGCACGGCAGCACGACCGTATACGCAAAAGGATTTCGGCATAGATATCCAAGAAGCCTGTGCGCCACTCCCTTGGTAATTCTGATTTCTTGAACTTCAGTGTATCCCTTTAGATCCTTGAAGTGAGGCTCATACCAATGCCCCTGCTCAAGGAATTTCATGACTATGTCGTGGCGACCACGCACCGCAGAATCCTGGGCATCATACCAGGAAAACCAAGGATCCTCGGTTCCATCAGGATACCACCACATTCTCATCGTTGTCTATAGCGTTTTTGCGATATCGCAGAATTGCGATTGAAATTTCGAGCGCCATGGTATAGGCAGGACGATTCCCTTGAATGAGAAGGAGAACATGAAAATGCGTTAGTGACAATCTGTTGGGAGCGCCATGTCGGTAGCAGACGATATGTCCGGTTTAGGTAGCGCACGACCTGTCCGGTAGATCCGGCCCCTTTTGGAGGGGTTGGGATGCGCCGGACGGAAGCCCTTCAGGGGGTGCGCATGGCGATGTTTTTGAACATTCTGAA
>DASXES010000040.1:0-12176 GCA_036489975.1 Roseiarcus sp.
GTCGCCACCAAGAACCTGCCCAACTATCTTGGCTGGCGCCGCGCTCTCGAAGCCTGGGGCGATCAAGCCACACCCCACAGCTGGATCAAGGGCGCAATCGGAAACGGCCCCTATCAATAGGTATCGCTATAAGCGCCAAAAATCCCGACGGACAAAGCCGCCAACAGCGACCCGCTACCGGGCCAGATTTTCCATGACGAAATCGGGAACTGTCCCATGCCGGCCAATTTCGGTTGCGAGCTCCTTATCGGAGAGTTCAGCGAGAATTCCTGTCCTCACAAGCGCGGCCAAGGCGCCAAACGCATGCGCGCCCACGACGTCGTGCTCGACGCTGTCGCCTACGCAAAGAACGTCGGCCGAATCCTCAACCTCAGAAAGGCGGGCGGCGGCCTGGTACACGTCGGCGAAAGGCTTGCCTATCCATGTCACGTCGCCGCCCAACTCCTGATAAATTTCGGCGATGCGCCCTGCCCCAGGAGCGACGCCCGCCGCCGTCAGCATGAGCCGGTCCGGATTGACGCAGACGCAGGGCGCGCCGCGCCGGGCGGCCGGCGCCAGCAGCTCGCGATAATCGTTGAGCGAGAAACGGTCGGCTCGGGAGCCCGCGATAACCACGAGATCGGCCGCCCCGCTCTCCGCCGTGGAGGCGACGCCAAGGGCGCGGACGAATTCGTCGCCTCCGCTGGTCGAAATCGTGAAGCAGCGGGTTTCCGGCGTGAGCCGCACGGGAACGCGCCCGCTCTTCAGCAGAGTTCTCGCCACATCGCCCGAGGTGACCAGGAAATCATAGAGCTCGCGGTCAAAGCCCAGCGTCTTCATACGCTGCGCATTGGCCTCGCCGGTGAGGCCCGAATTGGAGAGGATGACGATCCTGACGCCCCGCGACCTGAGGGCGGCCAGCGCGTCTCTTGCGCCTGGATATTGGCTGCGCCCGTCGTGCAGGACGCCGTATTGATCGAAGAAAACCGCCTTGAAGCAGGATGCGAGCGCGAGGAACCGAGACAAGGCGCTTACCGGGAATCGTTAAGGCGCCGAAGCGCCAGACGCGCGACGCCTACGGAAGCGTGATGCGAATCCGCCTGTTTCAGGGGAGCTGGCAGATTGCGCTGCCGAATCCTGGCCCAGGCCGCGTTCACGGCTCCGCCGCCCACGGTTCGGACGGAGCGCAGTTCGGGCGCGCCGAGCTCCGCGAGCTTGCGGTAGGCCTCGGCCTCGATCGCAGCGACGCCCTCCAGGATCGCCTGAAAGAAGGTCGCGTCGTCGGCTGGCCTGGGCTCAAGCCGCGGCGCAAGCTCGGGGTCGTTGACCGGGAAGCGCTCGCCCGGCCGCAACAGCGGGTAGTAGCTTAGTCCCGTCGGCGCGTCCGGTTTGAGCGCCGCGGACAGCGCTGCAAGACGATCGCGCGGGAAGAACTTTTCGATCACCTTGCCTCCGGTGTTCGAGGCGCCGCCCGCAAGCCAGACCGAACCGATCCGATGGCTGTAGATCCCGAAGTCCGGAGCGGAAATCGGCTGGTCGCATAAAAGCTTGACGACGAGCGTCGATCCGAGCGCGGTCACCCCGTCGCCCGTCTGCGACGCGCCGGTCGCCAGAAACGAGGCGCAACCGTCGGTCGTTCCCGCGTGGACCCTGGCGGAAGCGGGTACGCCAAGGCTCACTGCCTCGCCAGAGACGCGCCCGATCGCAGCGCCGGGCTCCAGGACGACAGGCAGTTTCCCGACATCCGCTCCGGTCCGCGCGATCCAGTCGGGCCAGCGCGCCGCGACTGGATCGTAACCGGTCTTCAGTGCGTTGTTCCAGTCGCTGCGATCGAACCTTCCGCTGAGCCTTCCCGCGATCCAATCCGCCTGGTGCAGGATGTGGCGAGCGCCCGGCCGGTCCTGCATCATCAGAACCCGCGCGAGCGCGGACGTGGCGCCACGAGCCGCGCTTCCGGCTGGCGCATGATCGGCGATCGCGCGCATCACGGACTCGTCGTCGCAAGGCTCGTCATACATGCGCGGCCGCCCGACCGGCGCTCCCGTCTCGTCCACCGCAAGCACCGTGCCGGACGTTCCATCGACCGCTATCGCGCGCACCCGGCGAAGATCGCATTTTCGGCCAAGATCCGTGAGAGCGGCGCGCACGGAGCTCCACCAGCTCTCGGGCGCCGTCGCGTCGCCGCCCACAGCCATCGCCGCCTCGGCCGAGGCAACCAGGGCGCCGTCTTCCGCCAGAGCCGCCGCCCGCGCCCCGGACGTGCCGACGTCAATTCCGATAACGCATGCAGGCATCGGCAGGCTCATCTGGCGATGGATTGTCTGTAGGTCTCGGCTTCCCAGTTCATCAATTCTCGCTCCTCGGCGGCGGTCAGGACGATCGTCGGGGCGTCTTCGGGAATGCGAGCCGCAACATCCGCAAGACATCGCGCCATCGCGTGCGCGTTCTTCGTCGCTGAACGATGAAGCCCGACACCGAGACCAGGCAGGGCCAGCATTGGAACTGGCTGGGGATTGTCAGGCGCCCGCAGGCGCCCGCCAACCACCGCCGCCGTGACGAGGCCGGGCCCGAGAAAGACCACGTGATCGGGATAGAGCGATCCGCGGCTTGCGATCGCCAGACTTTTGGGATCGAGCGCGACGGCGTGCGCCGCTGGACTTTGCGGCAGCCGATACTCGGAGCCCTCGATGATCGAGGAAAGCGCCTCGACGTCGGGCTCGGGCGCCAGGCGGGCCGGCGCGGAAAACGCATCGCATACGCGCGCGGTGCGATCAGCGACTTCGGCAACCGTCCCGCCGGCGACGACGAGTCCATGATTGGCGAGGACGAGAACGTTCGTCTCCTTCGTCAGCCGCTCGGCAATCGCATGGGCAAGCGGCAAGCCGGGCTTGCGATACGGTATGTACGCAAGCGCGACATCCGCATGCGGCCTCAAGCGTTCGCGGACAAGAGATTCGCCGTCGCGCCGACCGGCGAGGGCGATCGTGTTCACACAATGAATGTGAACGACGATCGGCGAGGGGATTATCGCATGCACACTGGTCTCGATCGAAGGCCGAAGATCGCTCGCATTCAGATCCGAGTCGACAAAATCGACTGAGGCCGCGGCGCGCGGATCGCGCTGCGCAATCGCCTCGCGCAAGCGACCCAGCCGAACCGGAGTCATGATGTCGTGAGCGAGCGCGTCGGCGAGCCACGTCCCCGACGCCTTGATCCACAGGATGCCATCGCGCTTGATCGAAGTGTTGCCGCCAGCTCCCTGCGTCCGCAAGGGATCGGCGCCGAGCGCCGCCGACAGCTCGCGCAGCGCGAGAAGTTCACGATCATCGTTGCTGGTCAAAGTCATCGTACCGCCTGTGGCGTCGCCATTTCGAACCAGGCCGCGAACTCCGCGCGCTCACTATCCGTGAGATGCAGCCCGTGTTTGGTTCGCCGCTCGAGAATGTCCTCGACGTCCATCGCCCATTCGTTCTCCACAAGGAAGCGCGCCTCACGTTCATAAAGGGTCCCGCCGAACAGGCGCCCCAGGTCGCTGATCGACTCGGCGCCCTCCAGGAGGCTCTCGACCCTCGAACCATATCGGCGCGCGTAGCCCTGCGCGACGTCCTCCGGAAGCCAGGGGCGACGCTGGCGTAACTTCCGCAAAAACAGCGAGAAATCGCCCTCGGGGAGGTCCCCTCCCGGCAAAGGCGCATGCTCTGTCCAAGGACCCGTCATCCTGGGAAAATAGGGCGAGAGCTTTTCCAGAGCGTGCTCCGAAAGCCTCCGATACGTTGTGATCTTGCCGCCGAAGACAGACAGCATCGGCGCCTGTCTGGCTGGCGCCTCCACGTCGAAGACATAGTCGCGCGTCACCGCGCTCGGATTGGCCGCCTTGTCGTCGAAAAGCGGGCGCACGCCCGAAAAAGCGTGGACGACGTCGCCGGCCTTGGGCGCATTCTCGAAGTATCGCTCAACGACGGAAAGCAGATACTCGATTTCGTCGGGATCGACGCGCACGTCCTCGGCTCGCCCCTCGAACGGAATGTCGGTCGTGCCGATAAGCGCAAGGTCGCCCTCATACGGGTTGACGAAGATGACCCGCTTGTCGCTGTGCTGCAGGAGATAGGCCTGGTCGCCATTCCAGAACTTGCGCGTGATGATGTGACTGCCCTTGACGAGCCGGACACGGCTCTCGGCGTTGCGCCCGGCCCGATGCAGGACCTCCTCGACCCAGGGACCCGCGGCGTTGACGATCACCCTGCCCGCCGAGACAAGCGATTGGCCGTCGCGGAGGTTGCGCATTTCCACACGCCATTTGTCGCCTTCGCGTCGCGCCGATTCGAGCGACGTTCGGGTCAGCACCGTCCCGCCGCGGTTGCGAACGTCGATGGCGTTGAGAACGACCAGTCGCGCGTCGTCCACCCAGCAGTCCGAATATTCAAACGCGCGCGTGAAGTTCTTGCGGATAGGCTCGCCCTCGGGCGCCGTCGACAGGTCCAGGCTTCGCGTCGAGGGCAAGATCCGCCGGCCGCCCAAATGGTCGTAGAGAAAGAGGCCCGCCCTGACCATCCAGGCCGGCCGCTGCTCAGGACTATGCGGCAGGACGAACCGCATCGGCCAGATGATATGCGGCGCTGCCCGAAGGAGAACCTCGCGCTCGATCAACGCTTCGCGAACAAGACGAAATTCGTAGTACTCGAGATAGCGCAGTCCGCCGTGAACGAGCTTGCCCGAGCGCGAGGACGTGCCCTGCGCGAGATCGCCCTTCTCGCATAGCAGCACCGAAAGGCCGCGGCCCGCGGCGTCGCGCGCAATGCCGGCTCCGTTGACGCCGCCGCCGACGACGATGAGGTCGAACTGGCCAAGCTCTCGCGTCATCGGAGTTCGCAATTTCGCGCGGAACAGCTCATGGGACGGGACAGCTCAGCAGGGATTGAGGGGACCTTCCCCCGCGAGGTAACGGCGAACTTCCTCCGCCGCGGCTTCGGCGGCGAATTTCACGGTTTTGACGGAGGCTCCCGCGATGTGCGGAGTGAGAGTCACATTGTCGAGCCGCAGCAGTTCCAGATTGGCGGGCACAGGTTCGACGGCGAAGGTTTCTATCGCCGCGCCGCGCAGGCGCCGCGCCTTGAGCGCCTCTGTCAGCGCGTCGTAGTCGACCATCGGACCGCGCGCTGTGTTCACGAAATAGGCGCTTGGCTTCATTTCCGCGAATTGATCGCGGCCAATGAACCCGCGCGTCTCCTCTGTCACACGGGCGTGCAGCGTCACGACGTCGCTCTCGCGCAAAATCCGATCGAGCGAGACTTGCACGACCCCGTCGCGCAAGTCATCGGCCGACAATTGAACATAAGGGTCGCACACCAGAATGCGGCAGCCGAACGCCTTCAGGATGCGCACGACCTTGGTCCCTACATGCCCGTAGCCGATCACCCCGACCGTCATTTCCGACAATTCCTCGCCGGTCAGATCCGCGCGATAGAGATCGCCCCGCCATTCGCCGCGACGCAGGCTCTCATGTCCCTTCGTTATGAGGCGCGTTTCCGCAAGGATGGCGCCGATGGTGAATTCGGCGACTGCAGATGCGTTTCGTCCCGGGGTGTTGACCACGCGGATTTTCCGCTTGCGCGCCGCGTCCATGTCGATGTTCACCGGGCCTCCGCGAGAGACCGCGATCAGCTTTAACCGGGGCAGCCGTTCGATCACGCCTGCGGAGAATGGCGCGAGATGGGTGACGGCGATCTCGGCGCCATCCATATGCGCCACCACCTCGTCGGCTGTGCCCTGATATTCCTTCAGCCCCTCCATGCCCGGCTCGGCGTAGCCGTGCTCCATCGGCTCGTCCGGCCATGGCGCCTCGTATGATCTGATCTCGGGCCCGTCTCCACACTTCCGCCGGATCGCCTGCTCGAACATCGATGGCAGCATGAAGCGATCTCCCATGATGGAGATGATCGGCGTCGGGCGCGCGGGGTCTTGGCTCAAGCGGCGTACTCCTGTCTGAGCCGCCCCAGGTCGGCCCAAGCCGGCGTCATGGCTCCTCTGATGGTCCGGTAGACGGGGTAAAGCTTCGAATAGAATCCGCTGAGCTCAGGATCCGGAACAGTAAGCTTGTCGAGAAACGGAGCGACCCAGGCGTCGGCGCAGGCGCGCATGTTCGGCAGGACCCCGATGTTGACCGCAGCTGTCATCGCCGCGCCCGAGGCCCCGAGCTCCTCGCGCGAAAGCGTCCGCACATTCACGTTGAGGGCGGCCGCGAGAATGGCCCGCATCGCTCGCGACCGCGCGGCGCCTCCGCCGAGCCGCACCTCATCCGGGATCGATCCGGAAGCGAGATAGCAGTCGCGGGCGGCGAAGGCGAGGCCTTCGAACACCGCGCGCGCCAGGCCGGCGAAACTGGTTTTCATCGAAAGCCCGCTGAATTGTGCCCGCGCGTCGGGATCGAGGAAAGGACCGCGCTCGCCCGCTTCAAAAATATAGGGATGGTAAACCGCCTGTCCCGGCGCGGCCGCAAGCACCTTGTCATCGAGGCCCGAAAGAAGCGCGGCGCGACTCGTCTTCGCGCCGGCCATCTCCGCGGCCTCGCGGGCCATGTCCATCAGCCAGTCGATGTTGAGCGTCGCCGCCATGTTGGACTGCATCGAGGCGCAGGCGCGCTCGATCGGCAGGCACATCGTATATCCGGAGCGGTCCTCGTTGAGCCGCACATCCTCGGGCGCCGGAACATAGCGCATGTGCATTCCAGTCGAGCCGAGGATGGAGACCCCGACGCCGCCGGCAGAATCGCAAAGCCCGCCTCCGAGCGCGGTGCACACCACATCGAGATAGGCGAGCGACACCGGCAAGCCCTCAGGCAGCTCAGTTTCGGCTGCGGCCGCGGCGGACAACCTGCCGCCTTCGCTCACGCCGTCGATCATCGGCGGGAGCAGGCGCTTACAATCGGCGATTCCCATGCCCTCGAGAATCGAGGGCTCGTATTCCCGGGTGCGATAGTTGCCGAAGGTGAAGTTTCCCTCCGACGGATCGGTCACCCGCGCCCCGGTCAGCTTGAAGTACAGCCAGTCCTTGCAGTGAAAGCAGGTGGCGGCGCGCTCAATTCGTTCGGGTTGCCAGCGCTTCATCCACGCGAGCTGAGCCGAGGCCATGCACGCGTTGAGGCCCGATCCGGTGCGAACGTAGTGATCGCGGTAGGCCTCGGTTCTCAAATAGTCCGACACCAGGCCGGCCGCGCGAGAATCCAGCCAGAGAAGCCCGCCGCCAACAGGTTCGCCTGCAGCGTCGATGAGCCACGACCCGTCGCCCTGGGCGGTCACGCCCAGAGCCGCAACGCGGCTCGAGAGATTTGGTACGCGCTCGACGAGCTCGCGCAACGTCGCAGCGCAATCGGCCCATGTCCGTCCCATATCCTGCTCGACCTGACCGCCTCCGAGCGTTTGATAGACATTGGGGCGCGCCGCGACCGCCACCTGCTCGCCCGCGAGCGAGAATGCTACCGACTTGATGACAGAGGTCCCCGCGTCGATTCCCAACAGTAAATCGCGAGTCATGGGTGAGACTTCATGGGCGAGACTTTGCGCGGGGCTCGAACGGAGGCGGCGCTCATGCAGCCTCCAGACCATGCGACAAAGCCGCGGTCGTGCTCGCATCAAACACGTGCAGATCCGACGCGGATACGCCGAAGCGCAGGCTTTCACCGGCCCTGGCCGGGATCGGCGCATGCGAAACGGCGACCATGAGTTTGCCGGCCACCTCCATCGCCAGATGACTTTGATCGCCCAGCCACTGATTGGAGACGATGCGGGCGTGGTCAGACCCGACGCCCAACCGAACGGCGTGGGGGCGAATCCCGATGACAACTTTATCGCGCCCTCCAATCGCTGAGCGAACGCTCTGAGGGATATCGCTATCGGCGAAATCGAAGGTGGGGCCGTTATCGATCGCGAAGCGAACCCGATCGCCGTTGGTGACCTTGGACTCGAACACGTTCATCGGCGGTTCGCCCACGAACGTCGCGACGTACAGATTGGCGGGCCTTTCGCGCAAATCCTTCTGGCTGGCGAATTGTTGCAGCACCCCGCCTTCCATGACCGCCACGCGGTCGGCGAGCGCATTGGCCTCGGTCTGGTCGTGCGTGACAAAGATCGCGGTCATGCGGCGATCGACCAGAAGGCTCTTCAATCGGCCTCGCAAAACAGCGCGCAGCCTCGGCTCGAGCTGGCCCATGGGTTCGTCGAGCAGATAGAGATCCGCCTGGCGCACGAGCGCGCGGGCAAGACTGGCGCGCTGCTGCTCCCCACCTGAAATCGAGCTTGGATATCGATCGAGGATCGGCTCGATCTCCAGAATGCGCGCGACATCCGCCACCGATTTTTGAGCATCTTTCGGCGACATGCGGGCGCTCTTCAACGCGAATGCGATATTGTCGCGGACCGTGAGAGGCGGATAGAGGGAATAGCCTTCAAAGGCCATCGCGACTTTTCGACGCGCAGGCGGCATCTGATTCACCCGCCGGCCCTCGAGGACGATATCCCCGCGGGTAACCTCCTCGAAACCTGCGATCATGCGCAAGGTCGAGGTCTTGCCGCACCCGGATGAGCCGAGCAGCGCGACGATCTCGCCTCTTTGCACATCCATGTCGAGGTTCTTCACCGCGTGGACGGGGCCCTTCCCGCGGCCTTCGTAGATCTTGTCCACGCTTTTGATCGAGAGAGCAGCCTCGGACATGAGCCTCTCACGCTGCCTGGGGGAGAATGCGGCGACCACTCGCGGGGTCGAAGAGAAGAACAGCTCCGGGGTCAAATCGAGCGAAAGCGGGCCCGTGCCTGCGCGGCGCCTCGTTCGTTCCCGCTTCAGACGCCAGAAGTTCGCGGCCGTCATCGGTGCGGAGAAGGAGCAGCGTTCTTTCATTCAATGGCGTCACCGCGACCACCGCGACCGGAAGGCTTTCAGGCGTCCCCACGTCTTCGACGACGATATTTTCCGCGCGCAACCCGAGAACGCAGGCTTTCCCAGCCATGTGCCCGTAATCGCGAGGCAGCGACAATTCGGCGCCGCCGATGCCGATTCTTGGTCCGCCAGATGAAGCGACCGGCTCGACCGGCATCAGGTTGATCGTTGGATCTCCAAACAGGCTTGCGACATTGAGCGTCGCGGGCGTCCGATAAATTTCCGCCGGCCGAGCGATCTGCGCGAAGTCCCGGTCTGACAGCACCGCGATCCTGTCGCCAAGCGCCATCGCTTCCTTATAGTCCTGAGTGACATAGAGAACTGTCGATCCTGAAGCCTTGAGCAGGGAAGGCAGTTCGAGGCGCATCTCATAACGCAGCTTGGCGTCGACGTTGCGCAACGGATCATCGAGCAGAAGGATTTTGGGTTCGGCCACCAACGCCCGGGCCAATGCTGTGCGTTGCTTCTGGCCGTTGGAGAGTTCGCGCGGCGCATGCCCAAGAACGTGCTCAATCTTCAAAAGCGTGGCGACCTTCTCGACCTTCGCGCGGATCACATCCCTCGGAACCTTGTGGGCCGTCAGCGCGCTCGCGACATTGTCGAACGCGGACATGTGGGGAAAGAGCGCGAAGTTCTGGAACGCCATGCCGACGCCGCGTGTCTCTGGCGCCTGATCGGTGACATCGCGACCGCCGAGCAGGATGGTCCCCTCGTCAGGTTGTTCGACGCCGGCGATGAGCCGAAGCAGCACCGTTTTGCCCGATCCGGACGGCCCAAAAATGGCGACGATCTCGCCATTGTCGGCTGCGAGAGAAATACGATCGAGCACCTTGCCCGTCTTGAATGCCTTGCTGACCGAGCGGAGCTCGAGATTGGCCATGGGTTAGCCCTTCACCGCGCCGAGCGAGAGACCCTCGACGAGATAGCGTTGGGCGTAAAGCGCGAGCGCAAGCGTCGGGGCTACCGAAAGCACGATGGCCGCAGCGATCTGTCCATATTGAATGCCGGACGCGGTCACAAAGGCGAGCGCGCCGACTGTAACCGGTTGCTTCGCGGCAGACGCCAAAATGAGCGCGAAGATGAAGTTGTTCCAGCAGAAAATGAAAGCGAGAAGCCCGGCCGCGGCGATTCCAGGACCCGCCAGCGGAATGGCGATGCGCGTGAACGTGCGCCACCACGAATGACCCGCGACGCGATAGGCGTATTCAATGTCCGGGGAGAGATCCTCGAAATAGCCGCGCACGATCCACAGGATGAGCGGCAGCGCGATCAGCTGATAGACCCAGATCAAGCCGATGTAGGTGTCGGTAAGCCCCAGCTTCTGAAAATAAAGCGAGAGGGGCAGTAGCACAAGCAGCGGCGGCGCGAAGCGAAACGACAACAGGGTGAAGGCGATGTCCTCGCCGAGACGAAACTTGAAGCGCGCGAACGCATAAGCCGCGGGCACGCCAAGAATGAGTGCGATGACCACGGACACAGTCGAGAGAAGCACGCTGTTCCACAGGTTTCTCATGAAGGCGATGTCGAGCGTTCCGGCAGTCGAGACGAGCTTCCCCGTGATCAGGGCCGAGTAGTTGGAGAGGGTGGGTGTGAAGGAGAGGCTGGGCGGGATGCGCAGGATGTCCTCATTGGTCTGGAACGACATGAGGAAGATCCAGAAGATCGGAAACAGGAAGAAGAGCACGATGAGGGCGATCAGGACGCCCCGCACGACACGCTCCAGAAGAGACATATGCTCCAAAGCCGCCTCCTCCTTAAGCCATTCCGCGAGCGCGTTCGCGCAGTTTCAACCACTGTTTGATGAAGACGTTCGACAGCGCGTAAGTGATCGCCCACAGGATGATCAGAAGCGCGGCCGACTTGCCCACGTTCGTATATTGATAGAATTCGAGATAGGCGCGGACCTGGAAAACGAGCAGGGTATCGCCCGGTCCACCCTGGGTCATCGGATAGATGATGTCGAATTGCTGGATCGAATCGAGCATCCGGAACAGGCCGGCCGTGATGATGTAGGGCGTCAGCATCGGCAATGTGATGCGAAAAAACACGAAACGCCTGGGGACGCCGTCAAGCGCCGCGGCCTCGAACGGTTGCGTCGGCAGGGATCGTAAGCCAGCCAGAAGCAGGATCATGATGAAAGGCGTGTAGACCCAGACGTCGACGAGCACGACGGTGAACAGAGCGGTGCTGGGGTCGGACGCCCATTTGAAATCGTTGAAGCCGAGAAGCTGCAGCAGATAGGAGAGCACGCCGAAATTCGGGTTGGTCATCAGCTTCCACATGAGCGCAGCAATCGCCGGCGCCGTCATGAGAGGCAGGAGAAGCAGGATCGAGACGAGGTTGTTGATCCGGGTCCGCTTCTGCAGAAGCATGGCGATGCCCAAGCCGAACACCAGCTCAACCCCGACCGTCAGCACCGTATATTCGAGCGACACCTGAACGGTGTGCCAGAACTCGCGATCGGTAAAAAACTCGACGTAGTTCTGGAACCAGATGAACCCCCGCATCATCGGCAGGTTCAAGCGATAACGCTGAAGCGAATAATAAATGGCCGTGACGAACGGAATCAGGATGCCGATGCAGACGAGCAGCGCCGGCAGGCTGAGCAGGTAAGGCAGATAATTGATCCGCCGACGCGGCCGAGCGTCGGCGTGCTTGACTGCAGCGTCAGTCACAAAACAAACCTTACCTGCGATTCCTGACCCTGATCATCTCGTAGGCGCGCCAAGCTTGGCGATCCGCGATGCGCGCGGCCCTCAAGCGGGGACCCACGCGCACCGCGATTTGATCTTGGTTCAGCCGAGGCCCGCGTCCTTGAGCTGCTTGTCGATGGAGGCGGCCAGCTGGTCGAGCCCGTCGTCGACGGGCACTTGCTTGGCGACCATCTTCTGCAACGTCTCCGCCCATTGGGTGGTGACGTCGAAGAACAAAGGTTGGGGCGTGAAGTAGATGCGGGCGCCTGGCGCCGAGGCGTCATATTGCGCAAGGTAGCCGCTATAGGACTTGTCGATCCGGTTGCGGAAATCCTCGTCTTTCCAAACCGAGGACCGGACAGGATTGACAAAGTCCATCTTGCGCGCGCCAAACAGATCGTGCTCGGTCGACGACGCCCATTGCATCCAGTACCAGGCGGCGTCTTTCTGCTTGCCCGCCGTGTTCATGGCCAGCGACCAGATCCAGACGTTGGGGGTCGGGGCCTTGGCGGCCGGGTTCGCGGCGAAGGCGTGGAAGCCGAGATTGCCTTTCTCCTTGTTGTCGCCGCCGTCCAT
>DASXES010000090.1:0-32911 GCA_036489975.1 Roseiarcus sp.
ACCGTCTCGCCCTCCAGCGCCTCAAAGACGCAGCGGAGAAAGCCAAGATCGAGCTCTCGGGCGCGAACGAGACCGATATCAATCTGCCCTATATCACGGCCGACCAGAACGGTCCGAAGCACCTCCACATCAAGCTAAACCGCGCCAAGCTCGAGGCGATGGTCGACGATCTCATTCAAAGAACGATCGAACCCTGCAAGGCAGCTTTGAAGGACGCCGGCCTCACGGCCGCCCAGATCGACGAGGTCGTGCTCGTGGGCGGACAGACCCGTATGCCGAAGGTGCAGGAGACCGTGCAGGCGCTGTTCGGTCGCGAGCCCCACAAAGGGGTCAACCCTGACGAAGTGGTCGCCGTCGGCGCAGCCATCCAGGCCGGCGTGTTGCAAGGCGACGTGAAGGACGTGCTGCTGCTCGATGTGACGCCTTTGTCGCTCGGCATCGAGACGCTGGGCGGCGTGATGACCAAATTGATCGATCGCAACACCACGATCCCGACAAGAAAGAGCGAGACCTTCTCCACCGCCGAAGACGATCAAACGGCGGTCACCATCCGGGTGTTCCAGGGCGAGCGCGAGATGGCGGCCGACAACAAGGCGCTCGGCCAGTTCGATCTGGTGGGCATACCCTCCGCCCCGCGCGGCGTGCCGCAGATCGAGGTGACCTTCGACATCGACGCCAACGGCATCGTCAACGTGACCGCCAAGGACAAGGCGACCAACAAGGAGCAGCAGATTCGCATCCAGGCCTCGGGGGGCTTAAGCGAAGCCGACATCAACAAGATGGTGAAGGACGCGGAAGCTCACGCCGCCGAGGATAAGAAGCGGCGCGAAATGGTCGACGCCAAGAATAGCGGCGAGTCGATGGCGCACGACGCTGAAAAGGCGCTGAACGAATATGGCGACAAAGTCGCCCAGTCGGATCGCAGCGCGATCGAGTCCGCGGTTGCTTCCCTGCGCACGGCGTTGCAGGGCGAGGACGTCGAGGCGATCAAGGCCCGCACCAACGACCTGATGCAGGCGCAAATGAAGCTTGGCGAGGCCATGTACAAGGCTCAACAGGCGAGCGGAGCGCCGGGCGATGGCGGCGGCGCCGAGGCTGGCGCGGAAGCCAAGGACGACGTCATCGATGCGGAGTTCCGCGAAGTCGACGACGACAAGAAGAAGTCGTGAGCGACTAACGCCGGCCGCGTGGGCGCGGCCGGCCGAGACTTTAGGGGCGCCGCGATGGCGGGGGAGATTGGGCCGAGTTCGGGCCGGCCTGCCCGCGGGGAAACGGCTCAGGAGCAGCAGGTTCGAGGCATGCATAGACTCCGGGCGCGCTGAACGATGGCCAAGCGCGATTTCTACGAGACTCTGGGCGTTTCCAAAACAGCGACTGACGCCGAGCTTAAGTCCGCGTTCCGCAAGGCGGCGATGCAGTGTCATCCCGACCGGCACCCCGGCGACAAGCAGGCCGAGTCGCGGTTCAAGGAACTCAACGAAGCCTACCAGCATCTGTCGGACGCCCAGAAGCGCGCGGCCTATGACCGCTATGGTCACGCCGCTTTCGACCAGGGCGGCATGAGCGACGGCTTTGCGTCGTCGATGTCCGACATCTTCGACGATCTCTTCGGCGACATGATGGGCGGAGGGCGGCGCGGCCGTCAGTCCTCAGGTCGCGAGCGCGGCGCCGACCTGCGCTATAATCTCGAGATCACGCTCGAAGAGGCCTTTCGCGGCAAGACCTCGACCGTCCGCATGCCGACTTCGGTCGCTTGCGAAGCCTGCGCCGGCTCCGGGGCGCGCGCCGGTTCGAAGCCGGTGACCTGCAAGACCTGCGGCGGACACGGCCGCGTTCGCGCGCAGCAGGGCTTCTTCGCCATCGAGCGCACCTGCCCCACCTGTCACGGCCGCGGGCAGACGATCGAGAACCCTTGCGACAAATGCGCTGGCTCGGGCCGCGTGACCAGGGAGCGCACGCTGTCGGTCAATGTCCCCTCCGGCGTCGAGGACGGCACCCGCATTCGCCTGACTGGCGAGGGGGAGGCTGGAATGCGCGGCGGACCTCCGGGCGATCTCTATATTTTCCTTACCGTCAAGCCGCACGCGTTCTTCCAGCGAGACGGCGCCGACCTCTATTGTCGAGTGCCGATCTCGATGGTGCAGGCCGCGCTCGGCGGCGAATTCACCGTCCGTACGCTCGATGGAACCGAATCCAAGGTCAGCGTCCCCGAGGGCGCTCAGTCGGGACGCCAGTTGAGGCTGCGCTCGAAGGGCATGCCGATGCTGCGCTCTCGCGATTCAGGGGACCTCTTCGTTCAGCTGGTTGTCGAGACGCCGCAAAACCTGACGCGGCGTCAGCGCGAGCTCCTGGCGGACTTCGCCACAGAATCGTCGAGCACGACCCATCCCGAAAGCTCCGGCTTCTTCGCCAAGATGAAGGAGTTTTTCGAGGGCCGCGGCTGACGACGCGTGGCGGCCAGCGCGGCGCTTGCAGCTAGTCTTTCCCGTTCGGCGCAAGCAGCAGCGCTTCCGCGAGGATGAGGATGGCGCCGGCGTCCGATTCGACGGTATGCACGAAACCCAGCGCCCTGGGCATGTGCCTCGGAACTCCGGTCAGCCGGCGGGCTCGCACTTTGTTATCGTGGAGGGTCTCTCGACGCCCCGCGTCGGGCGGGCAGGAGCGCGCCAGGCCTTCCAGCGCGAGAGCCGTCTTCTTGGGCAGCCTTATCGGCGCGGTGATGGTGAAGACCAGGGTCTGGCCTTCCGGAACAGCGTCGGCCAGCGCGGCTTTGAGGCCGCCGACAAACCGCAACGCCACCTTGTCGAACCGGAGGCGAAACTTCGCGGCCGTCACGCGCGCGACGATCTCGCGCTCGACCGTGTCGATCGCCTCGGATTTTGCGGCCATGGTCCTCCTCCGAAGCGCAGCCGGCTCGAGATTTATGTCTCATAGGCTGAGACCAGCCCAGCCTGCTTTTCAGGCGCGCCGCCGGTCGATATAAGCGCCTATGGGAACGGCGGCCGGGATCTGGCGCGCCTTCGCGGGAAGCCGGAATGCAGCGTCAAGCGCTGGACAAGACGCGTCGGCGAGGTCTCGCCGATCGCGCGCGTTTTCTCAAAGCACTCTTCGCCGCGCCGCGATTGACCGGCGCCGTTGCACCCTCGGGGAAAGCGCTGGCGCGCGCGATGGCGACGGCGATCGGGGCGCCGCCAAAGGGCCTCATCGTCGAGCTCGGGCCGGGCACCGGTCCGGTGACGCAGTCGCTGATCGACACGGGCGTTGCGCCCCGGCGACTGGTGCTGGTCGAATATGACGCGGGATTCTGCCAGCTTCTGAAGACGCGCTTCGCCTCGGCGGCGATTGTCCAAGGCGACGCCTATGATCTTCCACGTTCGCTCGCCCGATTCAAAGGCCGGCCGATCGCCGCGATCGTCTCCAGCCTGCCGCTGCTCAATCAGCCTCCGCCGCGGCGCGAGAAGCTGATCGCCGACGCCTTCGCGCTGATGGGGCAGGGCGGCGTGTTCGTCCAGTTCACCTATGGCCTTCAGTCGCCTGTTCCGCGCGAGTTCTGCGCCAATCGTTATTCCGCTCTTCGCTCGCGGCCGATCCTGCTCAACTTGCCGCCCGCCTTTGTATGGACCTATCGGCCCGATACGAAGACCGGCGAAATTGCCAAGGGTCGGTGAATTGACCACGCTTGCGCCGCGCGACCGATTGATCGTCGCCCTCGACATGGCCGACGTCGGCGACGCCAGACGGCTGGTCGAGCGGATTGGCGACAGCGTGGTCTTCTATAAGGTCGGGATGGAGCTTGCTTATGGCGGCGGCTTGCCGCTCGTCACCGAATTGGCTGCGGCGGGCAAGCAGGTCTTTCTCGATCTGAAACTGCATGACATTCCCAACACCGTCGAGAAGGCGACAGCGCAGGCGGCCAAAACGGGAGCGAGATTCCTCACCGTTCACGCCTATCCCCAAACGATGCGCGCGGCGGTCGCCGGCGCCAGGGGATCGGGAATGCAGATCCTGGCCGTCACCGTGCTGACTTCCTACGACGACGCGGACCTTTTCGATGCGGTCTACCGCTTCGGCGTGGTCGAGACGGTGCGCCGCCGCGCCGAGCAGGCGCGTGATCTTGGCGTCGACGGATTGGTGACGAGCGCCGAGGAAGCGGCCGTGGCGCGCCAGAGCGTCGGCGCCAAGCTCGTCCTTGTCACCCCTGGCATTCGGCCCGCGGGCGGGTCGGTTGGCGACCAGAAGCGCGTCGCCACGCCCGCCCAGGCCATCCGCAACGGCGCCGACTACCTGGTCGTGGGTCGCCCGGTCACTCAGGCGCCCGATCCTCGCGCGGCCGCGGAGGCGATCGTCGCGGAGATCGGCGTCGGGTTGACTTGATTGCGGCGGAGCCGAGATAGGCTCGCTGGCCCGTTGTTTGTGGAGGATTCATGCCCAAAGGTTATGTCATCGCGCGCGTCGATGTGACCGATCCCGAGGCGTATGCGCGTTACGCCGCGGCGGCAGGCAGGGCGATCGCCGAGCATGGCGGCAAGCCGCTGGCGCGCGGCGGGCGGAGCGAAGCGCTCGAGGGCAAGGCGCGGGCGCGCAACGTCGTGCTCGAGTTCGAGAGCTACGACGCGGCGCGCGCCTACTATCATTCCGAGCAATATCAGGCGGCGAAAGCCTTGCGGGAAGGCGCAGCCGAGATGGAAATGGTTCTGGTCGAGGGAGTGTAAGGAATGCCGAAGGGCTATTGGATCGCTCATGTCGATGTCCACGATCCCGAGGTTTACCAGCAATATGTCGCAGCCAATGCGGCGGCGTTCGCGAAATACGGCGCGCGCTTCCTGGTTCGCGGCGGCAAACATGTGGCGGTCCGGGGGAAGGCTGCGCAGCGCAATGTCGTGATCGAGTTTCGCGACTTCGAGACCGCGGTCGCCTGCCACGAGTCCCCGGAATATCAGGCAGCCGAGAAGCTGCGCGACGCGGCCAGCGACGCCAATCTTCTGATCATCGAAGGCTACGATGGGCCCCAGCCGGGCTGACCGCCAATCCGGGGAGAGAGTGAATGGCCGAGATGAGGCTGGTCGTCAGCGGCGCCGCTGGACGCATGGGGCGCATGCTCATCCGGACGCTGCACGAGTCGGACGGATTCAAGCTCACCGGCGCGCTCGAGCGTGAGGATTCGCCCTGGCTCGGCCAGGACCCGGGGCTTCTGGCCGGTTGCCCGGCGAGCGGGTTTAAGATCGTGGCCGATCCGCTCCCGCTGATGCTTGACGCCGACGCGATCATCGATTTCTCCTCGCCCGCCGCGAGCGTCGCGCTCGCCGGCCTCGTCGCGCAGGCCCGCATAGCCGACGTGATCGGCACGACTGGCCTCAGCGACGACGATCTCGACCGGATCGACGCCGCGGCGCGTCACGCGCCGATCGTGCGCTCCGGCAACATGAGCGTTGGCGTCAACCTGCTCGCGGCGTTGACGCGCCGGGCGGCCTCCGCGCTCGGTCCCGATTTCGACATCGAGATCGTCGAGATGCATCACCGGATGAAGGTCGACGCGCCCTCAGGCACGGCGCTCATGCTCGGCGAAGCGGCGGCTGAAGGTCGCGGCCTTTCGCTCAAGGACCATTCGGCGCGGGGCCGCGACGGCCTGACCGGGGCGCGGCGGGCCGGCGACATCGGCTTCGCCTCGCTGCGCGGCGGGACGGTCATTGGCGATCACAGCGTGATCTTCGCCGGCGAGGGCGAGCGGTTCGTGCTCAGCCACCACGCCGAGGACCGGGCCCTCTTCGCCCGGGGGGCGCTTCATGCGGCGCTGTGGGCGAGGGACCGCAAGCCCGGGCTCTATTCGATGGCGGACGTGTTGGGGCTTTCCTGAGATCGCGTCGCCGCGTCCGTCGCATCACTCCTTGTTCCAGAAGTCGCAGTTATGGGCCTTGTAAACGTCGGGGATGATCCTGATTCCGCCTGCGGCGGGGAGCTGTAATTCCACAACCTTGCGATCGGAGGGCGCATAGGCCGGCCATTCGGCGGGATCGCTCTTCCGGCCGAAATCCACCCACATGCCGATCATCTTCTGCCCGAGCGCGCGCTGGTCCGCGTCGAGGGGGCTTTCGATCGCCTGATAGTCGAGCAGGTAGTAAAGCTCCGATGTGTGTCCTGCTCCAACGTGGTATCCGGGCGGGGCGGGCTGCGCGTTGCCCAGAGACTTCCAGTTGGGAACCGTCTCGTCGGCGAACTCGTACATGGAAACCGGCGCGAACTTTGAGATCATGTCGGCAAGCCGGAAGGCGTGGCAGACAAAGAAGCTGTCGCCCTGGACTGCGCCCAAGGCGTATTCGTTATGCGGATACTTTTGCGCCGGATACCGCGCCAGGAGCTCGGTCGCCGAATCCGGAAATTTCTTCTTCACCGCGTCTTCGTAACCAGCCTCGCTCAGCGGGTAGAGCGCATGCATGAAGCCGAACATCTCGTTGCGCGCAAAGCCGATCAGCACCGGGACCCTATTGAAGGCGCCCGTCGCGAAAGCCTGCATTGGCGAGAGCGGCAGCAGCGCGGTTCCATAGGCCGCCCCGGTGACGGGTTCCCCCCAGCGGTCCAGAACATCCGCCGCGGGCTTGTCGCGCAGGCATGCGGCGGCCTTATCGGGGTCGGCGCAGCCCAGCGCCTTCGCGAGGGCCGCCCCGCGCTTCTCGCTCGTCGCCAGGTCCGGAATTACCTGGCAGACGCCGCTCTGGATCACGGCGCGATTGTAGAGGCCATTCGCCGAAGGCGTCGCGAGCAGGCTGCAAACATTCGTGCCTCCAGACGACTGCCCGGTGAGGGTTACGTCCGCCGGATCGCCGCCGAACCTCGCGATATTGTCACGAACCCATTGCAGCGCCTTGATCTGGTCGAGGAGCGCGTAGTCGCCTGAGCCGGCGGCCGGGTCTTCGGCGGACAAACCGGGCAGGGAGAGGAAGCCGAAGGCGCCCAGCCGATAAGCGGGAAGGACGACGACCGCGTGGCCTTCGACAGCCATCCGCGCCCCGTCGTAGATATCGGTGGACCCGGAATAGTTTCCGCCGCCGTGGATATAAACCATCACCGGCAGCTTCGCGCCCGTGGCCGCTCCCGCCGGCCGATAGACGTCAAGATAGAGACAATCCTCGTTGACGAGGCGCGGCCCGTCGCCCGCTGAAGGGGCGGAGCATCGCGTCGCATGCCGGGAGGCGTCACGGGGCTCCGTCCACCGCGCCGGCGCCTGCGGGGGCTTCCAGCGCAGCGCGCCGACCGGCGGCGCGGCGAACGGGACGCCGAGGAACTTGTCCGCGCCGTCGGCGGTGATTCCGGCGACCGGACCGTCGGCGGCGCTCACCACCGGGCCTTGCGTCGCAGCCAGCGTCGGCGAGCCCAGGAATGCCGGTTGCATTGGCGCGGCGAAAATGGCGAGGGCTGCGGCCCACGTCGTCCGTTTCATGGGTTGCTCCTGAGCGTGGGGAGGCGAATGTCGTCGTGCCGGGCCAGCGAGTTTTCGCAGGCTTTTCCATCGAGTCCCACTCGACCCGCCATGAACAGCGCCGCCCAAACAAAAACCCCGGCTCGCGAGGGGCGAGCCGGGGCAGGGGTCTCGGAAGACGGTTCCGCTGTCAGCTGTTGCGCTGAGAGCCGGTCAGCATGAGGATCGCCTGGAACATGTTGATGAAGTCGAGGTAGAGACGCAACGCACCGTGGATCGACTTCTTGTGGACCACCTCGTAGCTGTCGCCGGCGTAGTACATCTCCTTGATCGCCTGCGTATCCCAGGCGGTCAGGCCGGCGAAGATCACCACCGCGAGAAGCGAGATGCCGAACTGCAGCCCGGTGCTGTGCAGGAACATGTTGAGCAGGCCGGCGGCGATGAGGCCAATCACGCCCATCATCATGAACGAGCCCATCGCGGAAAGGCTGCGCTGGGTCGTATAACCATAGAGGCTCAGGCTGGCGAAGGCGGCCGCGGTGGCGAAGAACGCACGCCCAAACGAGGCGCCGGTATAGACGACGAGCAGCGCCGACATCGACAAGCCGATCAGCGCCGCAAAGGCCAGAAAGGCGTTGCGCGCGGTCGCCACCGACATCGTATTGATGCGGGCGGAGAGCCAGAACACCAGCGCCAGCGGCGAGAGCACGATCACCCAGCGCAGCGGCGATACATAGATGGCATGACCGAAGCTGGTCAGCGCCAGGCGGCCGGCTTCCGTCTGGACCGTGCCGAGCTGGAAGGCCAGCCAGGCGACCAGCCCCGTGACGCCGAGCCCGAGGGTCATGTAGTTGTAAACGCCGATCATATAGGCCCGGAGGCCCTGATCGACGGCGACGCCAGACCGTGCGTATCCCGCGCCGGGACGCGGGCTGGCGTAACGGTCATAGTTGGACATGAGAGAAGCCTCTTGGGTCAGGGTGCGGCGCTCGCCCAATGACAAACCAGATGAGCGCCCGACGCGCATAATATGACCTCGCGGCGTTTCTCCGCAAGGGCGATCGGCGGTGGAATCGATCCGGGCAATATTACGGATTGGTAAGCATTTTCGCTCGTTTCGGCGGCATTTCCGGCTTTTGCTTGCGACTGTGCGGCGCGACGAGCGTCCGTAACTGGACAAAGCGCTTTGCTTTTTGGAGGGGACGGCGCGGGAGGGCGGCGTCCGGGGGGCGCGCCCGCGCGGGGCGGGAGGGGACGGATGACTTCAACAGGAAAGCTGGCGCGCGGGGCGCTTGGGGCGGCGGCGCTCATTTTGTGCGCGGCCGCGCCGCCCGGGGTTGACGCTATATTGCGGTGACAGTTTACTTAACCCCTAAACCCGCCTCGTCCTCTCCAATAGCGCCGCTCCCGTGGGGCGCATCGGACGAGGCCCTTGACAATACATTGCAGATAATCAGAAACAGCGCTAAGCTCGCCTCCATGATCGATCCTGCCCCTGGCGCTCCCCAACGCCGACTGGTCCCCGGCCCGGCTTCATGGGCGAGAGGGCGAAAGGAAAATTTCGGCCGACGAAAATCGCTCGTAACCTATTGATAAGTCAAGATTCTGACGAGAGAATCCAAGGAAATCCAAGCTTTTTCAAGCTTCAAATCAAAGGGTTCCGGACCGTTTGACGGCTGCAGGGCCGCCATCGAGGACAATCCAAATCGGACCGGTCGGCGCTCCGGCGGCTAGTGCCCGCCGCCGCCGGCTCCCGCGGCGACCGGCCGGCGCATCAGGGCTGCAAGCCCGACGCAGCCCAGGAACAGCACGGTGAGCACCAGGAACACGTCGGCGAGCGCCATGACCTCCGCCTGCCGGCGCACGATCAGGGCGAGCTGGCGGGTCGCCGCGAGTTCGGCGTCCGATCCGCGGACGGCCAGCGCCGCGGTCATGCTGGCTAGGGTGTCCGTCGCCACCTGGCGCCCCCAGGTGACCGATTCGCGCAACCGCTCGAGATGCAGGTCCATGCGCTTGTCGAGCAGCGTGTTGATGAGCGCCAGGCCGACCGCGCCGCCGAGGTTGCGCATCAGGTTGAAGAGGCCGGAGGCGTTCTTGATCTTCTGCGGCGGCATGGTGCCAAGCGCCAGATTGTTGATCGGCACCATCGACAGCATGAGCCCGACGCCGCGGAACACCTGCGGCCAGAGCAGCTCCCAGAAGTCCCAGTCGACCGTGACATAGGACGCCTGCCAGGTGCCGACGGCGAAGAAGACGAACCCGGCCGCGATCATGAGCCGCGGGTCGATGCGATTCATGAGGCGCCCGGCCAGCGGTGCGGTCAGAAACATGCACAGGCCCGTCACGAACATCGTCTTCCCGATCATCAGCGACGAATAGCCGCGCACCACCGCGAGGTAGACCGGATAGATGTAGGTGAGGCCGTAAAGTCCGATGCCGAGCACGAAGGCGAACATCGAGCCGGTCCAGAAATTGCGGTCTCTGAATGCGGTGAGGTCGACGATCGGCTGGCGCGCCGTCGCCATCCGCCAGAAGAAGGCGACGCAGCTGATCGCCGAGATGGCGATCGCGATGGTGACGGGCTGGCTTTCGAACCAGTCCTTCGAGGGCCCCTCTTCGAGGGCGTATTCCAGCGCCCCGAGAAAGCCGGCCATCGCCGCGAGGCCGAAATAGTCGAAATGGGTCAGGAGCGAATAGTCGGGCTCGTCGAAGTCGATTAGGAGCCAGGCGGCGATGGTGACGATGATGCCGGGCCCGAGGTTGACCAGGAACAGCCAGTGCCAGGAAAACCAGTCGGTCAGATAGCCGCCGACGGTCGGGCCGATGGTGGGCGCGAGCGTCGCCACGAGGCCGATGACCGGGGCGATGAGGGGCTGCTTGTCGCGCGGAAAGATGGTGAAGGCGGAAGCGAACACGGTCGGAATCATGCCCCCGCCGATGAAGCCCTGCAGTGCCCGCCAGACGATCATCTCCTCGATCGAGTTGGCGTGGGCGCACATGAAGCTCATGAGCGTGAAGCCGCCGGCCGAAATGGTGAAGATGACCCGCGTCGACACCACCCGCGACAGGAAACCCGAGAGCGGGATCATGATCACTTCGGCGACCAGATAGGCCGTCTGGACCCAGGTGACTTCGTCGGCCGAGGCTGAGAGCCCGGCCTGGATCTCCGACAGCGAAGCCGAAACGATCTGGATGTCCAGGATGGCCATGAACATCCCGAACACCATGAATATGAACGCCGCGACCCGCTTGGCCGAGAAATCGCGCTCAGCGACGGCCCTGGGCGCGACGACGAGATCGGTGGCCGGCGACGCTCCGCCGGGCCTTATCGCGGCGACGGCGCTCACGGCCTGACGCTGCGGGCGCCAAAGGCTTCGAGCCCGAGCGCGCCGAGCAGCGTCGGCTTTGGCAGCGCGGGATTGCGGGTGTGGACGGTCGCGACGACCGAGAGCCCCGGCCGCAGCGCGACCTCCTTCAGCACCGCCTCGGGGAAGGCGACGCGCACCGCGACCCGCTGCACGACCTTGGTGAAATTGCCGGTCGCATTGTCCGGCGGCAGCAGCGAGAACTCCGATCCGGAGGCGGGAGAGATCGACTGGACGACGCCCTCGACCACCCTGCCGTCGAGCGCATCGATGGCGACATCGACTTTCTGCCCCGGCTTGATGTCGGCGAGCTGGGTTTCCTTGAAATTGGCGTCGACATAGGCCGCATCGAGCGGCACGAGCGCCATGAGGCGGGTTCCCGGCTGGACCAGGTTTCCGACCTCGCCCGCCTTGTTGCCGACGACGCCGTCGAAGGGGGCGACCACCCGGGTGAACGAAAGATTGCGCTCCGCCATCTCCAGGGCCGTCACCAGTTCGGCGCGCTGGCGCGCAGCCTCGTCCTTCTGGGCTTTCAGCACATCGAGATTGGCCTTTGCGCCTTCGAGCGAAGCGGAGGCGGAGGCCGCGGTGGCCTTGGAGGCGGCGAGCGCGGCGACGGTGCGGTCGCGGTCGGCGGTCGCCTGCTCGAGACGCTGCTGCGAGCCGAAATTGGTCTGCGCGAGCTTATAGGAGCGGTCGTATTCGAGCGACGCCCGCTCGACTTCGGCCTCGGCGCTCTTGATCTGGGCCTGCGCCGCGGCGACCTGGGCCTGGGCCTGGGCGATGATCGCGCCCTGGGCGTCGATCTGCCGGGCGAAGCGGGCGATGGTCGCGTCCTGGGTGCCGATGCGTCCGCGCGCCGCGTCGACGGCGTTCCGATAGTCGCCGTCGTCGATCGCGGCCAGAAGATCGCCCTTGTGCACGACCTGGTTGTCGACCACCGGAACCGCTGTCAGGTGGCCCATCGCCTTGGCGGCGATGATCGAAGTATCCGCGCCGACATAGGCGTCGTCGGTCGAGACCAGGAAACGCCCCTCGACGAAATAGTCATAGGCGGTCTTGCCGCCATAGCCGAGCGCGGCCAGAACCAGAACCGGAACCAGGAACCGGCGCAGCCCGCGCCGCTTGGCCGGCGCGGGGGTGGCCGCCGGCGCGCCGGCCGCGGGGGCATGCGCGAGCGCGCCGGAAGAACCTGCCGCGGGGGCAGGGAATCCGCCGCTCGCAGGAGCCGTCATCGCGCGAGACGCCGTCCCCGCGTCAAGCCCGGCGGTCTTGGACTCGTCGACCATCAGAGAAATCCGCCCTCAACAGAAGGTGACCGAACGGTTCGGTCATTTTCGTTGACTTAGCGCAGGCGAGCGCGTATTGCAACAAAAATCGAACCGAACGGTTCGGTCAGCGCGCTACGCGAAGGACAAAGTTGGGTCATGGAGTCGGAGGCTTTGGAGCAGGAAGCGGGCACGGCCAATGACGGCGGCGCGAAGCGGCGCCAGATCATGGACGGCGCGCGGCAGGTTTTTTTGAGCGCCGGCTTCGACGGCGCGAGCATGAACGACATCGCGCGCGCCGCGGGCGTGTCCAAGGGCACGCTCTACGCTTATTTTGACTCCAAGGACGCCTTGTTCGAGGCGATCATCCGTGGCGAATACGCGCAATCGGCCGAGCGCCTCTGCATCTTCCGCCGCGAGGGCGACGCGCGCGACATGCTGAGGGACTTCGGCGTCCGGCTGATCACCAAAATGGCCGATCCGTACACGCGTTCGCTCGTTCGCGTCGTCCTGGCGGCGGCGGAGAAATTCCCCAATGTCGGCCGGGCCTTCTACGAGGCCGGTCCGCTCTATGGCGCAACCCGGCTCGCGGCGGAGCTCCAACATTTGGAAAAATTGGGCGCGTTGAAGGTGCCCGATCCAGAGCGCGCCGCCTGGCAGTTTGTCGATCTCTGCCAGAGCTATGTCTATAAGCGCCTGATATTCGGCGTCGTCGACTCAATCAGCCGCGAAGATATCGAGGCCTCGGTCGAGGCGGGTGTCGACGTCTTCATGAAGGCGTACGGGGTTTAGGGCGCGGCTCGCGAAAAGGAGCCGCCGGTTTCTGGCGGATCAAAGCGCGTGAAATCAAGGAATCCAAAGCCGGCCGCGGTTCGATCGAATCGCCGCAGGCTCTCGTGTCTGATCGATCAATATTTGCGATCGACGCCGTCTCCGCCCAAGCGGGAACCGCAGACACCTCAGAATCGGGACAGTCGCGGGCGGCGGCGTCTCGAAGCGCCGGGACTGTCGCTTTACGTCTTCCTAAGGGGGTGGATCATGTCCTCGGGCCTCACCCACGCGTCGAACTGATCGCCAGTGACGAAGCCGAGCGCGAGCGCCGCCTCCCGCAGACTCAAGTCCTCACGATAGGCCTTGATCGCGATCTGCGCCGCCTTTTCGTAGCCGATATGCGGATTGAGCGCCGTCACCAGCATGAGCGAATTGTCGAGGTTTTCCTTGATCCGCTTGGCGTTCGGCTCGATGCCGCGGGCGCAGTGCTCGTCGAACGATAGGCACGCTTCGGCGAGCAGCTGAATCGATTCGAGGACGTTGTGCAGGGTGACAGGCCGGTAGACATTGAGCTGGAGATGCCCCTGCGAACCGGCGAAGGCGACGGAATGGTCGTTGCCGAACACGTGAACTGCGACCATGGTCAGGGCTTCGCACTGGGTCGGGTTGATCTTGCCCGGCATGATCGAGGAGCCGGGTTCGTTTTCAGGGATTTTTAATTCGCCGATCCCGGCGCGGGGCCCGCTGGCGTAGAGGCGGACGTCGTTGGCGATTTTCATGAGCGCGCCGGCGAGCGTGCGCAGCGCCGCGCTGACGTTGACCATCGCGTCATCCGAGGACAAGGCCGCGAATTTGTTGCGCGCCGAGGTGAACGGCTCGCCGGTCGCCTCCGCGAGTTCGCGTGCGACCATTTCGCCAAAACGCGGGTCGGCGTTGAGGCCAGTGCCGACCGCCGTCCCGCCAATCGCCAGCGGCAGAAGCCCTTCACCCGCGTGCTTTATCGTCATGACCGCGTGGTCGAGTTGCGCCGCCCAGCCCGAAATAGCCTGCCCGAGGGTCAGCGGCGTTGCGTCCTGCATGTGCGTTCGGCCGACCATCACGACATCGGAAAAAGCCTTCGCCTTCGCGTCGAGCGTGTCGCGCAACTGCCCGACGGCCGGCAGCAGCGCGGCCCTGATCTGGCCCAAAGTGGCGACATGCATCACGGTCGGGAACACGTCGTTCGACGACTGACTGTGATTGACGTCGTCATTCGGATGGATCGGCTTTTTCGATCCGACAACCCCGCCGACAATCTGAATGGCGCGATTGGCGATCACTTCGTTGGCGTTCATGTTGGACTGGGTGCCCGAGCCGGTCTGAAACACGACCAGCGGAAACTCGGCGTCGAGCTTTCCGTCGATGACGTCCTGCGCGGCGCGGACGATGAGGTCGACCTTCTCCTTGGGCAATTGCCCAAGTTTGAGGTTGGCCAGCGCCGCGCATTTCTTTAACAGGCCGAAGGCGCGGACCACCGGCACGCTCCACCGGTGTCGCTCGACCCCGATGACGAAGTTGAGACGCGAACGCTCGGTCTGGGCGCCCCACAAATGTTCGGCTGGCACCTTGACCTCGCCGAGCGCGTCCTTCTCGACGCGCCACTTTTCGTTGTTCGCTGATGCGCTCGTCATCATTCCTTCTCCGGAGGGCGGCATTGTCGGGCGAGCTTAGCAAAAGCACGCCCTCGTTGCGCTTGCCTCAATCGCGTCGCTTCTCTATAAGCCGGCGCTTCGCGCCAGTTCCGACACCCCTGGAGGCAGGGCGCGACCGACAATAAAGGACATCATCATGGCAGCGATCAAGCAACTCGCGGCCGTGGCGCGCAGCGGGACAGGCAAGGGGGCCGCCCGCTCCGTTCGTCGCGAAGGCCGCGTTCCCGCCGTCATCTATGGCGGCGGAGTCAAGCCCGAGCCGATCTCGGTCGACTTCAAGGACGTCAACAAGTTCATTTACGCCGGACACTTTCTGACCTCGATCTTCGAGCTCGAACTCGACGGGCGCAAGGAGCGGGTTTTGCCGCGCGACTATCAGCTCGACGTCGTCACCGACCGGCCGGTTCATGTCGATTTTCTGCGCCTTGCGCCGGGTTCCACGGTGCGGATCGGCGTCCCCGTGCATGTCGCCAATCGCGAAGCCTCGCCCGGATTGAAAAAAGGCGGCGCGGTCAATCTGGTGCTGCATACGGTCGAAGTGTTGGCGCCCGCCGACGACATTCCGGAATCGATCACCATCGACCTCTCGGGCATGGATTTCCACGATTCGGTGCATGTGTCGGCGCTCAAGCTGCCTGAGGGTTGCCGGCCGATCGCCGGCACGGCCCAGCTCACGGTGGTGACCATCGTTCCGCCGACGGTGATGACCGAAGAGACGCCCGCGGCAGGGGCCGCCGCGCCAGCAGCGGGAGCCGCCGCCGCGCCAGCGGCTGGCGCCGCGCCTGCAGCTGGAGCCGGCAAGGGCGCAGCCGCTCCCGCCGCCGCCAAGCCAGCCGCGGCGAAGCCGGCCGCCAAGAAATAGGCGCCGGTCTAGGCTTTGGCCGGCGCCGCCTAGCCAAAGCCGCGACGCCGCGCAGCGGTCACGCTGATCGGGAATCCCATGCTGGTCATCGCGGGACTCGGCAACCCGGGCGCACGTTACGCGCGCAACCGCCACAACATCGGTTTCATGGCGGTTGACGCGATCGCCGAACGCGGCCGCTTCGGCCCGTTTCGCGCCCGGCAACAGGGACTGGCGACTGACGGCCTGATCGGCGAAGAGCGGGTGATCCTGCTCAAGCCGCAGACCTACATGAACGAGTCGGGGCGCAGCGTCGGCGAGGCGCTGCGCTACATGAAGCTCGACGTCGGCGACCTCGTCGTGATCCACGACGAACTCGACCTCGCGCCCGGAAAGGTGAGGGTCAAGGTCGGCGGCGGCGCCGCCGGCCACAACGGGCTGCGCTCGATCACCGCACATCTGGGCTCCGCATATAAGCGGGTCAGGATCGGCATCGGCCATCCGGGCGACAAGGCGCTCGTCCACAACTATGTCCTGAACGACTTCGCCAAATCGGAGGCGGCCTGGGTCGAAGCCGTCTGCCGCGCGGTCGCCGAGGCCGCGCCGCTCCTGGCCGCCGGTCAGGACGCCAGCTTCCAGAACAAGACGCATCTCGCGATCGAGGCGGCCGGCTTCGGCGAGAAGCCCAGCGCCTGACCTTAGGCCGCGCGGGCTGGGTCACGATGCCGGCGGCGCATGCGGCGTCGGCGCCGCTCCGGCGTCTCGGGCGTCGGTTCGGGATCGAGCGCCGGCAGGGTGTCCATCACCCGTTCGGGCGGCAGGATCATGATCACTTCGGTCCCGACGCGCAGCGTCGAGTTGAGGCGGAATTCCCCGCCATGCAGTTCGACCAGCCCTTTGACGATCGGCAGCCCGAGGCCCGTGCCTTCTTCCGCGTTCTTCTGCGCCAGCGCCCCGCGGCCGAAAGACGACAGCACGATCGGGATCTCCTCGGGAGGAATGCCAGGCCCGGTGTCCCGGATGGAGAGATATTGCCCCCCGCTCCTGGTCCAGCCGACCTTGATGGTGATGGAGCCGCCATGGGGCGTGAACTTGATGGCGTTGGTGAGCAGGTTGAGGGTCACCTGCCGGACCGCGCGCTCGTCCACCCAGATGCGCGGCAATCCGTCCTCGATCGCTTCGGTGATGAGAAGGTGGCGACGCTCGATTCGTATCCACAGAAGACGCACGCATTCTTCGACCACCGCGCCGAGCGAGACCGGCTCCTCCTTCAGTTCGTACCGCCCCGCCTCGACGCGCGACAGGTCGAGAATCTCATT
Source organism: Roseiarcus sp. (assembly GCA_036489975.1). Lineage (GTDB taxonomy): Bacteria > Pseudomonadota > Alphaproteobacteria > Rhizobiales > Beijerinckiaceae > Roseiarcus. Next base: position 16,670 of record DASXES010000090.1, read on the forward strand.
GATGAGCATCAGGAGATGCTGGCCGCTGGCGTGGATGTCGCTGGAATATTCCTTGTAAGCAGGCACCGAGTGCGGACCGAACAGTTCGCCCTTCATCACCTCCGAGAATCCGAGGACCGCGTTGAGCGGGGTGCGCAGCTCATGGCTCATCGTCGCCAGAAACCGCGACTTGGCCATGTTCGCGCTCTCGGCGCGGCGGCGCGCCTCGTCCGAATTGAGCTTGGCCTGCTCGAGTTCGGCGATCAGAGAGTCCTTCTCCGCCTGAAACGAAACATTCTGCGAGGCCGCGGCGTGCAGGCGCCGCGCGACAACAAGGAAATAGCCGATGACGCCGATCGACAGCGCCGCCGTCGGCAGCGCCGCCCCGTGCAGCCGCGGCGCGTAGAGGAGGATCACGCCGATGATCATCGGCAACATGCCGGCGACGAACGCGGCGGGAATGGCCGCCGCCATCAGCGACATCACCGTCGAGACGAGCAGCATCACGACAATGGCGAAGGCCTGCGCGTTCGGCTCGTTCTTCTGCAGCAGCGTGACGATGAGGTAGGCCCAGGCCGAACCGCTGAGCGCGGTGGACAAGATGAACTTGCGCCGCCACACGCCGGCGGTCTTTTCCTTGTCGCTCGAGTCGAGAAACGCAATCGGCAGCGCATAGCCGGTTGCGATCGCGCAGGAGATGAAGGTGACCCAGGTCGCCAGCGGGCTGGCGCCCACCCAGGCCAGCGCCGTCGCGCAGACGCCGAGCGCGACAATCCCGAGCATGGGCGTGGCGCTGCGGTTGATCTCAGCGAAGAGACGCACCATCGCGCTCGAGTGGCTCGGAATCGCATCGGGCTCGGAAAGAGACCGCCGCGCCTCTCTGAGCTGGATGGTCATCTTGCGCCTGCGCGCTGCGGCTTCGGAGTCGGTATCGCCACCGCCTCCGCCGAGATCCGCACCGACTTCCCGCATAAGCCGCCCGACACGCACGCCCTTACTCGGGTCAATCATGCGGCTCAAATGATTAACGACCTGCTGACGCGATCGCGCGCAATTGAGAGCTTGTTCAGGATAATTTGATTAACGTTGTCCGGTTTGCCGCGTCAGTTCGCGCTCGCGGCCGTCGAGCTTTAGGATGTCTCAATCCGCCGACGCTCAGGGCCCTGGACCCGCGGGAGGCTGCGCATGAAGCTCTACAATTCCAATTTGGCGCCCAATCCACGCCGCGTGCGCATTTTCCTCGCGGAAAAGGGCGTCTCGATCGAGCGCGTCGAGGTCGATCTCGGCAAGCTCGAGCACAAGACAGCGGAATTCGGACGCCTCAATCCGTTCCAGACCATTCCGGTGCTCGAGCTCGACGACGGGACGAGGATCGCCGAATCGATCGCGATCTGCCGTTACATCGAGTCGCTCTGGCCGGAGCCGAATCTGTTCGGCTTGACGCCCATCGAGCAGGCGATGATCGAGATGTGGCAGCGGCAGCTGGAATTGCGCCTGCTTCTGCCGATTGCGCAAGTGTTGCGTCACACCCACCCACATATGGCGGAAATGGAGAATCCACAGATCCCCGACTGGGCTGCGGTCAACCGGCCGAGGGCGCTCGCGGCGATGGCGATTGTCGACGAGATACTGAGCCGCCGGCCGTTCATCGCCGGCGAGCGATTCACAATCGCAGATATCACCGGCCTGGTGGCGCTCGATTTCGCCAGGCCCGCGCGCATCGCGATCCCGCCCGAGCTCGTCCGTCTCAATCGCTGGCATCAGGTGCTGAAGGCCAGGTCAAGCGCCGCGGCTTAAGAAAAGCGCCGCGGCTTGAGGGACTGGCCTTGGGAAAAGGCCAGCACCCTCCTGTTTTACTCGCTCAGTTGCAGACGCGCACGCCGTTGCGCCACCAGCAGTGGCGGCCGTGGGCGTAGGGGTGAGGGTGCGCATAGGGGTGGGCGTAGGGGACGCCGTTTCGCCGGCAGCCGCCATTCGGTCCCCGATGGAAGCCGGCGCCGCAGCCGCCCGCCGTGAGCGTGATCGCGGACGGCGCTTTCTCGACGGGCGCGAAAGGCATCGCCTGGGAGGGCGCCGCGGCCGCAAGGCCAGCGAGGGCAAAGGCAGAGGCAATCAGGATGTTTCGCATGGGTTCGCCTTTCGATTTAGAGCGGCGATTCTTTAGCGGGGCGTCCTTGAATGGCGGCTGAATGGTTTATGGCGCCGGCGCCTAAATGATTGAAGAATGGATAGCGCCGCGTCCGATCCGCGGAAAACAAACCGCTCGATCAATCGGCCGAGGTTCGCCGCCGGGCGCGCGGCTGGCGATTTGGCCACTTGACGATCCGGCTCGGCCAGCCCTCCGGCGCGAGGTCGGTCTCGCTGGCCGCCACCCGCCCGCGGACCGAGACGCCGGCCTCGTGGACGCTGTCGGGCGAACCCGACCTGAGCGGATGCCAGTCGTAGAGGTCGCGTCCCTCGGCGACCAGCCGGTAGGCGCAGGTGACAGGGAGCCAGCCGAGTTCGCGAACCACCGTCGCCGTCAGCTTGACGCAGTCGGGAACCAGCCGATGACGGCGCTGATAGTCGAGGCAGCGGCACGTCTTGCCATCTAGCAGCCTGCAGCCAATATCGGTGAAATGAATCTCGCTAGTGTCTTCGTCCTCGAGCTTGACGAGACAGCAGCGGCCGCAGCCGTCGCACAGGCTTTCCCATTCGGCGAGATTCATCTCGTCGAGCGTCTTGACCCGCCAGAACGGCAGGGTTGGTGCGTCTTCCGCCACCATTGGCTGGCTGCAGGCCCTTTCCGGTCGATTCGCGGGCGCTCTCCGGCGCAACGGCACGAGCGCTCCGCTCGACCTTAGGTCAGGTCACGTCCATACGCCAGTCTCGGACGCGATGGCGACATGGACTTTCACTTGTCCCGGCGCGACAGTGCGACTCACGAGGGGGAGGAGAACGTAAAATCGCTAGGCAGGACGCCAAAGACGTGACCACGCTCCTGATCAGTCACTCCGCCTGCTTGGGCCACGACATGGGCGAGGGCCATCCGGAGCGGCCCGACCGCCTGCGCGCGATCGAACGCGCGCTCGAGAGCGAGACGTTTCAGATGCTGGCGCGCGACGTCGCGCCGCGCGCCGACCTCGCCGCGATCGCACGGGTTCATCCGAAAGACTATATCGAAGCGATCCGGGCCGCGGCGCCGGAGCACGGCGTAATTGCGGTCGATGAAGACACGTTGATGTCGCCCGGCACCTACGAAGCGGCGCTACGCGCGGCGGGCGGTGCGGTCTTCGCGGTCGACGAGGTGATGAGCGGCAAGGCGCGCAACGCGTTCGTCGCCACGCGCCCGCCCGGCCATCACGCCGAAGCCGCGACCCCGATGGGATTCTGCTTTTTCAATAACGCCGCGATCGCGGCGCGCCACGCCCGGGCTGCGCACGGAGCCGAGCGGGTCGCGATCGTCGATTTCGATGTCCATCACGGCAACGGCACCCAGCACATCTTTTGGGACGATCCGACGGTCATGTACGCTTCGACCCACCAGATGCCGCACTACCCCGGCACCGGCGCGGTGGCTGAGCGCGGCGAGCACGACCAGATCGTCAACGCCCCGTTAAGGGCCGGCGATGGGGGCGAGGCCTTTCGGGAGGCGATGGAGGCCAAAATCCTGCCGCGGGTAGAGGCGTTCGCGCCCGACCTTGTCATCGTCTCGGCCGGCTTCGACGCGCATCGCCGCGATCCGCTGGGCAACGTCAATCTCACTGAAGGCGACTTCGCCTGGGCGACGCGGAAGCTCATGGGGGTCGCGCGCAAGCGGGCGGGCGAGCGGGTCGTGTCGGTGCTCGAGGGCGGCTACGATCTCGAGGGCCTGTCGCGCTCGGTCGCCGCGCATGTGACGGCGCTGATGGAGGGGTAGCGGACGCTGTCAGGCCCGGCTCCTCAGCACCCTGTCATCGCACCAGCGGTACGCCTCCCCCGCTATTCCAGCTTGTCCGCCTTACGCAAAGCCGGAAAAATCCCCGCCCATAGCAGCGTCACAATGATCGCGCCGCAGCCGCCGAAGATTGCCGAGCCGACCGGGCCCAGGAGCCGCGCCAGGCCCCCCGATTCGAACTCGCCCAGTTCGTTCGAGGCGCCGATGAACAGGCTCGACACGGCGGAAACGCGGCCCCGCATCGGGTCGGGCGTCACGATCTGCACGAGCGACTGGCGCACGAAGACCGAGACCATGTCGGCCGCTCCCAGAATCGATAGCGCAAGCACGCTCAACACCATCGAGCGTGAGAGCGCGAACACCAGACTGGAGAGCCCGTAGATCCCGACGGCCGCGAACATTTTTAAGCCCACACGCGACCTGAGGGGCCGGGCGGCCAGCACGAGGCCGGTGACGATGGCCCCGGCCGACGGGGCGGCCCGCAGGATGCCAAATCCTTGCGGGCCTACATGCAGAATGTCGCGCGCATAGACCGGCAGGAGCGCCGTCACGCCTCCAAGCAGAACCGCGAACAGGTCAAGGCTGATCGCGCCAAGAACGACCTTGGTGCTCCAGACATAGTTGAGACCCTCGACGATCAGCGCCCAGCGTGAGGCGCCCGCACGAGGCTCAAGCGGCGGCGACTTGACCCGCGCCAGCGAGACGAGCGAGGCGAGGCAGAGGGCCCCCGCCGCCACGAAGGCAGAAACCGGCGAAAACGCCACCATAAGCCCGCCGATCGCCGGACCGACGATTGTCGCCATCTGATTGCCGGCGGAATTGACCACGATCGCACGCGGGATCAGCCGCCTCTCGACCAGCGTGGGGGCGAGAGCGGTGCTGGACGGGGTGTAGAAGGCTCTGGCCGAACCGAACACGGCCGCGACGCCGTAGATCGGCCAGACGACATTCAGCCCGCCATAAGCCATCGCGCCGAACAGGGCAGATGTGAGGAATTGCACGCCAAGCCCCGCCATCATGATCTTGCGCCGGTCGTAGATGTCAGCGGCGTGGCCGGAGAACAGGGCGAGCGCGAACATCGGCAGGAACTGAGCGAGGCCCAGCATGCCGACCGCCAGCGCCGCCTGGTTGACCGATCCGGCATGCCGCGCGACCGCATAGACCTGCCAGGCGAGCGCGATGGCCTGGATCTGCACGGCCAGCCTGTTGCAGACCGCCCCGGCCCAGAACCAGACATAGGCCCGGACGGTCAGAAGGTCGCGCAGCGTCGCCGGATTTTGCAGGACCGTTTCCGCGGCGACGACGCCCGCTGGATCGGTGTCGGGAAGGGAGGACATGGAGGGCTTGTCTTGGCCGCCGGACCCGCCTCATGGCAAGGGCGCAACGCTTTTCGATTTGTCGGCGATGCCGTTTGCCCGTCGGCCCGGACCGATTTCAGCCTCGTTCAAGAAACCGCCGAGTGGGCCACAAGCGCCACAGCGAAAACCTGCCTGCCGATCGGTCGAAGACCGATCCTTGGACCGGGCGCAATCGATCAGACCAGAGGCTCGCCCTTTCGCTCCTTGATCAGAAACAGAGTCGCGACAATGTCGAGCGCCCACGCAAAGACAAGAAAAGACAGAGCCGCCGACAAGGAATACCGCGTCGCCAGCCAGCCGATCATCAGCGGCCCAAAGCCGCCGATCCCGCGCCCAACGTTGAACAGCACGTTCTGAGCCGTGGCGCGCGCCTGCGTCGGATAGCTTTCCGAGATCAACGCGCCATATCCGCCGATCATTCCACTGAGGAACACACCCGTGACGGCGCCCGCGGCCAGGAGCAACATCGGGTCTTTGATCTGCGGATAGACGAAGGCCATGATCATCGCGCCCGCCTGGAACGCGACGAACAATGGCTTGCGTCCCATGCGGTCGGCTAATTGCCCGAACAGCCACATGCCGAAAGCGCCGCCGAGAATGGTGACGGAGGTCCACAGCGCTGATCGGGTGAGAGAAAAGCCGAGCTGCGTCGACAAATAGGACGGCAGCCAGATCATCATTCCATAGTAGCCGAAATTTTGAACGGACGTCATGATGCCGATGCCAACGGTCGAACGCGCCGCCTCGCGACCGGCGAAAAGATAGCTGTAAGGATTGGAGTTCCGGGTTTCCTTTCTGCTTGCGACCCGCACAAACAACTCGGGTTCATGCAGGAGGCGCCGGAGCGCGAAGGCGATGATCGCCGGAAAGAGCCCTACCACGAACATGCCTCGCCAGCCGATCACCGGCAGCAGCAGCGGGGTCAGGAGCGCCGCCGCAAGGACGCCCGCCTGCCAGCCAAGGGCGACATAGGACGAAGCGCGCGCTCGTTTTTGCGCGGGCCACGCTTCCGCCACCAAGGCCATGCCAATGCCGAATTCGCCGCCAAGCCCTATGCCGGCGATGGTGCGATAAAAGAGCAGGTCCCAATATCCCTGCGCCATGGCGCAGAGGCCGGTGAAGGCGGCGAAGAGCAGGATTGTCCAGGAGAGCACCCGGATGCGTCCGAACTTGTCGCTCAGGGTTCCCACGATCAAGCCGCCGATGACGGCGCCGATGAGGGTCCAGGTTATAAGGGAGCCCGCTTGCGATTTCGTGAGATTGAGAGCCGCGCTGACCGCCGGCAGCATGAAGCTCAGAACGATCAGGTCGAACCCGTCCATCGCATAGCCGACGTTCGAGGCGAGCAGCGCCTTCCGCGCATAGTCATCTGTAGCCGCATCGGCGATCGCCCCAGCCCGCGACGCGGAAGACTCAATGGACATCACCTTCTCCGCTCCGCTCAAAGCCCAGAGGGCCGCCCGGTCGGCGGCTTTTCATGCGCATCGCGGACGCAACGCACAAGGCAAGCAGCCCCGCTGTGGCCAGCGGCGCTCGAGATCCGCATGTCTCGCCTTGACACGCAGGTTTGCGCTCAACAAGACTCTAAAACTTCAAAGATCATGCACAGGAGTTGTCATGGCGTTCAAGGCCCTTCCCCACGTCGGCGATCAACGGGTGATCGACATGCACGTGCATATCGGCCCGGAACTGCTGCGGCGCAAATACACGGCCGAGTCGCTCGCGGCCGAAGCACGGCGCGAGGGTTTCGGCGTGGTGATGAAAAATCATTTCATCCCCACGACCGCCCAGGTGAGCCAGGTACGCCGTTCCGACGACGAGGTGGCGCTGGTGGGTTCGGTGGCGCTGAATTTCGGCGCCGGCGGCGTGGACGATCATGGCGTACGCGCAGCGTTGTCCGGGTGGAAGCGCGACGTGGCCGCGGCCGATCCCGACGCCGACCGTTTCGTGGTGTGGATGCCGACGCTCTGCTGCGAATCGCATCTGCGCTGCTACAATCGACGCGATATTTCGGAGGCTTGGGGCGTCAAGCGTGAATACACGCGGTTCTACGCGGAGGGGGCGGGCTACCACCTCGACCCGCGCGACTCTTCCAAAATGGCGGCGCTCCGCAGGGCGCTGCAAGTGATCCGCGACCACGACCTGATCCTCGCGACCGGCCATTGCGATCGGCAGGAGACGCTTACAGTGGTGAAGACGGCCCACGAGATGGGGATCCGGCGGATCATCCTCACTCATCCGCTCTTCCAGTCGACCGAGCTCGATCCGGCCACCATGGCGCGGATGTGGGAAGACTACGGCGCCGTGAGCGAGCTCGCTTTCGTCAATCTCGCGATGGATAATTTGAGCTACGGGCAATACCTCGAAGTCATCGAGGCCGTCGGGCCTAAAGGCGTTATCCTCTCATCGGATGTCGGACAGATTTTCTCGCCGCCCGTCGGCGAAGCGATGCGTGAGTTCTTCGACCAATTGCACGCGCATGGGGTCTCGGAGAACGACATTATCCAGATGTCCGTGCTCAACACGAATCATCTTCTGTTCGCACGGGAGGCGCAACCGAACCGGTCGTCGATCGCCAGCCTGGCAAGCTAAAAGAATGGGCGGCCGGCTCCGTTTTCAGCCGTCGATAGGCTCGACCGCGGCAATCTCGATGCCGAAGCCGGAAAGCCCGACATAGGTGCGCGGATTGTCGGTGCGCAGCCGAATCGAGGTGACGCCGAGGTCGCGCAGGATCTGGGCCCCGAGCCCGACCTCGCGCCAGAGCATCGCCCGCGCGCCGTCGGATCCGGTCTCTTCAGCGCCGCTGAGGTTCGCCGGCACGCCGGCCGCCCCGTCGCGCAGGTAGATGAGCGCCCCCCGCCCGTCGGCCTTGAAGCGGTTCAGAACCTTGGGAATGACTCCGCCGAAAATGTCGCCGACAATGTCAGCGCGATGCAGGCGCGCCGGCATGTCGCGTCCGTCGCCGATCTCGCCGTGAACGAAAGCAAAATGCAAGACGGGATCGAACGGGGTGCGGTAGGCGTAGCCGCGCTGCTGGCCGAAATGCGCCGAGTTGACTGGAAAACAGGCGACCCGCTCGACCAGCTTCTCGCGCGCCTGGCGATAAGCGATGAGCTCGGCGACCGAGATGCGCTTGAGCTTGTGGCGCTCGGCGAAATCGGCGATCTGCCTGCCCACCATCACCGTGCCGTCGTCGTTGGCGAGCTCGCAGATCGCGGCGACCGGCGGCAGGCCGGCGAGCTTGCACAGGTCGACCGCCGCCTCCGTATGGCCGGAGCGCATGAGCACGCCGCCCTGCTTGGCGATGAGCGGAAAGATGTGGCCCGGGCGGACGAAGTCGCTTGCCCCCATATTGCCATTGGCGAGAGCACGCACGGTGTTCGAGCGCTGCTCGGCCGAGATGCCGGTAGTGAGGCCGTGCTTGACGTCCACCGAGACGGTGAAAGCTGTCCCGAGCGGCGCATCGTTGATCGCCACCATCGGGGAAAGGTGCAGCCGGCGCGCCTCGTCCGCCGTCAGCGGCGCGCAGACGATGCCGCAGCCGTTGCGAATGATGAAGGCCATTTTCTCCGGCGTGCAGAACTGGCCGGCGACGATCAGATCGCCCTCGTTCTCGCGGTCGTCATCATCGGTGACGATGACGATCTCGCCGCGAGCGAAAGCCTCGATGACAGCGGAGACGGGGAGAAGCATGTCGAGTCCATCGAGCGCCGGCGGCGCGGGGTCGAGAAAATCGTTCGGCGTGACGGCGCCCTGCGTCTCGGCCACGATCCGGCCGGCGGTTTCACGCGAGAGCCAACTCCCATGCTCGCGGCAGATCAGCGTGACCGCGCCGGGCGAAACGCCGATCCGGCGGGCGAAATCCGCGCGTGTCACCTGATTGCGCTTGAGCCAGTCGCCGAGCTTCATGGCTGCTAAATAGTGGCTCGCGCTATCTTGCGCAACTCAAGCAAGCGCCCGCGCCCGCGATCCACGGTATCCGGCTATCGGGGTGATTGACTAAAGCTCAATTCACCCGGACCAGCATCTTCCCGAGATTCTCGCCCTTCAAAAGGTCCACCAGCGCCTGGGGCGCGTTTTCAAGGCCGTCTCGAATCGTCTCGCGCCAGATGAGCTTCCTGGCTGCGGCGAGAGCGCCCAGCTCGCCGATGGCCTTCGGCCACAGGTCCATGTGGTCGGAGACGATGAACCCCTCCATTCTGATACGCCTGACCAGGAAAATGCGCATGTCGGGCAACACGGTCGGCGCTCCCTCGTAGGACGCGATCAGCCCGCAGACCGCGATCCGGGCGAAATCATTGAGCCGGCGCAGCGCCTGCTGGAACGGTTCGCCCCCGACATTCTCGAACAGGCCATCGACGCCGTCCGGCGCCGCGGCTCTCAACTCCTCGGCGAAGTTCGGCGACTTATGGTCGACGCAGGCGGCGTAGCCGAGTTCCTTGACCGCATAGGCGCATTTCGCCTTGCCCCCCGCGACACCGACCGCACGCGCCCCCGCGGCCCTCGCGAGCTGGCCAACCACCGACCCGACCGCGCCGGTCGCCGCCGAAACCAACACCGTCTCCCCCGCCTTCGGCGCGATTATCCTGTTAAGGCCGTACCACGCCGTGACGCCGGGCATGCCCAGCGTCCCGAGATAGGCCTGGATCGGGACCGCCTTGGCGTCCACGACGCGCAGGCTCCTGGCGTCGCCTACCGAATAGCGCTGCCAGCCGCCCATGCCGACGACCGCGTCGCCCGTTTTGAAGCGAGGATTGTCGGAGGCCTCGACGATTCCGACCGTGCCGCCGCCCATCACCGCGCCGATTTCCTGCGGCTTGGCGTAGGATTTCGCGTCGCTGAGCCGGCCGCGCATGTAGGGGTCAAGCGACAGGAACGAATGCCGCACGAGCGCTTCCCCCGGGCCTGGCGCGGGAACCGGCGCCTCGACAATGCGGAAGCAGGCGGGCGAGACCTTAGCCGTCGGGCGGTGGTCTAGCAGGACTTGGGTGTTGCTGGCCAAAGCGAGTTCCTGTCTTGATCTGAGAGCCTGTCTTGATCATCGTCACGCCGACTGCGCCCAGGATTTCAGCGAAAAGAACAGGAGCGACGTCGAAACGACAGCCAAGCCGACATAGAACATCCAGCTGACAGCAAAATGCAAATCGGAAATCCACCACGAGAGGGCGAAGGATATCAAAGCGGTGAGGGCTGGGATCAGGAGAAAGAACATCGTGACAAAGCCGTTGTCGGCGCCGGTGACGCTGAGCGCGATTTGATAGAGGACACGCCCCACCGAGGCGGCGATGATTGTGCCTGCTATCATCAGGATCACCGGAACAGCCTGCCCAAAATTCAAGTCGGCGCGCCAATACAAGAAAACCCCCACGACCGGGATAAGGACGACAGCGGAGACGAAGAAATTCGCCGCGATCGCAGCAGACTCGTCGTATTTCGCGAACCATTTGCAGACAAGCGTTCCGCCCAGCGCCGAACAGATCGGCACCGGAATGGCGTAGAGCCAGGCGCCGTGCATCGCGCTGTCAGCCAGTTGGCCCAAGTCCGGCCGGTTGGCGTCGCCAACTTGGCTCCAGGCCACCGTCATCGCGCCGAGAAACGCGCTGATGAGGCAACCGAAGAAGATCGGGGGCGAGACCGGAATGGGCACCCTCGCGATGAGCAGCGCCACCAGGGCCGCGAAGAAGGGCTGGAGGTTGATGATCGCCGAGATGATGATCGGATGCGTGTTGCTCAGCGCGAGCTTGAACAGCAGCAAACCGATGATCCCGATTGAAAACAGGACTCCAAGCCTGCGATAGTTGGCGGCGTTCCCGAGCAGCAACATAAGGTCGCGGCGGCTTTTTGGGCGTGCAACCAGGAGCGGAATCGACATCAGCAGGGCGATCTGGGTCAGAAACACAAATTGCGTGAGCGTGAGTCGCTTGGCCGCCAGAAACGAAAACGGCTCTTGCAACGACAGCAAGAGCGCCGTGGCGACAGCGTAAATGCTTCCAAGCTGATAATTTGTTCGGGGTTTCTGCGACCGCGACAGTTGCATCTCGGCGAACCTGCGTTTCCGCGCCGTTAATATCGACCTCGTGTCGAAAAGGGCGCCTTGGGTTAGCGGGGGTGGATGCTTCCGGCCCCGGCCGGTCCGCTCGAGAGAACGACAAAACCCGGATAGCGCGCGGTTTGACGGCGCGGTCGCCGTCGGTCTGCTTCGCCATGTGGAGCGCGGCGCTCCGACCAACGGTCGGCGCCCGCTAGATGTTCCACGGATCGAACAAAGGGGAGCGCCGCTATTGAGCGGTCGCGGCCGTCACCAGAACGAAACCGCGGCTCTTGTTGTCGTTGACCGCGTCGGGGGTGTTCATCGCGGCGAACAGGTCGGCCGTCTTCACCCAGACGGGGGGATATTTGTAGCGCGCGACGTCGAGGATGAGGAAGCGGTCGGCCTTGGCGTCATAGGCGGCGAGCGGGGAAATATGGCCGCCGAGCTGCTCGCCAAGCGCTTTGCGCAGATAGTTGACGATCACGAAATGACCCCCCTCGCCGAGATAGGCGCTGGCGAGCTTTCGGAACTCGTCGACCGAGCTGTCGGACGCGTGACGGACCTCCGCATGAACCGGCTGCGTCGCGAGAATCCCGCCGACCTGATCGAGCGTCATGCCCTGATGCGCCAAGGTCTCGCGCGGCAAAACGACGTCCGTCCGTTCGCTCAGGACGTTGTCCTGGGTGAAGGTGCGGTAAGGCTCGTATTCGGGAACCGCCGGCGCCGGAACGCCCAGCGCGTTCAAGACCATGACCATGCTGGCGACGCCGCAATAGGCTTGCGTCTTCTGGGTCAGGAAGTTGCTGGCGAGCGGGAAATAAGCCTCATGCGCGTCGCTCTCGGCGAAATAGACCTCGCCGTCTCGGGTGCTGAAACCGGCGAGATTATCGGGTAGCGGCAGGGTCTCGGCGCGCGCGCCTGCGACACAGAACCCTACGATCAGCAGCGCGCAAGCCACCCTGAGCTTCGACATCGACGATCCGCTCCTTTGGCCGGATTGCCGTAGATTGGCGCCCCCATTGAGCTGAGGCAAATCGCCTTCAGCGTGGGCCGCCCCTCACAGCGTTCCAAACAGCTTGTCGAGCAGCCCCCTGTCGCGCTCTCGCCCGCCCCGTCCTGCGTTCGGGATGTCGGCTGGCGGAAGCAGCGCCCCGCCTTCGCTCACTCCGGCCGTCCCGCGAGGGCCGGCCCTCGCCTGCGGAACGAAGGCTTCGCGCGGCGCCGGCGCCGGCTGCGGCGGGCGTCCTCCGCGTCCGCCGGTCCCGATCTGCGAGCCCGGGAGGTTCAGCGGAGGCGATGGCGAAGCGTCCGAGGTCTGCGCCCCGGCGCCGCGCCACGTCCCGTCCGGCAGGCCGGCGACCGGCACGCCCTCATGCGCGGCCCTCATGAACCGGCTCCAGATCTCGACCGGCAAATTGCCGCCCGAAACCTTCCGGGTCGGTGAGTCGTCGTCGTTGCCGAGCCAGACGCCGGCGACAAGATAGCTCGTGTAGCCAAGAAACCAGGCGTCGCGCCAGTCCTGGCTGGTCCCGGTCTTGCCCGCGGCCTGCCAGCCCGGCAGTTCGGCCTTGCGGGCGGTCCCGATCAGCAGCGTCTCCTGCATCATCTCATTCATCATCGCCACATATTGCGGGTCGATGACGCGGCCGAAGTTCGCGTTGCGCCGCAGGTAGAGCTGCTTGCCCCCTGCGGTGCGCACACGCATGATCACATGCGGCTGGACGCCGACGCCGCCATTGGCGAAGGCTGCATAGGCCGAGACCATCTCGAGCGGCGTCACGTCCGAGGAGCCGAGCGCGATCGAGGGAACAGGATCGAGGTCGGACGTGATCCCGAGCCGGTGGGCGACCGCGACCACCGCCTTGGGGCCGACTTCAAGGCCGAGCCGCACCGCGACCGTGTTGAGCGAGAGCGCCAGCGCCTTGGTCAGCGTGACGGGACCGAAATATTCGCGCGAATAATTCTCCGGGCTCCAGCCCTTGACGGTGATCGGCGCGTCGTCGCGCACCGTGTCGGGGGTCAGGCCCTTCTCGAGCGCCGCCAGATAGACGAACGGCTTGAACGAAGAGCCCGGCTGGCGCTTGGCCGCGACGGCGCGATTGAACTGGCTGTCGGCATAGTTGCGCCCCCCGACCATCGCCTTGATCGCGCCCATGGGATCGAGCGCGACCAGCGCGCCCTGTTCGACGCCGAACTTCGCGCCCTTCGCATTGAGCTCCTCCGTCAGCGCCCGCTCGGCCTCGCCCTGCATCTTGAGATTGATCGTGGTCGTAACCACGATGTCCTCGTCGATCGCGCCGATGGTGTTGTTGAGGGCGTCCATCACGTAGTCGGCGGCGTAGTTGATCGAGCCCGCGCTCCTGTCGTGCTTGACCTCGGCCGGATTGGCGAGTGCGGCCTTGGCCATCGCCTCGGTGATATGACCTTGTTCGGCCATCGCGGTGATGACCTCGGCCGCGCGCTCGTTGGCGCCCTTGAGATTGTGGTCGGGCGCGAGCTTGGTCGGCGCCTTCATGAGGCCGGCGAGGAGGGCCGCCTCCGGCAGCGTCACGAATCGCGCGCTCTTGCCGAAATACTTCTGCGACGCGGCCTCGACCCCGTAGGCGCCGGAGCCGAAATAGACGCGGTTGAGATAGAGTTCGAGGATCTGGTCCTTGGAGTAGCGGCGCTCGAGCCAGAACGCCAGGATCGCCTCCTGGATCTTGCGCGACAGCGTGCGCTCGCGGGTCAGGAACAGGTTCTTGGCGAGCTGCTGGGTCAGCGTCGAGCCGCCCTCGACGGCGCCCCCGCCGGTCACGTCGCGCAGGAGCGCGCGCGAGAGGCCGAGCGGGTCGATTCCGTGATGTTCGTAGAACCGCTTGTCCTCGATCGCCACGAAGGCCTTGGGCAGATAAGGCGGCAGGTCGATGAGCCTGACCGCTGGCCCGCCGGTGTCGCCGCGATTGGCGATGAGCGAGCCGTCGTCGGAAAGGATGGCGATGTTGGGCGGGCGCCTCGGCACCGCAAGCTGATCGATCGGGGGAAGCTGGTTCGCGTTATAGGCGACGAGCGCGCCGAGCGCGACGACGCCCCAGACCGAGAGCACAAGGCCCCAATAGGCGAGGTGGCCGAACGTCGAGCGGCGCCGTGTGCGCCTGGGGCTGGAGGCGGATCGCGACCGGGCGGCCTTTTTCCTGCGGCCGACGTTCGGCGGACGGTCGGCCGGGTCGGCGCGAAGGTCGCCGCCGGAACTTCGGCTCCCGTCGTTCCGGCCGAAGCGCGGCTCGATCCGGTCACGCCTCTTCTTGCCGCCTCGGCCGAGCATCGCTGATCCCGCTCGCGGCGTCTCCCCGATTAAGGGAGCCTCGGGCGAAACGCGCCCCGCCACGTTAAGGACCGTAAGGGCAGTGGTTTAAGGGCTAGTAAAGCTTACGGCGGAATTGACGAGCCGTCGAAAATCGTTGGGTAACGGGCTGCGGTCCGCTTGCCTGCCCTTGCGCACGCTGGCGCGGCTTGGCAAGGTCAACTCGTTCGCGAACATCGCGGATACGAAAAGAGCGGCCTGGTGGAACAGGCCGCTCCGATCGTTTCTCCACCAGACCGGGCGGCCCGCTGAGTTACGAGAAGGATTGAATGCGTACATTCCTCCCGACAAGGAATCTGTTGCACACTCCTCCACGTCGATCAAGCGGGCTCGCCCGGCTTTCCTGAGGAAAGTCGGAATGTCAAAAGAAGATCCTCCTCCCGTCCCGCGTCGCGGGAGGTCCCCAGCCGTCACCCGCGACATGGCAATTGAGATGCATCGCATGCGCGAGACGGGGATCGCTCAGCATCACATTGCAGCGTTCTTCGGAGTCAATCAGGGTCGCGTCTGCGAAGTCCTTAAGGGCGACACGTTCCCTGAACTTGATTCTCAAAGTCGGCTGTTTTGAGCCAGGGAGCCCGGCCTACTGCGCCGGGCTCATTCATCCTTCCCGTATCGCCTGAGATCAAAATCTCAGCTTTGGAAAAAACTGTCCGGGCGCTTGCCTGCCCTTGCGCACACTGGCGCGGCTTGGCAAGGTCCGCCCCCCTTGTGGGGCGCGTCGGGCGTCAGGAACATCTCGGGATTTTTCGCGATGAAGGTCACCATCGAGCGTTCGGTCCTGCTTAAAGCTCTGGGGCACGTGCATCGCATCGTCGAGCGGCGCAACACCATCCCGATCCTCGCCAATGTGCTGATCGAGGCGAGGGACGGCAGGCTGGCGCTCAAAAGCACCGATCTCGACCTCGAGGCGTCCGAGCAGGTTTCAGCCGACGTCGCCCAGAACGGCGCGACGACCGTTCCGGCCCATGTGATCTACGACATCGTGCGCAAGCTCCCGGAGGGGGCGCAGGCGAGCCTCGAGACGACGGGCGATGCGGGACAGCTCGTGCTGCGCTCGGGGCGCTCCCGCTTCACCCTGCAGGCCCTGCCGGCGTCCGACTTTCCCGATCTCACCGCGGGTGAGTTCTCGCACAAGTTCTCCGTGCCGGCGGCCGAGCTCAAGCTCTTGATCGAGAACACCCAGTTCGCCATTTCGACCGAGGAGACGCGCTATTACCTGAACGGCATCTACCTCCATACCGTCGACAGCGCGGGCGCGCCGATGCTGCGCGCGGTCGCGACCGACGGCCATCGACTGGCGCGGGTTGAAACTGCCGCGCCGGAGGGGTCCGTGGGCATGCCTGGGATCATCGCTCCCCGCAAGGCGGTGGCCGAAGTGCAAAAGCTCTTGGAAGACATGTCGCAGGACGTGGCCATCGAGATTTCGACCGCCAAGGCGCGCTTTCAATTCGGCGACGTCGTGCTGACGACGAAACTGATCGATGGCACGTTTCCCGATTATGCGCGCGTCATCCCCGTCAACAACGACAAGGAGCTCGTGGTCGACAAGAAGGAGTTCGAGGCCGCGGTCGACCGCGTGTCCACGGTGTCCAGCGAGCGCGGCCGCGCCGTC
>DASXES010000028.1:0-3895 GCA_036489975.1 Roseiarcus sp.
GCCGGAAAATCGATCGAGACCGCGGATGGTCTCAAGACCGGTCCGGAGCTTCATCCCCTCCAAGCGGCGTTCATGGATAATTTCGCCGCGCAGTGCGGCTATTGCACGCCGGGAATGCTCATGGCGGCGAAGGCTTTGTTCGATCGCAACCCCGATCCGAGCCGCGTCGAAGTGATCGACGCGATTTCCGGCAACATCTGCCGCTGCACCGGCTATGAGCCGATCATCAACGCCGTCCTCGCCGCCGCGCGGCGAGGCGAGCGGCGCGCCTGAAAGGGTGACTTATGCTTGAACTGCGCAAAGACATTTTCGCCGACGAGCGCGATGACAATCTCAAGGAGATCGGCAAGCCGACGCAGCGCCAGGACATGCTCGGCCATGTCACCGCAACCTCGGTCTATTTCAACGACCACAAGCTGCAGGGCATGCTGCATCTCAAGGTCCTGCGCAGCGCTCATTCTCATGCGCGCATTCGCCGCATCGACCTCACCGAGGCGGAGCGCAGCCCCGGCGTGCGCCGGATCATCCGTGGCGCCGACGTGCCGCGCAATCTCAACACGCTGCTCAGCCTGATCAATTTCGGCAAGGATGACGAGCCGGCGCTCGCCGTCGACAAGGTTCGCTACAAGGGCGAGCCGATCGTCGCCGTCGTCGCGGACAGCGAACGGGAAGCCTTCGAGGCGGTCGCCAAGATCCGCGTCGACTACGAACCGCTGGCGACGGTTTTCGACGTCGAGGAAGCGCTCAAGCCCGGCGCGCCGGTGATCAACGAGACCTATCCCAAAAACACCTTCACCTACCACGACATCTACGACCACCAGAAGATCCGCTTCGGCGACGTCGAGCGTGGCTTCGCGTCGGCGGATCACATTCTCGAGCAGCGCTATCAGATGTCGCCGATCGAGCATGCGCCGACCGAAACCAACGGCTCGATCGCAGCGCCCGACACCAACGGTCGCTACGTCGTCTACACTTCGACCCAGGCTCTGTTCTTCTCGCTCGACACCTGCGCGAAGATCCTCGATGTGCCGTCGAACACGCTGCATTTCATCGGCGGCACGGTCGGCGGCGGGTTTGGCGGCAAGGTCGACACCGTCACCGAGCCGCTCTCGATCCTCGGCGCGATGCTGACCGGGCGCCCGGTCCGTTACATGATCGGACGCGAAGAGGAGATGCTGTATTGCGCCCCGCGCGGCGCCGAGCGGATCTTCATCAAGGACGGAATGTCCCGCGACGGACGCATTCTGGCGCGTCAGTTCCGCTGCCTGTTCGACAGCGGAGCCTATACCCGCTTGTCGAGCTACGCCGTGGTCAAATGCGCGGCGCATCTGCCGGGGCCTTACACGATCCCCAATGTCTATGCCGAGGTCTATTGCGTGTTCACCAATCGGGTGCCGGCGACGGCGATGCGCGGCTTCGGCGTGACGGCGGTCGATTTCGCCATCGAATGCCAGATGGACAAGCTCGCCGATCTCGTCGGCATGGACCCAATGGAGTTCCGGCTCGTCAACGCCTATCGCGACGGGGACATGAAAGCGCATCGGCGCGAGGCAAAGAACACGGCCCTCATCGAATGCGTGCAGGTCGCGGCGGAGAAGGCCAAGTGGCGCATTCGCGACGACTTCAAGCGCATGTCGTCGCTCAAGGACATTGGCGCGCCGCGCCCCGCCGCGTCCGCGGCCCCGCGCGACCCGATGCAGGTCGGCCGTCCCGCAGGCCAGCAGCGTACGGTCTACGAACGTCCGGCGGCGCCTGCGCCGGAACCGATCCGGCCGCCGCCTCCGGCGCCGCCCCCGCTTGCACAGCCGGCGGCACCGCCATCGCACGGCGCGATCCGGTTCTCGTCAGTCTTCGGCGGAAGGAGAAGATAAGATGGCCAAGCTCCGCGGACGCGGCATGTCGTCAATGAACTATCCAATCGGAATGAACCTCGGCGGCGATCCGAGCCAGGCGCTGGTTCATTCCAATCCAAGCGGCAAGTTCACCGTCTCGCTGTCGTCGATCGACCTCGGGCAGGGGATGAAATCGGTCACGCGCCAGATCTGCGCGGAGACGCTCGGCGTGCCGGTCGAGGACGTGTATGTCGATACGGCCGATTCCGATACCGGCCCGCACTGCATGGGCAGCTTCGCGTCACGCGGAACACATCGGGTGGGCAACGCGGTCATGGCCGCGGCGCGCGAGGCGCGTGGCGTCATGATGGAGGCGGCGGCCGAAGAGCTTGAAGTGAACGTTGGCGACCTCGAGACCGACGGACGCGGCAACATTCACGTCAAGGGCGCGCCGCATCGATCGATCTCGACCAAGGATGTCGCCATCGCGGCGCAATTTCGGCAGGGGCGCACGATCTCGGGACGCGGGATCTTCCTCGTTCCCCTGTCCGACGTCGATCCAGAGACAGGCGAGATGTCGCCAGCGACCTGCTACGCCCATGCGTGTCTCGTCGCCGAAGTCGAGGTCGACGACGAAACCGGCGAAGTCGCGATGGTCAGGATGGACAGCGCCTACGAACTCGGCCGGGCTCTCAATCCGCGCCTCGTCGAGCAGCAGCTCGTCGGCGGCGCCTGGATGGGCATCAGCCACGCCCTCTACGAGACCCCGGAGCCGTATTATCCCGATCCAAGCCACGGGCCGCGCGATTTTGTCGAGTACCTGATGCCAGGGCCGGGCGACATTTGCCCCCATGACATCACCGTCCTCGAACGTCCTGCCCCGGACGGTCCGTTTGGGGCCAAGGGCCCGGGCGAAATGTGCGCAAACCCGGTCATGCCCGCGATCGCCAACGCGATCTTCAACGCCGTTGGCGTCAGGATGGACGAACTGCCTATCACGCCCGAAAAAGTGCTGCGCGCGATCAAGGCGCAAGGCGGCGCACGACCGCAGGCGCGGCGCTAGGCGCTTAACGATGGCGATCAGGGCTGACATTGTCGGGATCGGTAGCCCGGAGGCGCTCGAGCGGGCGCTTCGCTCTGCCTACTATCTCGCCGACGAGGGCCTGGCGACGGTCGTCTATCTCGCGCTCGCGCTCGGCAAGCCGCTTCTCCTCGAGGGCGCTCCCGGCGTCGGCAAGACGGAGGCGGCGAAGGCGGTCGCCGCGGTGCTGGCGCGTCGCCTCATCCGGCTCCAGTGCTACGAAGGCATCGACGCCTCCTCGGCGCTTTATGAGTGGAATTATCCCCGCCAGATGCTGGCGATCCGGCAAGCCGGCGAGCAGAGCATCGACATCTATGGCGATCCCTTCCTCATCGAGCGGCCGATGCTGGCCTCGCTGCGCTCGCCCGATTCAACCGTCCTCCTGATCGATGAGATCGATCGCTCCGATCAGGAGTTCGAGGCCTTCCTGCTCGAATTCCTGTCCGATTTCCAGATCTCGATTCCCGAGCGTGGCACCGTTCGCGCCGCCGAGCGCCCGATCGTCATTTTGACCTCGAACCGTACGCGCGACCTGCACGAGGCGCTCAGACGCCGCTGCGTCTATCACTGGATCGACTACCCGAATGCCGAGCGGGAGGCGCGCATCGTGATGCTGCGCGCCTCGAGCGTCGCGGAGGCGACGGCCCGCGCTGTCGTCGCTGCGGTCGGCAAACTGAGACGTGAGCCGTTGAGCAAGTCGCCAGGCATTTCCGAGTCGGTCGACTGGGCGGAAGCCGCGACGCTGCTCAATCGCGGCGGCGCGCGCTGGCCCGACGCGTTCAAGCGCTCGATCGGCGTTGCGCTCAAGGACGAAGAGGACCTCGCCTATGTTTCCGGGCGCCTCGACGCCATGCTGGCCGAGTCGGTCGCATGAGCGACATCGATCCGCCGCCGCGCGCCATCGCGCCGTTCATCGGTTTTGTCGCGATCCTGCGCGCCAATGGCTTTGCGGTCGCGCCCGAGCAAACGGAATCGTTCCTCT
>DASXES010000091.1:0-53586 GCA_036489975.1 Roseiarcus sp.
GAGGTCGACGACGATTTCGCCTGGAAGGAGTTCGACGAGCGGACCGCGGCCGGACTCTGCTACACGTCCGGCACGACCGGGAATCCGAAGGGCGTGCTCTATTCGCATCGCTCGAACCTCCTGCATTCGATGATGGCGAGCACCTCGGCGTGTCTCACGGTTACGTCGAATGATGCGGTCTTGCCCGTGGTGCCGATGTTCCACGCCAATTCGTGGGGCCTCGCGCTCTCGTGCCCGATGCGCGGCGCGAGCATGGTGATGCCGGGGCCGAGGCTCGATGGCGCCTCGGTCTTCGATCTCCTCGAGACCGAGAAGGTGACGATGACCGCAGCTGTGCCGACCGTGTGGCTGGGGCTGCTCCAATATCTGCGCAAGGAGAACAAGAAGCTCACGACGCTCAAATTCGTCGGCATTGGCGGCTCGGCTTGTCCGCCCGATATGATCCGCGCCTTCCAGGAGGATTACGGCGTCACGGTCCGCCACGCCTGGGGCATGACGGAGATGAGCCCGGTCGGTTCCGCGGGCGCCCTCAAGCCAAGCGCAAGCGCGCTCTCGGGCGAGCAGAGACTTACGATCCAGGCCAAGCAGGGCTGGGCGCCGTTTGGCGTCGAAATGAAGATCGTCGACGACGAAAACAAAGCGCTGCCGTGGGACGGCAAGCGCTTTGGCCGATTGAAAGTTCGCGGCTTCTCGGTTGTGGACCGGTATTTCAAGGACGACACGAACATCCTCGACGAACACGGATTCTTCGACACCGGGGATGTCGCGACCATCGATTCCGAAGGGTTCATGCAGATCACGGATCGCGCCAAGGACGTGATCAAGTCGGGCGGCGAGTGGATCTCGACCATCGACATCGAGAACCTGGCTGTTGGTCACCCCGATGTCGCCGAGGCCGCCGTCATCGGCATCGCCCACCCGAAATGGGACGAACGGCCGCTGCTCGTCGTGGTGGCGAAGGAAGGATGCTTGCCCAAGTGCGACGAGGTCCTCGATTTCCTGAAGCCGCGCATCGCAAAGTGGTGGATGCCTGACGATATGCAGGTGGTGAAGGAAATTCCCCACACTGCGACGGGCAAGATCAACAAGCTCAAGCTGCGCGAGACGTTCAAGGGGTACAAGCTGCCGACCGCGTGAGGGCGGGTGCGCGTCCAGCCAGGGCGGCGCTGCGTCTGGCTCAAGCCGCTCGCGGCGGAGCATCGGCGAAAACGCCTGCTCCTCCCGTCTTTTGCCCTTGCGCTGGCGCGGCCGTTCCCCTATATCGCGGCCAACGACATCTCATAGCTCTCCGAAAGGGGAGACAAGTTGAGAGTGGGGCCCGGCCGGGACCCGCTCTTTTTTATTGCTTGCCAAGGTCGTATGGTCGAAGCCTCGCTTCCAACTGGTGTTGCACCTGTCGAAGGGCTCGACGAAGCGCGCCTTATCAAAGACTCGGGGCCGGGAGAGCGTGTCGGCCGCATCGCAACGCCCGTCCTGCGGGACCTGGGCTACCGGCTTGTCCGGGTCAAGATTTCGTCGGCTGAGGGCGCGACGATTCAGATCATGGCGGAGCGTCCCGACGGGACGATGTCGATCGAGGATTGCGAAAACGTCAGCGTGGCGTTGTCGCCGGTCTTCGATGTCGAGGAGCCGATGGCTCAGGCCTATCGATTGGAAATTTCGTCGCCGGGCATTGATCGGCCGCTGGTGCGTGAATCGGATTTCGCCCGCGCCGCCGGCCACGAAGCGCGTGTGGAAATGGCGGTCCTGATCAATGGACGCAAGCGCTTTCGTGGACATCTCGCCGCCGTCGTGCCCGGACCCGATGGGCCAGCGGCGCGAATGGCGCTAGCCGCCGACGACGGGAGCAAGAGCGAGGTCGAATTGCCGATCCGCGCGATGGCCGAGGCGCGGCTCATATTGACCGACGATCTCATTCGCGCCGCGCTCCGGCGCGAGAAGGCGGCGCTCAAGGACGCGAAGCGAGGACCTGAGCGCAAGACGGGCAACGACCGAGAGGGCGCTCCGCGCGCCACGCGTAAGACAAACGAACCCAAAGCCGCGGCCCGCGGCGCGGCTCCAAAGCTGCTCGGGCCTGACGAAGGAGAGAATCATGGCCGTTAGCGCCAACCGACTTGAACTGTTGCAGATTGTCGATGCGGTCGCGCGGGAGAAATCGATCGATCGAACGATCGTTCTGGCTTCGATGGAAGACGCGATGCAGAAGGCCGCGCGCTCGCGTTACGGCCAGGAGACTGAGGTCCGCGCGGAGATCAATCCGAAAACTGGTGAGATCCGGTTTTCCCGGCTTTTGCTCGTTGTCGACGAGGTCGAGAACGAGGCGACGCAGATGACGCTGACCGAGGCGCAGAAGAAGAATCCCTCGGCTCAGATCGGCGACTGGATCGCCGAATCGCTGCCCCCGTTCGACTACGGGCGCATTCCCGCTCAGGCTTCCAAGCAGGTGCTGGTGCAAAAGATCCGCGAGGCGGAGCGCGACAAGCAATATGACGTCTACAAGGATCGCATCGGCGACATCATCAACGGCGCGGTCAAGCGGGTCGAATACGGCAATGTCGTGGTCGATCTCGGCGGCGCCGGCGCGGGCGAGGCGGTCGTGCGGCGCGACGAACTGATCCCGCGCGAGATGTTTCGCCCCGGCGACCGCGTCCGCGCTTACGTCTATGACGTCCGCCGCGAGGCCCGCGGCCCACAGATTTTCCTTTCCCGCACCCATCCGCAATTCACCGCGAGGCTGTTCGCCCAGGAGGTGCCGGAAATCTACGACGGCATCGTCGAGGTGAAGTCGGTCGCCCGCGATCCGGGCTCGCGCGCCAAGATCGCCGTGGTGTCGAATGATTCCTCGATCGATCCGGTCGGCGCGTGCGTCGGCATGCGTGGCTCGCGCGTGCAGGCGGTGGTCAACGAATTGCAGGGCGAGAAGATCGACATCATTCCATGGTCTGCGGATCCTGCGACCTTCATCGTCAACGCGTTGCAGCCGGCGGAAGTGATGAAAGTGGTGCTCGACGAAGACACGACCCGCATCGAGGTTGTCGTTCCGGACGATCAGCTGTCGCTCGCCATCGGCCGCCGCGGGCAGAACGTGCGCCTCGCCTCGCAGCTCACCGGCTGGGACATCGACATCCTGACGGAAGCCGAGGAGTCCGAGCGGCGGCAGAAGGAGTTCGCCGAGCGGACGCAGACCTTCATGGAGGCGCTCGACGTCGACGAGACGGTGGCGCAATTGCTCGCTTCGGAAGGGTTCCGCACGGTCGAGGAAATCGCCTATGTCGAGCCGCCCGAGCTTGCCTCGATCGAGGGCTTCGACGCGGACACGGCGGCCGAAATCCAGGCGCGCGCGCAAGGGCATCTCGCCCGGATCGAGGCCGAATTCGACGACCAGCGCAAGGCGCTCGGCGTCAGCGACGATCTCAAGGAGATCGGCGGCCTGACCACGCCCATGCTGGTCAGGCTCGGAGAGAACGGCGTCAAGTCGCTCGAGGATCTCGCCGATTGCGCCAGCGACGACCTCGTCGGCTGGACCGACGGCGACGTGGCGAAGCCGGGCTTTCTGAACGGCTTCGACGTATCGCGGGCGCAAGCCGACGCCATGATTTTGGACGCGCGCGTGCGCGCAGGCTGGATCGAGGCGCTCGCGCCTGAGGAAGAGCCGCAAGCGCAAGACGGCGAAGGCGTGGAAAGCGCGTAGGCGGCGAAGGGGTCGATCGATTGCAGACTTTGAGCGACGCATCCGGGTCGGAGCGGACCTGCATCGTGACGGGGACGAAGGACGTTCCCGAGGCGATGCTGCGCTTCGCGCTCGGCCCCGACGGATCGGTCGTCCCTGACGTTCGTCGCAAGCTACCCGGACGCGGCGTGTGGACGACGCTCAGCTTTGAAGCCGTGAGCCGGGCTGCCGCCAAACAGGCTTTTTCACGCGCGTTCCGCGCAAAAGTCGCGGCGTCCTCGTCGCTGGCGGAGACGGTCGACGCGCTGCTCGAGCGCGACGCGCTGCAGTCGCTGTCGATCGCCAACAAGGCGGGCCTCGTCGTAGCCGGGGCGTTCAAGGTCGACTCGGCGATCGATGCTGGCGGCGTCACGGCTCTCATTCAGGCGAGCGACGGGGCGCCCGACGGAGCGGCCAAGCGGGTCCAGGCGCTGCACGCCAAACTTGGCCCGGCAGCGGGCGATGTTGCGCGCATCGATCTCTTTGCGTCGGGCCAATTGGATTTGGCGTTGGGACGGGCAAATGTGATACATGCTGCCCTTAAACATGGGGCGGCGAGTTCGGCCTTTCTCGCAAGGGCGGATCGTTTGCGCCGTTATCGCGAAAGCAAAGCGGACGCGGCGGCCGGAACAGTGCGCGGGCGCAACGCGGCTGACAAGGCTGGAACGTAGACGGGCGCCGCTAAGTTGGCTGAAAGGCCAAGTGGTTAGGAATTGGCATGAGTGAGACGGGTAATAGCGATAAGACTGTGACGGCCGCGCCGCCCAAGGTGACTTTGCACCTTAAGCGCCCTGTTGAGCAGGGCACGGTGAGGCAGAGTTTCTCGCACGGGCGCAGCAAGGCGGTTGTCGTCGAGAAGGTGAAGCGGCGGATTTTGACCCCCGGAGAGGCGGCTGCGCCCGCCGCTCAGCCGGCGCAGGCCGCTTCAGGCCCCGCCAAGCCCATACTGACGGCAGGCGCGCGGCCCGCTCCCGTCGCGCCGGGCAAGCCTGCCCCCCCGCCGCCGCCCAAGACCGGCGTCGTGCTGCCTACTCTGACCGCCGAGCAGCGCGAGGCGCGCGCCCGGGCGTTGAATGACGCGCGGGCCAACGAGGAGGAGGATCGCCGCCGTCAGGGGGCGGAGGCCGAGGCCCGGCGCGAGCGCGAGGCGCGCGATCGCCACGAGCGCGAGGCTGCGGAAGCGCGCAAGCGCGAGGAAGAGATTCGCCGCTCACAGGAAGCCACTTTCAAACGGCAGTCCGAGGACGAAGCGCGACGGCGCTTTTCCGGTGGCGAGCCCGCGCAATCCCCGTCGCTGCCGCGCAATCCCCAGACCGCCGCGCCCAGCGTCGTCGTCCCGGCAGCGCCAGCTCGCGCCGGCGAAGAGGACGAAGCGCGGCGCGTCGTCGTCATCAAGCGGCCGGCGCTGAGCCTGCCTCCGCAGAAAGTGCTGGTTCCGACGCCGCGTCCGGCGCGCACCGGCGAGCAGCGCAACCGCGGCCGGCTGACCGTCACCAGCGCGACCTCGGGCGAGGAGGAGCGCACCCGTTCGGTCGCCGCGTTCCGTCGCCGCACGCAGCGGCTGAAGGGCCACGGCGCGCACGACCAGAAAGAGAAGATCGCGCGCGAGATCGTCCTTCCGGAAGCTATCACCATCCAGGAACTCTCAAGCCGCATGTCCGAGCGAGCGGTCGACGTGATCAAGCTTTTGATGCGCCAGGGGCGCATGGTGACGCTGACTGACGTGCTCGACGCAGACGATGCGCAGCTCATTGCCGAGGAGCTGGGCCATTCGGTCAAGCGGGTCGCCGAATCCGACGTCGAGGAAGGCCTGTTCGATCGGCCCGACGAAGACGGCGCCGCCGTCGCGCGCCCCCCGATCGTCACCATCATGGGTCACGTCGATCACGGCAAGACGTCGCTGCTCGACGCGATCCGGCACGCCAATGTGGTGGCGGGCGAAGCGGGCGGCATCACCCAGCACATCGGCGCCTATCAGGTCGTCGCGCCGGGCGGCCAGACCATCACCTTCATCGACACCCCGGGTCACGCGGCCTTCACCGCGATGCGCGCGCGCGGCGCCAAGGTCACCGACATCGTCGTGCTGGTCGTGGCGGCCGACGACGGCGTCATGCCGCAGACGATTGAGGCGATTCGCCACGCCAAGGCGGCCAAGGCGCCGATCATCGTCGCCGTCAACAAGATCGACAAGCCCGAGGCCGACCCGCAGCGGGTGATGCAGGAACTGCTGCAGCACGACGTGCAGGTCGAGGCGTTCGGCGGCGATACGCTCGCGGTCGAAGTCTCGGCGACGAAGGGAACCAATCTCGACAAGCTGCTCGAGGCGATCGCGCTGCAGGCCGAGCTGCTCGATCTTGCCGCCGACCCCGACCGCAGCGCGGAAGGAACCGTCATCGAGGCGAGGCTCGACCGTGGCCGCGGCCCCGTCGCGACCGTGCTCGTGCAACGGGGCACGCTGAAGGTCGGCGCGCTGGTCGTCGCCGGATCGCACTGGGGACGGGTCAGGGCGCTGATCGACGACAAAGGGGCGACCCTCGAGTCGGCTGGGCCCTCGACCCCCGTCGAGGTGCTGGGGTTCTCCGGCGCGCCGGACGCGGGCGACCGTGTCGCGGTCGTCGAGTCCGAGGCGCGGGCGCGGGAAATCACCGAATATCGCGAACGCCAGAGGCGCGAGAAGATCGTCGCGCGCGGGCCTGCCGCGAGGACCTCGCTCGCCGACATGATGAGCAATCTCAAGGCGGCTGGTCACAAGGAGATGCCGATCGTCCTCAAGGGCGACGTGCAGGGCTCGGTCGAGGCGATCACTTCAGCGCTCGAAAAGCTTGGCAACGACGAGGTCATGGCGCGGGTCATCCACGGCGCCGCCGGCGGCATCATCGAATCCGATGTGACCTTGGCCACGGCCTCGAAGGCTGTCATCCTCGGCTTCAATGTCCGCGCGAACAAGGAGGCGCGCGACCTCGCCGAGCAGGAAGGCGTCGAGATCCGCTACTACAACATCATCTACAATCTGGTCGACGACGTGAAGGCCGCCCTCTCGGGGATGCTTGCGCCGACGCTGCGCGAGACGATGCTGGGCAATGCCCAAATTCTCGAATTGTTCGACATTTCCAAGGTTGGCCTGGTGGCGGGTTGCCGCGTGACCGATGGCGTCGTGCAGCGCGGCGCGCACGTGCGCCTCATTCGCGACAGCGTGGTCGTGCATGAGGGCAAGCTCTCGACGCTCAAGCGCTTCAAGGACGAAGTCGCTCAGGTGCAGGCCGGACAGGAATGCGGAATGGCGTTCGAGAACTACCATGACATGCGGGTGGGCGACGTGATCGAGTGCTACAACGTCGAGGAGATCCGCCGCACGCTCTAACCGGCGCGGCGGAACGAAAAGACATGCGAGCCAACCTCACCCGGGCCGCCGAGGGCTTCCACCGCCGGTCATTCACGGTGGCCGGAATCCTGCGCATGCAGGACGCCTGAGCGCGCGTTTCGCGCCCTCCGGATGTCGCATTCACGCAGCGCCTCAAGGGAGAGCGCAATGTCCCGTTCCTTATTGAAGCCCCACGCCGGAAGTCACAGGGCCGAGCGGGTCGGCGAACTCATCCGTCACGCGATCGCCGACATTCTCGCCCGCGGCGAGGCGCCCGACGAAGCGTTCGACCGCCATCCGATCACCATTCCAGCCGTGCGCATGTCGCCGGATCTTAAGCTCGCGACGATTCTGGTGATGCCGCTCGGCGGCAAGGGCGCGGGAGCCGCAGTCGAGGCGCTCGATCGCCACAAGAAGGAGCTGCGCGTGCTCGTCGCGCGCCGCGTCAATCTCAAGTTCGCTCCCGATCTGCGCTTCGTTCTGGATACGAGCTTCGACGCTCAGGCGCGTATGGACGAGCTCCTGAGGTCGCCGGCGGTGGCGCGGGATCTGAAGGGTTCCGAGGGCGAGGACAAGGCATGAGCGGCGAGGCTGGCGAAGGTGGGTTGTCCGGCCCCAGGGAGGGCGAAAGGCGTAGCCGCGGCGGGCCGCAGCAGAAGCGTCCACCCCGCCTCGAGATCGACGGCTGGATCAATCTCGACAAGCCGACCGGCGTCTCCTCGACCCAGGCCGTCGGCCGGCTCAAATTCCTGTTCAACGCCAAGAAGGCCGGCCACGCCGGCACGCTCGATCCGCTCGCCTCCGGGGTGTTGCCGGTCGCTTTCGGCGAAGCGACCAAGACCGTGCCCGTCGTTCAGGACGGGGCCAAATCCTACCGCTTCCGGGTGCGCTGGGGCGAGGAAAGCGCGACCGACGACGCGGAAGGGGAAATTGTCGCGCGCTCGGACAAGCGCCCCGCCCCGGCCGAAATCGAAGGCCTGCTGCCGCGCTTCGTCGGCGAAATTCTCCAGACGCCGCCGACCTTTTCCGCCATCCGCATCGCCGGCGCGCGAGCTTACGACCTCGCCCGCGAAGGCGAAACCTTCGAGATCGAGCCGCGCCCGATCCATGTCTACCGGCTCGAGCTCAAATCGGTTGAGCCGCACACCGCGGTGCTCGAGGCCGAATGCGGCAAGGGCGCCTACGTGCGCGCGATCGCGCGCGATCTCGGGCGGGCGCTCGGCTGCTACGGACATGTGATCGAATTGCGCCGCACCCGGGTCGGCCCGTTTGGCGCCGAGTCGGCAATCCCGCTCGATCGGCTGCCGGATGACGCGGAGCTAATGGCGCGCGCCATTCTGCCCTTGCAGGCGGGCCTGGCCGAAATCCCGGTCGTGCGGGTCGATCGTTCGGGCGCGGCGATCCTGCGACGGGGCCAGAAACTGCTGCTGCGCGGCTTAGCCCCGATCAACGGGAGGGCTTACGTGGAGTGCTTCGGAACGCCGATCACCTTCGGCGTCGTCGAGGACGGCTATTTTGTCTCGACCCGCGTGTTCAACCTGCGCGGATAGGCTTTCCGCCTACTTCCACGCCTCGAACGCCTTATCCAGCATCGCCTGCCCCTCGGCTGATTTCTGGAACACGATCTTCGCGATGCGATCGTCGTTAAGCAACAGGGGGAAGTCGAACCAGGAGCGCGTCTTCATCAGGTCGAGGTTGCGGGCGGTGTCGGCTTCCCCCTTGGCGAGCGCGATGAGAAAATAGGTGTCGCTGATCTTGACCTTCACGCTGGTCAGGGCTTCCGCCGCGGTCGAATCCTCCTTGCGCATCTGCGGCAGGCCGACGTCCTTGAAGCCGGTGATCGGCGCGCCGTCGGCGAAGGCGAATTTGAGGTCGATCGTGTGCGTCGCCTGCAGCGTCGGATCGGTGTTTTTTCTCAAAGTCATGGTGGCGTGCATCTTGAGGTCGGGGATATCGGCTTCAGCCTTCACCGCGACCGTGGCTGGCTGGTTTGGAACCGGCGGAATCAGGGACCAGGTCGTCGAGCCCAGGCTCACGACCGGCTTCTGCGGATTGTCGGCTGCGGCGACCAGCATCGCCGCCCGTCCTGCTGACGGCGACGGCGCGGCAGCCGGGTTCGCCGCTTCGGGGGCGGGAGAGGTGGCTGGCGCCGCTGCGCCTTGAGCGCCCGGCTGGGTCGCTTGCCCTCCGGTCGCGGGCGTTGTTGGCTGAGGCGAGGCTGGCGGGGGCGGCTCTACGCGTTCGGCGCTCTTCGCCGAGGGCTGCGGCGCGGCGGGCTGCGGCGCCTCGACAGCGGGCTTGATCGCGAGATCCTGCGGCTTCTGGCGCATCAGGATCGCGGCTGCCGCCACCGCAAGAACAACGCCAAGCAGGACCGCCGCGGCGATCCATGGCCACGGTTTCGGCTTGGCGACGTCGAGGCTTGGCGCAACCGGACGCTGGATCTCCGCGTCCGGCCGGAAAGCCAGGCCGGGGCGGTCAAGCTCGGCCGCCACCTGCGGCGCGTCGCCGGACTGCACCGGGTCGTCGCGACGGGTCGCCAGGACAGGCGGCGCGCCGGACTCCCGCCCGTCATCGGCCCTGGTCGGCCGGACCGCCCGGGCTGCGTCAAGCGCCGCCACCCCCGGCACACCCTCATCCTTGCCGCCTCTCGCCCCGACCGAAGGCGCGGCCCGGCCCAAAGACGAATTGCCCATCGCCGCAGCCAGCTGCGATCGAGCCGACGAAGCCGCGGCCGGCGGTGCGACTGCGGCTGGCTTGCCCGCAGCCGCAGTCGGCGCTTGCGGCGAGGGGCGCGGCGGCGCGGCGGCCATCGGGCTGCGCCCCTGAGCCGTGACTTGAGGCCGCTGAGCAGCCCCGGGAGGTATCGGCGCGCCCGGCGTAGGTTCGGATTGACCCGGCCTTGGCTGGGCGGGCGGGCGCGCTTGGGCGGATGGCCCGGATGCCGCAGGCGCGGCCGGGCGCTGGATGGCCGCGGATTGAGGCGGCGTGGACGTGCGAGCGGGCGCGGCGCCCGGCTTTGCCGCAGCCGGCGCGGGCGGCGTTCCCGCCACGGCCGCCGGAGCAGGCTCGGCGGCGCCTTCCGACCCGTACTTCCCCTCGATCTCGGCGATCGCCGCGTCGAGCGCCTTCTCCTCGCGCTCGATGTCGCTATCCGGCAACGGTGGGCGTAGGCTCCTCAGCTGTTCGAGCAAAGCCTTTTTTGCGCGCCCATAGATGGCTCCGCGCGTCGCCGGCGTGCCCGCGTCGGGCAAATTGGCGACGGCTCGCGTGAGCAGCGAGAGATAATCAGCCATGAAGCGTCCGCTCAACCCTTCCGCGCGATGACGCGGCAGGTCCCTTAGTCCTGAAATGGATCATGCACAAGAATCGTATCGTCGCGCTCAGGACTCGTCGATAATAAGGCGACCGGCGCGCCGACCAGCTCCTCGATTCGGCGCACATATTTTATCGCCTGCGCCGGCAGGTCGGCCCATGACCGCGCCTTGCTCGTCGCTCCCTTCCAGCCTTCGATCGTTTCATAAAGCGGCTCGATGCGCGCCTGCGCGGATTGCGAGGCGGGAAGATAATCGATCTCCTCGCCATTTAGGCGGTAACGAGTCGCGACCTTGATCGTCTCGAAGCCGTCGAGAATGTCAAGCTTGGTCAGCGCGAGGCCGTCGATGCCGGAAGTGCGGACCGCCTGGCGCACCAGCACCGCGTCGAACCATCCGCACCGTCGCGGGCGCCCCGTGTTGGTGCCGAATTCGCGGCCGCGCTCGCCGATCCGCCGACCGAGTTCGTCGTCGAGTTCGGTCGGAAAGGGACCGCCGCCGACGCGCGTCGTATAGGCTTTGGCGATGCCAAGCACATAGCCGATCGCCCTCGGCCCGAGGCCGGATCCGGTCGCCGCGTTGGCCGCGACCGTGTTCGAGGACGTCACGTATGGATAGGTGCCGTGGTCGACGTCGAGCATGGCGCCTTGCGCGCCTTCGAACAGGATGCGCTTGCCCGCTCGCCGCTCGCTGTCGAGAATCTCGAACGTCGGCGCCATGAACGGCAGAACTTTCGGCGCGACGGCTGACAATTCCTGATGAATCGCTGCGGCGCTGGGCGGCGGCAGTCCGAGGCCGCGGCAGAGCGGACCGTGATGGGCGAGCAGGCGGTCGATCTTGCCGCCGAGCGCATCCGGGTCGGCGAGGTCCATGAGCCGGATCGCGCGCCTGGCGACCTTGTCCTCGTAAGCCGGGCCAATGCCGCGCTTGGTGGTGCCGATCTTGGCTGCGCCGCCGGACTCGCGATGGGCGTCGAGATCGCGGTGCAGCGACAGGATCAACGGCACGTTTTCGGCGATCTTGAGGTTCTCCGGCGTCACCTCGATCCCCTGCCTGCTCAGCGCCTCGATTTCCTCAATAAGATGATAGGGATCGAGGACGACGCCATTGCCGATGATTGATAGTTTACCGGGCCGAACGATGCCGGATGGAAGCAGCGCGAGCTTGTAGATCTTGCCGTCGATCACCAGCGTGTGACCCGCGTTGTGGCCGCCTTGGAACCGAACCACCACGTCGGCGCCGACCGACAGCCAATCGACGATCTTGCCCTTTCCTTCGTCGCCCCATTGGGCGCCGACAACGACAACATTGGCCAAGGTCGATTGCTCTTTCCGGTGGTTTAAACGAGCGAAGCCCCGGCATGGGCGGCAAAAAGCCGAGCCGGGGCTGTCTGCGGCCATCGCCTAGACGATCGGCCCGCCTGAGTAAAGGCGCGCCGCAGCCGGGCCTGGCGCGAAAACGCGTTCGTCGCGCGAAAAACCCGAACGGAAGCCTTGGATTGGCCGCATGCGTCGCTACATTCTGGGCGCGGCCGATCCGGCCGCAGGGAGAGCGTCATGACCCCCGACGAACGCCAGATGCTTGGTGGCCTTTTCCAGCGCGTCAACTCCGCCGCGGCGACGCAGCGCGACCCCGAAGCCGAATCCTTCATCGATGGCGCGGTTCGTGCAGCGCCCCACGCGCCCTATGTCCTGGCGCAGACCGTGCTCGTCCAGCAGCAGGCCCTGGAGGCCGCAGCGAACCGGATCTCCCAACTCGAGGCGGCCGCGCAGCAGGGCGCCGGGCAGAGCGAGGAACACGGCAGTTTTCTCGGCAATCTCGGCAAGTCCATTTTCGGCGGCGGGCCCTCCGCTCCGCCCCGGCAGGAGCCTGACCCGCAGGCCTATCAGCGCGCTGCGCCCCCGCCCCCGCGCGGCTACGCGCCGCCTCCCCCCCAGGGCGGCTATCCTCCCCCGCCTCCGCAGGGCTATCCGCAGCAGCCCGGGCCATGGGGCCAGCCTCAAGCCTCGGGCGGCGGCGGCTTCCTGCAAAATGCGGCCTCGACTGCGACGGGCGTGGCTGGCGGCGTCGTCCTTGGCAACCTCTTGGGCGGCCTGTTCGGCGGCCACGGCGGCGGCGGCGGTCTCTTTGGGGGTGGGGCGAACGCCGCGGGCTTCGGCGGCTCGGGCCTCGCTGGGGACAGGCCGGAGATGACGGAGATCAACAACTATTACGGCGACCGGCCTGACGCCGGCTCCGACGCCAATTTCCAGCAGTTCGATCCCGGCGCGCCCGGCGTCCAGGACGCCAACTTCGACAATCTTGACGATTCGACCTTCGACGGCTCGGATGGTTCGTCCGATGACGGCGGCGGCTACGACGACGTCTGACGGTCGGATCTTCCCCAAATGAGCGGCGAGGCGTGCGCGCGCCTCGCCGCTTTCGTTTTAGAGCACGATCACTTTCGCGCCGACCGGCACCCGATTGTAAAGGTCGATCACGTCCGTGTTCATCATCCGGATGCAGCCGGACGAGACGTTGTGACCGATGGTCGAAGGCTCGTTGGTGCCGTGAATGCGGTAGAGCGTGGAGCCGAGATAGAGGGCTCTGGCGCCGAGCGGATTACCCGGCCCGCCGGCCATGTAGCGGGGTAAATCGGGTCGGCGCAGCAGCATTTCCGGCGGCGGCGTCCACTCCGGCCATTCCGACTTGCGGCTGATCCGCTTGATTCCGGCCCATTCGAAGCCGGGACGGCCCACGCCGATGCCGTAGCGCAGCGCTTTCCCATCCGGCTCGATCAGAAACAGGAGCTTGTCGGGCGTGTCGACGACGATCGTTCCTGGCGCCTCCGGTCCCGTATAGTCGACCTCTTGCCGGCGGAACTGCGGCTCGGGTCCGGCCACCGCGTCCGGCGCCGGTTCGACCGTAGGGGCGGTTCCCTGCGGGTCTTGCGCCAGGCCGCCGGTCAGCAGGGCTTCGATGAAGCCGCCGCCATATCGCCCGCGCATGGGCGTTGGGGCGGCGGCGGGCGCCTCGCCAGAAGCGCTTTCGGCCGCTTGCGGCTGCGGGGGCGCGAAGACGATGACTCCATCGTTGAAGGCAAGCGAAGGGGTGGGAAGGGCGAGAAGAAGCGCGGGAACGCAATAGGCAACGAGGCGGCGCATGGCCTGTCTCCGGGTGAGGGGTGGGGAAGCCCGCGCGCACTATGCCTGGATAGAATTATGTCCAACTGATCAAATAGGTTAAAATGCTGGCGGCCATTGAGCAAAGCTCGCCTGCGGCATATAAAGGCGCCAATGGGCCAGCGATTTAGAGCGGGCCCAATACGACTGAGCGCGAAACAATGGCGCAAGCTCGACCGGAGGAATTCAAACTCTATCGCCTGAACCTGCCGAGGCGCGGGGAGGCGCAGGAGAGTGATTTCGAGCGCCGGAATTTCGCCAATGTCATCGCGCTTCTCGCGATCGCGGCGCTCGTCCTCATCGGCTACTGGGTTTTCCACGCGCTCGACCACAGCCGCAGAGCTCAGCGATGCCTCGATTCGGGCCGCAACAATTGCGTGGGCTTCGTCAATCCCACGAAGTAGTCGCGGGCGGGCCGATAAAATCAGGCTTCGCGCATGAGCCGGGCCGGGCGGTGTGCGCCGCTCAGCGTATTGTCGGGATCCCAGGCGTAGCGCAGCGTCTCGAACCGCATCGCGCGCGCATCGATCATGAGGAGCCGCCCGACCAGCCCATCGTCGCCATCGCCGAAGCCGCCGACGATCTCGCGGATCGCTTCGAGGGCCATGAGCGAACCGAGTACGCCGCCGAGCGCCCCCAACACGCCGGCTTCGGCGCAGGTCGGGATGGTTCCTGGCGGAGGCGCCTCCGGGAACAGGCAGCGATAGGTCGGGTTAGGCTTGCCGTCCGGTCCATTCTCGTAGGGCTTGAGCGTCGTCAGCGTGCCGTCGAACTCGCCGAGCGCCGCAGAGACGAGCGGACGCTGCTCATAAAAACACGCGTCCGACAGCGCGTAGCGGGTGGCGAAATTGTCCGAGCCGTCGAGCACGACATCGAAGCGCCTGACGATTGCGCCTGCGTTCTTCTCGTCAAGGCGAACAGCGATCGGTTCGACCGCGACAAAAGGATTGATGCGGGCGATCGCCGCTTGAGCGCTCTCGGTCTTGGGCCGCCCGACGTCTCCGGTCACGTGAATGACCTGCCGGTGGAGGTTCGAGAGCGCGACGACATCGTCGTCGGCGATCCCGAGGGTGCCGACTCCAGCTCCAGCCAGATATTGCAGGGCCGGCGAGCCTAAGCCTCCCGCGCCGACAACGAGCGCGCGCGCGGCTTTGAGCTTGTTCTGGCCGGGGCCGCCGACGCCACGCAACACGATCTGGCGCGCGTAGCGCTCGATCTCTTCGCTTGACAGTGTCATGATCGCCTACAGCTAACACGCCCACGCCGAACGCGCGAGCCAGACGCACCGCTCTGCGGGCGGCGAATGACGTATCCGGAACAATGTCGCGCGCTCCAGAGTTCAAGCGAAGAACTGTCCGTGGAGGGAGATGATGGCGCGGCATGGATTTGCATTGACGTTCCTCGCTTCGCTGATGGCCAGCGCGGCTTGCGCGGAAACGGTGTCTCCCGAGGCGGATGCTTGCAAGGCGAGCGGCCTGCTAGCGCTTCAGCAAAAGTATCCGAAGGTCAAGGATGTGCTGATCGATCTCGACAGCGCCAGGATCATCAAGGCCGACACGACCATCGAAAACGTCCCGATCAAAACCGTCGTCATCGGCGACGCCTATGTGGAGCGGACAAAGACCACCAAGCCGCAGACGCTGGTCTGCATCATCGGCGACAAGGGGAAAGTCCTCTTGACGCTTTTCTCCGACAAGTGATCATGCCGACCGACGATAGCGCTCGCCTTTTGCGAGCAGGACTGCGTTCGCGCCCGCGACGCCGAGTTCAAGGCTCTCAGCTACGCGGTGCGCCCGCTCGATGAACCGCTCGGCGGCCGCTGGCGGACAAAGTTCGCGCGCGGTCTCATCGAAGAGCGCGAGCCAGCGGTCGAAATGGATTGCGTCCACTGGCAGCGGCAAGTGCTTCGCCATCGGCTGGCCGTGGTAGCGCCCGGTCATCAGCGTCAGCGAGGACCAGAATGCGAACATCTTTTCGAGATGCGGCTCCCAGTCAAAGATACGCGATTCGAAGATCGGCGCAAGCAGTGGGTCGTTGCGCACGCGCGCGTAGAAGCCGCGAATGAGCGACTCGATCATCCCCTCATCAATGCCAGTCTCCTCTTGCGTGAGGGCGACGATGGCGGCGCGCCTTTCCTCGGCGCCGCGAAACTCATGATCCATTCCAGTCTCCATCATGGGCGTTCTTTTCTGCCCAGCACGCGAGCCTCGAGGTAGTCCGCAAGGACGCGCGCGTTATTGTGCTCCTCGTCGTGCGCGGCATAGAGCAAGGTCACCGGACCGGCCTTCACCAAGTCTTCGATCCGGCTAACCGCGTCTTTGTTGGCGGCGAGCTCCGCCCGGTAGCGTCGCGAGAACTCGCTGAACCGGGCCGGGTCATGGCCGAACCAACGCCTGAGTTCATCGCTTGGCGCAATTTCCTTCAGCCACAGCGTCAGCTTCGCTTCGTCCTTGCGAGCGCCGCGCGGCCACAGGCGGTCCACCAGCACCCGCGCTCCATCTTGCGCGTCGGGAGGGTCGTATACCCGCTTCACGCGAATGTCCGGCGCCGCTTCAGGCATGCTCGCTCCTCCACTCGCCGCTGTTTCTAATCGGTCGACGCTCCCCTATATGAGAGCTTGAGGCGATGCGCGCCAGTCACTTGCGATGGGGCCGCGCGGAACGCCTTGAAGCGACCGGAGAGCCGATCCCCATGAGCGCCTCGGACCCTATCGTCATCGTCGGCGCGGCCCGTACGCCCATGGGCGGCTTTCTCGGCGATCTCAAGGACGCGCCAGCCCATGCGCTTGGCGCGCGCGCCATTTCGGCCGCGGTCGAACGGGCCGGAGTCCCAGCCGACAGCGTTGACGAGATCCTGATGGGCTGCGTGCTGCCGGCGGGCCAGGGCCAGGCGCCGGCGCGCCAGGCGGCGATCGGCGCCGGATTGCCGCTTGCCGCGGGCGCGACCACGATCAACAAGATGTGCGGCTCGG
Source organism: Roseiarcus sp. (assembly GCA_036489975.1). GTDB lineage: Bacteria > Pseudomonadota > Alphaproteobacteria > Rhizobiales > Beijerinckiaceae > Roseiarcus. The sequence goes on from DASXES010000091.1 coordinate 16,517, forward strand.
GCATGAAGGCGGCCATGCTGGCCCACGATCTTTTGCGCGCAGGCTCGGCCGATGTCGTCGTCGCGGGCGGCATGGAGAGCATGAGCAACGCGCCCTACCTGCTCGATCGCGCGCGCTCCGGCTACCGCATGGGCCACGGCCGCGCCCTCGACTCGATGTTTCTCGACGGCCTTGAGGACGCCTACGACAAAGGGCGGCTCATGGGGACGTTCGCCGAGGATTGCGCGGAAGCCTACCAGTTCACCCGCAAGGAACAGGATGCTTACGCGCTGAGCTCGCTCGAGCGCGCCAACCGTGCGATCAGAAACGGCGATTTCGCCTGGGAGATCGCGCCGCTCAGCGTGAAGGCCGGCAAGGCCGAGACGCTTGTCGCGACCGACGAGCAGCCGCCCAAGGCGAAGCCCGACAAGATCCCGACGCTCAAGCCCGCCTTCCGCGAAGGCGGCACGGTGACGGCGGCCAATTCAAGCTCGATCTCCGACGGCGCCGCCGCGCTCGTCATGATGCGCGACAGCGAGGCCGAGAAGCGCGGCGTGCGGCCCCTGGCCCGGATCTTGGGGCATGCGACGCACGCAGCCGCGCCAAAAGATTTTCCGACCGCGCCGATCGGCGCCCTGCGTAAACTTCTGGACAAGACCGGATGGAGCAACGAGTCCATCGATCTGTTCGAGATCAACGAGGCTTTCGCCGTCGTCGCCATGGCGGCGATGCGCGATCTGAGGCTCCCGCACGAGAAGGTCAACGTCAACGGCGGCGCCTGCGCGCTCGGCCATCCGATCGGCGCGTCGGGCGCGCGCATTCTGGTGACGCTGATCGCCGCGCTACGGACTCGCGGGTTGAAGCGCGGCGTGGCCGCGCTCTGCATCGGCGGCGGCGAAGCGACGGCGATGGCGATCGAGGCGGCGTGAACTCCTCTCTCCACTTGGGAAAGGGGTCGGAGGGAAAGGTCACCCACGGCTTCGCCGGCTTCGAAAAACAGACCGAACCTCCCTTGTAGCTGCGCCCGATTTCGGACATGGTGCCGCACCGCCAGCTAACATGTCAGGCCGGCTCCAGGGAGGACAATCCATGCGCATCACCCGTCGAGTGTTGACTGCGAGCCTGCTCGCGATGGCGCTCGCCGCGCCCGCCTTCGCGGCCGACAAGCCGCTCATTCTCATTTCCGTTCCGGGCATGAACTTCCCGTTCTTCGTCCATATGATGAAGGCCTTCAAGGCTGCCGCGGACCAGCAGGGCCTCGATACGATCGAGGGCGACGGCCAAATGTCCTCGCCCAAGCAGACCGCCGACATCGAGGCCGCGCTCGCCAAGGGCGTCAAAGGTGTCGTGCTTTCGCCCAACGAGGTCGATGCGATGGCGCCGGCGCTGCAGGAGGCGATCGACGCCAAGGTGCCGGTCGTCACCGTCGACCGGCGGGTGCCGTCGGTGACAGGGATCATCGGCCATGTCGGGGCTGACAACGTCAAGGGAGGCGAGGCTCAGGGCGACCTGATCGAGAAAATGTTCCCGAATGGCGCGACCATCATAAACCTCCAGGGCACGCCTGGCGCGAGCCCTGCGATCGACCGCAACAAGGGCCTGCACGACGTGCTCGACAAGGCCAAGGACAAGTACAAGATCGTGTTCGAGCAGACCGCCAATTTCGAGCGCGACAAGGGCCTTTCGGTCACCGAGGGCGCGCTCGCCAGCATGGCGACCCCGCCGCAGGTCATCGTCGCCGGCAACGACGACATGGCGCTCGGGGCGCTCGAGGCGGTCAAGGCGCGCAATCTCAAGGGCATCGCCATCATCGGCTTCGACGCGCTGCCGGAAACGCTAGGCAAGATTCGCGATGGCGAGATCACCGCAACCGTCGAGCAGTTCCCAGGCAAGCAAAGCGCGACCGCGGTGGCGATCATGGCCAATTACCTCAAGACCGGCGCGAAACCGGCGCAGCAGATCGAGTTGCTCACGCCGGTGGCGATCACCAAGGACAACCTCAAGGAAGCCGAGCGCCTCGACGAGGTGAAGTGAATAGCGCGAAGCACGAAGGGGCGCGCCATTCCCGGCGCGCCATCTCGTCGCCCCGCCCGCACGGAATGAGCGAGGGCCCCTGAATGGCTGACGCGCCCGCGGCGCTTTCATCCGCTCCGGCAAAGCCCGAGAGCCCCATCCTCAAGATGACCGGCGTCAGCAAGCGCTTCCCCGGCGTGCGCGCGCTCGAGGACGTCCATCTCGAAGTGGGGCCCTCCGAGATCCATGCGCTCCTCGGCGAGAACGGGGCCGGCAAGTCGACCCTGCTCAAGATCCTGTCGGGCGCGCACAGCGCCGATACGGGGGAGATCGAGCTGTTCGGCAAGCCGGTCGCCTTCGCTTCGCCCCATGACGCCCAGCGCGCCGGCATCGTCACGATCTATCAGGAGTTCACGCTCGCCCCGGACATGACGATCGCCGAGAACGTCTTCATCGGACGCGAACCCGGATCGAAGCTGTTCGTGAGCTGGCGGCGCCTGGCGCAGGAGACGAAGGCTATCGCGGACCGCATCGGGCTTAAGCGCAGCCCAATGACTCAGGTGCGCAACCTTTCTGTCGCCGAGCAGCAACTGGTTGAGATCGCCCGCGCGCTCTCGATGCGGTCCCGTCTCATCATCATGGACGAACCGACCGCGGCGCTAAGCGAAGCCGAGGTCGCAAACCTGGTGCGCATCGTGCGGGCGCTGAAGGCCGAGGGCCTGTCGATCATTTTCGTCACGCACAGGCTCGATGAAGTTTTCCGCCTTTGCGATCGCTATACGGTCCTGCGCGACGGCCGCTACGTCGCCACCGGCCGCGTCGCTGACACCAGCGTCGACGCGATCATCCGCATGATGGTTGGCCGCGACGTCGGCGCGCTCTACGGCGAGCGGCCGATTCCTGAGCATGGGAAGGTCGCGCTCGAGGTCGAGGGTCTGACCCGCCGCCGCAACGCGCGCGATCCGAACGCCATCGAGCTGATCGATGTTTCGCTGAAAGCGCATCGCGGCGAGATCCTTGGGCTCGCCGGCCTCGTTGGCGCCGGCCGCACCGAAACGGCGCGCGCAATTTTCGGCGCCGATCCGTTCGACCATGGGACGATCCGCATCGCCGGCCAGGAGGTTAAGTTCTCAAGTCCGCGCGACGCGATGTCGCATGGCATCGGCCTCGTCCCGGAGGACCGCAAGAAGCAGGCCCTGTTTCTAAGCCTTGCGATTCGCACCAATATCACCATCGCGGCGCAGGACGAGATCAGCCGAGGCTGGTTCATCGACGAGAAGCGGGAGGACGCGCTGATCGGCGAGTTCCGCAAGCTGCTCTCGATCCGCATGGCGAGCCCGGACCAGGCGGCGGGCCAGCTGTCGGGCGGCAACCAGCAGAAGGTCGTGCTCGCGCGCTGGCTCGCGCTGAGGCCAAAGATTCTCATCGTCGACGAGCCCACGCGCGGCATAGACATCGGCTCCAAGGTCGAGGTCCACAACCTTCTCATCGACATGGCCAAGCAGGGCATCGCGGTCATCGTCATCTCGTCCGAGCTGCCGGAGATCCTGGCGGTGTCGGACCGCATCGTGACAATGCGAGAAGGCCGCGTAACCGGCGAGATCGCGCGCACCGACGCGACGCAGGAAATCCTGATGGCGATGATGACGGCGCATGAGGGCGGCGGCGCCGTCGCTTCGGGGGCTTGAAAGGAATTCTCATGAGCGAAGCGAGGCTGGAAGCGGCCGAGGACACGGGCGTCGACGTCTTCGGCTTCGTCGCGCGCTTCGCGCCGACGCTGTTTCTCGTCGTGCTGATGCTGCTGTTCGCGATCATGCAGCCGCGCTTTCTCTCCGAGATCAATCTCTTCAACGTGATGCGGCAGGTTTCGATCACCGGCCTCCTCGCAGTCGGCATGACCTTCGTCATTCTTACCGCCGGCATTGACCTTTCGGTCGGCTCCCTGCTCGCCTTCGCCGGACTGGTCGGCGCAGCGGTCGCCAAGGGCGGCCTCGATAACCGCTTCACCGTCGGCCAGGGCGGCGTCGGCTACGGCTGGGGTCTGGCCGCGCTCGCGGCGATCGCCGTCGGTCTCGCTGGCGGCTGGCTCCAGGGCCTCGCCATCACCCGGCTTAAAGTTCCACCCTTCGTTGTGACGCTGGGCGGCATGTCGGCCTTCCGCGGCGCGGCGCTCCTGTTCGCCGCCGGCGGCCCGATCTCGGGCTTTCAGCCCTCGTTCACCTGGTGGGGACAGGGGAAGGTTGGGCCGGTCCCGGTCCCCGTCATCATCTTCCTGCTCGCCGCGCTCATCGCCCATGTCGTCCTGCGCTACACGCGCTATGGGCGGCAGGTCTATGCGGTCGGAGGCAATCCGGAGGCGGCGCGCCTCTCCGGGCTCAATGTCAATCGCATCATCATGAGCGTCTACGTCATCATGGGGTTCTTCGCGGGGCTCGGCGCGTTCGTGCTGGCGGCGCGGCTCAATTCCGCGGAAGCCGTCGCCGGCACGGGTTACGAGCTGACGGTCATCGCTTCGGTGGTGATCGGCGGCACGAGTCTGTTCGGCGGGGCCGGCACGATCTTCGGTACCGTCATTGGCTCGCTGCTGATCGGCGTCCTCCTGAACGGCCTCGTCCTGATGAACGTGTCCTCCTACATTCAGCAGATCGTCATAGGCGTCATCATCGTGCTCGCGGTCGCCTTCGACACGTTCGCGAAGTCAAGGCGACGGAAGGCGTGAACTCCTCGACCAGACAAAACAAGTGCGGGCAAAACCCATGCCGGCCCGCGCCGCCGCGCCCCAAGCTCGGCGAGCCGGATTAAATGACCGGCGCGATCGCCTGGCGCTGGACGCCGCCTCGATGCGCGTTGACGCGCCGAGCGAGCCGCCAGTATAGTTTTTTTGTCGGTCGCCCAATCGATTGACCAAGAGCGTCGTGTGCGCGCCGGCGCAAGCGCTCGAGACGCATAGAAACGCCTGAGGGCGCGGCGCCGACCGGACCGGGAGGAAACTGATCATGGTGAAGATTTCGAGCATATCGACGGCCGTCGCAGGAGCGGCGATGCTCGCGCTCGCTGCGTCGATGGGCGCACAAGCGGGAGAGTTCGACGGCGTTACCGTAAACATCATGACTCAGACTGGCGCAATTCAGGAGCCGCTGCAGCGGCGCGCCCCCGAATTCGAGAAGCTGACGGGCGCGAAGATCAACATCATCGCGGTTCCGTTCTCCGACCTCTACCAGAAAGTGCTCACCGACTGGGCGAGCGGCACCAACTCGGTCGACGCCGCGGTGTTCGCGCCGCAGTGGATGGTCGACTACGTTTCCGGCGGCTATCTCGAGGAACTGGGACCGCGCATCGCCAAGGACAAGGCGATCGACTGGGACCAGATCGGCCCGTTCTTCCGCAATTTCTCGGCGACCTACAATGGCAAGATCTATCTCGTTCCGCTCGATGGCGACTTTCATATGCTCTACTATCGGACGGACATCCTGGAGAAAGCAGGCCTGAAGCCGCCGAAGACCTGGGACGAGTATCTCGAGGTCGCCAAGGCGGTGAACGGCAAGGAGTTCGACGGGACCAAGGTCTACGGCTCCTGCATCGCCAAGAAGCGCAACGCCCAGAGCTATTGGTTCATCACCGACGTCACCAGCTCGATGGTCCAATCGCAGGGAACGAGCCAGGGGACGTTCTTCGACACCAAGGATATGAGGCCGCTGATCGACAACGAAGCCTTCCGCAAGGCGCTCAAGTTCCTCAAGGAGTCGGGCAAGTACGGGCCGCCGGATGAACTCAACATGGATGTCAGCGACACGCGTCCGCTGTTTGTCTCGGGAAAATGCGCGCTGAACCTTGACTGGGGCGACGTCGGCGTCATAGCGATCGACCCGAAGATCTCCAAGGTCATTGACAAGACCGGCTCCGTCATCACGCCCGGCTCGAAGGAGGTCCTCAACTGGTCGAGCGGCAAGCTCGAGGCGTGCACGAAGGACACCTGCCCCTACGCCATCGACGGCGTCAATCATTCGCCCTACGCCGCGTTCGGCGGCTGGAGCGGCGGCATCAACGCCAAGGCGAAGGACAAGGTCAAGGACGCTGCTTATGCCTTCCTGTCCTATATGTCGCAGCCGAAACAGTCGGATGTCGACGTGACGATCGGCAAGAGCGGGTTCAATCCCTATCGATCCACGCAGTTCACCTACAACGACACCTGGAAGGACGCTGGCATGAGCAAGGTCGCCGGCGACAGCTATCTCGGCGCCATCAAGGACAGTCTCGACAGCCCCAACATGGTGCTCGATCTGCGCATCCCGCAGAACCAGAAATACCAGCAGGTGGTGCTTGACGAAGCCGTCGCCCGCTACCTGGCTGGCGAACTCGACGAGGACGGGACGGTCAAGGCCGTGCTTGATGGCTGGAACGACCTCAACGAGCAGATCGGCGTCGAGAACCAGCTCAAATTCTATAAGGGTTCGCTCGGCGTCAAGCGCTAACGCCTCTCGCCGGCTTCCTGGTGCGTCGCGGCGCGCCGGGAAGCCGCAACCCATCCCAAACCGCATCCGTCAACGCGCCCCGCGCGCCGAGAGCCGGAACCGTTTTAAGGACAAATGACCCTAGCTCAGGCAACGCATACCCAAACGAGCGCGCGCGAGACCCGCGACGAATGGATCGACCGCCATTCCGGCCGCATCATGGTGCTGCCGGCGGTGATCATTCTGCTCTGCTTTGCGATCTTCCCGCTGATCGTTTCGATCTACCTCTCGCTCTGCCGCTTCGCGCTGGCGGGCGGCAGCTTCACGCTGACCTTCATCGGCCTTTACAACTACAAGCGTCTCTTGTTCGGGACGCAGCAGTATCATCTCATCGGCACGATGAAGCCGATCGAGACGTCCGGGTGGATCGCCTTCGCTGTCTACGCCGCCGCCGTCCTTTATTGGCTCGTCCGCTATGTCAGGACGGAATTCTCCGTGCTTGGCTTCGTCGGCCGGCTTATTTCCGTCGCGCTCCTGACCGGCCTTGTGCTGGCGCTGCTCGCGACGCTGCCGCCGAAGGCCTATCAGGGTACGCTGCTGACGACGTGTCTCTACGTCCTGTTCGGCGTCACCGCGCAATTCGCGATCGGCCTTGGCCTTGCGCTGCTTTGCGCGCAGCCGATCCGAGCACGCGGCTTCTTTCGCGTCGTGTTCTTCATTCCGCTGATGGTGACGCCTGTCGGCGTCGCCTACATGTTCCGCATGTTCGCGGACATGCAGAAAGGGCCGCTCGCGCCGGTAAGCGCGGCGCTCGGCCTCGGCGCCTGGTCGTGGGCGGACCACGCCTGGTCGGCGCGGCTCATGGTGCTGATCGGCGACACCTGGCAGTGGACGCCGTTCATGTTCATCGTGCTGCTCGCTGGGATCGAGAACCAGCCGCGCGATCAACTCGAGGCCGCCAGACTCGACGGGGCGAGCGGATTCCAGATCTTCCGCGACATCACCTGGCCTGCGATCGCTCCGATCGCGGCGACGGTTGTCCTCATTCGCCTGATCGAGGCGTTCAAGATCATCGACATTCCCAATGTTCTAACCGCGGGCGGCCCGGGCCTCGCGACAGAATCGATGACCCTCCATTCCTTCATCGCCTGGCGAACCCAGGACCTCGGCGGCTCCGCGGCGATCGGCTATCTGCTCCTGTTCGTCTCCACCATCACCTGCGTGTCGTTCTTCAACTACGTGGTCCGCTGGACGCGGAGACACCAGTGAGCGACGCGCTCGAATCCCGCGGCCTCATGCGCCGACTGTTCGAGGCGAAAAGCCTCGAGGAGATGTCGACGCCGACCAAGATCGTCGTTTACGCCATCCTCGCCTTATGGACGCTCGTTGTCCTCTTTCCCCTCTACTGGGTGCTGGTGACCTCCTTCAAGGTCGAGGTCCAGGTCGACAGCGGCCCCTTCTACATTCCGTTCGTCGATTTCAAGCCGACGCTCGACGCCTGGAACTTCATGCTGTTGCAGAACAACACGCTCGGCCCCTATCTCAATTCGATCGTGGTGACGCTCTCAAGCACCGTGCTCGCGCTCATCATTGGCGCGCTTGCGGCCTATGCGCTGGTGCGCATCCGTTTCGAGGTCAAGCTCGCGGCAATCCTCACCTTCCTCGTGCTGCTGATCGCGGTGATTGTCGCGATCGCCGCCCTGCATGTGCCGTGGCAGGTCGCGGGCGTGGTCGCGATCGCGCTCTTCCTACTGGCGCTTGCCACATTCGTTCGGCGCTTCAAGGCCGCGGTCAGCAACAACGACATCGAGTTCTGGATGATCTCGAACCGGATCATGCCGCCGATCGTCGCCGTGCTGCCGATCTATGTGATGTTCCAGCATCTCCAGTTGCTCGATACGCAATTCGCGCTGATCGCGACCTATACCGGCGTGAACCTGCCGATCGTGGTCTGGCTGACGCGCGACTTCTTCGCCGGCGTGCCCCTCGACCTCGAGGAGAGCGCCGAGATCGACGGCGCCTCGAAGTTCCGGGTGTTCTTCACCATCGCGCTGCCGCTGGTGCGCTCGGGGCTGGCGGCGACCTTCATGCTTGTCTTCATCCTGGCCTGGAACGAGTTTCTTCTCGCGCTCTTCCTCACCAACGCGAGAGCCCAGACCATGCCGGTGCTGGTCGCGGCGCAGAACACGACGCGGGGTCCGCAATGGTGGTACATGTCGGTGCTGATCGTCATCATGATCGCGCCGGTCATCGTCATCGCGGCCTTCCTGCAGAAGCATATCGCGCGCGGTCTCCTCGTCGGCGCCGTCAAGGGATAGCGTCCATGCGCGTGCGGCTCGAGAACATCTACAAATCTTTCGGGTCGGTGGAGGTGGTCAAGGGCCTCGATCTTGAAGTTGAGGACGGAGAATTCCTCGTCCTGCTCGGCGCGTCGGGATCGGGAAAGACCACTGCGCTGCGCATGATCGCCGGCCTTGAAAAGGTGTCCTCCGGCTCAATCCGCATTGGCGATCGCGATGTCACCAATGTGCTGCCAAAGTATCGCGACATCGCGATGGTCTTCCAGTCCTATGCGCTCTACCCGCACATGACGGTGTTCGCCAACATCGCCTATCCGCTGACGGTGCGCCGCCAGCCCCAAGCCGAGGTTGAGGCGGCGGTCAAGGACGTCGCGCGGCAGGTGCAACTCGATATGCTGCTTGATCGCTACCCCCGGCAGCTGTCGGGCGGCCAGCGCCAGCGCGTGGCCCTCGCCCGCGCCATGATACGCCGCCCCGCGGCCTTCCTGATGGACGAACCCTTGTCCAATCTCGACGCCAAGCTGCGCGGCTACATGCGCGCCGAGCTCAAGCACATGCAGCATCAGCTCGGCATCACGACCCTCTATGTCACGCACGACCAGGTCGAGGCGATGACGCTCGCCCATCGCGTGGCGCTGCTCGAGAAGGGCGTGCTGCAGCAGCTGGACACGCCGGCAAACATGTATAACGCGCCCGCCAATCTCTTTGTCGCCGGCTTCATCGGATCGCCGCCGATGAACTTCTTCGACGGCGAACTTGCCGAGGGCCGTTTCTCAGGTCCAGCCGGGACCTTCGGAACAAAGATGCGCGGTTCAAAATCTCGGGCGGTCGCCGGGGTCCGACCCGAGGATTGCAGGGTCACAGAAACGGGTTCGGGCAAGATCCTCGGCGAAGTCTACGCGACTGAACTCATGGGCGACCACGTTCTGGTCACCTGTCGGGTCGACGGCGGCACGATCACGGTGAAGGCCGACAAATCCTTTGACCGCAGGGACGGCGCTCCGATCGGCGTCGATTTCGCCGATGCGAGCGTCCATCTGTTCGACAAGGATTCGGGAGATCGCCTCCGGTGATTATAGCAACGCCTCAGCCGTAGCTCTGCTTCTACACCCGGTCATCGAGCCGACGTGCGGTGCTTCGCGCATCGGCTCCTGAAGAAGGCCTCATCGCCTCTTCGTCCGGCCCAAGCCGCGAAGTCGTTCCACAACGACCAAGGTCACGCACGTCGAGCAACTCGAAGCGCGCGTCGTCAGCCTCTCTGTCAGAGCGCGCCGCCGCGAGCCGGGCCTGCGAGGGGCCTGCGGCGGTCACCTCGGCGCCGAGCCCGCAAGCGCGTCAAGGTCGTCGTAGAGCGCCTGTGAATGGGTGTAGAGCCGGTCGAACACCGGCTGCATCCGCGCGTAAGCCTCGACCCAGCCAGGGTCGGGCTTCACCTCGTCGACATGGCGCGCGTAAGCTTGGACGGCGTCTTCGAGGCGAGCGAAACGACCGACCGCCGTGGCCGCGAGCGCGGCGCAGCCGATGACGCCGCATTCCGGCTCCTTCGGAACGACGATCGGAACGCCGTAGACGCTGGCTTTGATCTTGAGCCAGAGCTGCGTCCTGGCCCCGCCGCCCGAGGCGATGACGCGCTCGATCCTGTGGCCGGCGGCCTTCTCCATGATGCGCAGGTGGCGGGCGGCGGCGAAGGCGACGCCTTCGAGGACCGCCCGGTGCAGATGCGCAAGCCCATGGCCTGCGCCGAGGCCAAAGAACTGCGCCCGCGCATTGCGATGCGCTCCGAGCCTTTCCCCAGTGAGATAGGGCATGAAGATGAGCCCGTCCGAGCCCGCCGGGGCGCAAGCCGCGCGCGCCGTCATGTCGTCGTAGCTCAAGGTCTTTTCGTGAAAGGCGCGCCTGGCCCAGCGCATGGCGTCGCCCCCGGTTTCGAGAAGGACGAATGGACCCCAATGGCCCTCGATCGTCGCGACGTTACAGATCTCGGGGTCAAGCAAGGGCGCGTCGGCGATGAGGGTGAGAATGCAGGACGTGCCTGTCACGTCGGAGGCAAGGCCTGGTCGGCACGCGCCCGAGCCGAGCAGCGCCATCGGATAATCGGCCCCGCCGACAAGCACCGGCGTTCCTTCCTGCAATCCAGTCTCGCTTGCGGCCGCGCTCGTCACCGCGCCGAGGATCTCCAGAGGCTCGCGGATCGGCGGCAGTTTGTCGGCGTCGAGCCCGAGGAGGCCGATCATTCTGTCCGACCAGGCTCTCGTACGAGGTTTCATCAGAAAACTGCACGAGGCGTCGCCGGAATCCATGGCGATCTCGCCGGTCAGCCGAAAGTTGATGTAGTCCTTCGGCATCAGCACGGCGCGGGCGGCGGAATAGGCCGCGGGATCGTTGCGCTTGAGCCACATGAGCTTGAAGCCGGGCCATGCCGGCGTAGGTGGGTTTCCGCTCTCGGCGAGATACGTCGAGGCCGGGTGCTCGCGTTCGAAATCCGCCACGATCGCGGCGGCGCGCTTGTCGTTCCACAAGGGCGCGGCGTCGCGCGTGAGACGGCCGGCCCCATCGATCATGACCACGCCATGCATCTGGCCACAGGCCGAGATCGCCGCAATCCGCTGCCGCGCGCCTTCGATCGCCCCGAGCGCGTCGCGGATCGAGGCGGAGACGCCCGCCCACCAAGCGAGCGGCTTTTGCTCCGCCCAGCCGAATTGCGGCACGATCTGATCGTGCTCGCGCGCCCCGAGGTGAAGAATCGCTCCCGTCGAATCCACCAGCGCCGCGCGGACGCTCCCGGTGCCGACATCGATCGAAAGCGTCAGGTCACGGGCCATGCTTCAGCGCTTCAGCCATCCGGCGTCGCATTGGATCAGCATGGCAGCACAATGATCAGGCCGATATGGACGTTCTGGTTGTAGCCCTAACCCTTCGGCAGGCTTGACCGCAAACGTAGCATAACTACAAAACTGACCGGAGCCAGCGGGCCGATGCCGGTCAGGACTATGCGATCATCGAGGAGGCCGGCGGCATGAAGAGCCGCGTTGCGGATGACGGCAAGGGCGGCTGGCGGCTGATCGACAACGCGAGCGACCACGGCCGCCCCGCCGAGCGCATCGCCCGTGTTTTCGCCTCCGCCTCGTGACCCGCCGCCGATGACCGCGCTTGAGTCCGCGACCGCGCCCACCCTCTATTTCTTCGGCGTAACGACGACGAAGAGCTCGATCATGAAGGTGTTTCCCGCCTGGGCGAAGCGCCTCGGGCTCGGCGGCGCCGTCATCCGGGGCGTCGACTTTCCACTCCATGCGCCCCCCGAATCGTACCGGGCGGCGGTCGCATTCCTGAAGGGCGATCCGAAGTCGCTCGGCGCGTTGGTCACGACGCACAAGATCGACCTTTATCAGGCCTGCAGAAGTCTTTTCGACGTTATCGATCCCCACGCTCGGCTCATGGGCGAGACGAGCTGCCTGTCGAAGCAGGATGGAAAACTCGTCTGCCACGCCAAGGACCCGATCTCCTCCGGCCTCGCGCTCGACGGATTCCTGCCTGAGCGCCATTTTGAGCGGACAGGCGCTGAAGTCCTTTCAATGGGCGCCGGGGGCTCGACCATCGCGCTGACCTGGCGCCTGATGCAGAAGACGCGCTGCGCCGACCGACCGTCCCGCATCGTCGTCTCCGACCGCAATCCTGCGCGCCTCGAGGAGATTCGGCGCGCCCATGCCGAGCTCGGTTCCGGCGTCCCGACCGATTACCGGCTTGCGGCGGACGCGCGCGCCAACGACGTTGTCCTGGAAGGTCTTCGCCCCGGCTCGCTGATCGTCAACGCGACCGGCCTCGGCAAGGATGCGCCGGGCTCGCCGCTGACCGACGCGGCCCTGTTTCCGGAGGGCACGATTGCCTGGGACCTCAATTATCGTGGCGACCTCGCTTTCTTACGCCAGGCCCGCGGGCAGGCCTCCCGCCGCGCGCTCAAGGTGGAGGACGGCTGGACCTATTTCCTGCACGGCTGGCTGCAGGTGATCGCCGAAGTCTTCCACATTGACATTCCCGTCCGCGGCCCGGAATTCGAGGCTTTGTCGGAGATCGCCGAGGCCGCGCGGATGGGTTGAGGTGTGGATCGCCGCGCGCTCGCGCCGGGGATGGCGGCGGCTACCCCGTTAGAGTCGTTTGCTCGTGAGTTGACGTGAGGATCGGTTCGGCGGCCTGATAAGGGTCAATTTTGACAATCAAACATTTTCTTGCCAAACGGCGCATCGTGTTCTATATTTGTTCTCGTGACGATGAGCGAAACCCAGAGGCCGAGGTCACCTGAAACTCCGCCCCACGCCGTTGCTTGCCGCGACAGGTCCGCCGCGGCGCGAAGGCTGCGCGGCTCAGCAGGGCCGGACGTGTGACGCGGATCGTCAGCCTCCTCAATCGAAACGTTTCGGTCGCCGAGATCGCATCGCGTGAGGGGCTTTCGCTCAAGGAGACGCGCAATCGTGTCCGGGAGACCCTGCCAATCGCATGCCTGAGCCTCCAGCTGAGTCCCTCGCGCTGCAGGTGAGCCCGCTCAACGAGACGCGGCTCGTGACCTTGAGCGCGATGCGCGATTCTGTCTCGGGAACGAACTTCGAGGCGGTCGATCGGATCGTCCGGATCGTTGCGCGAGTTCGACCGCTACCCGCTCGGGCTCGAAGGCCCGTCCCGGAGTGGCGCGTAAATGGCGCCACAAGCCATTGAAATCGCTTAAAACGGACGCGTAAATGGCGCTGAGTTCCAAATCTCATCCTTCGAGGCCGTCGCGCAAATGGCGCCAAGGATGAGGTCGGTGGGAGAAGGCTCCCGATGTCGGCTGGCAGCTACAAAGTTGCGTTCTGTTCGCGTTTCGCGCTTTTCTAGTGGGGCCTATTCTAGTGGGGCCTATGCCCCCTTCCGGCGCGACAAGCGTCAGTTCGGAAAATACGCCCGGTAGCATGTCCGTAAGACGGCTCATGTAGGCCTCTTCGCTTTTCACATCGGCCTCGATGATCACGCGGCCTTCCGGCCGCATCCGCGTCGTGACGCGGTCGCCCGGACCGGACGCGCCCCGCATTGCGCCGCCCCCGGCGCTAGGGCAAAAGCTCCCTCATGCTCGCCCCCGCCAACCGCCTCACCATCGCGCTCGCCCAAATCCCCGCGATCGTCGGCGACATTTCTGGCAACCGCGACAGGCTGCGCAAAGCGCGCGCGGAGGCCGCGGCGTTCGGCGCCGACATCGTGATGGCGCCGGAGCTCTACCTTTCCGGCTATCCGCCCGAGGATCTGGTGCTCAAGCCCGCTTTTCAGGAGGCCTGCCGCGCCGCTTGCGAGGAACTGGCGCGCGACACCGCCGATGGCGGCCCGGCGGCGCTGGTCGGCCTGCCCTGGGTCGAGGACGGCAAGCTCTACAACGCCATGGCGCTGCTCGATCGCGGACGGATCGAGGCGGTGCGGTTCAAGGTCGACCTGCCCAATTACGGCGTCTTCGACGAGAAGCGCGTCTTCGCAGCCGGCCCGTCGCCGGGGCCGATCGTCTTTCGCGGTGCGCGCCTCGGCGTGCCGATCTGCGAGGACATCTGGGGTTCTGATCCGGTCGAGTGCATTCTCGAGACCGGGGGCGAAATTCTGCTGGTGGGCAACGCCTCCCCATACGAGCGCGACAAGCTCGCCATCCGCCAGAACGTCGCGGTGGCGCGCGTCGTCGAGAGCGGGCTGCCGCTCATCTATCTCAACATGGTCGGCGGCCAGGATGAGCTCGTGTTCGACGGCGGCTCGTTCGCGCTCAACGCCGACCGAACCTTGGGCGCGCAGTTGCCGGCCTTCCGCGCCATGGTGGCGCGCACGGTATGGGAGCGGGGGAAAAGCGGCTGGGCTTGCGTCGAAGGCCCGCGCGAGATCGTCGAGGAGGGCGACGAGGCGGACTATGCGGCCTGCGTGATGGGGCTGCGCGACTATGTCGAGAACAACCGCTTTCCGGGCGTCGTGCTGGGCTTGTCGGGGGGCGTCGACTCTGCGCTCTGCGCCGCGATGGCGGTCGACGCGCTGGGGGCGGCGCGGGTGCAGGCCGTCATGCTGCCCTATCGCTTCACCTCGAACGAATCCCTTTCCGATGCGGCGGCCTGCGCGAAAGCGCTCGGCCTCCGTTACGACATCGTGCCGATCGCCGAGCCGGTCGAGGGGGTGGAGCGCGCGCTCAAGGGCATGTTCGCTGGCAAGCCGCGCGACATCACCGAAGAGAACATCCAGAGCCGCGCGCGCGGCCTCATCCTCATGGCGATCTCCAACAAGACCGGCGCGATGGTGGTGACGACCGGCAACAAGTCGGAAATGTCGGTCGGCTACGCCACTCTCTATGGCGATATGAACGGCGGCTTCAATCCCGTGAAGGACCTCTACAAGATGGAGGTCTTCCGCCTGAGCGCCCTGCGCAACCGCTGGAAACCGGACGGCGCGCTCGGGCCGGACGGCGAGGTGATCCCCGAGAACATCATCGTCAAGCCGCCGAGCGCAGAATTGCGCGAGAACCAGAAGGACGAGGATTCGCTGCCGCCCTATCCGGTGCTCGACGGCATTCTGCGCAGCCTCGTCGAAAAGGAGATGCGCGTGGCCGACATCGTGGCCGAGGGTTACGACCTCGAGACGGTGCGGAGGATCGAGCGGCTGCTTTATCTCGCTGAATACAAGCGCCGCCAGTCGGCGCCGGGGGTGAAGGTCGGGCCGAAGAATTTCGGCCGCGACCGGCGCTATCCGATCGTCAACCGCTTCCGCGACCAGGGCCTTGCGGCCCAAGGGCCGGATGCTTCGATCGCGCCTGCAAAGTCAGCCGGAACGAGCGAGCGGTTCGAGGAGTAGCGAGCCCGAACGCCCGCCCCCGCGAGCCCGCGCTTGCCGACAGAGGCAAAGCGGCTCGTCCGCCAGGCCTTCATCTCAGGCAAAGGGCCGAGGTGCTGAGGACATTCGGGTCCGGCGATCCCATTGCATGACAGGCAGGGCGCCTGCCGACGCACTGGCGTCGCAACGCCATTTTCAATAGGTTATTCGAGCCGAGTCGCCGGCAGAGCCCCGGTCCGCTTCGGGGATCGATCTAAAAAGACTATTTGCGAAACCGCTGTTTGCGGCAAACCGCGCGGGTCAGATCAGCGCCCCGAACTTGAGAAGGTCGATTCATGCCTGAAGCCACCGAATCCGCAGTCGAGGCGAAGGAAAAAAGTCGGGCGGTCGCCCTCGTCATCGCCATTCTTGCGCTACTGCTGGCGCTGGCCGAAGCTGGCGCCAAGAACGCCCAGCATTTGTCGACAGAAAAAAACGTCGAATCCTCCGACCTGTTCAATTTCTATCAGGCCAAGAGAATTCGCTCGACGGTCGTGGAAACGGCCGCGGCCACTCTCGAGGCACAAAAGGGCGCGGTGAACGATCCGAAGGCGCAAGAGGCGTTCGAGAAGCAGATCGCGGACTTCAAGGCGACTGTGGCGCGATACGAGAAGGACCCGAAGAAGCCGGAAGACAGCATGGACGCGATCCAGGATCGGGCCAAGGAGGCCTCGGAAGCTCGGGAATTGGCCAATCGCCGGCTTGGGCACTACGAACTCGGGAGCGGCCTGACCCAGATCGCGATCGTGCTGGCCTCCGCCGCGATCATCACGGGGATCACCGCCCTCGTATGGCTCAGCGTCGGATTGGGGGCGATCGGCGCCGCGCTCATCGCGTTCGGGTTTTTTGCGCCCGCGGTGCTGACGTTCATCGGATAGAGGCCAGCTCCAATGTCCCAGGATCAGACATGACCGATCTCTCCTCCCTTCCCATCACGAAGCGATGGCCGGCCGAACATCCGGAGCGGCTGCAGCTCTATTCCCTGCCGACCCCGAATGGGGTCAAGGTCTCGATCATGCTGGAAGAGACGGGCCTGCCTTACGAGGCGCATCTCGTCGACTTCGGCAAGGGCGACCAGCGCACGCCCGAGTACCTTTCGCTCAACCCTTACGGCAAAATTCCCGCCATCATCGATCCCGCCGGCGCTGCAGGCAAACCGCTGCCGCTGTTCGAATCGGGCGCGATCCTCCTCTATCTCGCCGAGAAGACGGGTAAGTTCATGCCCGCGGATCTCGCGAGGCGCTACGAGACGCTGCAATGGGTGTTCTTCCAGATCGGGGCGATGGGCCCGATGTTTGGCCAGGTCGGCTACTTTCATAAATTCGCTGGCCGCGAGATCGAGGACAAGCGTCCGCTTCACCGCTATCGTGACGAGGCGAAGCGCATTCTCGCTGTTGTGGAGGCGCGACTTGCGGAGCGCGCCTGGATCATGGGCGACGACTACACCATCGCCGACATTTCGATGCTTGGCTGGGTGCGCAATCTCATCGGCTTTTATGATGCGGGCGAACTCGTAGACTTCCAAGCGCTCAAGCATACGGCCGCCTGGCTTGAACGCGGGCTTGCGCGGCCGGCTGTTCAGCGCGGGCTCAACATCCCGGCGCGAGGGTAGTTCATCACCCAAATTATAGCCCCCGTCGTCTGGCTCATGGTCCGATCCGGGCGATCGACGCGGCGCTCCTCCCCTTCCGCTTTCTCGCCCCGACGGTCTTGAATATCATCGGATAGGCCGAACGAAATCGGCCTTGGCGGCACCCATCTGGGCGCCGTTCACGGCAGCCGTCACGCCGCCCTATGGACGACCGCTTGGAAATCCCCTCCCAGTGCATCACCCGGCCCGCGCTTTTCCCGCGCTGTGATGCGCGTCACACCGACGTCGTTCGCGCCGTGCTTGTTTGATTTTTTGTCTGAAGTCCCTAATGCATTCGACCCCGCCTCTCTCGAGAGCAGAGAACTCAAAGCGACAGGCGTCGATCCGTAGTGGCTTGTGCCCATTCCGCGGCAGCCCTGCGTAAACAGCAAAGCCAAGTTAAGTTGTGAAACGGAGGAGACGACGATGGTCGACGAAGCCAAGCTGCACGCGTTCATCGATAAAATTCTTGGCGATATCGGCGGCGCTTTCAGCGTGCCGCTGGTGCGCATGGGCGACAAGCTCGGGCTCTATAAGGCGCTCAACGAGCAGGGTCCGATGACGTCCACGGAGCTGGCTGCAAAGACGAACGTCGCCGAACGCTATACGCGCGAATGGCTGTCGCAGCAGGCGGCATCCGGATATCTCGAATACGACCCTGCTTCGGGCAGGTTCACCTTGCCGCCGGAGCAGGCGATGGCGCTCGCCGAGCCTGACAGTCCGGTCTATATGCAGGCGGCCTTCGACATGGTCGCGGTCATGCTGGAAAACCAGCCGAAAGTCGAAGCGGCGTTTCGCTCCGGCAAGGGCGTCGGCTGGGGCGATCAGGCGCCGTGCCTGTTCTGCACGACGGGACGCTTCTTCCGCACGGGTTATCACACCAATCTCGTGGCCTCGTGGTTGCCGGCGCTCGACGGAGTCACGGCGAAACTCGAGCGCGGCGCGACGGTTGCTGACGTCGGCTGCGGACACGGTTTCTCAACCATATTCATGGCGAAGGCTTTCCCCAAATCGACGTTCGTCGGCTATGATTTTCATCCCGCCTCGGTTGAGCAGGCGCGGGCGCACGCGGAGCAGCACGGCGCGGCGGCGAACACGAAATTCGAAGTCGCGACGGCGAGCGATTTTCCAGGCAAGGATCTGGATCTCGTGACCTTCTTCGACTGCCTGCATGACATGGGCGACCCAGTCGGCGCGGCGCGCCATGTGTTTAAGACGCTGAAGCCCGACGGCAGCTGGATGATTGTCGAGCCCCAGGCGGGCGACCGGCTCGAGGACAATCTCAATCCGGTCGGCCGGATGTACTACGCAGGCTCGACGATGGTGTGCATCCCGACTTCGCTCGACCAGCCGGTCGGCGCGGCGCTCGGAGCGCAGGCGGGTTTCGCCAAGCTCAAGTCGGCGATCACGCAAGGCGGCTTCGGCAAGGTGCGCAAGGCGACCGAGACCCCTTTCAACATGGTGCTCGAAGCGCGACCTTAAGCGCGCTCGCTCACGCCGATTTCTTTTTCCTGGCTCCGGCTTTTCCGCTGCGATTGCCGATGCGTCCGAGCGCACGCTTGACTGACGCTTCGTCGATCGTGTCCGGGTCATAGTCGCCGAGCCAATCCTTGATCTCCGAATGGTCCGGCTGACGCGGGTCGGCCGCCGCCTCCAGCTTGTCGTAGAACCCCGGAATTCCGCCGCAATCCTCCGGCGGACCGTTGCGCTCGCCCGCGATGTAGCGAGGATAGGAACAATCCGGATTGCCTGCGCGAATGTCGGAAACGGTCAGGCGATGCCCCCAACTGTCGCCAAAGTCGTACATGTAATCGATTTTGGTCTTGCGCGAACCGATCAGATCCACCAGTCGGACCTTGCCTGCATCGACAAGCGGCTCTTCTCTCCAATCCTCGTCGCTTGGCGGACCGTAACGACGCTTGCCGAGCGAAAACTCCCACAGATGGTAATTCCGCCACCCGAATGCCGCCTGGATGACGGCGTGCAAGGTCTTGAGTGA
This sequence comes from Roseiarcus sp., assembly GCA_036489975.1. Classification (GTDB taxonomy): domain Bacteria; phylum Pseudomonadota; class Alphaproteobacteria; order Rhizobiales; family Beijerinckiaceae; genus Roseiarcus. Next base: position 35,744 of record DASXES010000091.1, read on the forward strand.
GATGGAGGTCGCAACCTCGACTTCGCGCCAGATCGGCGGGTCGGCGTCGACAAGCTCGATGCGAATGGTGGCGATCTGTTCGGCGATCATGTCCATCGGACCATCCTGATGTGGAAAAAGCGAGGCCTTGCGCTCGCTCAGACGTTTGACGTCATGGCGCCCGGCAAAGCCGCGCGCAGGCGCGAAGGCGCGGCGGGGACGAGCTTCTTCACCGCAGCTGAAGCCGCGATCTCGCCGCGATTGACGAAGGCTTCGTGATTGCGCTCGATCTCGTCGAGATCGTAGAGATAGTTGACCATGATCCCGAAGGATTCAGCCAGTCCCTTGGGCGACAGGTCCCCTTCCCAGTCGATGCGCTCAAGCCGCGCGCCGTTGCCGAGATGGAATCGCGCCACCGGGTCGATGACCCGGCCGTCGGGACGGCGCGCCTTCAGGAAATAGTGAGCAGCCAGCGGCTCGATCGCGGCGCGAAGCTTGGCCGCGGCGCCCGAGGTCGGCCAATCGTCGGTGGCGGCCATCTCAAGCGCGGCGGTCTTCATCGAAGCGATGGCGGGATCCTCGGTCGTCTCGAGCCAGGCGCGGAACCCGGGAACCGGCGACAGCGTGACGAAGGTCTCGATCGAGGGCCACTCGCGGCGGATCTCCTCGACCACCTGCTTGATGAGGAAGTTGCCGAAATTGACGCCGGCGAGGCCGCGCTGGCAATTGGAAATGGAGTAGAACGCCGCAACGCGCGCCTTGTCCGGCGCGACATGCGCGCGCTTTTCCGCGAGCAACGGCGCGATCGCCGCCGGGGGGCCAAGCGTCAGCGCCACCTCGACGAAGATCAGCGGCTCATCGACCAGCCTCGGATGGAAGAAGGCGTAGCAGCGCCGGTCGGCGGGATCGATGCGCCGCCTCAGTTCGTCCCAGTCGCCGATCTCATGCACCGCCTCGTAACGGATGATCTTTTCCAGAAGCGCGGCCGGCGAGGACCAGTCGATGCGGCGCAATACCAGAAACCCCCGATTGAACCACGAACCGAACAGATGCAGAAAATCGCGATCGACGATGGCGAGCGACGGATTCTGGTTCATGAGCTGGATGAGGTCGGCGCGCATCGCCACCAGGGTGGCGGTGCCGCCAGGCGCGCGATTAAGCCGCCGGAAGAGCTCGTGACGGCGCGGCTCGGAGGCGTAGTGGATTTCGCTCAGCCGTGCTTCGTCGCCGTCCGAACCGAAGCTGGCGACGGCCTCGCGGACCCGCTCGCGGTCGGGACCGAAATCATCCGCAAGCGCGCGGAAGAAGGCGGCGTGGTCGGAGGGATCGAGCGTGCGGTAGCGCCCGAGGATCTCGGCGGCGAGCGCGATCCCCGACGCTTCGCCAACCCCCGCCACCAGCGCCCGGCAGTCCGCGACCAACTGATCGACGCGGTTGTCCGCGTCCTTGGGCCAAGGCTTGATCTTGAGCATGGAGCGGCCGCGTTCGGCGACCGACGCCAGAAGATCGTAAAAGAAAGCGTTGCTCATGACTTCCGTGGGCTACCCGCGGGGGCCAGCGATCGGACGAGATACGATTGTCCGGCGTGGCAAGAAGGGAATCAAGCCTGCCGGCGAGTTCAGGAAGATCAGGACAAATGAGGCGGTGGAGTGACCATGACAGCCTGCGCAGGTGGGGCGGTCGCCACCATTGATCCTGAAGGCGAAATGCCGATAACCTTGGGACGGCCGGTCGCGGCCGCCGCCCATGAAAGCGAACCAGCGATGAGCGCCGCCGATCTGATGGACTTTTCCCCGGAGGTCGCGGAAGCGCGCTCCGCCAGAAAGCCGATTGTCGCCCTCGAATCGACAATCATCACGCATGGCATGCCTTATCCACGCAACGTGGAGACGGCGCGCTCTGTCGAGGAGGCAGTGCGCGAGATCGGGGCCCTTCCGGCGACGATCGCGGTCATCGACGGGCGGTTTTGCGTCGGCTTGAGCGCGGACGAGATCGAGCGGCTCGGCGAGCTCAGCGGCGGGGTGGTGAAGGCCTCGCGCAGGGATCTTGCGCTGGTCGCCGCGCGCAAGGGCTCGGCTGGCACGACGGTCGCGGCGACGATGTTCATCGCCGAGCTTGCGGGCGTCGAAATTTTCGCCACTGGCGGCATCGGCGGCGTGCACCGCGGGGCGGAGGAGACGTTCGACATTTCCGCCGATCTGGTCGAGCTCTCGCGCACCCGCGTCGCCGTCGTATGCGCCGGCGCCAAGTCGATCCTCGACATTGGGAAGACCCTCGAATTCCTGGAGACCCAGGGGGTGGCGATCGTCGGCTACCGCACCGACGAGTTCCCCGCCTTCTACGCGCGCTCGTCCGGCTTCAAGCTCGAGCATCGTTGCGACGGCCTTCACGATCTCGCCCGGGTGATCCGGCTGCAGCGCGAGATCGGCCCCGGCGGGCTGCTCATCGCCAATCCGATCCCGCAGGATCACGCGCTCGAGGAGGCTGCGGTGGAGGCGCGCATCGCGGAAGCGGTGGCGGAGGCCAAGGCGCAAGGGGTGGCGAAAAAGGAGGCGACGCCGTTCCTGCTGAAGCGCGTGTTCGAACTCACCGGCGGGCAGAGCCTTACGGCCAACATCGCGCTCATCAAGAATAACGCCATGCTCGCCGCCCAGGCGGCGGTGGAACTGTCGAAGCTGTAAGCGAACTTGATGCTTTGGCGGCTGTCCAGGCGACCGGCGGGCGCCTCTCAGGATGATGTCCGCGCGTACAGCCCTGGCTTTTCGCGCAACTTTATCGCCTCGCGCCCGCCGCTTTCGAGCGCTCTGACGCCGGCAAGTGTCGTCGCGGTCGCGACATAGCCGTCCCAGGCGCTCGGACCTGAAGCACCGCCTTTTGCGGCCGCCGCGATCCAGGCGCGGAACTCGCCGTCGAAGGCGGCGTCGAACCGCTCGGGCCAGTCGGCGAAAACGCGGCCCGAAAAGGCTCCGTTCGTCTTGACGACGACCTCGTTCTGCTCGGCGAGGCTCACCGTCCCGGTTTCGCCGATCACCTCGCCGCGAATGTCGTAGCCATAGGCGACATGAACGGAGGTCTCAATCGTGACCAGCGCGCCCGAGCGCGTGTCGATAAGGATGAACAGCGGATCGGCGACGCCGCCCGCGCGACTATTGGCGCGCGGCGCCTTGACCGAAATCGCGACCGGCTCGTCGTCCAGCACGAATCTCGCGATGTCGATGTCGTGCACGGCCGTATCGGTGATCGCCATCGTCGCCTTGAAATGGCCGGGGGAGAAAGCGTTGCGATGGATGCTGTGGAACATCAACGGCGCGCCGATCGCGCCCGTCTGGACTGCTGCCTTCATCGCCCGATATTGCGCGTCGAAGCGCCGCATGAAGCCGATCTGGACGAGCCGCCTACCGAAGGCGGCTTCCGCATCGAGGATCGCCGAGCAATCGGCTTCCGTCGTCGCCATCGGCTTCTCGCAGAAGACAGGTTTGCCGGCCCGGATCGCCGCGACCACATAGGCTGCGTGGGTCTCGCCCCACGACGTGACGATGACCGCGCCGACCTCTTTCGCCGCGATGAGCTCTTCGCCGGTCCGATAGGCCTTCGCCCCGGGAACCTTCGCCGCGACCTCTTTGGCCCGTGCGGCGTCGACGTCGCTCACCGCCACAATTCGAGCGCCCGCAAGCGTCTCGGTCAATCGGCGAATATGCTCCTGCCCGATCTTGCCCGTTCCGACGACGCCAACGTTCAGTGACATGCGTCCCGTTCCCTCCCCGACCGCGCCCGCCGAATCAATATCCAACCGCCAGCGTCCCGCGTTGCCTCAAATCGGACGCCCCCTCAAGCTCGCCGTCCGGCGCGCGCACAATCGTGTTGGCCGAGCCCATGGCGGCGCGGATAACAACCTTGTGTCCCATCGCCTCAAGCAACCTGATCGTGTCCGGCGACATGCCACGCTCGATGCGCAATTCGTCTGGCCAGAGCTGATCGTGCGCGCGCGGCGCGTTCTCCGCCTCCGCGACGTTGAGGCCGTGGTCGATCACGTTGAGAATGATCTGCAGCACGGTCGAGATAATGGTCGAGCCGCCGGGACTGCCGGTCGCCATAACGAGCACGCCGTCCTTGAGCACAAGCGTCGGACTCATCGACGAGAGCGGGCGCCTCATCGGTCCGGGCGCATTGGCGTCGCCGCCGAGGAGCCCATAGACGTTGGCGGCGCCGGGCTTGGCGGCGAAGTCGTCAAGCTCATCGTTGAGCATGACCCCGGTCCCGTCGGCGACGAGTCCGCTGCCGTAAGGAAGATTGAGCGTGTAGGTGTTGGCGACCGCATCGCCGCGCTCATCGACGATGGAGAAATGCGTGGTCTGGTCGCTCTCGTAGCGCTGCGGCTCGCCGGGGCGGATGTCCGCTGCGGGGCGGGCGCGGTCGAGCGGGATCCCGGCGCGCAGATGCGCGGCGTAGGCCTTGGAGATGAGGCCGGCGAGCGGGATTTTGACGAAATCGGGATCGCCGAGATAGGCCGCCCGGTCGGCGTACGCGAGTTTTTCGGCTTCCGCGATTACGTGCAGCGAGGCTGCGGAATTGAGGCCCTGCGCGGCGAGCGGATAGCCTTCGAGGATGTTGAGGATCTCGATGATATGCGCGCCCCCCGACGAGGGCGGCGGCATCGAGACGATGGTGTAGCCGCGATAGGTGCCTGAGACCGGCTCGCGCTCGACGGCGCGATAATTGGCGAGGTCTTGCGCCGTCATCCGGCCGCCGGCGGCCCTGACCGCCGCGACGATTTTTTCCGCGACCGGCCCGGCGTAGAAGCCGGCTGGCCCCTGCGCGGCGATCGTCTCGAGGGTCGCGGCGAGGTCGTCAAGCGCGATATGGTCGCCGGTCTGCTTCACGCTCCCGTCAGGGCGCAGGAAGACGCGCGCCGACGAGGGATGCAAACGAAGCGCCTTCGCCGCCAGCGGCAGCGAATCGCCGACGTCGTCGTCGACAATGAGGCCCTGCCGCGCGAGCGCGATCGCCGGAGCGACGAGGTCGGCGAAAGAGAATTTGCCCGAGCCGTATTTGCGCCAGGCGAGTTCGAGGCCGGCGACGGTTCCGGGTACGCCGATCGCGAGGCCCGAATAACGCGACTTGAACGGATCGGCCTCGCCGTTAGCGTCGAGGAACACGTCCTTGGTCGTCGCGGCGGGCGCAGATTCGCGATAGTCGATGGCGATGGTCCGGTTGAGATCGGCGCGATGAATGAGCATGAAGCCGCCTCCGCCGAGGTTCCCCGCGCGCGGTAGCGTGACAGCGAGCGCGAAGCCGACCGCGACCGCTGCATCGACGGCGTTGCCCCCGCGCTCTAGGATATCGAGCCCGACGCGTGAGGCGGCCGCTTCCTGGGTCACGACCATGCCATGCCTGGCGACGACCGGACGCGCGGTGGCGAGCGGAGAAATGAGGGGCGCCTGATCGGCGAAGGCGGGAACGGGAGTGAGGCATAGAAAAGCGAGGGCGGCGAATTGGAACGGTCTCAAACCATGATCCTCGAGGGGTAGCTCACGCGATCATAGGGAATCGAGCAGCCCGGCGTCGATCCCGTTCGCCTGGAGGCTGCGGCATGGCGACTATCCGATCGCCATGATCGCGCCGTGCGCGAGGCGAGGCGCCAGTTTCCTCATGTCGGCGGCGGAAATCGCGACGCATCCGGCGGTGGGCGTGAGGCGATCGCGCGCAAGGTGGAAGAAGATCGCGCTGCCGCGCCCCTTGGCCCGCCTGGAGAAATTCTGATCGAGCACGAAAGTCACATCGTAAAGATGATCCTCGCGCCACATCCGGTCGGTGCAGTCGCGCGCCGGCAGGCGCACCGGGCGATTGTAGCGCGGGCTCAGGGGGTCCTCGCACCAGCCTTGGTCGCGACGCAGGGGCCTGAGCGGGCCGCCCGCCGCTCTCAGCCGCACGCGGTCCGGCCGGAAATAGCCCCATAACAGCCGGAACCGCCCGGCGGGTGTGCCCTTGTCGCCCTCGCGCTTGATGCGCACGATTCCTGCGGGCCCGAGCGCGCACGGGATTCGGAAGGAACCGGCCGTCAGCCAGCCGCGCGCCCGGTTTCCCGCAAGCGGGCGGACACGCAATTGTGAAAGGGGTTGCGTCGAGTTCATCCCGGTACGATCGCAGAAGAGCAACGCGAGCGCGAGACATGACATCGGGCCCGAAAGAAAGGCGCCTCCTTCGTCTCCGCCGACGAGCGATATTCCCGTTTAAAGTGTTCGCCTCGCGCCAATTTGACTTCGACACGCCCTGACGCCGAGCGATCGCGACGGTCCTCCGTGATAAGTTCCACACAGGTGGAGGTTCCAGGACGATGATCAACCTTGTTGTCAACGGCCAAAAAGTCGCCCTCGACGTCGAGCCCGAGATGCCGCTGCTGTGGGCGCTGCGCGACGAATTGGGGATGGTCGGGACGAAGTTCGGCTGCGGGGCGGGATTGTGCGGCGCCTGCACAGTCATCATCGACGGCGAGGCGACCCGCACCTGCATCACGCCGGCCAGCGAGGCCGCCGGCAAGACGATCCTGACCATCGAGGGCCTCGGCGAAAAGGCGCTGCACGCGGTGCAGAAGGCCTGGATCGAGGCCGACGCGCCGCAATGCGGCTATTGCCAGTCGGGGCAGATCATGGCCGCGGTCGCGCTGCTGTCGCACAATCCTCACCCGAGCGACGCCGACATCGACGCCGAAATGTCCAATATCTGCCGCTGCGGGACCTATCCGCGCATGCGCGCCGCGGTCCATCGCGCCGCCGAACTGACCAAGATCTGAAGCGAGGCCCCCGATGACGATCGCTCTTTCCCGACGCGCTTTCATCCAGGCCAGCCTCTCCGCCGCCGGCGGCCTCGCCATTGCCGCGTTCGCTCCCGAATTTGCCGGCGCGACCGTTGTCGCGGGTCAGCCGTGGAGCCCCGAGACCGGCAAGGCGCCCGACGAGATCAACGCCTTCGTGGCCATCGACCCCGACAATTCCATCACGCTGCGGGTCGCCAAGTCCGAGATGGGACAGGGGGTGCTCACCTCGATGGCGATGATCCTGGCCGAGGAGCTCGAATGCGACTTCGCCAAGGTCAAGGTCGAATACGCCTCCGCCCACCGCAACCTCGTCGATAACAATGTGTACCAGTCGATGGGCACCGGCGGCTCGTCCTCGGTGCGCCGTTCTCGCGTGTTTCTGCAGCAAATGGGCGCCTCCGCGCGGGCGCGGCTGATCGGCGCGGCGGCGGCGCGGTGGGGCGTCGAGCCCGCCGCCTGCGTCGCCAACGCCGGCTCGGTGCGCCACGCGGCCTCGGGACGCTCGGCGACCTTCGGCGAACTCGCGGCGGACGCCGCCAGGGTCGCGCTGGCCGCGGAGCCAGCGATCAAGACGCCGGACCAGTTCACGTTGATCGGCCAGGGGCTCAAGCGCATCGACACGCCGCTCAAGGTCACGGGCTCCGCCCGCTTCGGCATCGATACGCGCCTGCCCGGCATGGCCTATGCCGCGGTCGCCAATTGCCCGGTGTTCGGCGGCACGCTCAAATCCTATGACTTCTCCGCCATCGCGAAGCGGCGCGGAATCCTCGCCGCCATGCCGGTGACTAATGGGGTCGCGGTCGTCGCCGACAATTTCTGGCGGGCCAAGGAAGCGCTTCAGGCGATGCCGGTTGAATGGGATTTCGGCCCCGCCGGCGCGACCGATAGCGCCGAGTTCGCCGCCGAATACCGCGCCGCGCTCGATGGTCCGCTCGCCGACGGCGGCGGCCACGGCGACATCGACGCGGCCTTCGCCAAGCCAGCGAAAACGGTCGAAGCGCTCTACGAGGTTCCCTATCTCGCGCACGCGCCGATGGAGCCGCTCAACGCGACCGCGCACTGGCAGGGAGACCGGATCGACGTCTGGATGGGGACGCAAGCGCCTGAGTCCGCCCTCGCCTACGCGGCGAAAGCGGGCGGCGTCGATCCGAAGGCGGTCTTCGTCCACACTTGCTTCCTCGGCGGTGGGTTCGGGCGGCGCGCGGTCAACGACGAACTGACCCAGGCCGTCGAGGTGTCGAAGGCGCTGAAGCGGCCCATCAAGCTGATCTGGACGCGCGAGCAGGACATCCGCTCCGACCGCTACCGCCCACAAGCCGCGCTGCGCATGCAGGCAGCTCTGCGCGAAGACGGCGCGCCCGCGGGGCTCCATTTCATCACCGCGGTCGGCTCGATCACGCGCTCGCTCGGCTGGGGCAAGGTCGAGAACGGGGTCGAGCGCCAGGCGGTCGAAGGGCTGTCCAACTGCCCATACCGCAGCGACGCGCTCAAGGTCGGCGTCAACCTCAAGAACACCCATGTGCCGGTCATGTTCTGGCGCTCGGTCGGCTCGTCGCAGAACGCGTTTGCGGTCGAGAGCTTCATCGACGAATGCGCCCACGCCGCCAGGCGCGACCCGGTCGAATACCGCCGCACTCTGCTGGAAGGCCGGCCCGATTTCCTTGCCGTGCTCGACACGCTCGCGGAGAAGGGCGACTGGGGGAAGCCCTTGCCCAAGGGCGTCGGGCGCGGGGTCGCGATCCACGAAGCGTTCGGCACGATCGTCGGCGAGATCGCCGAGGTCGCGGTAAGCAAGAGCGGCGAGGTCAAGGTTCAGCGCGTGGTCGCCTGCGTCGACTGCGGCCATCTGGTCAATCCGCTCACCGCCGCGATGCAGATTGAAAGCGCCGTCATGTACGGGCTCACCGCCGCCCTGTTCGGCGAGATCACGATCAAGCAGGGCCGGGTCGAAGAGGGCAATTTCGACGCCTATCCGATCGCCCGCATGGCCGACGCGCCGGTGATCGAGACCCATTTCGTCCTGTCGGGGGGCGACAAATGGGGCGGACTCGGCGAGCCGGGCACGCCGCCGATCGCGCCCGCGGTCGCCAACGCCGTGTTCGCCGTCACCGGCAAGCGCATCCGTTCGCTGCCGCTCAAGAACGCTTCCCTCGGCGTGTGAAGCGAGCAGCGCGGCGCCGCGGACGTTGAGGCCGTCATCATCTGCGTTTCGTCACGCATTCGCCGATGGCGCCCGGGGCGGCGCAATGACCTGATCGATCGTGCACTGTCGCGCCAGCTTGTCGGGCCTGAAGCGGAGTAGCTTCGTACCGTGGCGGAACCGATTGCCCGTCACCTGATCGTATCGCACCTCCACGACCAGTTCCGGCCGTAGCGGCTCCCATTCGCCGCTGCGCTCCGTGTTCCAGCGGCTGGGCCCGCCCGGCGTGCGCCCGGTGAAGCCCGGCGGCGCCCGCAAAGCGGCAAGCTTTCGCGTCAGTTCCGGGCGCTCCTCGTTGGCGATCGTCGAGGTGAAGCCGACGTGGTCGAGCAGGCCCTCCGCGTTATAGAGGCCAAGCAGCAGGGAGCCGACTTCCGGTCGGCCGCTCAGATATCGAAAGCCTCCGACTGCGCAATCGGCGGTACGCAAGCGTTTGACCTTGAGCATCGCGCGTTCGCCGCCCTGATAGATTCCATCGAGCCTCTTGGCGACGACTCCGTCTCTTCCGTCGCGGTCGAAATCCTCGAGCCATCTTGTCGCCTCGGCGAGATCGCGCGTGCGGGGCGTTACGATGAGCTTTCCTGCAATCGCGGCCTTCTCGCCAAAGGCCTCGAGCGCGCCCCGTCGCTCGGTGAGCGGCAGGGCTCCGACCGGCGAGCCATCGGGGCCGACCAGCATGTCGAACAGGATGAGCCGCGCCGGGGTTTCCTGCGACAGTCGATGGATCCGGCTCGCCGCTGGATGAAGCCGGGCTTGCAACGCGTCGAACGTAAGGCGCCCGTCAAGTTCGATCACCAGTTCGCCGTCGACGACGAATCGCTCGAACGGAACTTCGAGCAGCGTCGTGACAATTTCGGGGAAAAAGCGGCTCAGAGAGGCGCCGGATTTTCCTCTGAGCTCGACCGAGCCAGCCTCTTTGAACGCAAGGCAGCGAAAGCCGTCCCATTTCGGTTCGAATTGCCATTCGCCCGGTTCGTCGGGAAGCGAGTCCGCGGAGCGCGCCTCCATAGGCGCGGCGTCCCGCCGCAAGGAAGATAGATCGGGGAGCTCAATTCCGGGTCTTTTTCGAGGGCTCATCCGACGGCCTCCGCTTTCGAGCCCTGACGCATCGGGCCTCCTCACGTTTGACTTGCCCCCGCGACTGGCGATGGGCTCAACAAGCGCAGGCGGCCTCGGTTCCAGGCCGGCCATTCGCCGGCCGCCTGCGCGCTGCGGCTGTCAAGATCGGAACGTTGTCAACTTGACACGCAATTCTGGCGCGCTCAGGGCGCCGGAAACCGCCAACGCGACGCCGGCGATGGCGAGCGTCCGGAACGGTTTCCCGTTATCCACGTTGGCTGAGAGGTGAGGCAAACTGGAGGGAACGACATGGCGCCGCGTGAATCCGAGCCGCAGAAGGAGACGGTCGAACGCGTCATGCACGAATTCAAGCATGGCGAGCTTCGCTCAGGGACGAGCGGGAAGAAGGTCAAGAGTCGCAGACAGGCGGTCGCCATCGCGCTCAGTGAAGCGGGCGCGTCGAATCAAGAGACGCCGAAAGAGAACGAGGAGCATTTGCGCCACACGAAGGCGAAGGAGCGCCGGGGCGAGACGGCGAAGGATGAGGCTGAGGGAAAGCCGTCTCGGGGGCGAACCGCGAAATAGCCCGCGCGCCGTGCAGTTCAGGGGTGCTTGCGCCGACAGCCCTCTAAAGCTTGAGTCCGCTGCGCTTGAGCTGTCGGGTGAGGCTGCCGTCGGGGGGGAACAGCGGGATGAGGCAGGCCTGGACGGCGTGGTAGATGTCGGGACGGCCTTCGAAAACGCGCGAGACGGGATTGAGCGCGCTGTCAAGCTCAGGCTGCCAGGTCCGCCTCTCGTCGATCACGTGGGCGGCGACGAAGCTCCAGAAGCGCCGGTACCATTCTTCATAGGAAGGGTCGGCATCGACCGAACCGAGCGCGGCGGCGGCGCCGACTCCCTCGGCTAAGGGCCACCAATAGCGATCGGCCTGAGCCGGCCGGTCGCTCCAGTCGAGCGTATAGTAGAAGCCGCCGAGCGTCCGGTCCCAGCCGATCGACACCGTGTGGCGGAACAGCGCCGACGCGGCCTCGATCATCCAACTTTTACTGCGGCCTCCGAGCTCCCAGAGCTGGACGAGCAGGCGGCTCCATTCGAGCGCATGGCCGGGCGTCGTGCCGCTCGGGCGGAACATCGGATCGCCCTGATAAGCCCGGTCGACCTCCCACTTGTCGGTGAAATGCTCCGCCACCCGCCAGCCCTCTTTGCGGGCGTGGCGGTCGATGATCAGGGAGGCGATGCTCTCCGCCTTGTCGAGATAGACGCGCTCGCCTGTCGCCTCGAAGGCGGCCATCATGGCTTCGGTCAGATGCATGTTGGAGTTCTGGCCGCGGTAAGTTCCCATCGGCGACCAATCCGGATGGTATTCTTCCGTGGTCGCGCCGGCCGCCTTGTCCCAGAACCGTCGCTCGATGACCTGCGTCACGTCTGCGATGAGACGCGGCGCGTCGGGATGTCCCACGCACATGGCGGACGAAGCGGCAAGCAGGACGAACGCATGGCCGTAAGCCTGCTTCGTCGGCTCGGTGGCCTTATCGTCATCCACACCCCAGAAGTAGCCGCCATGCTCAGTGTCGCGCATCCGCTCCCACAGGAACGCCATGCCGTGATCGACGATATTGTCGGCGCCCGGAACACCCATGAGATGCGCGACGGCGAAGGCGTGGACCATGCGCGCGGTTCCGGGCGCCTGCCGGTTCGCGCCTTTGTGGCCGGGCTTGGGCGGGAGAGGCCGCGCGTTCTCATCCAGCGAGAAGAAGCCGCCGGCCGGATTGAACGAGGGACGCTGGAAGAAGTCGAACAGGGCGCGGGCGTTATCGATCAGCCACAGCCGGTGGGCTGTCAGCGTCGTGAAGCGCGGCGTCCCGGCTACGGGCAGGTCCTTCATCGTGGTCTCCGCCGGTCTTTCGGCAAAGCTTCGTCTAACGCGAGGAAGGCCGTGTTATCAATCGGCGAGCTTGGGTTTTCTTGGGCGCTGGCGTTTGGCCGCGAAAGCCCCGTTCAGGAGGGGTTGGAAAAGCTTGGATTTCCTTGGATTCTCTCGTCCGAATCGAGACTTATCAATGGGTTACGCAGGATTTTCGTTGAGCGCAAGATTCTCGCGCCCTCGGCCGTCCCGGCGGCGGGGCGTCGGAAGAACCGCCAGCGGCCCTGGCGTCAGAAGCGCAGGATCGTTCATGGGACGAGCTTAGCTCATTTCTGGTTTTCTGCAAGAAATTGTCGCCGACCGTTCCCTCGTTCTTTACCTCCACGAAAGCGGGCGCCCACCGCGCAACCCCCGAATATGACGTCTAATTCGATCCATGAGCTAGCTGCCCTTCAACGCCAATGGGGCCGACAGTTCGGCTCATCGGCGGAGAAACGTCATTACCGTTCGAAAGGACTCGGTGACGCGCCACGATGTCGAACCGCGAAGCACAGCATTCTCGCCCGCCAGTCGATTGATCTCGTCGCTCCTCTCAGTATCGGTCGTCCTGAGCTTATCGACCTGGGCTTCTAATGCGCGAATGGTGGCTTGGAGCCTATCGGACTGGCGAGCTATCTGCTCCAATTCCGCAATGCGCCGGTTTCGCTCTGTTTCGGCTACCCTTGTCTCACGCGCCCATTCAAAGTGCCGCGCGATCATTTGATTGCGATCGAATATGGCGTCCGTGAGTTCATTTACGAACTTAGCGGGATCACACGGTATGCTACACGTGGCTTCGCGTTCCTCGAATCCGAATCGGCTGAAGTCAGCCTCATAGAATTTCCTCAACGCGGCAAGCACATCAGATGACATGAACTCGGCGGGAGAAATTGAATACCCGTGGTTAAACAATTGGAGCGGCGCGGGGCGCTCCTCGGCACCGATCGCCGTAAGATGTTCCTGGAGGTCCATCGGAATGTTGTGGACATTTGATAGATTGTAGATTTGTGTGTACGCGATATCATCGGGCACTAATAGGGATACTTGGGATCTCCAGTGCGAATTGCAACGATGCGGATCATCCTGCGTCACAACCTTATCGACGAATTCAGAAAAACGGACGAACTTGCTGCCGTCGCCAGGAGCGTAAGAACTGAACCCTGGCTCGCACAGAAACACCTTGTCACGCCATGCAGAGAACAGGCGGTCATAGGGATGACGAACCACACAAAAACGAAACCATCCCGGCGCCGTCATTATGTCGTTAAGTCGTTCTCCGGAGAATGCTGTCAGTGCAGGCAGAGGTATCTGATCACGGTCATGGATAAGCATTTCAAGCCGACTCTCGGGCGCACACGAATTGAATCGAAGGGGTTCGGCCGTTACCAGATTCCTCAGCATATGTTTGATCGATGAACACGCGACCTTAGGAGTCGCCAGGTAGAGAATCCGTCGACTTTCATCGACGAAAGAGGCGTAATGGAGCCAGGGCAGAACATCGCTGAAACGGGGAATCGATGTTGCTTCAAGTGCTGCCAATTCGTGTCGAGCCAACGTCACTTATCGCTTCCTGACATACGGCAGCAGCGTCCGGACGCCGTAATTACCAGTCGTGTCCACAACCCGGAAATTCGGGCCTTTGGAGGATGGTTTTATAATCGCGAATTGATTGTGAGGCAAAATCACGAGCGGCGCATCCTGGCTTTCGGCAAAGTACGCTGCAAAAGGGCAGACCAGCGTTGGTTCGAACTCATCTTGGTGCTGCCAAATGGACGTGGTGTAATCATCTCCACCGAGAATACCCCCGGGTCGGATTTTGGGGAATGTGCGGATGAGATCGATGGTGATACCGTGAAGTGTATGATCGGCGTCGATATACGCCACATCCAATGTCTGATCGCCGATTTCGTCGATCACGTCGACTGTTTTTCCCTGACAAATGATCCGACGTTCTCTCGCAAATTGCGTGCGCGTCATCGCTTCGGCCTTAATTTCGTCGAAGGTGACCTGATCGACATTTGCGGGTTTGTTCCAATCATCTAGATGCCGCCAAGGATCGATCATGTAGTAGTGTGTAATTCCTAGGCAAGAACGCAGAATGTGTTCGGCGAAGACGCCTCGGAATACGCCAAGCTCGAGAACGCGTTCGGCCCGGCTCTCCTTAATGATCGAGGTCCAGGTTTCCTCCCGGCTGGATCCAGATGATGCGACGACCCGATCGACGACCTCATTGGTTTGCAAGTGTCTCAAAACTGTCACGTTCTCCTTCGGGGGCCACTTCAGTTGTGGGGCCCATGTCTGCGTCGGTCGGCTTGCGCGGCCTTGTCGACGGCAGGTTGGCGGCGCGGCCGAAGGGGGCGCTCGCCGGCATAAGCGCCGGCCGTCGCCTCGATGTCCATCTGGCGCGTCATCGGATCGTCGCCGACCGCGAGCGCTATATCAATTCGGCGTCCCGATCGCATCCCTCGCCCATTGGAAAACGCGTTCCTGTTGATCCCGTAAGAACTCTTCCTCGTCAGTTACCGAGAGGCCAAGTTCTTTTGCTGCTGCTATGAATCCCTTGAGCGTCTCCAGCTCCATACTTCCGGATGCAACGTTCGGTTTGTTGACGACGATCGCGCTCAGCATCGGCCAACCTTTCCGATGCGCGTACTCCACAAGCGACCATAAATGTTGGCCGACAGAGTAATGCACCTTGCTCCATTCGCGCCGCTGGCGTCAGCAAGGTCCTTGTAACTCATGAAGCGACCTTCGACCGCGGAGTTTCGTATCGCTTCATAGGACTTCTTGAAATCAAGACCTTTTCCAATACGGCGCGCTTTGTCGGCTAGCGCCTCAACATAGACAGAGTCGCTCAGCAGGCCGTTGCGCCGATAGTTTTCAATGATGTTTTTGAGTTGCTGATCGGTCAGGTCAGCCAAAACTATTGGTGTCTTCACGCTTTTTACCCCCTCCGCCTCCCCCTCATCTTCCCCGCGCTCTTCGGCCGCGCCTCCCCGCCGCCCCAATTGTGCGGCCCCATGTCGGCGTCGGTCGGCTTGCGCGGGCGCGTGGAGGGCAGGTTGGCGGCGCGGCCGAAGGGGCGCTCGCCGGCGTAGGAGCCGGCCGTCGCCTCGATATCCATCTGGCGCGCCATCGGATCGTCGCCGACGGCCAGCGCCACCGATTGCAGGCGCTTGATCTCGTCGCGCATCCGGCCCGCCTCCTCGAATTCGAGATTGCCGGCGGCCTCCTTCATTCGCTTTTCGAGGTCCGCAATCGTCGCCTGCAGATTGTGGCCGATGGCCGGCGCGTCGGCGAGGCCGATGTCGACCGTCACGTGATCGGCTTCGTAGACCGAGCCCAGAATGTCCTGGATGCCGCGCTTGATCGACGCCGGCGTGATGCCGTGCTCTGTGTTGTAAGCCTCCTGCTTCTCCCGGCGACGACGCGTTTCCTCCATGGCGCGGGTGATCGAGCCGGTGACGACGTCGGCGTAGAGCACCACTTTCCCGTCGACGTTGCGCGCCGCGCGGCCGATGGTCTGCACGAGCGAGGTTTCTGAACGCAGAAAGCCCTCCTTGTCGGCGTCGAGTATGGCGACGAGCGCGCATTCTGGAATGTCCAAGCCTTCGCGCAAAAGGTTGATGCCGACCAGCGCATCGAACGCGCCGAGACGCAGGTCGCGGATGATCTCGATGCGCTCGATCGTGTCGATGTCCGAGTGCATGTAGCGGACCTTGACGCCGTTCTCGTGCAGATATTCGGTCAGGTCCTCGGCCATGCGCTTGGTCAGCACGGTGACCAGCGTGCGATAGCCGCGCTTGGCGACCTCCTTGATCTCGCTCAAGAGGTCGTCGACCTGCGCGCGCGCCGGGCGGATTTCCACCGGCGGATCGATGAGGCCGGTCGGGCGGATGACCTGCTCGACGAACACGCCCGCGGTCTGCTCCATCTCCCAATGGCCCGGTGTCGCCGAGACATGTACGGTCTGCGGCCGCATCGCCTCCCATTCCTCGAACCGGAGCGGCCGATTGTCCATGCAGGACGGCAGCCGAAAACCGTATTCGGCCAAGGTCGCCTTGCGCCGATAGTCGCCGCGATACATGCCGCCGATCTGCGGGATCGTCACATGGCTCTCGTCGGTGAAGACGAGCGCGTTGTCGGGCAGATATTCGAACAAAGTCGGCGGCGGCTCGCCCGGGCGGCGGCCGGTGAGGTAGCGCGAATAATTCTCGATGCCGGCGCAGGAGCCGGTCGCCTCCAGCATTTCGAGATCAAACAGGGTTCGCTGCTCGAGCCTTTGCGCCTCGAGCAGGCGGCCTTGCGCGTGAAGCTGATCCAGGCGACCTTTCAGCTCGACCTTCATCCCCTCGATCGACTGCAGAAGTGTCGGGCGCGGCGTCACATAATGCGAATTGGCGTAGACTTTGACGAATTCGAGGTCCTGGGTTTTCTGCCCGGTCAGCGGATCGAACTCGCTGATCGACTCGATCTCGTCGCCGAAGAAGCCGATCCGCCAGGCGCGATCCTCGTAATGGGCCGGGAACACTTCCATCGTGTCGCCGCGCACGCGAAACAGGCCGCGTGAAAAGTCGCCGGCCTGCACCCGCTTGTACTGCAGCGCGACGAGATCTTTCACGAGCTGGCGCTGGTCGACCTTATCGCCCAGCTTCAGGGAAAAGGTCATCGCGGTATAAGTCTCGACCGAGCCGATGCCGTAGATGCAGGAGACGGAGGCGACGATGATGACGTCGTCGCGTTCCAAGAGCGCCCGCGTGGCCGAGTGGCGCATGCGGTCGATCTGCTCGTTGATGTCGGATTCCTTCTCGATATAGGTGTCGGTGCGCGGCACGTAGGCTTCGGGCTGGTAATAGTCGTAGTAGGAGACGAAATATTCGACCGCGTTGTCGGGAAAGAAGCTCCTGAACTCGCCATAGAGCTGCGCGGCCAGCGTCTTGTTGGGCGCGAGAACCAAAGCCGGACGCTGGGTCGCCTCGATCACCTTGGCCATGGTGAAGGTCTTGCCCGAGCCGGTGACGCCGAGCAGCACCTGGTCGCGCTCGTTTCCGCGAACGCCCTTCACCAGTTCCTCGATCGCCTGCGGCTGGTCGCCCTTCGGCTCGAACTCCGACACGACGCGAAACGCCCGCCCGCCTTCTGACTTGTCGGGGCGCGGCGGCCGATGCGGCAGCCACGGGGGGCGGTTGCGGATGTTGGGATCGCCCTCTTCGAGCAGCGCTTTGAGCGTGTCCGCCGTGACAGCCGCGCCGGTCAGGCCGCGCGGATGGCTCTCCGGCACAGCCGGCTCGAATCGCGGCTGCGGCGTTTCGCCAAACCCTTGCGTCTTGGGCTCGACCAGCGCGGGATTGAGCAATTCGGCGAGATGCTCGCCGAGCGGATGGACCTCGGGCCGCGAGGCCTTGGACTTGGGCCCGGAGTTGGACCTGGACTCGGATTTGGGCCCGGAGGCGGATTTTCGGGGAGCGGGCATGAGCGGAATATGGGGCGAATCAGGGTCCGGGGGAAGGGCGGCCTGGGGGAGCGTCCCAGGTAATCGGGTGAAGGAGTTGGTGACAAGTTGAATTGCTGAATCTGTCGTGGCCCACGGCTTCGCGAGGTGTGGGACGATGGGCGAGGGTTTGGCCGGCAACTCGGGTCCGGTTGCGGAGACGGCGTCATTTCTTTGTCATTTCAGTTCGTTGCCGGATTCCCGACAGCCCGGCAAGGTCATCTATCCCCTGAACGAGGTGTTGCTTCTTGCGGTGCTCGCCGGCGCCGAGAGCTTCACCGGCGTTGCGCGGTTCGGCGAGAAGAAGCTGAAGCGGCTGCGCCGGTTTCTGCCGTTTGCCGACGGGACGCCGCCCCACGATACGCTGGGCGACATCTTCGCCACGCTGGACGCCGCA
>DASXES010000109.1:0-12302 GCA_036489975.1 Roseiarcus sp.
ATGACGCTGGAAACCATTGCTCCTTTGAGCCATGATCCCGTCGTCGGGCTGCCTGTGGCGGCCGCCTGACCAGCCCGGTCTCACCAGGCGAATGCGGCGGCCATACCGCACCTGCTACACCACAGCACGGGACACGACCTAGTGGCTTGCTCCGCATCTCGCCTTGTGTCGATCGCTTCTACTCTCGCACCCCAGGCATCGAGCGCGGCGCGCTTTTCATTAACCTGCGCACGCCGAGCTTCTGAGGCCTGTTCGCAAGCTGAGCGACGACGAGGCGCGGCCATCGGCCGCAGCGCGAGCCACCATTATCGGTGAGGCAGCTTCCGCGAGCTTGTCGCGCACCTGCACCACCGTCTTTGGGGCATGCGGAGGGTTTCAGAGGAAGGAGCCGCGCCGCGCGGTCGGCTCCGGTGCGTGCCCGGTAAACACTCTCTAAAGGGTTCCGTCCAGCGAAGCCGTGATCAGCTATTGCGCGGGGTAGCCTTTCCAAAGCCATTCGAGCGCCGCGGGCAGGGTTTGCGCCACCGTCGCCTTGTCGACATGATGCGCGTTGCGGGAGAACAGGAACTGGTAGTGATAGCCCTTGTCGGCGAGGACCTTGGCGAAGCGCTCATCCGCCAGCGTCCAGTCATGCATGCCGTCCGCGACCGGGGTGACGGGATAGAACAGATCCTGGTCTCCGGCCTCGAACCAGATGCGGATCGGCTTGACGGGGCTATTGGGAATGAGCGGCGCGGCAAACGGCTTGTCCGTCTTCGAGACGTTGACGCCTTGGACGTTGAGGTCGGCGACCGGCGGTCCGGCCCAGGGGCTGTGATATTCCCAGGCGCCGCCCGGCAGGGCGGGATCGTGCGGCCATTGCTGGTTCACCACCGTCGGCGAGTAGGCGAGCACCCGGTGATAGAACTCAGGATGGAACCAAGCCATGGTGAAGGCCGCAACCCCGCTCGAGCTGATGCCCATCGTCGCGCGGCCATCCGGGTTCTTGGTGAGCTTCACATTCGCCGTCTTTTCGGCGAGCGGCAGCACTTCGTTTTCGACGAATTCCGCATAAGCCCCGTTGACCGCGTCATATTCGAGCCCGCGCTCGGATCCTTGCGCGTCCTGACCGCCCGCCCCGACGCTGATCGCCGCCATCGGCGGCACGCGATGCTCGTGGATCAGATTGTCGAGCACGGTGAAGAACATCTTCTCGTTGAAGAAACCGTGCGGTCCGCCGTCGCCAAGCACGATGAACGGGATCGCGGTTCCCGCCGCATAGCCAGGTGGAACATAAACGTCGACAGCTCGCGTCCAGATGCCGGCGTGGGCGGTCGGAACGATGAGGTTCGACTCGTCGCCGGGCGCCGTCTGGTCGGTGAACACCGCCTCGTTGAGGCAGTTGTCCTTGTCGTCGCGGATCATGCCGGGGTTGTAGACCGTGCTGTCGTTCGACGACATGGTGAAGGAGTAAACCTTGCCGGCCGGAACGCCGTCCTGGGCGGTCAGCTCCGGCGCCGGCTTGTGAGTCGGGCCGATGATGAAATTACCTTCGGCGCCGCTCGCAGGGAGCGTGCCGTCGGGCAGTTCGGTTGCTCGGGGATAGTTCGGATTCTTGGGGTCGCGCGTCGGCGGCAGGGTTTTGAAGTCGAGGTCCGTCGTGTCAATGTAGAACGGCGCCTTCGGATCGGTTGTGTTTGCGCCCGGTGGAATGCCCGCGTTTCCCTTGAGACAATCGGCATGCGCGGCGCCCGCCATCAAGAGACAAGAGAAAGCCGTGACTCGAAAAGCGCTTGTGACCGGTCGGCCCATATTGCCGCTCCTCCCTTTTGCTTGTCGGTCATCGTACAAGTGACCGCATGACTGTCAATGATTGACGGACCCGAAACGACCGAGTTCAAGAGGATGTGATGAGAACGCACGCGCGAGCTGTGGTGATTGGCGGGGGAGTCGTCGGCGTGTCGACGCTCTATCATCTGGCGAGGAAAGGCTGGGCCGACAGCGTGCTCATCGAGCGCAAGGAGCTGACTTCAGGCTCGACCTGGCACGCGGCGGGTCTCCTGCCGCTGTTCAACCTCAGTTACTCGGTTGGGCAGATCCACAAATACTCGGTCGCGCTCTATGAGACGCTTGAACAGGAGACCGGGCTCGATCCCGGCCTTCGCCAGGTGTCCAACATCCGCCTCGCGCGCACTCGCGACCGGATGGACGAATACAATTACTATGCCGGCGTCGCAGAGACGATCGGCGTCAAGGTGAAGTTCCTCAAGCCTGACGAGGTCAAGGCGATCTGGCCGCTCTGCGACGTCGAGGGAATCATCGGCGCGATCCAGCATCCCAACGACGGCTATATCCAGCCTGCCGACCTCACGCAGGCTTTGGCGCGCGGCGCCCGCAATCGCGGGGCGGAGATCAACCGCCATACGACCGTGACCGGCATCGAGCGCCTGCCGAACGGCGAATGGAAGGTCCTGACCGACAAGGGCGACGTCACTTGCGAGCATGTCGTGGCGGCGACCGGAAATTTTGCGCGCCAAACCGGCCGCATGGTCGGGATCAACGTGCCCGTCATCCCGGTCCAGCACCAGTATATCGTCACCGAGGCGCATCCCGAGATCGTCAAGCGGAAGGCGCAAGGCTTGCCGGAAATGGGGGTTTTGCGAGAGTCGGATTCCTCCTGGTACATGCGCGAGGAGGCCGGCGGTCTCTTGCTGGGCCCATACGAAAAAGGCACCCCCGCCTGCTATGTCGACGGGCCGTCGGCGGACAGCGAATACGAGCTCTTTCCCGAGGACCTCGACCGCCTCGGGCCTCATATCGAGACCGCAATCGCGCGCGTGCCTGCCTTCGGCGAGGTCGGCGTCAAGAAGGTCTATAACGGCGCTATCGCCTATACGCCCGACGGCTCGCCGATCGTCGGCCCCGCGCCGGGCGTGAAGAACTTCTGGCTCAACGAAGGCCATTCGTTCGGTGTGACCGCGGCCGGCGGCGCCGGCTGGCAGCTCGCCGAGTGGATCGTCGAGGGCGAGCCCAGCATCGACATGCTTGGCGTCGATCCGCGCCGTTTCGGCCCCTATGCAGATAAAGGCTATCTCATCGAAAAGAACGAGGAGGCCTACGCCAAGGTCTTCACGCTTCACTATCCCGACGAGGAGCGCGCCGCCGCGCGGCCGCTGCGCCAGACGCCCTGCTATGGGCGGATGAAGGATCTCGGCGCGGTGTTCGGCTCGGTCTATGGCTGGGAGCGGCCGAACTGGTTCGCGCCGCAAGGCTATGGCTTGAGCGACGAGGATCTCGCCAGGCCCGACGTGCTCCTGAACGAGAACCATCCTCCCGTCGCGGAGGGAGAGCGACCGCGCGAGAAATGGAGCTTCCGCCGTTCGAACTATTTTAAGTTCGCCGGCGACGAGTGCCGCAACGTGCACGACAATGTCGGGATCATGGACATGTCGGCCTTCGCCAAATGCGAGGTTTCCGGGCCAGGCGCCGAGGTCTGGCTCAATTCGATCCTCACCAATCGCGTCCCGAAGAAAGCCGGCCGCGTCACGCTCTCCTATCTGCTGACCAGACGTAGCGGAGTGCGGGCGGAATTCACGCTGACCCGCATCGGGCCGGAGCGGTTCTACCTCATCTCGGCTGGAGCGCTCGAGACGCATGATCTCGATACGCTGGAAAAGCTCCTGCCCGCGGACGGCGGCGTGCGCATCGATAAGGTGACGACCGAGCGCGGCGTGCTCGTGCTCGCCGGCCCCCGCTCGCGCGAGGTCCTGGCCAAAGTCGCCGACATCGACGTCTCCAACGAAGCGTTCCCGTGGCTGACCGCGCGGCGTTTGTCGGTGAAGGCCGCGGGCCTCATCGCCATGCGGGTCAATTTCGTCGGCGAACTTGGCTACGAACTGCACCATCCAATCGAGATGCAGAACGCGATCTTCGACGCGCTGATGACTGCGGGCGCGCCCTTCGGCATCAGGCCGTTCGGCATCCGCGCCATGGATTCGCTGCGGCTGGAGAAGTCCTACAAGCTCGTCGGGCGGGAGCTGTCGATCGAATATGCCGCGCTCGAATCCGGGCTCGAACGGTTCGTCGATTTCGACAAAGGTCCGTTTCTTGGGCGCGACGCCCTCCTCGCATGGAGGGACAAGGGCTTTCAGAACACGCTCGTCACGCTCGAAGTGCAAGGCGTGACCGACGCTGACGCGCGCGGCTCCGAGCCGGTGACGAAGAATGGCGCGATGGTTGGCCGCACGACCTCCGGCGGCTACGGCTGGCGGACCGGCAAGTCGCTGGCGCTGGCGATGGTCAATCCTGAGTTCTCGCAGGTTGGCGGCGAGGTCGACGTGCGCATACTCGGCGAGACGCGCCGGGCGGTCGTTATTCCCGACAGCCCTTACGATCCGGCGAACAAGGCGCTCAGAGGATAGTCCCGCACCTGCATAGGGAGGACGCGAGCCGCAGATGTTTACCAAAATCGCCGTGCTCGGCCTCGGCAAGGTCGGGCGCCTCGCTGCCGAGCTTTTGTCCGACGCAGGGTTCGATGTCGCAGGCGTCGACGCGCGCCCTTTTCCCGACGCGCCGTTCCCCGTCCATGCTGTCGACCTTGGCGACGCTCGCGCGACGAGCGAGGCGCTCGCCGGACGCGAGGCCGTGCTCTCCTGCCTGCCTTACGCGTTGAACAAGGAGGTCGCGTCGGCGGCGCATGCGCTCGGGCTTCACTATTTCGATCTCACCGAAGACGTCGGAACGACGAGGCACATCCGCGCGCTCGCCTGCACGGCGAAAGGGATCATGGCGCCGCAATGCGGGCTTGCGCCGGGCTTCATCGGAATCGTCGGCGCGCATTTGGCCGCGCGGTTTGAACGGGTGCGCTCGATTCGCCTGAGGGTCGGCGCGCTGCCGCAGCATCCGACCGGGCTTCTCGGCTATGCCTTCAACTGGTCGCCCGAGGGCGTCGTCAACGAATATCTCAACGATTGCGAAGTGATCGAAGAGGGCGTTCTGAAGACCGTCTCGGCCATGGAATGGCTGCAGACGGTCTATGTTGGCGGCGTCCGGCTCGAGGCTTTCACCACCTCCGGCGGCTTGGGCACGATGTGCGAGACCTTCGCCGGCAGGGTGGAGAACCTCGACTACAAGAGCCTGCGCTATCCGGGCCACGCCTCGCTGATGAATTTCTTCTTCCACGAATTGCTCATGCGCGAGGATCGCGCCGCGGCGGGCAAGATCCTCACCCACGCCAAGCCTCCGGTCGACGACGACGTGGTCTATGTCCATGCCGCGGCCGAAGGCTGGACCAGCGGGCGCCTCGGCCGCAGGGAATTCGTGCGCGCCTACCATCCAATCGAGATCGGCGGCAGGTCTCGCACAGCGATCGCCTGGACCACGGCCGCTTCGGTCGTGGCGGTGATCGAGATGGCGCGCTCAGGCGCGCTGCCGGCGTCCGGCTTTCTCAAGCAGGAGACGATCCCGCTCGAGCGCTTTCTCGAGACGCGCACGGGACGGCTTTACGCCGAGGATGGAAGGAGCGGGCGGTAATCTCGTCTGCGAGGCGTTTCGGCGGGCCGGCGCCGAAAAAGGTAGACGGCTGTTTCTCGCCGCGCTCTAAAATCCCGCGAACGCGGCGCTCCGCGCCTGCACGGCCTCGGCGCGCTTCGGCGGATTGGGGATCATGTCGATATTGTAGGGCGTCGACTCGTACACCGCCTTGACCCAGTTCGTGTAGATATGCGCCGTGTGGCGCCACAGATTGGGCGCAGCGCGCGACGGATCGTCGCCCGGGAAATAGTGCTTAGGCAGCGGCCACGCCGGGTCGTTCGCCGAGTCGCGGTGATATTCGACGCCGAGCGTGTCGGTCTCGTATTCCGGGTGATTGAGAATGTAGACGCGGCGGGGGAAGAGCGCGCTGTCATCGTCGAGCGGCTCGGACTCGACGAGCATGTTCGGCCCGGCCTCCTCGGAATCGGCGACGATCTCCAGCGCCGGAACTTTCAGGACATCCTCGCGCCGAGGGCTCTTCCAGCGCGACACCGGCGCCGGGAAGAGGTCGGGAAAGCCAAACAGGAGCCCGGTCTTGTCCGACAGCAGCCGGTGCTCGAACAGGCCGAACAGCTTCTGCTTGCCCTTGTGGCTGTCGATGTCGTGGAAGAACTTCAGCGCCGCCTTCGCGCCCCAGCAGAGGAAAAGGCAGGAGAAGGCGTTCGTCGTCGTCCATTGCAAGATGTCGGCGACCTCCGGCCAGAAGGCCTCCTGCTCGACCCGGTCCCTCAAGGCGTTGACGCCGGTGACGATGAAACCGTCGAACTTCTTGTCGCTCACCTCGCTGAAGGGGCTGTAGAACTTGCGGATGTGGTCGGCCGGGGTGTTGCGCGTGTGCCTACCGGCCGCGACGCCGCGCAGGTAGGAATCCGTCGCCACGAAGCTCAGATTCACCTGCAGCATGGTGTTCCCGAGCCAAAGCGCGAGCTGCCGTTCGGTCGAGATCTTGTCCGCCATCAGGTTGATGATAGCGATCTCGAGGGGGCGGATGTCTTGCCGCTCGGCATAGGCGCGGTCGATCGCCAGCGGGCTGCCGAGCGACGGCAGGAACGGGTGGATTTCCTGGCTATTGATGATGACGGGCATGTCAAAGGCTCACTTCGCAAATGGTCTTAGGCGCGGAAGCGCCCCCGAGGCAAGCCAAATTGTTCGTTCCTCCAAACGCGGCGTCCGTTTCGAGGAACGGCGCCTACCGCGACTTCGGGCGGGAACTCTCGGTCCGGGCGCCGCTAGCCTTCCACCGCGGCCCGGCGCTGCTGCAGCAGCGCGCGGTAGATCTCGTCATCGCCGCACAGTCCAGCCATGCGGCCAAGCTGGTCCACCAGAACGATCGGGTTGCCCGAGACGCGACGCAACGCGATCGCCGATCGCATCTTCAAGTCGATCGGCGCGACCACGACGTCGACATCATCACGGGGCGTGTCGCCGGTCGCTCCATCCGCGTTCGCCATCCGGCCAGCCGCGCCATCGAGGGTGACGCCGACCGGCCTGTCTTCGCTGTCGAGCTGCACGCGAACGCGCCCGTCCCGGTCCAGCATCACTTCGTGCGCGCTGCGGCGCAGCGACGCCGCGGGCGTCATCAGCGCGCTGCCGCGCAGCACGTTGAGCGGGTTCATGTGCTTGACGAATTCCGCCACATAGTCGTCCGCGGGGCGCAGCAGGATGTCCTCCGCGGTCCCCCATTGAACGATCCGGCCGCCTTCGAGGATCGCGATCCGGTTGCCGATCTTCAGCGCTTCGTCGAGGTCGTGGCTGACGAAAATGATCGTCTTCTTGAGATCCTTCTGCAGGAGAAGCAGCTCGTCCTGCAGCTTGTCGCGGATCAGGGGATCGAGCGCCGAGAACGGCTCGTCCATGAGCAGAATGTCGGCGTCGGTGGCGAAAGCGCGCGCCAGACCCACGCGCTGCTGCATGCCCCCGGATAATTCATGGCCGAATTTGCCCGCCCATTGCGTCAGGCCGACCATGGCGAGCTTGTCGGCGACGATCCTGTCGATTTCCGCTTTGGGCATTTTCCTCAGTTCGAGCCCGAACGCGACATTCTCCTTGACCGTCCGCCACGGGAGGAGCGCGAACTGCTGGAACACCATGGCGATTCGGCTCGTGCGCAGCATCCTCAGTTCATCGGCGCTGCAATGGGCGACGTCGATCGCTCCATTTCCGTTGCGCACCAGAACCTTGCCCCGCGCCACCTTGTTGAGGCCGTTGACCGCCCGCAGGATCGTCGACTTGCCAGACCCCGAAAGGCCCATGAGCACGCAGATTTCGCTCGGCTCGACCGAGAGATTGACCCCGGCCGCCCCGAGAACCACCCCGGTCGTCTTGAGAATCTCGTCGCGCGTCGCGCCCTTGTCGATGAGCGCCAGCGCCTGGGCCTGCTTGTCGCCGAACACGATGTCGACATCCTCGAAAACCACGGCCGACATTTTCAGGCGCTTCCTTTCCGCTCCGGGTTGCGGAACACGCGATCGAGCACGATCGCAAGCAGCACGATCGACACGCCGGCCTCGATGCCCATCGGAATGTTGACGGTTCCGAGCGCGCGCACCACCGGCACGCCGAGCCCCGATGCGCCGACCAGCGCGGCGATGACGACCATCGACAGGCTCAGCATGATGCACTGGGTGACGCCGGCCATGATTGTCGGCAGGGCGTAAGGCAACTCCACCTTCCACAACAATTGCCGCTTCGTTGCCCCGAAGGCCTGACCTGCTTCTTTCAGCGGCGTCGGCGCCGAGACGATGCCGAGATAGGTCAGGCGGACAGGCGCGGCGATGGAGAAAATGACAGTGGAGATTAAGCCAGGCGCCGAACCGAGATGAAACAGGACCAGGGTCGGGATCAGGTAGACGAAGGTCGGAAGCGTCTGCATCAGGTCCAGCACCGGCCGCAGAAGAGCATAGAGCCATGGCCGATGGGCCGAGGCGACGCCGACCGGCACTCCGATGATGACGCTGGTCAGCGTCGCGAACCCAACGAGCGAGATCGTCTCGACCGTGGCCTCCCAATAGCCGAGATTGGCGATGAAGAGGAAGGCGAGGATGACGAAGGCCGCCAGCCGCCAGGACCTGTGCAGCCAATAGGCGAGCGCGGCCAGCGCAAAAACGACGACGAGGAACGGGATGTGAAGCAGGATCGCGGTGAAGCCGTCGACCATAAAATCGATCGCCGCCGTCACCGCATCGAAGAAACCGGCGGCGTTGTCCTGCAGCCAGGTGATCCCGATCTTGACCCAGCGCCCGAGCGGTATCTTCGGCTCGGTGAACCAGCTCTCCAACCCCGTCCCTCCAAGCAGCAGCGCCGGCGAACCCTCTTCAAGGACGCCGCCCGCGCATGGCGCGGACGGAAGAGGCTCGCCCGGATGGTTGAGTTAGGCTAGAGGCCGAGGCTCTTCTTGACCGCCTCGAGTCCCGGCTTGCCATCGAACGTCGTCACGCCATCGAGCCATGCGGTGAGCTGCGGCGGATTGGTCTTGAGCCACTCCTGCGCCGCCTTCGGCCCTTCGTCGCCGTCGGTGAGGATCTTGTTCATCACCAGGTTTTCGATGTCGACGGTGTAGATGAGATTCTTGATCAGCTTGGCGGCGTTCGGGCATTCTTCCGCCCAGCCCGCGCGCTCGTTGGTGTAGACGACCGCGCCGCCGAAATTCGGCCCGAAGCTGTCGTCGCCGCCGGTGAGGTACTGGATCTTGAAATTGACGTTCATCGGATGGGGCGCCCAGCCGAGGAAGACGACATCTTCCTTGTGGCTCGTCGCGCGCTGCACTTCGGACAGCATGCCCTGCTCGCTCGATTCGACCAGCTGGAAGTCCTTTAGACCGAACTTGTCGCCCTTGATGAGGTCGAGGACGAGGCGGTTGCCGTCGTTGCCGGGCTCGATGCCGAAGATCTTGCCGTGCAGGGAATCCTTGAACTTATCGATATCCTTGAAGTCCTTCAGGCCCTTGTCATAGGTGTATTGCGGAACGGCGAGCGTGTATTTCGCGCCGACCGGCAGGTTGGCGCCGATTACCACCACCGACTTGTCCGCGACATAGGGCTTGCGGTCGTTCTCCATCGACGGCTCCCAGTTGCCGAGGAACACGTCGATGTCCTTGTTCTTCATCGATGCGTAGGTGACGGGAACCGAGAGGACCGTGATCTTCGGCGTATAGCCGAGGCCTTTGAGGATTTCGCTGGCGATCGCGGTCGTCGCGGTGATGTCCGTCCAGCCGACGTCGGAGAATTTCACCGTCTTGCAGCTTTCCGGATCGCCGGCGAATGCCGCGCTTACGCTGGAGAGCGCGATTGCGCCCGATAACCCTAGAACTGCTGAAAGCCTCATCATCGTCTCCCTCGATTGTGCGGCCCGGCGCCGCCCCGGCCCAAGTCCCGCAGGGAGTATCGGCGGGCGGCGAAGTGCGGTCAAATCCAATAATGTTCGGCCTCCGCCTTAAAAGTCCGCGCCGTTTGAGCTTCAACCCATGAACCGCTAGAAGCGGGCGCGCCCCCCCCTTTCGCGAGCCCCAATTGCCCGAGCCCCTCAATCTCGACCCCCAGCAGCAGTCCGAAATCCTGATGCAGGCGCTGCCGCACATGCTGCGCTACGACGACGCGATCGTCGTGGTGAAGTACGGCGGCCACGCCATGGGGGACGAGGACAAAGCGCGCGACTTCGCCAAGGACATGGTGCTGCTCGAGCAGGCCGGCATCAATCCGGTGGTCGTGCACGGCGGCGGACCGCAGATCGGCGCGATGCTGAAGAAGCTCGGCATCGAGTCGCATTTTTCCGGAGGCCTCAGGGTCACCGACAAGCCGACGATGGAAATCGTCGAAATGGTGCTGGCGGGATCGATCAACAAGCAGATCGTGGGCTCGATCAACGCTGAGGGCGGCCGCGCCGTCGGCCTCTGCGGCAAGGACGGCAATATGGTCAGCGCGCGCAAGGTCCACCGCCCCCACGGGGCCGGCGAGGACGTCGTCGATCTGGGCTTCGTCGGCGAGCCCGACAAAGTGGACGCGACCGTGCTCGAGCAGATCCTCGGCCGCGAGCTCATCCCCGTCCTGGCGCCGATCGCGCAAGGGGCCGACGGGCAGACATATAACATCAACGCCGACACCTTCGCCGGCGCTGTCGCGGGCGCGCTCCACGCCAAGCGCCTCCTGTTCCTGACTGACGTTCCGGGCGTCCTCGACAGGAACCGCGCGCTGATCAAGGAATTGCGGATCGACGATATCCGCGCCCTCATCGCCGACGGCACGATCACAGGGGGCATGATTCCCAAGGTCGAGACCTGCATCTATGCGCTGGAGCGGGGCGTCGAGGGCGTGGTGATCCTGGACGGCAAGGATCCCCATGCGGTTTTGATCGAGCTGCTTACCGACTATGGCGCGGGCACGCTGATTACGCGATAACGGGCGGGACATGCGCATTCTGGCGATCGACACGTCCGTTGGCGCCGCCTCGGTCGCGGTCACGGAAAGCGGCCGGGCTGAGCCGTTCGCGGCGCTGAGCCGGCCGATGACGCGGGGCCACGCCGACGCCCTGGCGCCGATGGTGGAAGAGGCCATGCGCGGCGTTGAAGGCGGGTTTCCATCGCTGACGCGCATCGTGGTCGCGACCGGTCCCGGCTCCTTCACCGGCATTCGCATCGGCCTCGCCATGGCGCGGGCGATGGGGGTGGCGCTTGGCATTCCCGTGGTCGGCGTTTCGACTCTCGCCGCCTTCGCCGCGCCCCTCCTCAGCGAGCCCCGGACCGGAATTATCGCGGCCGCGATCGACGCCCGCCACGGCTCGGTCTATTTCCAGTTGTTCGAGCCATCCGGCCGCCCGCGGGGGCAGCCTCGCTGCGACACCCCCCGCGAGTGCGTACGCGCGATCGGCGCGGGGCCAGCCTGGCTCGCGGGCGACGCGGCCACGCTTGTCGCCAGCGAAGCGCAGCGGGCCGGGCTGCCTTATGACCTCGACGCCGCGAGCGCCGCGCCGGACATCGCCGCCCTGGCGTGGATGGGCCTCGCCGTCGACCCTGCCAACAGTCCCGCCCGTCCCCTCTATGTGAAGCCGCCCGACGCGCGACCGAACGCGGCCGAATCCATCGCCCGCGCGCCGGCCTGAGCACGCTTTCGCCAAATCCCATGATCTTCGGCCTCAGCCGATCCTCCCCGCCGGTCATCCGCCTTCTCAGGCCCGACCGGGCGCGGGCTTGCGCCCGCCTGCACGGCCAGGGTTTCGCCCATCCCTGGTCGGCCCAGGAGATCGCGGCCCTGATCGCGAGTTCCTCGACCGTTGGCGCCGCGGCGCTCGATCCGGTCAACGGGCGGCTGCGCGGGTTTGTGCTCTCGCGTCTCGCGGCGGACGAAGCGGAGATCCTCACCATCGCGGTCGACGCCGCCTTCCAGGGCAAGGGGGTGGGCCGGGCGCTCTTAAGCGAGAATCTGCGCCAGGCGGCGAATGCGGGAGCGAAGGCGATGTTCCTCGAGGTCGCCAAGGACAACGCCCCGGCGCTCGCCCTGTACGAACGCTTCGGATTCGTCAAAGTCGGGGAGCGAGCCGGGTACTATCGCAGCAAGGACGGAAGCCGGACCGCGGCCATCGTCATGCGCAAGGCGCTGGATTGAGGGTCGAGCGCGGCCGGCAGGCCGGGAACTGGCGGGCGTTCAGAATGTTATAGCGCAGGGGAATCGCTTCAGGTTAACGGGTGTTTTGGCGGATGATATCTTCGAGGTATTCGGGGCTTAGGTTTGCGCGTTTTCTTCGGGTCTTGAGGCTGTGCCTGTCGTTTTTGGCGCGGATGAGGTTCATGTTCATGTGCC
>DASXES010000112.1:0-23276 GCA_036489975.1 Roseiarcus sp.
GCGTTCGTTGATTCGCAACCCGATCCTACCGGCGAACCGCCGGTGACCGCCGCAAGCCGCTCGCTCGCTACAGCGCTATGGACAGCGCGCTTCGCAAGCGCCTTGCTCCCGCCGACCTACACCATCAGATGGGACACGACCTTGGCACAGGCTCTAAGTGCGTTCGCACTCATTAAACGACTTGCGGTCGCGGGAAGCCTCCTCTCCCACGACTCAACACATTTTAACCTCGCGGCGATTCCTCAAAGCTGTCGAGCCACCGCGCAGTTGATCGTGGATCAGTTCGCGGAAGCCGGTTTTGGCCTCATTCAGCAGGCTGCGGCAGTCGCAAATGCAATGAATGAGTCGCTCTGCGAGCCGAACGCGATCCTCTTCGACGGTCCGGAGCACGGATATAATGTCGGCATATTCCAACTAAGGGCCGGAGCACCCGGGACCGAGCGTTCAGTTGATAAATTGAAGGATCCCTTGACTAACATTGGCGTCGCCATAGCGCGCGCAAAGCAGAATCAACAGTTCGCAAAAGCAACAGACCTTCGGGATGCGGCCACTATTTTTGTGCGTGCCTTTGAGCGGCCCGCAGACCCTGCCCCCGCGGTTCAAAAGCAATTTTACATCGCTAGACAGCTTCTAGCTCCCAAGTAGGAAGGCAAACTAAGCTCATGCAAAAAATAAGTCGGTTGTGGAGCGCTTGCCCTTCAACACTCGACGAAATTCACCGCGAGTCCCCCCAAGCTCGTCTCCTTGTATTTCGACTGCATGTCGGCGCCGGTCTGGCGCATGGTGGCGACGACGCTGTCGAGTGAGACCCGGTGCGTCCCGTCGCCGTGCAGCGCCAGTGACGCCGCGGCGATCGCCTTGACCGCGCCGAAAGCGTTGCGCTCGATGCATGGAATCTGCACCAGCCCGCCGATCGGATCGCAGGTCATGCCAAGGTGATGCTCCATCGCGATCTCGGCGGCGTTCTCGATCTGCTCATTCGCGCCCCCGAGCGCGGCGGTGAGGCCGGCGGCCGCCATCGACGAAGCGACGCCAACTTCGCCCTGGCATCCGACCTCCGCGCCGGAAATCGACGCGTTGAGCTTGAACAGCGCGCCGATGGCGGTAGCGGTAAAGAGGAAGTCCGCCAAGCCCCGGTCGTTCCCGGCTTCGCAATGGTCGCGATAATAGCACAGCACCGCCGGAATGACCCCGGCCGCGCCATTGGTCGGCGCGGTGACGACCCGTCCGCCGGCGGCGTTCTCCTCGTTGACCGCCATCGCGTAAACGCTGACGAAGTCCATAATCTCGTGCGCCGGGTGGAAATTGCGCTTCGAGGCTTCGTTCAGGCGGTCGTGGATCGCCTTGGCGCGGCGCATGACCCTCAAGCCCCCCGGCAGCGGGCCGGAACGGGCGAGTCCCCGGTCGATGCAGGCGAACATCACGTCAAGGATGCGCTCGACGTGCCCCTCCGCCTCGCCTTGCGACCGCAGCGCCGCCTCATTGGCGCGCATGAGTTCGGCGATCGAAAGCCTGGCTTCGCGCCCGCGCGCCAGAAGCTCGGCTCCGGAGCGAAAAGGATAGGGCACGCGCGCTTCGGCCGCAGAGGCGTCTGCGCCCGCGCCGTCGCGGATGATGAACCCGCCGCCGATCGAGAGCCAGGTTTCGTCGGCGAGCGTCCCGCCCTCGGCGTCGCGCGCGACGAACCGCATCGTGTTGGGATGGCGGGGCGCAGGCGTCACAGTGTCGAAGACGATCGCGCGCTCCGCGTCGAAGGCGATGACGCGCCGGCGCACGAGGTTGAGCGCCTTCGTCTCGCGCACCTCAGCGACCAGCGCCTCGGCGGCGTCGATGTCGACGGTATCCGGCGTTTCGCCGCTCAAGCCCAGGATTACGGCCTTGTCGGTGGCGTGGCCGCGCCCCGTGAAGGCGAGCGAGCCGAGCAGCGCGACCTCGACCGAGGCGACCTTATCGACCGCGCCGGACGCGGCGAGCCCGTTCGCGAAAGCGGCGGCGGCCTTCATCGGCCCGACGGTGTGGGACGACGAGGGGCCGATCCCGATCTTGAACAGTTCGAAGACGCTGATCATCGCCTGACCTTGACCCGTCGGCGGCTTTGGGCGCGAGCCCGCGGGTTCGACTTCAGCGCCCAGACAAACGCACCGGCCCGGCGTGGATCCGCGCGCGGCTGGACAAGCCGCGGCGGGCGACGTCGCGACTAGTCGCCGGCGGAAGCGTGCCTTTCCGGCTTGACTCGGTTGAGTGCGGTCGTTGGTCGCTTGGGCGGCAGTCGCGCGGGCCCGAAATAGGCATGCGCGCGCTCGGCGCTCGCATGAAGCTCCGGCCGGCGCGGCGGCGTGGCGACGCGAGCAGATGAGGACGGAGCGAGAGCGGCGAAGACGAACGCGCTGTTGCGATTGGAGCCGAGATCGAAGGGTCGGGGCGGTGGCAACGGAACCGCACCGCCCGGCACGCGCAGCGGAGGCAAGGGCGCATCGGCTTCCGGGGCCTCGGCGGGCGCGACGTCTCGAGGCGGCTCGGCAACGGGCGCGGGAGCGACCGCCGCAACGCGCACCGGTTCGGGCTCAGGCTCAGGCGCCCGGGCGGGACGCGTCGCAACCTCAATCGGCGCCGGAGGTTCAGGCGCCGCCGTCGGCGACGCCGATCTCCCGCCGCCGCCGCCGGAGAAGAAGGAGAAGATCGACTGCGTCTGAGTCTCAGCCTCCGCCACCATGGTGGGCGCGGTCGGAAAGCCGATCATGTTGGCGGGCGATCCATCGGTGCGAAGGCTCGCAAGCAACTGCGAATCGTCCGATCCTTCGATCGGCGCCGGTCCGACATAATCGACCTTCACCCGCGCCGTCCCCATCGCCTTCATGTCGAGGACGTCGGCGACCCGCGACGACACATCCATCACCCGCCCGGCGTGATAAGGGCCGCGATCGTTGACCCGGACGATGATCGAGTAGCCGTTTCCGAGATTGGTCACCCTCGCGTAGCTCGGCAGCGGCATGGTCGGATGGGCGGCTGTCAGCGAGGCCATGTCATAGACCTCGCCATTGGCGGTGCGGCGGCCATGGAACGCCGCGCCGTACCAGGAGGCCATCCCGACTGCAGAATAGGAGGGATTCACAGAGGGAACGTACCTGTGGCCGGCGATTGTATAGGGGTGGCCAACCAGATATTGCCCCCCGCCGCGAGGCACTCGCTCGCCATCGGCGACGAGCTTCGGACTGGCGTGACCGTATCTGGCCTGGGAGAAATGTTCATGCCCGTGGGAATACGAGACCCGTGTGGGCGGCGGGGTGGCGCAGCCGACGAGCGCAACGGCCGCCACGCCGAGGCTTGCGGCGCCTCGCCATCCCCGGTCGCCGGCAAAAACGCGCGGTTTAAGGCCCGAAACGCTCATGACGCTTACTCGGGTCGCGCACAAGCGCAAGGTTCGAGCTTCGAACGCCGAGGCCCGCCACAGCGGCAGGACATTTCCGAACCATCAAGCCCACTGCGCACTATTGATCCTGCTTCGTTTCGAATTCGCTAACGAATTCCGGCCCCGCAAGGCCTCCGAGCGCCGCCCGGCGATGCGCCCGAGGCGCCCTCGCCGCGATCTCAGACCCCTACCGTCCCGCCGCATTTCGGCCCAAGGACTGACGCCCAATCGCGGCGACAACGTGGCCAGCCCAGGCAGGCGGCAGACCCTGCAGTCGGGTCGCGACCCGTGACCCGCGCGTGGTGTTGAAGGAAGGCCGCAGAACGAGCGCGATCGCGAGAAAGGCGGGGCGGCCCGAATACGGCAGCATTCGAACCGCCCAGTTCTTTGGAAGCGACTGTTCTGCCAGATGAACTTGCTAGAAGCCCTCCCGGCCGGTGCTAATCGCGTCGCCTCCACTCGTCGCCGTGTTGCTCATTGGGTGGAAGGGGGTTTTCAACCCAAAGGTCCAGGTTCAGGCCCGCCGCGGCGTCACGCTTTAATCACAGCTCGCCGCAAACGTCCAGCAAAATATGGCGTTCCCGCTGTCACTGAAGTTTCATCCACAGGAACCTGAAATCACTTGCGGCGCATGAGGTCCGTCCATCGGTGTCGCAATCGGTTCGGGCCCGGCCGATGGCGGCGCTTTCGAGTTTTTGCCGTCGATCCGCCGTTATTCGCCAATCGGATGCAGGGCGATTTCCCGCCGGCGCGGCGCCCGCCGATGTTCGAAGAGATAAACTCCCTGCCACATTCCCAAGGCAAGCCGGCCCTGAATGACCGGCACCGATAGTTGTACGCCGAAACCGCCGTCCGGATATGGGCGGGCATGTCGTCGAGGCCTTCGTCCCCATGCTGGTATAGCCCGGCGTCTTCGGGCGCCAGGCGTTCCAAAAAGGTCTCCAGATCGGCGCGAACGTCCGGCGAGGGCGTTCTCCTGGAGGAGCAAGCCTGCGGAGGTGTGCCGGCACAACAGGGTCAAGAGCCTGGTTTGCACACCATGGGGCGCGAGCCAGTCCAAAACGTTCTGCGTGATCTCATGGAGCCCGCGCCCGCGGGATGAAATCCGAAGAATATCGACAAATTGACGCATCGCGATGTTGAACGCCCGTAATCGCTAGAACAGCCGTGGGGCAAGGAACACTTGGGCGAATTTGGCGTTGTCGCGACGCTCGCGGAGCGACAGCACTGGGAGGCGACGAATGCGTCTTATCATCCTCATTATTATTATCATTCTGGTCGTCGGCGCATTGCCAACTTGGCCTTACAGCTCCGGTTGGGGTTACTATCCGGTCGGCGGACTTGGGACGATCCTGATTATCATCCTCATCCTCGCCTTGCTTGGATATTTCTAGCGCGCCGGCAAGCGGCGAGCCCGGTCCCGCGCGGCGCCCGGGGCGAGCCTGGTGTGTTCCGCGGTCTCGTTGCGATCCACTACTCAAGCGCTAGCGCCGCCCGATCGCGCCGATCAGGAATCCGAGGCTGAGAGCGAGGGCGACAGCGAACAGTGGGCGTTCCCGGACCGTGTCCTCGAGAGCGTCGGCGAGCGAGGAGGCTTGCGATTGCGCCGCCCCAGCGGCGACGCCAGGCCGGTCGGCCTTGATGGAGCCTATGTCGGGCCGGGCATGTGCCAGACGCCGCCTGGCCTGCCCCTCTACCGACCGTTGATCGCTCGCAGCGTCCGCGATGGAGTCGGGAATACTCGCGGTCGCGCTCTTCATGGCCGCCATCTCCTTCTCCAGGCGAGCAAAAGCGTCATCACCCGCACTGCCCCGAGTTTGGTCGTTTCGTTCGGCGTCGGATGGAAAGTCAGTCATACGTCCCTCCGGGACGTCACGACAAAACGATTCAAAGGCGGAAGGTTCCTTACCTCGGATTCAGTGATCCTCGTCGACGTAGAGACGTTGTCTAAGGATCAGCGCCACCATGAGAATCGGCGAGGAGAGAAATGCTCCCATCGGTCCCCAAAGCCAAGTCCAGAAAGCGAGCGAGAGCAGGACGGCGAGCGCGTTGAGTTCAAGGTGCCGCCCAATGATCGTTGGGGTCAGGAACTGCCCCTCGACGGTAATGACCACAAGAAATCCCGCGGCGGGAAGAAGTCCCCAGAGGAATGTCGGCTCGGCCACCACTCCGACGACGAGGAGAATGACGAACATGGCGATCGGTCCGATGATGGGAATGAAATTCAATGTCGCCGCCAACGCCGCGAATCCGACCGCGTTGGGCATTCCGGTCAGCTGGCAAATGACGCCGGTCAGGGCGCCCACGCCCAGGTTGATCAGCGTCACGATCAAAAGATAATTGGCCAGTCCGGATTCGATCTCATTCAAGATCTTGAGCACCGTCAGCCGCGAGTCCCGGCTCGCGAACGTCATGACAAGACCGCGTCGCAAGTCGGGCCATTCGGAGATGACCAGAAGCAGAACGACAAGAAAAAACAGAAATCCCGTGATTGGCGGCAGCAGGAGCGAGATCGTCGACGGAACCCAGGAAATGCCTGGAACGGGAATCGCGACTCCTCCGCCGTCGCCGGAAGCGGCAGGTTCGCCCATCGTTGCGCTGAAACGCCGCCATGCCGCTATCACAGCGTCGAATATGTTTAGCTTCTTCTTCAGCGAAGCGATCATGCCCGGAAAATCGCTCGCCAGTTCGGACACGTGCGGGAAGATCAGAAGAATCACGAAAGCGAAAATCAGCGTGACGCCGGCCACCAGGACGAGCGCCACGAGCGGTCGTGGGATGTGCAGCCCCTCGAGTCTTCGCGCCGCTGGGCCCAGCATGACGCCCACCACGAAAGCCGCCACCACAGGCAGCATGACCTCGCGCGCGGCGTAGAGAACGAAGCCGGACGCGACTGTGGCAAGGACCGCCAGCGACCAGGCCGAAATTTCCCGCAGCGTGATTTCGGGATGTGGACTCTCATCCTTCGCCGCGACCGTCTCAGGACGCCCGCCCTCCCCCACTATCCCTCCACTTCGCCCGCGGATCGCAATACCAGATGGCTCAATGACACTTAAGGCTCTATTCTAACTGGCCGTCCCAAGCGCGGCGACCTGGAAGCAGGAGAAAAAACAGGCCATACCTTGAAAAAGTTCCGGCGCTGAGATCAAAAGCGCTGAATCGATCGGATCAAAGTTTGACCGTTGGGCATTGGAAGGATTTAATCCTTGGCGGCTCGCGCCGCTCTCAGAACCTCGCGAGGTCGACATTGTCGCCGAGAGCAAGCTGGAAGGGCTTCCTGAAGGTCGCGGAGGTGGCGGTGCCGGTCGCGCTTTACGCCGCCGTCTCGGCCACCGAGCGCATCGCATTGCACACGATCAACCGACCGACCGGCCACCGGGTCCGGCGCGAGTTTGTTGACGCCGAGACCAGTCAGACGGTCGACCGAGACGACCAGGTCAAAGGCTATGAAGTGACGAAGGATGCATATGTGACCCTCGAACCAGAGGAGGTCGAAGCCGTCATTCCGCACGGCGACAAGACGCTGTCGGTCAGCGCGTTTGTCGATCTGGCCGGGGTCGATGACCTCTATTTCGACAAGCCCTATTACCTTGCTCCCTCCGACGGGAGCGCCGAGGAGACGTTCGCGCTGGTGCACCACGGCATGAGGGCGGCCAAGGTGGCGGCGGTCGCTGACGCGGTCCTCTTCCGCCGCCCCCGGAAACTCCTCATCCGCCCTCTCGGTTCGGGCCTCGTCGCCTCGACCCTCAACTACGACTACGAGGTGCGTTCCGCTGTGGAAGCATTCACGGGGATCCCCGCGACGGCGATCACTGGGGAGATGCTTGATCTCGCCGCCCACATCATCAAAACCAAGCAGGGCAAATTCGATCCTCGCGAGTTTCAGGATCGCTACGAGAACGCACTGGCCGAGCTGGTCAAGCTGAAGCTCGAGGGCAAGACGATCCCGAAGCGCGCGCCGCCACGGAGCGAAGTGGCCGTCAACCTCATGCAGGCGTTGCGGGACAGCGCCGGGGGGACGCCCCGGCCGAGCACCAAAACCGCGGCCAAGAAAAAGGCCGGGCGACGCGCCGCGGCGAAACCAAGGCCAGCGGCGCGACCCAAGGCGGGCTGAATGGCGCTCGAAACCTATCGCAGAAAGCGCAACTTTGCGGCCACGGCCGAGCCCGAGGGCGCCGGGCCGCTTGCGCAGAGCAGTCTCTTTGTGGTGCAGAAGCACGACGCGACCCGGCTGCACTACGATTTCCGGCTGGCTCTCGACGGTGTTTTGAAGAGCTGGGCGGTAACCCGCGGCCCGAGCCTCGACCCGGGCGAGAAGCGCCTTGCGGTCGCGGTCGAAGACCATCCGCTGGAATACGCCGATTTCGAGGGCACGATCGCCAAGGGCGAATACGGCGGCGGCTCGGTCATCGTATGGGACAAGGGCTCGTGGTCGCCGATCGGCGATCCACGTCGCGGCTTGAAGAAGGGCCATCTCGACTTCGAGCTTCATGGCCAAAAGCTTAAAGGTCGCTGGCATCTGGTCAGGATGCGCGGCAAGCCCGCCGAGAAACACGAGAACTGGCTTCTGATCAAAGGGGATGATGAATTCGCAGGCTCCGCGGACGACGCGGATATTCTCGAAGGGCGCCCGGAGTCGGTTGCGACTGGCAGGACCATCGATGAGCTCCAGGGGGAGGCGCCGGGCTGGTCGTCGAAGACGGGCAAGATCAAGAAACCCGACGGCGACGGTTCAAATTCTAGCGCTCCCGCCCCGGCACGGGAAGCGCCGATCGAGGGCGCCGCCAAAGATCCCCTGCCCGGCTTCGTCGAGCCGATGCTGGCGACGCTGTCCAAGTCTCCGCCGGCCGGCGACAGATGGCTGCATGAGATCAAGTTCGACGGCTACCGGCTTCAGGCGCATATCGAGGACGGAAAGGTCAGGCTCTGGACCCGTGGCGGACTCGACTGGACAGAAAGGTTCGGCGACGGCGTTCGAGAGGCGCTCCGAAAACTGCCCGCGCGCACCGCCGTCATCGACGGTGAGCTTGTGGTAGAGAACGACAGCGGCGTCTCCGAGTTCTCCCTGTTGCAAGCCGATCTCAGCGAGGGACGAGCCGACAGGTTCGCCTATTACGCTTTCGACTGCCTGTATCTGGACGGAGACGATCTGCGCGAAACGCCGCTCAGCCGCCGCAAGAACCTTCTCAACCAGTTGATCGGAAGCCGCGGCGGCGCAATCCGCTACAGCTCCCACTTCGTCGAGGACGGCAAGCTCGTGTTGCAGCGCGCCTGTTCGCTAGGTCTCGAAGGCATTGTCTCCAAGGCCAGCCAATCCGTCTACATATCGGGGCGCGGCAAGAGCTGGGTGAAGAGCAAGTGTTCCGCCCGGCAGGAGTTTGTCATCGCCGGCTACGTCCCCTCGACCACAGGGCGCAAGGCGATCGGCTCGCTCGCGCTCGGCGTCTACGAGGGCGCGAACTTGCGCTATGTCGGCCGCGTCGGAACGGGTTTTTCCTCTGGCGTCGCCGACGCTTTGTTCACGGAGCTGGACGAAATGCGCGTCCGCTCAAGTCCATTCTCCAAACGCCTCACCACGGCTGAGGCGCGCCAACTCCGTTTCGTTCGGCCCGAGCTGATCGCCGAGGTCGACTTCCGCGGCTGGACCGGAGACGGCCTCCTGCGACAGGCGTCCTTTCAGGGCTTGCGCGACGATAAGCCGGCGCGCGAAGTTATACGCGAGACGACCATGGCCACGAACCTCGCGCCCGAACGCCCGAAAAGTAGCGTGACGCTGACCCATCCAGATCGCGTCTACTGGCCGCACGTCGGCGTCACCAAGGAAGGCCTCGCCGATTACTACACCGAGGCCTGGCCATTCATGAAGCCCTTCATCGTCGGCCGGGCGCTGGCGCTGGTGCGCTGCCCGGACGGAATCGAGGGGCAAACGTTCTTCCAGAAGCATGCCTGGAAGGGGCTCAACCGCAATATCGTTCTCGTCAATGATCCCCACGAGCCCGAGCCGCTCATCAGCATCAGCGACTTCGACGGACTGATGGCGCTCGTGCAATCGGCAGCCCTCGAAATCCATCCCTGGGGGTCGACCGTCGCAGACTGGGAACGGCCGGACATGATCGTGATGGACCTCGACCCCGGCGAGGAGGTGGACTGGACATCGGTCATCGCGACGGCGGAGGAGGTTCGTTCCCGGCTGAAGGACGCGGGCCTCGCGGCGTTCGTTAAGACGTCGGGCGGCAAGGGGCTGCATGTGGTCGCGCCGGTCGAGCCGAAAGCGGAATGGCCGGCCGTCAAGGCCTTCACGAAAGCGATCGCGGATTCGATGGCGGCCGATAGTCCCGATCGCTTCGTCTCGACGATCCCGAAGGCGAAGCGGCACGGCAAAATCCTGATCGACTACTTGCGCAATCAGCGCGGCATGACCGCGGTCGCCGCCTACTCCACCCGCGCCCGGCCGGGCGCCGCGGTTTCGATGCCTCTCGCCTGGGAGGAGCTCGCGCCTGAAATCGGCCCGGCCTACTTCACAACTCGCAACACACCGGCGCGTCTTTCCGCGTCCGCCGATCCATGGGCGGATTTCCGGGCCGCCGCAGCGCCGATCGAGGGAGAGGGCAAGAAGAGCAAGTCTCCCCGGAGGCGGTAACCGGGACGCGCTCGTCAACGGCCCTTGCCCTTTGGCTTCTTGGCCGCGGAGACGCTGCGCCGCAGCGCGTCCATGATGTTGATGACATTGCTCGGCGCCGCCTCTTCCTGCGGTTCTTTGCGCGCCGCCTTGGCTTTGCCCGTTCCCTTCTTCTTGGCCTCGATGATGTCGATGAGCCGCTCCTGCACCGGGTCGACGACCATCTCGGCACTCCAGGCTTTCTTGCGCGACTTGATGAGGCCCCCAATCAGGCGCATCGGTTCGGCGTCAGATTTGCCGTTGCGGATCGAGGCGAAATATTCGCTCGCATCGCGCACTTCATCGCCAAAGCGCAGCGTCCAGAGCACAATTCCGTTGTCCCGCGGCTTCAGGATCACGGCCCGTTCGCGCCGGCTGAGAACCAGCCGCGACACACCGACCATTTCGGTCGAGCGCATGGCGTCGCGAATGACGCAATAAGCCTCTTCGCCAATCGGATTGTCCGGCGTCAGGTAGTAAGGCGTGTCATACCAGATCCAGTCGATGCTCTCCGCCGCGACGAAACTCTGGATATCAATCGTGCGTGCGCTCTCGAGCGCTACGGATTCCAGCTCCTCATCCTCGAGAAGCACGTAGTCGTCTTCGCCGCGGGCGTAGCCTTTGACCTCATGGGCCTCATCGACAGGCTTGCCCGTCTCGGCGTCGACATAGTGACTCTGGATTCGATTGCCGGTCCGACGGTTCAGGACGTGGAACCGAACCTTGTCCTCTTCGCTCGTCGCCGACATCATCGCCACCGGGCAAGTGACTAGGCTCAGCTTCATGTAACCCTTCCAGAATGGACGCGCCGCCATCGAAAAGCCCTCCCGGCTCAAGGCCAGCGCGCCGACTCGCGGGCGCTGCTCAGACTCTCAATCTTTCCAGCTTCACGCCAACTAGCGGCGTTATCCTGCGAAACCGAAATTGCGCTCTTTATGTTCCGGTTGCGTGCAGTTTATCTCGCCCCTTACACGGGTTCTTTAGGGATTCGCGGGATGATAGGGCTGATCGAGGGCGCGTGGCGCCCTCAAACGGACGGAAGCCGACACAGCGCCCTCGCGGTGCAAGTCGCCGCGCTTTTCGAGAACGGGACATGACGATGACGAAGATCGATTGTCTGATCGAAGTCGCCAAGACACTGAGGGAAGCTCGTAGTCTTGCGGAACGAAGCTCGGACCGAGCCTTGCTCTATTTCATCGACATGACCATTGCTCATATCTGCGATTCTCTTGATGCCCACTCGGACCGCAAACGCGCCAAGGTCAAGCATGAGAGACCCGTCAAAGCCGCTGCGTGAGCCCTCGGAGGCGGTCCACCTCCGCCCAATGACGGACCACCGGCCGACGCGAACCAAAGTTCGGACTCCCGCGATCCGCCAAGCTTGATCCTCGGAACTCTTGCGAGTAGGCGCCACAGTCGCCAGCGCCCACGCGAACCCGACAGAGTTGTGGCGCCGCGGCCCGCGGAATAGCCCCTCTTCCAGAAAGCGCGCCGCCTGTACATGAGGCGGCCCTTCGGGCACAAGCGCCCCGTCCCCGCGCAGGCAAGACTTGGGGCGCTTCCGGGAATGTTCGTTATGGCTCGCGACTCGGCGCTTACTGTCTCGGTCGGGATCATCGCCGCGGTCATGATTTGCGTCGCCGCCTCGCAGGCGAGCGACGTGTTTGCGCCTTTGGCGCTGGCCTTGTTCATCATCGCGCTCGTTTGGCCTTTGCAGTCCTGGTTGCAGGCTCGCATGCCGGCGTTGCTCGCGCTCGCCATCACGATGAGCGTGACCGTCGCCGTAGGTATCGCGTTCGCGTCGCTTGTCGCATGGGGCTTTGGCCGCGTGGGCGTGTCGCTGCTCGCGGACACGGCGCGCTACCAGGTACTTTACGAACGCGCGATCGACTGGCTCGACGACCGCGGGATTTCCGTCGCCGGGCTCTGGAGCGAGCACTTCAACGTCGGCTGGCTCGTGCATTGGGCAGGCCAGATCACGGGCCGCGTCAACACGACCCTCACCTTCTGGTTGATCGCGCTTCTCTACGTCATCCTGGGCCTGATGGAGGTCGATGTCCTTCGCCGGCGAGCCGATGCCTACCTCCAGCCCGACACTGCGCGCATCCTTCTGCAAGGAAGCGCCGCGACGGCGGTGAAGATCCGTAAATATATGGAGGTGCGCACCCTGATGAGCCTTGCGACCGGCTGTCTCGTCGGCCTGTTCGCCTGGATCGCCGGACTGCCGTTCGCCCTTGAATGGGCCGTGATCGCCTTCGCGCTCAATTACATTCCATTCATCGGCCCGTTCGTCGCCACCCTCTTTCCGACTCTCGTGGCGATGACCCAGTTCGAGTCGTGGCAAGCTGTCGTCGGCGTCTTCGTCTGCCTGAACATCATCCAGTTCGTGGTCGGTAGCTATATCGAGCCCCGCGTGTCCGGCGCCATGCTCGCCATGTCGCCTACGGTCGTGCTGCTCGCCGTTTTCCTGTGGACCTACCTCTGGGGCCTGTTCGGCGCCTTCATCGGCGTCCCGATCGTCATCGCGATCGTCACCTTCTGCGCCTATCATCCCTCCAGCCGCTGGATCGCGGACCTGCTTGGCGGGCCAACGAAAAAGGGGGCCGCGGCGCGGATTTGAAGGCGTCCCGAGGTTGGGGTGAAATCGGCCCGGCCGCAATTTTACCGGCACGCCTTAATACTTTCAGCGGCTTAGGACCCCTTTTAGTTCCGCCCTTAAAAACTTGGGCCTTGGACGACCTAACTCCAGCATTCGCGTGGCAAAATAACATAATTACTATGTTAATGCGTCCTTAGTCTCTTGGGGCGAGATCGATCCGCGTTGGCGCCAGGAGCGCCAGGCGCGCGTTCGGCCCCGCCCCAAACGCATGGACATAAAAATGGGTGGCCTTGGAATCCGGCGCCATCACCGGGGACGGGGCGGAGATGACCTTGAGGGCGCCACAGGCGCCGATCCAATCGACATGGCGGTGGCCATGCATGAGGACGATCCGCTCGGCATAGGGTTTGAGCACGCGCTGAAACCAGCTCCCGTTGACGAGGGCCGTGCCGATCCGTTCGGAGAATTTGGCGACCGGCATCGGGTATTCGATCAGATGATGATGCAGCCCAACGATCCATCGCGCCTTGGGGTAATGATCGAGCGCCGCCATCAACTTGCGCGCCTGACCGACGGAGATCATGCCGAGCGCATTGGTGAAAGAAAAATTCGTATCGGCGTTCGAATTGAGGATCGCGACGCCGAGGCCATCCTCCTCCATCGGCGGAAGGATCAGCGGAAAGAGCTCATCCCACAAGCGCGCGAGCTGGTTCGACAACCGAAGGCCGCCCTGATCGGCGAAAGTCTCGATCGCATGACGCTGCGGCGCGAGGGTCGCCGCAAGCGTGAGACCGGGCTCCGCCGCGCCCGCGCTCATCACCCGCAAGCGGTCGGCGCCAAAGGCGGCCATCGCTGACAAAGCGC
Organism: Roseiarcus sp.; assembly: GCA_036489975.1. Lineage (GTDB taxonomy): Bacteria > Pseudomonadota > Alphaproteobacteria > Rhizobiales > Beijerinckiaceae > Roseiarcus. The sequence goes on from DASXES010000112.1 coordinate 13,531, forward strand.
GCATCTTGCGTAGCGTTTTTGCCGGACTGAACGGCAGATCGAGGCGCGCAGGATTGGCGCGGTCGACGACATTGACGTCGTGGTTCCCTGGCAGAACGAGGATCCGGTCGGCGAGGTTCGGATGGCCTCCGAGAATGTCGAAGAATTCGGCCCATTCGCCCGAGCGGCCGGCGTCGGTCATGTCCCCGGTGATGAGGATAAGGTCCAGCGGCCGGGCCGCGTGCTCGGCCGCCAGCCGCGCCATGGCCTGCTTCAGCCGCTCGTTGCCGCGTGGCCCGCCCCGACCGCTCTCGATCCTGAAGCCATAACGCTCACCGACGATATGGATGTCGGAGAGATGCGCGACGCGCCAGACGCGACCGTTTCGAGGCGCGGCGTCGAACCCCTGCAGGTCGAGCGGCTGATCCGTGCTGGCGTCGGCGAAGCCCCAGACGAGCGAAGCCGCCGCGAGATAGGCGGACATGATGACGACGGCGTTTGCAAGCGTGGGCACGATCAGATGATGCGGGACGACGAGATCTGAGGCCGATCCGATCCACCGCGTGTGCGGCCATGCAACGCTCGCGACCAATGCCGCGACAACGGCAAGCAGGATCCCGGCGGCCGCGCAGCTCCTTGCCCGGATGCGCGCAAGCTCGGCCCCTCGGTCTGGCTTCAAGGATCGCTCGGCGAGGTGCCGGATCGCCTCGCGGCAGAGGGCGTATCCCGGCTGAACACCAAGCGCATTGAGCGCCCAGAAATTCGCTTCCGCGATGCGGAACAAGGGACGCCAGCCGAACCAGCCTGCGCCGACTATCGCAAGCAGCAGGAGCGCGGCGCCGTATCCGTACAGTTCCAACACTCTGGAAAAGACGCCCCCGACCCATGCGGTCACAATGAGCGGCGCTATTCCCAGAATAGCCGCCGGCAGCACGATCGAGGCGATCCACGCGAGCAGGAGCTTCGTCAGGCTGATCTCGGCCAGAAGGCTGCCGGCAATCGCCAGAAGCGACTTCTGCTTTGGGCTCGAGGCATCGTCCGCAGCGTCTCCGGCGCGCGGATCGAGGATCAATCTTTCGCGATACGGAAGCTCGGGCTGAGCGCTCGAGGGAGAAACGTCGGGCGCTCGCATCGCATTGGGCAAGAGAATTTCCGGGGTGCCGGAAACCCCATAGCACGGCGTCCTTTCTGCCGATAGCAAATGTCCTGGCCCGGCGAGGGCGGCGGCCCCATTCATCTTGCGTTCAAGCGGCGCGTCCAAAATCGGATCCTTCGGAGGATGCATCTCATGTTTCGCAAACTTGCCTTATCTCTCGCCGTCGCGGCGGGATTCGTCTCTCAGGTCATCGCCCTTCCCGCCGAGGCGGCGATGGACGCTGGCGCATTCGCGCCGCCGGCCGCGCTGGCCGAGACCTCACCGGTCCAAGACGTACAGTTCGTCTGGGGCGGCCATCGCTATTGCTGGTACAGTTCAGCCTGGCGAGGCGCGGGCTGGTATCGTTGCGGATTCGCTTGGAACCGCGGAGTCGGCTGGGGCGGCGGCGCGGGCTGGCATGGCTGGAACCACCGGAATGTGCACGTCACCCGCAACGTCCATGTGAATCGCAATGTCCACGTTAACCGGAACGTCCACGTTAACAGGCCCGTGCACCGTCCCGGCCACGGCGGCGCCCATCGCCTGGGTGGCGGGGGTCACCGTCCGGCCGGCGGAGGCCATCGCGGTGGAGGCCACGGCGGTGGCGGGCATCGCGGTGGAGGTCACCGCGGAGGCGGCGGGCGCCATCGCTGATCGTTCCGCCACTGCCGGGGGCGCCGTCGGTCGGGCTTGACGACGTAAAGACGGCGCCGCACCGAGACTGCCCATGAAAACGCTTCAGGTCGGCGACATCACCGTCACCAGCCTAATCGAGCGCGGCGGTCCCTGGCGCACGCCGGAGGTCATGTTCCCGGCCTATGATCCCGAAATTGGGCGCCGACACCTCGCGGAACTTGATCCAATCGTGTTCGATTCCGCGAGCGGGAAGATGGCGATCACCTACCAGACGTTTGTCGTGCGCACGCCGAGGCACACCATCCTGATCGACATCTGCACCGGTGAAGATAAAGGCTACCCCGCCCCTACGATTTCCCCAAGCAGCCCTGGCTCGACAACTTCCACGCATCGGGGCTACGGCTGGAAGACATCACGCACGTCTTCTGCACGCATTTGCATTTCGACCACACCGGCTGGAATACGGCGCTCCGCGATGGACGCTGGACGCCGACATTTCCGAACGCGAAATACTTCTTTCACAAAGGCGAGTACGAGCGTTGGGAGGCCATCACCGCGCGTGGCGAGCTGCCGCCGGGGCTCATGGCGGGGAGCCTGCCGGGGAATTCGTGGAGCTATAATTGTAGGCCGATCGTCGAGGCGGGACAGGCGCTGCTGGTCGACGAGACGTTTCAACTCGACGATAATTTCACCCTCATTCCGACTCCGGGACATTCCCCGTGCCATTGCTGCGTCAGCATCCGCTCGCAGGGCCAGGAGGCGGTTGTGACGGGCGATCTCATGCACCATGCGCTCCAATGCCGTGAGCCGGACTGGTCGACCATCTTCGACTTCGACCCAGTGCAAGGCTCGTTGTCACGGCGACGCCTTCTGAGCCAAGTCGCCGACACGGGCGTGTTCGTCCTGCCCATCCACTTCCCACACCCGACAGTCGGGCGCGTCGCGGCCGACGGCGATCGCTTCAACTACACCTTCGTTAGGTAAGCGATGCGGGGTCGTTTTTGACGCACGGAACTAAACAGGGTCCTTGGAGACTGAAAAGATTGAAGGCGAGAACTAAAGGGAACTAAGGCCCGGCGACAATGGGGCTCCGACCTGCCGGTCTACCCCGGACTGGCCAAGCGGCATCCTTCAGAAATACCCGACCGTGCTCCCAAGGACGATCACCACGGCCAGCGCCAGCAGGCCGCCGACGATCGACACCATGACGATGTCGAGATAGCTCTCGCGATGGGTGGAGTTGCAGACCGCAAGCAGCGTGACCACAGCGCCGTTGTGCGGCAGGCTGTCCAGCGTGCCCGCGCCGATCACCGCCACGCGATGCAGAAGCCCAGGATTGATGCCCTGCTCGTGCGCGATCTTCAGATACGCGCCGCCGAGCGCATCGAGCGCGATCGTCAAGCCCCCCGAGGCCGAGCCCGTCAATGAGGCCAGCACGTTTGTCGCGACCGCCAGCGACACCAGCGGCCCGCCTTCGATGCCGAGCACCCACCCGCGCACCAGCGAAAACGCAGGCAACGCGGCGACGACCGAGCCGAAGCCGACCAGACTGGCGACGCTGAGCACCGGCAGCACCGATGCGTTGGCGCCTGCATCCATGCTGTCGCGCAAAGCCGGCAGGCGACGATAATTAATCGCGATCAAAACGACGATCGCCACAAAAAGCGCGGTGACAACCGCCCAGACGCCCCCGACTGCGGCGAGCGAAGTCTCGCCCCATTCCACCTTTCCGAGAAAAGAGGCGTCCATGCGCGGCAGGACGACAAGCGACATCAGGAGATTGACAACGACGACGATGACAAGCGGCAAAGCCGCGAGCGCGATCGGCGGACCGACATCGCTCGGCCGCCCGTGGATCGCTTCCGGGGGATCGAACGTGCTGGCGGTGGTGGCGCGCTCGCGCACCAGAAGGTCCTCCGCTGCGTTGTCAGGGGCAACGTCCGCCCCATAGCCTTCGCCCTTGGCGCGCGCGCTCTTCTCGGCTCGTCCGAGCCACCACATGCCGAAAACGAACATCACGACCGCTGCGACGAAACCAAGTCCGGGCGCAGCGAAGGGCGTGGTGCCGAAGAACGGCATCGGGATCGCATTCTGAATCGCGGGCGTTCCGGGCAGAGCGGACATGGTGAAGGTCGTCGTGCCCAGCGCGATCGCCGCCGGCATCAGCCGCCTCGGAATCGCGGCGGCGCGGAACAATTGATGCGCCATGGGCGCGAGGACGAAGAAGGCGACGAACAGGCTGACCCCGCCGTAGGTCACAATCGCGCCGGCGAGCACGACCGCAAGCACCGAGCGCTGGGGTCCGAGACACTCGGTCATGAATTTCGCGATCGACGTCACCGAGCCTGAATCCTCCATCAGCTTGCCGAACAGCGCGCCGAGGAGAAAAATCGGAAAGAACTGCATGACGAATTGCGCCGCGCTGCCCATGAAGGTCTGCGTCCAATGCGCAAGCAGCGGCTCGCCGGCCAGTGCGGCCGCAAGGATCGCGGCGGCGGGCGCGAGCAGGAGGATGCTCCAGCCACGGTAGGCGAGCCAGATGAGAAGTCCGAGCGCGATGAGGATGCCGATGAGCCCCATGCGTCAGACTCCCTCGAGCAGAACGTCGATATCGAGAGTCGAGCGTTTGCCCAGATCCATCCCGTGCGCATCCAGAAACGCTTGCGCAGCTTTTCGTCCTTCGTCGCGCAGGAACGAGAAGAACGGCCATTCCGCATTGAGCTTCGACGACGCGCCAAGCTCGGTCATGATGGCGTTCCTGACGACGTGCACCCGCATCTGCGTCCATAGCTTCCCCTCGCCGTCGCCCGGATCGGCGACCTTGCGCAGGAGCGCCATCATCCGAAGCTCCTTGAGGACCACGGCGTTGAACGACACCTCGTTCAGGCGGTTCAGGATGTCGGCCGCGCTGCGCGGAACGCCCGGCCGCTCGATCGGATTGATGGGGACGAGAATCGTGTCCTGGGATTTGCACTCGCGGACGAGCGGGGTGAGCGTCGGATTGCCGGAATAGCCGCCGTCCCAATAGGCCTCGCCGTCGATTTCGATCGCCTGGAACATCGTCGGCAGACAGGCCGACGCGAGCAGAACGTCGGGCGTCACCGCGTCGTTCTTGAACACCTTGCCACGTCCCGTGCGCACATTGGTCGCGGTAATGAAGAGATGGATCGGCGATTGCGCCAGGAGCTTGAAATCGATCAGTTCGGCAAGGATCTCGCGCAACGGATTCTTGCCCATCGGATTGACATCGTAAGGGGACACGAGGCGCGACATCAGATCCATCGCGACATACATGGGCGACGAATCGAGCGTCCATCGCCCGAGCAGCACATCGAGCGGCCCGCGCTGGAACGGACTGAAGCGAGCAGCGTCCGATACGTGGCGCCAGAAAGCTTCAAGCGCCTCTCGCGCGCCGGCGGCGCCGCCTAGCTGGTGGCCGTAGACCAGCACCGCGCCGTTCATCGCGCCGGCGGAGGTGCCGGAAATGCCGTCGATCGTAAGCCAGGGCTCTTCAAGCAGGCGGTCGAGAACGCCCCAGGTGAAGGCGCCGTGCGACCCACCTCCCTGGAGGGCGAGATCGATCAAGACGGGCTTGCGCGAAAGGGGCTTGGCTGCTTCAGTCGGCATCGCGTGAACCTCGATCGTCGAGCGGATTGGCGCCAGCCCTCTGCCCTTCGGGCGAGGCCGAAGGCGCCGCGCACCGGCTTGAGTCGCGAGGCGGGAGGATCAAGGACCGGCTTAGCTATTGAGTTTATTCGCGCCGATGCTTTCGAAGCGCCAAAACGGTCGCCATCGTGATGCTTAGCGGATAGACTCGGAAGCGTCACTCCGTAAAGAACTTTGGTCTCTGCCGCAAACTGGGATCGCCGATGACCGACCCAAATGATTTTCTGGTCCCAGAGCCGGAGCCCCAGGCAGAAATAGAGCCTGTTCGGGAGCCGTTCATTTCGAGGGGGACCTTGTTGCGCAACGTGCCTTACATCGCGGCGCTTGCGCTCGCCATATTTGGGGTGGCCTACAGCAATTTCTCCGGCCACACGATCAACGGCTATTGGGAGTTCCTGGCGATCGCTATCGGGCTCGTCTGCGTCATCACGGCGTGGCCGAACGCGACCGATCGGGAGGCTCGCTTCAAGCTGATCTGGACCCAGACGGCCCATTGGATCACGATCTTGGTGGCGATGAACCTTCTGCTCCTGCAAGGTTTTCAGCTCATCCTGACCGTGCAGGCCGCGGGTCTGGTGCTTCTGCTATTGCTTGGCGTCGGGGCCTTCCTCGCCGGCCTCTATCTCATGTCGCCCAGGATCTGCTTTCTCGGCTTCGCGATGGCGATGGCGATTCCAGCTATGACATGGCTCAAACAGGCGTCGTTGCTGCTGGCCCTGGCGGGCATTGCGATTGTCGGCCTCGCTGTCGCCTTCTGGCCGCGCGGCAGGAAAGCCACGGACTGATGGCTGGCGCCTCGCGGGCGCGCATAGCAGAGGATGGATGAGGGCGAACCTTAACTGGCCTTGGCACCTCAGCCGTTGAGCCCGCCAAGCCGTTCATGAAGGACCCAAGGCCCCGAAGCTCGATCGGAGGTCTGAAGGGGGCCGCGATAATCGACCCCCCAGCCATTATGTTCGCGCCCAACCCGGGCGCGACTTTGACCATTCAGCTCTTCGGCGCCGCGGCGGGGGCGGCGCTCATCTTGTGCATGTGGTGCGCCGACGCCCGCGCCCGGTGTCCGGCCGTGTTGGCCTTGCGCCGGTGGTGGCCACGATGCGACCCCGTATGTCCCGTCGTCGGCGCGGCCATGCTGGTGCTGTCTGTGGTGGTGGCCTGCGCCACCTGCTCCTGCGCCAGCGCGGCGACAGGCGCGAGGGCGATAAGGGCGCCGAAGCCCATCGCGACATATTTGTTGATCATTGCAGTTCCTCTTGAAGCGAGTCTTCCGACTCTTGTTTCTCGAACAATCGCTGTCTGCGCTCCCCATGCTGAATTGGAGATGAATATCGACTGCACTCGTCGACAGTCGGCGTCCAATATTGTCGCCACGCGCCAGCGCCGAATCCGCTGCTCGAAGACCATTGCATTGACTGCCGTCAGTCCATCATAGCGGGCGGTTCGCCTTGAGCCGCCACCAAGGCCCAGCAGGTTGAAGACCCGCTCAGACAAGCTGCGGTTACTCACCTCTTGATTGGGAGTTCCGGAGTATTCGACAAAGATCGACAAGATTTTCTCACTCGGATCCAAGATCCCCCTAATTATCTAAACAAATAACCCGAACTGTAGATTTACTTCTAGCAGGTCTCCGGCAGGGACTGCAGTTTGTGAACAATGTCAGCGGATTTACCTCCACATTTGTGTCGGTTGCCGCGGCTCGCGCGCGGCGGCTACGTGGATTGTCGAACTGCCTTTTTGTTTTCCCTGACTAATTTGTTCTCCGGGAGAGCCCGAGGCGCATGGGAGGAGACCTCCGAGGACGGGGCGCTACCACTACTGCTGCCGGAGGCGACCATTGATCAACGAGACGAACAAGCCCGTCGCCCGTCCGGCTGTTGTCTCTGGGCCACGCATCCTTGTCGTCGAGGACGAGATCGATGTGGCTTTGCTGCTCAGCTATAACCTGGAGGCCGAAGGCTACGTCGTAGAAAACGTGGCGCGCGGCGACGAGGCGGAGCTGCGCCTGGCCGAAAATGCGCCGGACCTTCTGATCCTCGATTGGATGTTGCCGGGCGTATCGGGCATCGAGATTTGCAGGCGCTTGCGGGCGCGCGAGGCGACGCGCACGTTGCCGATCATCATCGTCACCGCACGGCGGGAAGAATCGGAGCGGGTGCGCGGTCTCGCGGTCGGCGCGGATGATTATGTCGTCAAGCCGTTCTCGGTGATCGAATTGATGGCTCGCGTGCACGCGCTGCTCCGGCGCAGCCGGCCGGAACGGATCGCCGAACGACTTTACGTGGGGGACCTCGATCTTGATCGGCTTACCCGGCGCGTCCGGCGTGGCGATCGCGACGTGCGCCTCGGTCCGACCGATTTTCGCCTGCTCGAATATCTGCTCGAGAGACCGGGACGGGTATTATCTCGAGGGCAACTGCTCGACCTTGTCTGGGGGCGATCGGCGGAGGTCGACGAACGTACGGTCGATGTGCACATCGGGCGCTTGCGCAGGCGGTTGTCGAAGGGCAAGGAGAGGGATCCGATTCGGACCGTACGCGGCACCGGCTACGCCATTGATGACAGTTTCGGCAGAAACGACTGGCGCTGAGGCGTATCGCAGCCGCATTCCGTAGCCCGTCAACAGACGCGTTCTGTAGCTGCGCTCGGCTCAAGCGCGGCAGACGCGATCCCGAAGGCGTCTGTGAGGACGCCTGTCTAGCGACCGACTGTGGATCGCGTCTAAAAATGGCCGCGCCGCGCAGCCAACCGAATCGCGGGATGAACAAATGGCTCATAGATCAGGAAGCGCGGATCTGCCGCTGCACGGCGGGCGGGTCCCGTCGTGGCTTGCGATCCGCATGAGCCGCCTCGGCGCCGTCATCGCCGAGGCGATCGTCCATCATTACGGCCGTGACGAGTTGCTGCGCCGCCTTGCGCACCCGTTCTGGTTTCAGTCGTTCGGTGCGGTCATGGGCATGGACTGGCATTCCTCGGGCATCACCACGAGCGTGATCGGCGCGCTGAAGCGCGGGCTTGAACCATTGTCAGGCGAACTCGGAATCCATGTCTGCGGCGGCCGCGGTAAACAGTCGCGCAAGACGCCCCTCGAGCTCGCGGCCATCGGCGAGCGCGTGGGCATCGACGGCGCCGCGCTCGCCAATGTCAGCCGGCTCGTGGCGAAGGTCGACAGCGCCGCCGTGCAGGATGGTTTCGACCTTTATCTGCATGGCTTCATCGTCACTGACGAGGGCAAATGGACCGTCGTCCAGCAGGGCATGAACGATTCGAGCCGCACGGCTCGCCGCTACCATTGGCTGTCCGAAGGCCTGCAGAGTTTCGTCGAGGAGCCGCACAAGGCGATCGACGGAATCCATCAAGGCGAAATCCTGAACCTCACCGACCGCCGCGCGGGCGCCTCCCGCCGGGCCCAGCTTGACCTTCTGTCCTCGCTCGGTCCCGATGGTTTGGCGCGCGAGCTCGCCGGCATCGAGCCAAAACCTCAGAAGCCCGTTCCCCTGCCCGATCCCGTCAAGGTCACCCTGCCTCATCTCGTCATGCCCGCTCATCACGACGTGCGCGCCAGCGATGTGCTCAGCTCCCGTCTTCACGCGGCCTTCACAGCGGCCGCAAATCGGGGACCCACCGACTTTGCCGAATTGCTCCTCGTTCCGGGCGTCGGCGCGCGCACGGTGCGGGCGCTCGCGATACTGGCCGAAGTGGTGCACGGAGCGCCCTATTGTTTCGCCGATCCGGCACGTTTCTCGTTCGCCCATGGTGGCAAGGATCGGCATCCATTCCCGGTGCCGCTCAAGGTTTATGACGAGACGATCCGGGTGATGAAGACGGCGGTTGAGAAAGCCAAGCTTGGACAGGACGACAGGCTCGCCGCGCTCAAGCGGCTCGACGGCGAGTCCCGCCGAGTCGAGCGGTGCTCGGCCGGGCCGCCGGTGGCGGGTCTCATCGCCGAAGAGTTGCGGCTCTCACATTCCTACGGCGGCCGCAGTGTGTTCGGCAGGGAGACTGCGCCGGAGGCGCTCGACGAAGGGAGCCCGCGCATGACTTCCGCTCGCGGGCCAAATAGCCGCCTTCTCTAACCGCCACCGGCGAAACAGGGCGACGATGGCGCCTTGCAGAGCCCCGCGCCGATGCTCATCCCTTCGACGCGTTCGGCGGCTTCTCCGTCCTTTTGGCGCCAAAGCCACCGGGCGGAACGGTCGTGTCCCGTGCTGTGGTGTAGCAGGTGCGGTATGGCCGCCGCATTCGCCTGGTGAGACCGGGCTGGTCAGGCGGCCGCCACAGGCAGCCCGACGACGGGATCATGGCTCAAAGGAGCAATGGTTTCCAGCGTCAT
>DASXES010000113.1:0-13555 GCA_036489975.1 Roseiarcus sp.
ATGACGCTGGAAACCATTGCTCCTTTGAGCCATGATCCCGTCGTCGGGCTGCCTGTGGCGGCCGCCTGACCAGCCCGGTCTCACCAGGCGAATGCGGCGGCCATACCGCACCTGCTACACCACAGCACGGGACACGACCCTCGTACTGGCGCCGTTGGCTCTCGAGGTTGACCTGAACTTGGAGCGGAGTGGACTGGCGGATGTAAACGACGGCCTTCCTCTTCAAGAGCGCCGGGGGAAGGATCTCACCAGCCGTGTCACATTCCCGCGCAAGCCACCGACTGGATCTACACTCAAGGCTACGCTCCGCTTCAGCGATAGTTCTGTGGCATGTCGTAAGGCGACATCTGTTCCGGAAGCGCTGACGCGGACCTGAGTTCATGAAATACGAAGCAAGCCTAAGCTGGCGGCCTCGGAAGGTCGCGGGGAGCTCGTCAGCCGGCTCAGCTGAGCTTGAGCGGACCGCCGTGATGTTCTTGCGGAGTCTGGCCAAGTCGCCGGTCGCCGTCGAGCGACTGACATAGCGCGTGCTGTTAGAACGATGAAGATTCGACGTCGCAAATCAAAGTCGGCGAGACAACCAAGCCCGAGGCGTTGACAGTTGCTTGGTATCCTCGACCACATCGACGGTCGGCGGCGACGCCTGGTACTATATCGATCAGAGAACGCGCGGTCGGAATCGGTCCAAAAATACCGCCGCTTTTTCGACCGGCGGCGCTCTCAAAAATCGGGGGTCTGCCTCACTTTCCGTGCTCAAACGGCGAGTGGGCTGGCAACATTCGAGCTCGCAGAAGTTCAGGTCCTGCACGACCACACATCGCGCGCTTGAGCGTCTTGAGACGATTTATCTGCCCTTCGGTTTGGCCGTTGCTCCACACCTCCGTCAAGGCGTTTGTGACGGCGTCGACATCGCGCCGCACCGTTCGGGGAAACCGCTGCATCGCGTAGATTCTCAGAAGACCTCCTCGATCCTGTCCAAATAGAAGCAGCGGTGATCGCGATGGCGGACGATGTCTGGGGCTGATGCGAGAAGGCTGGCCCCGGGGGTCGGACGGTCACGGTGAAGATTAAATGGGCTGACTTTCAGATTTCGACGCGTAGCCAGTCGATGGAGGCGCCAATTGAAACGAGGGAGCAGCTGCACCAGCTGGCCCTTGCCCTGATCCGGTCGATATTCCCTCCGTCCAAGAGCGTTCGGCTTGTTGGCGTGACATTATCGAACTTCAACGCCCAGCCCAACTACGTGGCGGCCGAACTTCCTCTGTCGTGAAGGCGAACCGAATCGAAATTCGGAACGGTCGCGACGATCGATCAACCCGGTGTGTGCGTCATCGTCAATCCGGGAGGAACCAACGAGCGCTCCGGTCGAACTAATCTACGGAAAGCGACAATGACGCGGTCGAAAACGAGAGTACAGACGAAATTGCATCCCGGCGTCCTGCCTAGTCGGCCCGAACGCGCAGCTCGATCATTTGGAACTCGCCTATTGGATGCCTCGCGATCCGATCTTCGCGGCTTACGGCAACCAGTGGCTGAACCTGCTCGAATTCTCGGGCGAGCATCACGATCCTCACCCGATAGATGCCGTGAGCATATTCCAGTGTCACGACAGGCTCCAAAGGCCGGGCCTGACTGCCCATCGTCCAAGAGCCTTGACCGACCAATTGTCAGCAGCTCGGCGGACGCCCCCTTTCTATTCGACTGCGACAACCTCGATTCCGCGACCGTCCATCTCCATGGCCTCACCGACCCGCTTTCCAAATCGGGCACTACGCAAGTGTGGGCAACACCTGGTCGACCCCTGAGGATACCGTTCTCGCAGCCGGTCTTTGGCGCGGCGTGATCACGATCCACGCTACGTTAATGGAGCCTCGCTAATATGATCGAACTCCAGATCAAGAGGCTATCAATCTTGGAAACCGACCTCTATCGACCGGTAAAGCTCCATCTGGAGAGACTAGGCCTGGAGGTCAAGGGTGAGGTGTGCGGCTGCGATCTCGTCGCGCTTTCCTGCCCCTCACCCGAACTCGTCGTAATCGGCGAGATGAAGCAAAGCTTCACGCTTCAACTGGTGCTTCAGGCCGTTGATCGCACATCCGCTTACGATGAGGTTTGGCTCGCCGTGGGCGCCTCCAAGCGGGGGCGCGGCCGGGAGAATGACGCGCGCGTGAAGAAGCTCTGCCGTTTCCTGGGGTTCGGCCTTCTGACCGTCAACGCAGCGGGCCGGGTCGATGTGGTGGTTGAGCCAACGCTATGGAAGCCGAGACGCGACGCCAAACGGCGTTCGCGCATCGTCGAGGAGCATCGTCGCCGCAAGGGCGATCCCGTCGTGGGAGGTTCGACTCGAACGCCGCAGATGACGGCGTATCGACAGCAGGCGCTCGCTGTGGCCAGTGCGCTTGCCGGCACGCCGAGTCGTCCGCGAGATCTTCGAATTCTAGCTCCGGACGCCGCCAAAATTCTTCGAGGGAACGTCTACGGCTGGTTCGAGCGGATCGAAAGAGGCCTCTACGGGCTCACGTCGTCCGGTCGCGTTGCCCTCATGACATGGGCGGGCCAGTTTCCCGCCAGAGTTGAGAGCGGCTTTGCCGGAACGTGCAGGTCCGCGCTGACGCGTGGTGGGATGGCTGGGGTCGACGTTTAGCGGATATAGCCGATGGCAACGGATCTCGCAGATAGGCGGGAAGCGGACGACTGTGCGGTAAGGGTAGAGAATCTTACAAACGCGCGAAGACTTAAGGTGCGTAGAGTGCTCATGCGCGAGCGCGAGGTCCAAAAGAGCGTGACACGGCAGCGTCTGAGAGGTCCGAAGTTTCCTGTGAAAAACTCGGCGTTTCTGTGCGCGAAACTTGCGAAGCATTGTTTGACCGCCATGCTAGTGGGTCAGTCTGTCGGCGCCGCAGCGATGAGCTTTCGCGCCCGCTCTGCGGGACAAGCGGGTTGGGGAGGCTCGACATCTAACGTGCGCGAAGCCCGTCGACGAAGACGTCGACAAGGCGTAGCGCCGCCGCCTGCCAATCGCCGCCGCCCTGCGCATAAATCATCCCGACAAGCGCACGCAGCACGTCATCGGCAGAGATGTCGGATCGAATCGCGCGTACCGCGACGCCGCGATCGAGCAGCGCGGACAGCGCTCGGGTCAACCGCTCGAAGGAATAGGCTTTTAGCTCTGTCGAGCCGTGCGCAGCCAATTGCAGGCCCTCGATCATACCCTTCTTGGTCGCCGCGAGGCGGACCTGGGCATGCAGCCACGCGCGCAAAGCCTCGACAGGATCAGCTTCTCGGGTGAGCCGGTCGGCTAGATCGGCGAGTTGATCGACCTCGCGGCGGTAGACCGCCTCGAAAAGCGCCTCGCGCGTCGGGAAATGCCGGTAGAGTGTGCCAATCCCAACTTCCGCGCGACGCGCCACCGCTTCCAGGCTGGCCTGTGGGCCGCCGGCAAAAGTCTCGGTCGCCGCTTCCAGCAAACGCTCGCGATTGAGGATGGAATCTGAGCGCGGCTTGCGGCTTTTCTTGGCGGTCTCCAGCACCATGTTCGCTCTCGTCTCGTTTTCCTCTTGCTATTCGGAGGAACCCTCCGTATATTGTCGACGACGCCGCGTGGCGCTCCGAACGGGCGTTGATCCTTTCTCGACTCCCGGTCCTGCGTCACCCTCCAACAGCGGCGCTATCCATACCTCACCATCCTGACTGGAGCACCCATGCCTTCCTCCATCAGTCTCGTCATCAATGGGGAGCCGCGCGTGATCACGCTCGACGATGCGCGGGTGACGCTGCTCGATCTCCTGCGCGAGCGGCTCGGCCTGACGGGCGCGAAGAAGGGATGCGACAGGGGCCAGTGCGGCGCTTGCACCGTTCTTCTCGACGGGCGCCGCGTCAATTCGTGCCTCGCGCTCGCGGCGTCTCTCGACGGCGCCGAGATTGTTACGATCGAAGGCCTCGCGGACGGGAATGCCCTCCATCCAGTGCAGGCCGCCTTCATCACCCATGATGGTTTCCAGTGCGGGTATTGCACGCCAGGCCAGATCATGAGCGCCGTTGGCCTCATCGCCGAGGGCCATGCAGGGGACGATCCCGAGCGCATCCGCGAATTGATGAGCGGCAACATCTGCCGCTGCGCCGCCTATCAAGGCATCACGGAAGCCGTTCTCGATGCGCAGAGGGTGATGGCGGAACGCAATCGAAAGGACGCAGCATGAATCAATTCGACTACGTCCGGCCCTCGACCGTCGCGGAGGCCATTTCGCTTGCCGCCGAGCCGGGCGCCGCTTTCCTCGCGGGTGGCACCAATCTCGTCGATTTGATGAAGGTCGGCGTCGCCCGCCCTGCCCGTCTCGTCGACATCCGGCGCCTGCCCGGTCTCGACCGCATCGAATGGCTCGACGATGGTGGCGCGCGCGTCGGCGCGATGGTCCGCAATTCCGATCTTGCCTACGACGAGCGCTTCGCGCGGACCTATCCGGCCGTCGCGGAGGCGCTACTCTCGGGCGCCTCGCCGCAGCTTCGCAACGCTGCGACGGTCGGCGGCAATCTTATGCAGGAAACCCGTTGCGCCTATTTCCACGACATGGCGAGCGCCTGCAATCGGCGCGAGCCGGGCGCCGGCTGCGACGCGCGGCAGGGCCAAAACCGCCTGCATGCGGTGCTCGGCTGGAGCGAGCATTGCATCGCAACCCACCCGTCAGATTTCGCTGTGCCGCTCGCCGCGCTGAACGCGCTCGTGGAGGTCGAAGGCCCGCATGGGCGCAGAGAAATTTCTGTCGAGTCGCTGCGTCGCCTGCCCGACGCGGACCGCGGTGGCGCGACGATGCTCGAGCCGGGCGAACTCATCGTCGCGCTGAGGCTTCCCGCCGAAGCGGCCGGCTTCTCGCGCCACGCCCGCTACCTCAAGCTGCGCGAACGCACCTCCTACGCCTTCGCCGTGGTCTCCGCCGCGACCGCCCTGCGCCTTGAGGATGGATCAATCCGCGAGGCCCGGATCGCTCTTGGCGCCGTGGCCGGCAAACCCTGGCGCGCGCGCGAAGCCGAAGCGGCGCTGGCCGGCGCGCCGCCACGCCGCGAGGCCTTCGCTCGCGCTGCCAAGATCGCGCTCGCTGACGCCCGCCCGTCCGGCGACAACGCCTTCAAGATCGAGCTCGCGCGCCGCATCGTGATTCGCGCTCTTGCCGCGGCGGCGGAAGGGACGCCAGACGCGACGCCGGCCCTTCCAGGCTCGCCGTTCTCGACCATTCCCGGAGTCCGCGATGTCGCCTGAAGCGGCTTCTCCTCTTTCGCAGCCTCGTCGTTTCGGCTCCAGCGCCGGTCAGCCCCTGACGCGCCGTGACGGTCTGCTCAAGGTCACGGGCCGTGCGACCTACGCCGCGGACAATCATCCTGAGGGAATGCTCTACGCCGTGACGGCAGTGAGCCAGATCGCGCGCGGAAGGGTGAAAGAGCTCGATGTCGCGGCGGCGAAGGCCCATTCGGGAGTCGTGGAGGTCATGACGCCCGCCAATCGGCCGCCGCTCGCCCACGACCCGAGCGAGAAGATACCGCCGTTCGGCTTCCGGGTCGAGGTGCTGCAGGACGATTCCGTGCGCTACGCGAATCAACCCATCGCGCTGGTGATGGCCGAAACGCTCGAAGCGGCGACAGAGGGCGCGGCGCTGCTGAGGCCGCAATACGAGACCGAGCCTGTCCGGGCGACCATGGAGACCGGCGTCGCCTTCGAACCCAGCGCGGTTGGGGTCGGGTCGCCGGCCCGGACCGTCTTCGGCGACATCGAAGTGGGTTTCGCCGCGGCCTCGCACATCACCGAGTCCGATTACAGGACGCCGGCGCAATATCACAACGCCATGGAGCCGCATGCTGTCGTCGCCCAATGGGATGGCGATCGGCTGACCTTGGATATGCCCAACCAAGCTATGGCGCTGAGCTGCGCGTCTTACGGCGCCTTTTTCGGCGTGCCGGCGGAGAACGTGCTGATCCGATCGCCCTTTCTTGGCGGCGGCTTCGGCTCGAAGGCGATTCTGAACGGTCCTCAGATCCTTGCGATTCTCGCCGCGCGGATGCTGAAGCGGCCAGTGAAGCTCGTCCTGACCCGCGCGCAAATGTATGGGCCGGTTGGACATCGCGGCGAAACCCGCCAGACGTTGCGCCTTGGAACGGACGGTCAGGGACGGTTCACCGCGATTCACCATCGCGCCGTCTGCGCGACCTCGAGTTTCGACGAATTTCTCGAGCCCGCGGCGAATGCCTCGCTGCCGCTTTACGCCAGTCCCGCGATTTTAGTCGAGCATCAGGCGGTGCGGCTCGACACGGGGACGCCCGGTCCGATGCGAGCTCCTGGCGAGGCCTCTGGCTCGGCCGCGCTCGAGGCGGCAATCGACGAAGCCGCCGAAGCCTGCGGCATGGACCCGCTTGAATTCCGCCTTGTGAACTACGCCGAAACCGACCCGGCGACTGGCAAGCCCTTTTCGTCCAAGGCGCTGCGCGAATGCTACGCCGAGGGGGCGAAGCGCTTCGGCTGGTCGAAAAGGCCGCGCGCGCCGCGCCGGATGCGTGACGAGAACGGTTTTCTCGTCGGCTGGGGCATGGGCACTGCGGTCTTTCCTTGCCCGCATTTCCCGGCCGCCGCCCGCGCCACGCTACGCGCCGATGGAACGGCGCTGGTCGAAACCGCAGGGGCCGACATGGGCCAAGGCGCGTGGACGGCGCTGCCGCAGATCGCCGCGGAGACCCTTGGTCTGCATATCGATCACATCGATTTCCGTTCCGGCGTCTCGCATCTCCCGGACGGCGGCGTCGCCGGCGGCTCCGGCCATACCGCGAGCGCGGGGCTCGCGCTGCACCACGCCAGCGAGCACGCGCTGGCGCAACTCGCCGAACTCGCCGTCGCGGACCCCGCCTCGCCGCTGTTTGGCGCCAATGTCGGCGTCCGGGCGCGCGACGGCCGTCTGCATCATCTTGAAGACGAAGCCCGCAGCGACAGTTTTGCGGACATCCTTGCGCGCGCCGGCCGCGTCGAGTTGACGGGAGAAGCGAAGGTGGCGCGCCATCCCTCCGTCGCCGAGTCGCGGGCCCTTTACTCGCACGGCGCTGTGTTCGCGGAAGTGAAGGTCGATCCCGATCTCGGGCAAATCCGCGTGACCCGCCTCGTCGGCGCATTTGCGGCCGGCCGCATCATCAATCCTCACCTGGCGCGCAGCCAGTATCTTGGCGGAATGATATGGGGCCTGTCCTTCGCCTTGCAGGAGGAAGCGGTCACTGACCGCAGGACCGGCCGCATCATGAACGCTGATCTCGCGGAATATCATGTGCCGGTGAACGCCGACGCGCCCTCGGTGGAGGCGATCCTCATCCATGAAGACGATCCCTACATCAATGCGCTCGGCGTGAAGGGCGTTGGCGAGATTGGAGTCACCGGTACGGTTGGCGCGATCGCCAATGCTGTCTGGCACGCTGCGGGCGTGAGGGTGGGGCGCTTCCCGATCCGCATCGAGGACATTGCGATCGCGGCGTAGACGATGGCGAAATGAGCGCGGCCAGATACGACGTGCGCTATCGGATGTCAGGGCGAAGCCGCCGTTGCGAACAGGGCTCGAATCGTCGACGGACTTCGGACTGTTGGCGGGTCGGGCTCTCGTTAGTCAGGACAACGTCGTCCTTCATACGCGTAAAATGTCGGACCGGAACTCACTTCTGTCTTGAAACAGTCGTGTAGGGAGGTCTCGAAATCATTCGTTCGAGAAACGAGCGAGCTCTGTACAAATAAACAGGCCACTCGACGACCCAGATGCGGGTCGCCCTCGAATGCTTGGCAGGCCCATCTGTCTGGCTCCTTCATACAAGTTGTTCCAACTGTGTGAGGGACCATCCGTTCCCTGTGATTGCCGTGCGTCCTGGTGACACGACTATGCGGTTGAGAAGCTGATCGCGGAGACCAGTTATTGACCTGGACAGCCAACGAGTGTCTTCGCCAAACGTTTTCTTCCCCTCAGAACGCACCGCAGGCGACCGGCGTCCGCGCATTCCGGACGCCAGGGTTTGCCGCCGCGATAGTAGATGCCAAAATCTCGCGCAGATCTCGACGCCCGACGTAGTCGCGCATACGTGAACCCCTTGTCTTCGCCCATCGCGGGAACGCCTTCGGACCTCTCACGTTAAGCCGGGCGACTTCGGGCGATATGCGGCCGGAGAGCGGGCCTGCGGGCTCGAGGATCGTTTTGAGGCAGCGGAGATGTCCCATGCCGACCGAACGCAGCGATGAACGTCAATCCGTCGACCGGCGCCGCTTTCTCGGCGCGTCGGTCTCCACAGCGGCGATCCCGTTCGTGGGAAAGAGCTTCGAGGAGGCGCGCGCCGAGCCTCTTGCGCCCGCGATCGCCGAAAGCCTCGTCTCGACGGAGCTTAAGATCAATGGCGCTCCCTACCGATTGGCGCTCGACGTGCGAACGACGCTCCTCGATGCGATGCGCGAACACATTGGGCTTACCGGATCGAAAAAGGGTTGCGATCACGGCCAATGCGGCGCCTGCACGGTGCACATCGACGGCGTGCGCGTTCTTTCGTGCTTGACGCTGGCGGTGGCGGCGAAGGGCCATGAGGTCGCCACCATCGAAGGGCTGGCGCGCGCCGACGGACCGTTGCATCCCATGCAGCAGGCCTTCGTCGACCACGACGCCTTCCAGTGCGGCTATTGCACGCCGGGCCAGATCATGTCGGCCATCGGCTGCGTGAAAGAGGGACACGCGGGCGACGACGACACGATCCGCGAATTCATGAGCGGCAACCTGTGCCGCTGCGCCGCCTATCCGAACATCGTCGCGGCCGTTGCCCGGGCCAAAACGCAGATGGAGGGCTAAGGCGATGCGCGCATTTGCTTATGAGCGCGCGCCAAGCGACGCGGCCGCAATCCAGGCGGCGTCGATGTTGGCGCAGCTTCCGCCGATCCAGGGCCGCGCGCCGGTCGAGTACCTTGCGGGAGGCACGACGCTCATCGACCTCATGAAACTCGACGTCATGCGGCCCGCCAAGGTCGTGGACCTGGGCGGGCTCGCCCTCGCCCATGACGCGATCTCCGTCTCGCCCGACGGCGTGCGCCTCGGCGCCATGGCGAAGATGGCGACGGCGGCCGACCATCCCGAGATCGTCAAGATGTATCCCGTTATTTCGCAAAGTCTGCTGCTCGCCGCGAGCGCGCAGCTTCGCAACATGGCGACGCTCGGCGGCAATGTGCTGCAGCGGACGCGCTGCCCGTATTTTCGCGACACGTCCTGGGGCGCCTGCAACAAGCGCGACCCGGGCTCCGGCTGCGCCGCGATGGATGGGATCAACCGACAGCATGCGATCCTTGGCGGCAGCGCCGACTGCATCGCAGCCTATCCGGGAGACTTCGCGCAAAGCTTGATCGCGCTCGATGCGACCGTCGTCGTCAAAGGTTCGACCGGCGACAGAACCATTCCGTTCGCGGCGCTTCACCGGACGCCGGGCGCGACGCCAAACCTCGAGACGACTCTCACGCCGGGCGAGCTCATCACGGGCTTCCATGTGCCCTCTGGCCCTTGGGCGAAAAGGTCGCTCTACCTCAAGATTCGCGATCGCCAATCGTATGAGTTTGCGCTCGCGTCGGCCGCGGTCGCGCTCGACATGGACGGCTCCAAAGTCCGTGAGGCCCGTATTGCGCTTGGCGGGGTCGCGACGATCCCCTGGCGATCCCGGGAAGCGGAGGCTGCGCTGGCCGGCAAAGAGATGACCGAGGATACGGCTCAAGCGGCCGCCCGCGCTGCCTTTGCGGGCGCAAAGCCTCGCGTCCACAACGCCTTCAAGGTCGCGCTCGGCCAGTCCACCCTGGTGCGCGCGCTCCTGCAAGCCGCAGCTATGGAGGGCTAAAGCGATGATCGATCCGGCTGCTCCCGCGCCCATCGGCAATATGGGCCAACCGATTCCGCGCTATGACGCGCGCGCCAAGGTCACCGGCAAGGCGGTCTACGCCGCCGACGCCGTGCTCCCCGATGTCGCCTTCGCCTGCCTGGTCTCGAGCCGGATAGCGAAGGGACGGATCAAGGCCTTCGATCTCAAAGCCGTGCGCGCCTTGCCCGGCGTTCTCGACATTTTGACCTATGAAAACATTGGCGACGACATCCGCGAGGTGAAGCTTTTCACCGAGGGCGGACCCGCTTCGAACACCGTCGTTCCGTTGGGTTCGGCGGAGATCGCCTATGCCGGCCAGACCGTCGCCATGGTCCTCGCCGAGACCCTCGAGTCGGCTCAAGACGCCGCTTACCAGATCGGCGTCGAATACGAGGAAGCGCCGTCGACGGCGACCTTCGATTCGAAAGGCGCAGTCGAGCAGGAGCTGGCTTCGCAGAACAAAAAACATGACGACCCCAAGGTCGGCGACTTCGCGGCTGCTTATGACGCCGCGCCTGTCAAAATCGACGCCAGCTATTCGACTCCCGCCCAGCACCATAACCCGATCGAACTGTTCGCGACCCAATGCGTCTGGAATGGATCGCAACTCACCGTTCACGAACCGAGCCAGAACGTTTACGGGATCAAGAACGGGCTCGCGGCCCAACTCGGCATTGAGCCGAGCCAGATCAGGGTGATCAGCCGCTATGTCGGCGGCGCTTTCGGCTCCAAGGGCGCCCTCACCCAACGAACGGCGATCGTGGCTGTCGCCGCCCGCCGGCTCGGGCGGCCGGTGAAGCTTGTCCCAACCCGCGAGCAAGGCTTTACGATTTCAACGTTTCGCGCCGAGACGCGGCAGCGCCTGCAGCTCGCCGCTTCCCGGGACGGAAAGCTTCAGGCCCTCCGTCACGAAGGCGCTGAGGTCACGTCCAGGGCCGATCCTTACGCGGTCGCCGGCACCGACGCTTCGACCCGCATGTACGCCTGCCCCAACGTCGCGAGTAACGTCACGATCGTTCGCGCCGATCGGTCGACGCCTGGCTTCATGCGGGCGCCCGCCGAGACTCCCTACTTCTTCGCCCTTGAAAGCGCGATGGACGAACTCGCCGTCGCGCTGAACATGGATCCGATCGAGCTTCGCCGCGTGAACGATACGCAGACCGAGCCGATCAAGGGCCTGCCCTACACGAGCCGCGCGCTCATGCCGTGTTTCGATCAAGCTGCGGAGGCGTTTGGCTGGAAGGGCCGCGACCCGAGGCCGGGCTCGACGCGAGACGGCGATTGGTTGATCGGCTGGGGATGCGCGGCTTCCGCCTATCCGACACAGATGGCGGCTGCGACTGCGCGCGTGCGCGTCTTTCCAGACGGACGAGCGCAGGTCGAGACTGCCGGCCACGAGATCGGCAACGGCCTCTATACGGTCGTTGCTCAGACAGTGGCCGAACGCCTCGGCCTTCCCGTCGAGAAAGTCTCGGTGTTCCTTGGGGACACGGACCTTCCGCCCGCGCCCGTGGCGGGCGGATCGATCTCGACCGCGAGCGTCTGCACTGTCGTCGCTCAGGCCTGCGATTCGCTCCGGGCGCGATTGGGCCAGGACGGCAAGCCCGCCGGCGACGTCGCCGCCGCGATGAAGGACCGCGGCATGGGCGCCCTTGAGGACTATGCGGAATCCATTCCCCACGGCGTTGCTAAGGACGGCGTCCAGGCCCTGTACAAAGGCGCGGCGATGCCGATGGGCGGCGCGCGGCTCAAGGATCGCATCCAGTTCGCGTTCGGCGCCCAGTTCGTCGAAGTGCGCATCCATGCGCGCACGCGCGAGATCCGCGTGCCGCGAATGGTCGGCGCCTTCGCGTCCGGCCGGATCCTCAATCCTCGCACGGCCCACAGTCAGTATATGGGCGGCATGATCTGGGGAGTTGGCTCCGCCATTCACGAGCAGACGGAGATCGACCCCCGCGCGTCACGTTACGTCAACGCGAACCTCGCCGATTACATGATTCCGGTGAACGCCGACGTCGGCGAAGTTCATGTCATCATGATTCCGGAAGAAGATACGGCGATCAATCCGCTGGGCGTCAAAGGCATTGGCGAGATCGGCATCGTCGGGACCTCGGCGGCGCTGGCCAATGCAATCTACCACGCGACCGGCCAACGGCTGCGCGACCTGCCGCTGCGGATCGACAGTTTAATTACTGGGGTGTGAAGCCCTCGGTGGGAAGCATGCCTATCAGTCTGCTATTCCTGCCCCCTCAGCGCCTCAAGACTTGGCTCGCTTGAAGCGCGTCACCCTCGCTTTAGACAATCCGAGTCCGTACAGTTCCAATTCCCGCAATAGCCCCTTCGAGCACGTCACCGGGGAGGGCGGCCCCGACCCCCTCGGGCGTTCCCGTCATAATAAGGTTACCCGGGGCCAGCCGAACGAGGCGCGATAGATAGGCGATCGTCTCCGGCACGTTCCAGATCATGTTTGAAAGGTCAGACGACTGACGAACGGCCCCGTTGACCTTGAGTTCGATTGCGCCCGTTGATGGGTCGATTTGCTCAGCCGGCACGAGATCGCCCATGGGCGCAGAATTGTCGAAGCCCTTGGCCATATCCCAGGGGCGCCCCATTGTCTTGGCGATCGCCTGCATGTCCCGTCGCGTCATGTCGAGCCCGGCCCCGTAGCCCCAGACGACGGATAGCGCATCGTCTTGGGAAATGTCCGCGCGACGACGAGTTCAATCTCGTGATGTAACTCCGCGCATTCGGTCGGATAGGGCATGTCGGCGCCGCCGGTGAGGACCGCATCGGCCGGCTTAGTAAAGAAGAACGGCGGCTCACGGTCTGGGTCGTCGCCCATTTCCCGCGCGTGGTCGGCATAGTTGCGGCCTACGCAAAAGATCCGCCTGACAGGGAAAATGCCACCCCCGCGAACCGGGACGCAGGCGACTGGGGGCGGTGGAATGACAAGCTCACTCACGTTGATGTCTCCGAGCAGGTTGGGAGAAGCCGGCGCTGCTGGCCACTATTGCGCCACGTGGCCAACTGAAAGGCCTAGGGCATCGAGAATCTGATCTAAGAAACTCCCCAGTGACGCTTTGATGAGGGGCAACTCAGGATTAGCCGGCCGGGTTATCGCATCGTGGAGCACAGCCTTGGAATACGGCAGCCACAGTTCTTCACGGAGCGCGGCAGGCGAGTGCGTTTCTTTCAGAGCCGCCATGAAAGCTCTTGCCCCCTGTTTTTGGATGACAAGGTCAGCTGAGGTGTTGGCCATCCATACCGGAATATCCTTCAGCTGTTTGGATGCATGTGTGTAGAGGCGGCCGTCTTCAGAGCTCGCTCTCAGCCAAGCTCCAAAAGCCCGGATTGCTCGGTTGACCTCCAAACCCGAATGTCCCGCTCTGAACTTGCCGTCGACGGTGGCAAGATTGATTCCCGTCAGTTGGCTTGCCCATGCCCCGGTCAGGGCGAGCGGGTGAACGCCGAAAGCGGGAGAGAATAGGATCAACCCAGCGACTTGATGCGGATTGCGAATAGCAAGGGTCGTGTCCCGTGCTGTGGTGTAGCAGGTGCGGTATGGCCGCCGCATTCGCCTGGTGAGACCGGGCTGGTCAGGCGGCCGCCACAGGCAGCCCGACGACGGGATCATGGCTCAAAGGAGCAATGGTTTCCAGCGTCA
>DASXES010000114.1:0-17922 GCA_036489975.1 Roseiarcus sp.
ATGACGCTGGAAACCATTGCTCCTTTGAGCCATGATCCCGTCGTCGGGCTGCCTGTGGCGGCCGCCTGACCAGCCCGGTCTCACCAGGCGAATGCGGCGGCCATACCGCACCTGCTACACCACAGCACGGGACACGACCCATCAAAGAACCGGCGGATCGTCTGAGCTAAGGCTACTATCACGATATCGAGCGGGCTCCCTGGAGCGCAGTCACGCCGCAAGCTGGTGAGCTCATGGCGAAGACCAAGGACATCCGAACCCGATCGGGGAATTCGGCGTCGAACCGTGCCCAAAACGCGCGGCGATCTTCCATAAGAGCCACGATTTCACGAGCCAGTCCGGGAGAGTTTTGGCCGGGACGGAGAAGTTCAATGCTACGAGACCATCCTTGCTGCCGGACCTCGGCGATCATGGCTTCGTGGTCGTGCTTCCAAGCGCGCAGCTCGTCGGCGGAGTAGCCGCTATCATCCTTGTCGACCATGTCGCCACACTCGCGGCAAAGCCACAGCCCGTTCGCGGCGGACCGTCGCTCCGCCTCACTTTGGTCAGCATCGAAGCGCGGTCCTCCAGGAGAGGCCGCGCAGATGTGGGCGGCGTGACCCGTCGCCAATCCACGCAAAACGCTAGAGCGAGGTCCCGCCGTCAGCCGAAGCAACGTGGATTCGAACAAAAATGCGCTGCCCGGAGGGAAAGCTCGGTCTTAGTGGGTTGGTTGAAGCTGTCTCTCGGCATCATGAGCTTTCAGTCGGTTCGCCTATCAAGCACCCCATGCAGCATCAACCTTCAGGCGTCGCATTTCCACGCCGCGGCAGGAGCACCAACTCGGCCGCTTCGTCAGCGTCTTTCAGGAGCGTCTTGCGTGGCGCGCCTAACTGCGCGTGCATCGTCAGACCGCGGGCAAGGTCGATAACCTGGCGCGCGCGCGTGGCGACGGGAAAGTCAGATGGGATTTCTCCCGCGCTGATCCCGTCGCGGAAGCGGCGTTCCACGAGCGCTACGCCGCCTGCGGCGGCATCCTTTAGAAACTGCCTGACCTCAGCGTCGTCCACGAGCGGCGCGACGCACACCATCAGGCATCCTCGGACCGACCCTTCCTCGGTTGCAACTTCCACGGCGTGCCTCAGGAAGCCGGCGATCGCGTCGCGAAGAGCCGGTGGCGTAAAGAGCGCCTTCGCTGCGCCAGCGCCTTTTCGCTCTGAATAGGTCCTGAGGACGCGCAGGAAGAGCGTCCGCTTGTCTCCGAAGACGGAATACAGGCTTTGCCGCCCCACTCCCATGCCCGCGATGAGATCGTCGATCGCTACACCGTCGTAGCTTTTCGACCAGAAGATCTGCGTCGCTTTGTTCAGCGCTTCGCTCTCGTCGAAGGTTCGGGGGCGCCCACGACCTCTGCTCGAATTTGTTAGCATCTGGTCCAAAAACCCTTGACCGTTGTCCCACCCGAATATATACAGAATTAGTCCAAAAATAGCAAGCTGGCTTGTGGCCTGACGACCCGACCTTCTCTGACGGTGGAACCAAATATGAGACATTCAATCGCTTTGGTCACCGGCGCTACGTCCGGGCTCGGTTTTGCCGCAGCTCGCTTGCTCGCCAACGGCGGATGGCAGGAGGTCATATTAACGGGGCGCAGCCTCGCCGAGACCAAGGAAAGCGCCGTCCAGCTTGCCGACGAGACCAAGAAGCAGATCTTCACGCCGCTCGAGCTTGATCTGAACAAGGCTTCCAGCGCCAAGTCTGCGGTCGCCGAGCTGGTCAAGCGCGGTCGGCCGATCGATTTCCTGCTGCTCAATGCCGGATTGGTCCCGACCAAGAAGCGCGTGATCACTGCGGAGCGCGTTGAAGCTTCCCAGGCCCCGCTTATCGGCCATCATGAACTGACCGTTGGGCTGCTCAACGCTAACCTGCTGAGCCCCGAGTCGCGGATTGTCATCACCAGCGCCGAGCCTGCTCGCGGGGGCGTGCCCATGTTCAAATATACTCACCTGCCGGCGTTCGCAGCCCAATACTACGGGGGCGACCAAACCGCGGCTGCTGAAGCTCTCATTCGCAGCGGACCAAACGTGAAATACTCGCCTAACACTGCGTATGCCGACGCGAAGCTCATGATCGCCTGGTGGGCCGAGGCGCTGGCGCGCCGGCTACCGTCCGGTGTGGCCGTCTACGCTGTCTCGCCCGGCGCGTCGAACGCCACCAACGTGGCGCGAAACGCTGGTCCGTTGTTGAAGTATCTGATGATTCCGATCGTGAACCTCATTCCCGGCATGAATCAGACGCCGGAGGTTGCGGCCGGTCGCTACATCCAGGCGTCGGAATTCGGAACCGACGTCTCAGGACAATTCTTCGCCTCGGCCAAAGGGAAGTTCTCAGGCCCGTTGGAGCTGCAGCGACAGCCACACCTCCACGTTCGCACCAGCCAGGAAGCCGCGTGGCAGGCCGTCGTCAAGGTCTCCGGAGCCGACTTGTCTCGCCCGGCATCCTTGAGCGCGGTGTC
The DNA here is from genome assembly GCA_036489975.1 of Roseiarcus sp. Taxonomy (GTDB): domain Bacteria; phylum Pseudomonadota; class Alphaproteobacteria; order Rhizobiales; family Beijerinckiaceae; genus Roseiarcus. The sequence goes on from DASXES010000114.1 coordinate 2,495, forward strand.
CTGAAAGAAGCGCAACGCCCAGCGCCCAGTCAGCAGGTTCAAAACGAGTGGTCTGAAATGCGCCTGACCCTTGTCGCCGCGCAATAATATCGCTCGAAACAGTCCAAAAAATACATCGACGCCAATGGCGCCCCAAGGAGAATACGAATGACTCGATATCAAGATAAGAAGGCGGTGATCCTCGGTGGCACCAGCGGCATGGGGCTCGCGACGGCGATGATGCTCCTCAATGGGGGCGCACGCGTTCTGGTGACGGGCCGCTCACAGGCCGGCCTGGATTCCGCACGGCAAGAGCTTGGGTCGGACGCCATCGTGGTCTCGAGCGACGCGCGGTCGTTGACGAACATTGATGCCCTCGCTGCTCAGGTGAAGACCGAGTTCGACACCATCGACCTGCTTTTCGTCAACGCCGGGTTCAGCATCCCAACCCCTCTCGCGAACGTGACGGAGGATATCTACGACGAGATGTTCAACCTGAACGCCAAGGGTCCGTTCTTTGCGGTCCAAAAGCTTTCGCCGCTGATCAATCGGGGAGGCTCGGTCGTCCTCACGACCTCGGTCGCCAACGTCAAGGGACTGCCGGGTCAAGCCACATACGGGGCCGCCAAGGCTGCGCTACGATCCTTCGCTCGGGTGCTCGCCGCCGAGCTGCTTCCTCAGGAGATCCGCGTCAACGCGGTGTCGCCCGGCCCCATCGACACGGGCATCCTGAACAAGGTGTTCCCTACGGAAGAGATGCGTACTCACGTCAAGGAGCACACCGTCGGCATCATCCCGATGAAGCGCTTCGGGACCTCGGAGGAGATCGCGAAGGCCGTCCTCTTCCTCGCCTCGATGCGACTTTCACGACCGGCCTTGAGATTCCGGTTGACGGTGGTTGGTCGCAACTATGAGGGCGACGCGGGCCATGGCGTTATTGGAAGGCAAGATCGCTGTCGTCACGGGCGGCAGCAGCGGCATCGGCCTCGCGACCTCAACGCGGTTCGTTGAACAAGGTGCCTATGTGTTCATCGCCGGACGGCGGCAGGCCGAGATCGACAAGGCCGTCGCCGAGATCGGCGACAACGTCACGGGCGTAAAGGCGGACATCTCAAAGCTCGACGACCTCGACCGCCTCTACGAGATCGTCGCGGAAAAGGGAAAGATCGATGTGCTTTTCGCGGGCGCGGCCTTCGTCGAAAAGACGATGACCGCCGCAGCGACGCCGAGCATTTCGACAAAACCTTCAACACCAACGCCCGGGGCACTTACTTCACTGTTCAGAAGGCGCTACCTTACCTGAATGACGGGGCTTCCATCATCCTCGTGGCGGCGGCCGGAAAGAACAAAGGCCTCCCGGGCCGCAGCGCCTACAGCGCGACCAAGGCCGCGATCCGGTCATTCGCGCGGACCTGGACCAGCGAACTCAAGGATCGGCGCATCAGGACCAACGTGTTGAGTCCTGGCGCGGTCGACACGCCCATGTTCGACGATCAGTTCCCGTCCGGAGAGGGCGCAGCTGAAGCCCGAAAGCCAGATCGTCGCGATGACGCCTTTGGCGCGCCTTGCGTACCCCGATGAGATCGCCTGCGCGGCTTTGTTCCTCGCTTCGGACCTCAGCAGCTACGTCGCTGGTATCGACCTTCCCGTCGATGGCGGCCTGACGGCTGTCTAGCCCGACGACTCCGCGCGACGCCGAACGTAATTTTCCGAGGAGCCTCTGATGACACACACAGCGAACCATGCCGTCCCGGAGCCGGGGAGATTTCGCCGCGCCGTCGCGGCCCTCTGGGCCTTCCTGCAGGCGATGGAGTCGACCAGCTTCGATTATACGCTCGATCGCATCGAACGCCTGGAGCGAGAGGTGGGTCGACTGAACGAGGAACTGCGCCAAAACCGGAATCCAGAGGCGGGCAAATGCCCACATCGCGCGCGCCGCTGCGCCCGAACATTGAAAGCGGGGACCGGACTATGCCGGTAATCAAAGTTATCACTGTCGGGGTTCCGATCGCACTTGGCGTCGTGATGATCGGGACGGGCGGGCTCAACTTCGCCGGCCCTCCATTGGCTCGAGAAAACCTCGCGCTCTGGGGCTATCCGGCTTGGTTTCACCTGGTGGCCGGCAGCCTTGGAGTCGTAATCGGCTCAATTCTGGTGATCCCGGCGACGTCGCGGGTTGGGGCGATCGCGAGCGCCATTTTCATGCTCGCCGCCGTCGGGACGCTGATCCGTAGTCGCGACTGGGGGCACCTGCCGGTCGCTGCGGTCCTGATGGCGGTCTCCGCCGCGGCGGTAGCAGTCGACGGGTAGATGGAAATGCGGCGCTTCGACGAAATCATCGATTTGGCGGCCGAGCTCCACGGCGGCCGAGACGCGCTCGATCAAATGCTCGCTGAGACCCGGCCTTTGGCGCCGCAGGAGATCGCCGCGCTTCCCGACGATCGCATCCTCGCGGCCATGACGCGGCGTATATTCTGCGCCGGCTTTTCCTCGAAGGTCATCGACGCAAAGTGGGAGGCTTTCGAGTCCGCTTTTGAGCAGTTTGATCCTGCCCGCTGTGCATGGATGACCGAGGAGCGCTTTGATGAACTGCTCAAGGACAAGGATATCGTCAGGAACGGCGCGAAGATCAATTCCGTGCAGGAAAACGGGCGCTTCCTGACGGAGCTGGCCGAGAAGCACGGCGCCGCCGCCCGGTTTCTGGCGGAATGGCCCGACGACGACTTTGTCGGGCTTCTCTATTTTCTCAAAAAGAGTGGGAGCCGGCTCGGTGGCGAAACAGGAATGCATTTCCTGCGCTCGATCGGCAAGCCAGCCTTCATCACGATGCCCGATGTGGTGAAAGCTCTTATTCGCGAACAGGTGCTCAGCAAAAGCCCCACCGGAAAAGGCGATTTTGCGAAGATCCAGGCAGCTCTGAATCAGTGGTCGGAACAATCCGATCTCGATCTCACATCGATGAGCCGAACGCTCGCTATGAGCGTGGGATGACGAGAAACTTGAAGGTCAAATGAGGGGCCCGGCGTCATGTCCGTTGGCCTCCGCCAGCGCCAGAACCGGTCGTGTCCCGGGTGGTGGGGTAGCGACCGCACTTCGGCCGTCAGAAAGCCGACGTGGCAAAGGCGGAAGCGCGACTTCTTCAGAAGGGTCGGTTGCGGTAGATCATATAGGCCGCCACCAGAAGGACCAGGACGCTAAAGATACCGTTGAGCAGGTTCTTGCGCGTGGACAGCCTCGTCGCGAGCAGCATGCCAAGAATACCGCCCACAAAGCCTCCCGCGATGAACTCAATGGCGACTGGCCAGTCGATGAGGTCCGCCTGGGCGTAGTTAAGCGCCGTCGCAAGGCCAAATGTCCCGACGGCTAGCAGCGAGGTCCCGACCGCGCTGATCATCGGCATGCCCGTCGCCAACATGAGCGCCGGCACAAATGAGAAACCCTCCGCCGATGCCGAAGAAGCCGGAAGCCGCCCCGGTCAGGATGGCCGCCAGCGCCGTGATCAAGCACATGCGAAGATCGATGGGCCGCTGCGCGTCGACGTGATCCCGTCTTTGGCGCAGCATTAGCAAGGCCACCACGATCATCAACAGCCCGAACAGGAACAGGAGCCGCTTGCCGTCGATCAGCATGCCAAGGCTCGATCCGATCGCGGCGCCCAGCGAGCCCACAAGCGCGAACACCACAGCGCAGCGCCACCAAACATGCCCCTTGCGGGCATGCCCGATGAGGCTTGCGTAGGCGTTGGCCGAGACGGCCAGCGCCCCTGTACCAATGGCGATATGCGGATTGGCGACGCCCACGACATAGAGAAGGAGCGGCGTGGCGAGGATCGACCCGCCGCCTCCGATGAGTCCCAGCGTGAAGCCGACTAGACCGCCTGAGCCCACGGCCGCCAAGTCAGGCGCGGAGATCATGGCAAAATACGCGGAAGGATCCGGTCGTGCAGGATCATGCCCGCCGCCATGGCGCAAACGAACAGTGCGACAGGGACAAGGCCTGTCGACAGCGCCGAGATCGCGGGGCCGGGGCAAAAGCCCGCGAGGCCCCATCCGATGCCAAAGATCGCCGAGCCGGCGAGCAGTTGCGCGTCGATCCGGGTTTTTTCAGGCAGATGAAACTGGGCGTCGAGAACCGGCTTTGCCATCCGGCGCTGGAGCATGACCCCCGGTGCCGCGACGATGACCGCGCCGCCGAGTACGAACATCAGACTCGGATCCCATCGGCCGCTGGCGATATCGAGGAAGCCGGTGATGCGCGCCGGATTGATCATGCCAGACAGGGAGAGGCCGAAGCCAAAGATCACGCCTGCCAGCAGGGCGACGAGGAGACGTGTGAAGGACTGCCGGTTCATCGTACCGCACCCATGACGGGCGCGGCGACGATGCCGGTGGCGAGAAAAGTGGCGGTCGCAGCCAGCGAGCGCTTGGAAAAACGGGCCACGCCAAGAATACCGTGGCCTGAGGTGCAGCCTGAGCCCATGCGCGTTCCCACGCCAACAAGCAGGCCGGCCGCCAGAATGAGGGGTGTTGATGCGACGATCGTCACCTCGGGCGGCCGCCCATAGGCCGTTGTGTAGAGGATCGGGCCAGCGAGAAGGCCGGCGATGAAAGCGACGTTCGGTGCAATCTGCTGCCCGCCGAGCAGGCGTCCGACGATGCCGCTGACGCCCGCGATCCGGCCGTTGACGACAAGCAGAAGAACCGCGGAGAGGCCCAGAAGCATGCCGCCGGCTAACGAAGGCAGGTAGGGCGTCATGACTGTTGCTCCGGAGCGCAGAAGATCGCGTAGAGCGTGTGGATCAGCTGTGCAGCTTTCTCTTCCGTAAGCCGGTAGAAGATTTGCTTGGCGTCCCGGCGGGTTTCAACGATGCCTGCATCGCGCAGGACGCCGAGCTGCTGTGAAAGCGTCGGCTGATGGATGCCCAGGATTTGCTCTAGGGCTCCAACCGAATATTCGCCCTCAGCCAGCGTGCAGGCGAGCATCAACCGGACCGGATGGGACAGCGTTTTCAGAAGTGCGGCCACCTCGCCGGCGCGTGTTTCCATCGCGGCCGGTCCCAAGGCGGAGCTGGCGGCGATGTCTTCGGGCGTCACCATGTCGCTCCATCCAGCGCGTCGAGAGGAAATTTTAGATAGCGCCTGCCGTTGCCTTCCGGCTCTGGCAGCTGACCCCCGCGCATGTTGACCTGAAGTGCGTGTAGGAGGAGCTTAGGCATGCCTAATGTCCGGTCGCGCGCCTCCCTCTGCGCCACGAAATGTCGTTCGTCCGTGCCCGAAGTATGAAGATTGGCGCGCTTCTGCTCGCCCACAGTGCTTTCCCAGCGCGGATGACGGCCTCCTGGCTGGTAGTCATGGCCAGTGAACAGGCGCGTTCCGTCCGGCAAAGCCAATATCCGCTGAATCGAGCCCCACAGCGCCGTGGCGCTGCCGCCAGGGAAGTCGGCGCGGGCGGTGCCGGCGTCAGGCATGAAGAGCGTATCGTGGATGAACGCGGCGTCACCGATCACATAGGTGACCGAGGCCAGCGTATGGCCCGGCGAGAACATGACACGGCAGTCGATCGAGCCGACTTTGAAGATGTCGCCATCCGCAAACAGCCGGTCCCACCGTGAGCCGTCTGTTGCGAGTTCCGTCCAGTTGTAGATAGCTTTCCACAACGTCTGAACGTCGGTGACATGGGCGCCCGTCGCGGTCGGCGCGCCGGTCTTGCCCTTGAGATGGTGCGCGGCCGAAAAGTGATCGGCGTGGCGATGGCTGTCGAGAATCCACTCGACCGTCAGTCCTTCCTTCGCGACATAAGCCAGGATGGCGTCGGCGCTCTTCGTACCGGTCCCACCGGATTTCTCATCGAAATCGAGCACGGGATCGATAATCGCGCAGCGTTTGGTAGCGGGATCGACGACGATGTATTGAACGCTCGACGTCCGAGGATCGAACCATGCCTTGACCTTGGGAATCCGCCCGGCCTCGGCATCGAGCCAGCGGACGGCGGCCGTAAGATCGAAGCCGTGGCTCCTGCCGAAGGCTTCGATCTCCTCGCGTCGCATGCGGCCATCCCGCACCTCGCCGAGACAATGTAGAAGCAACGCTCGTGTGCCACTTTTGCAATGGGCCAGTACAGGGCCGGCGCCGCGGCCAGCGGCGGCTTGGAAGGCCTCGATATCCGCGTCGGTTATCCCTGCTGCGCCCGTAATCGGTACGAAGCTATAGGACAGGCCGGCAGCGGCGGCCGCTGTCTGCTCGGCGGCGTTGCCCGGCTGATCGGGCTCTTCGCCGTCCGGGCGCAAATTGATGATGGCGGCGTAGCCCTGCACGGCGAAAGTCGCGAAAGCGGCCAGGTGGGGCTGTGCGCTCACCGACAGCCGGTCATTGATCTAAAGGGTTGCATGGGTTGTGCCTCATTACGATATACATAATATGATAATATATAATAATGTGGAAGACAAGAGCATCCACTCTGTTTTGACGGCAATAATTTCGAGGGCCATAAGGCTGCGCTAGATCGCGGACACCCGAGGCCCATCCGCCAAACCCGCCTCCGAATCCCCGATCCAGCGAACTACCGTTCGAGAGATGGAAGCTTGGCCGCGCCCGGGACCGGCAGTCGGGGACTGGGGTAGGTCAATATGCCCTGGGTAATGTCAGGTTCGATCCGCAAAAATCCCTCGGCCATGAGCCTGAACGCCTCAATCGCCTTCGGTAGGACCGTGTGCGGTTCTTCACTGGCAGCAACCCATAGCGCGGCATTTAAAGCCGTGCCGCTCAGAAGGCGCGCGGCGGCCTCGATGTCGACAGGCTTCATGATGCCCTTGCCGATCAGATCCGCGACCGCCTGTTTCGTCACCTCAAGGCAGGCATTCTGGCTGGGCCACTTTGAGGGGTCGCCCAGGAAAGCAGGCCCGTCCAGGAGGACAATCCGTTGCACTTCCGGGTCGAGCGCCATCTTGATATAGGCTTCGCCTTCTGCAAGGAGTCTTTCCCATAGGGTTGCTGCAGTCATCCCTGCCTGGTGCGCGCGCGCAGCCATTTCGCCATCCACTTGAGCGACGACGGCTGCCAAAAGACCCTTCTTATCGCCGAAGTTATGGTAGAGGGCGCCGCGGGTCAGGTCGACTTGCGCGGTGAGATCATCCATCGACGCGGCGGCAAAACCCGACGCCGCGAAGGCCTTTCGTGCAGCCCCGATCAACTTGAGCCGGTTTTCCTCCATCGTTTCGGCGCGACGTTTTGCGGCCAAAGGCATCTCCATCTCGCATACGCTGCGTATATGGGGTTGACGGCCAGCCCGCATTCATGCTTTCACATACACAGCGTATGTCGCTATCCTGGCTTGGGTGGAATGTCCAGAAAAACTGGCAGGTGCGTTCGCTTCCAACATGAAAGGACGACGAAAATGGCCCAGAGCGAAGCGGTGTTTCCTGCTAGCCGGCAGGACCTATACGAGAAGTACGGCTATTCCGCCGCCATCCGATCGGGCGATCTATTGTTCGTGTCGGGTCAGGTCGGCAGCCGCCCAGATGGTTCGCCCGAACCCGATTTTGAGGCTCAGGTTCGCCTGGCCTTCGCCAATCTGGAAGCCACGCTCGCAGCGGGAGGATGCACATTAGCCGACATAGTCGACCTGACCACGTTCCATACGGATCCGGAAAAGCAATTTGGCGTGTATAGGACGGTGAAACGCGAGAAATTCCCGAAAGCCCCATATCCGAACGCGACCGCTGTTGGAGTAAACTGGCTTGCCGGCTTCGACTTCGAGATCAAGGTCACCGCGCGCGTCCCATCTCGTCCGTCAGCGTCGCTGAGTCGCCGCAACCCTAAGACAATGTGGGATATGGCATCGCTCGGGTGGTCGCACATCAGCGTCGCGGAACCAGGCCGCCTCGCCTTCCTGTCCGGCCAGATCGCAGCGACGCCCGGCGGTGAGGACGTGCCCGAAGGCCTCGCCAGCCAGGCAAAGGTTGCGACCGCCAGCCTCGCCGCCGCACTCAAGGAGCTGAAGGCGTCCGCGCAAGACATCGTCATGCTGCGCGTCTACGTCGTGAATGCGACAAGCGAGGCGTTCGGCCAAGCCGTCGCGCCTCTCCGTGAACTGGTCGGAGACGCGATGCCCAGCGTCACGACGATTGGCGTCCAGGCACTCTATAAGCCTGAAATCAAGGTCGAGATTGAAATGGTGGTGCGTCTGCCTTGACGGGGGCTGGAACCGCTTCCCGACAGAAGCCAAGCAGAAGGGCGAGCTTGCAGCGCGCACGGGACCGGTAGCTGATCGGCTGCGGACCGCCGCGCGAAATCTTGTCCGCAACTGTCGGGCTCGCGACCCCTTTCAACGCCTTAGTGATCAGCCTCCCGGCGTCGTACTTGCAGCTGGCGGCAGGACTAAGTCGACCGCATCCTCGGCATCTCTAAGAAGCACCTTGCGCGGCGCGCCCATCTGCGCCCGCATGGTCAAACCCCGGCCCAGGTCCATGACTTGGATTGCGCGGGCGGATACCGGAAAATTATCCGGTAATTCGCCCGCGCGAATCCCGTCGCGTAAACGGCGTTCGACCTGCGCCGTTGCGGCGGCCGCAGCGTCCTGCGCGAACTGACGGACTTCCGGATCGCTCACGAGGGGCGCAACGCATATAATCAGGCACCCCGGCGCTGATCCTTCTTCAGTTGCGGTTTCTACGGCATGTCTCAAGAACCCGGTGAGTGAGTCGCGAACTGTTGTCGGCGCAAAAAGCGCCTTCGCCGCCAAAGCGCCTTTCTCCTCGCCGTAAGCCCTGAGGGCGCGCAAGAAGACAGCCCGCTTGTCCCCAAAGACCGAATAGAGGCTTGGTCGTCCGACGCCCATCCCGACGACGAGGTCGTCGATCGTCACGCCGTCGTAACCCTTCGACCTAAAGACCCGGATCGCCTTCTCCAACGCATGCCTCTCATCGAAGCTGCGCGGCCGACCTGGGACCCTGCGGTGGTTTTGAACCGTCAAGTCTGAAACTCCTTGACCATTTTGACATCCATGGTTTATAACTGAATTGTTCGAAACTAGCAAGCTGGGTTTGTCTTCGGAGATCCGGAAACGCCCTGCCGCTGCAACCCGTAGAGGCCTATGGAACATTCGATCGTGCTCGTCACCGGCGCTACCTCGGGCCTGGGGCATGCGGCGGCCCGCTTGCTCGCTGCCGAAGGCTGGCGCGAGGTTATCATCACCGGACGTAGCTTGGCTCGGGTCAAGCAAACTGCCGCTCAACTCGGCGCCGAAGCCGAAAGGCCAGTTTTCACGTCGCTCGAGTTAGATCTGGACAACTGGTTCAGTGTGCAGTCCGCGCTTGCTGAGCTTTCCAAATGGGGGCGGCCGATCGACTTCCTGCTGCTCAATGCGGGGTGGATCGGACGGAAGGAGCGGGTAGTCACCGCGGGAGGCGTCGAGGTGACTCAAGCCCCCTTGATTGGACACCACCAGCTGACGCTCGGGTTGCTGCAGGCGAACCTCCTGAGGCCAAACGCGCGCATCGTCATCGCCGGCTCGGAGTCGGCCCGAGGCGACGTCCCCCTATTTCCCTTTACGGACATCCCGGCCCTTGCGGGCAGGGACTACCAAGGTGACCGGAGCGCAGCAGTAGAAGACCTGCTGCGTGGTGGCCCGAAGATGAAGTACGAGCCCAACCGGGCGCACTCGGACGCGAAACTCATTGTCGCGTGGTGGGCCGCCGCGCTGTCGCGCCGGCTACCGCCCGGCATGGCTGTCTACGCGGTTTCGCCCGGCAGCACGCCTGACACCAACGGGCTGCGAAACGCTGGACCGGCGCTGAAGTGGCTCATGGTCCCGTTGATGAAGCTGATCCCAGGCATGTCTCACACGCCGGAGACCGCGGTCCGCCGATACCTTCAAGCCTCCGAGTTCGGGACCGATATGTCGGGACAATTCTTTGCCTCCGCGCCCACGAAGTTCACCGGCCCCATGGAGGCGATGCGTCAGCCACACTTTCTCGACCACGCCAGCCAGGAAGCTGCGTGGCAGGCCATCGCCAGGGTGTCCGGCGTCGATCTAGCTCACCAATAATTCAGGCGGCAAGCCGCCGTTTCAATCAACAAGAGGCGCTGATGACCATGAATGCGGAAATTGCCATCTACCTTGCGCAAGCCTTGAACATATTCGCCTTCATCGCCTTGGCGATCTGGTATGTCGTTCCGCGCCTGAGCAGGCTTACAAGGGCTGGGGCCCTGATGGCTCTGACCTGCGTCCATCTGGGCCGCACGTTGTGTCTGCAGGTCTATTCCTCGCAAGACGCCGGCTTGAAAATGCCCAATGCCATTCGCGATCAGATTGTCGTCGGCGACCTTGCCGGATGGGCGTTGGCGCTGTTCATCCTCTTTTGCCTCCATTGGCGCTTGCGCCTGTCAATCCCACTCATATGGTTGCTTGTCGTCGAGACGGCCGTGGATTTTGCGCTAGGTACGGTCCGTTTGATCCACGCAGGCGCGATTGGCGACGTCAACGGAACGTCATGGCTCATTGTCGCCTTCTACCTGCCGATCGTTCAGGTGGCTCTCGTCCTTACGATTTGGCAGCTCGTCACCAGGCGTGGCGAGCCGCTGTTCACGGCAGAAGGGCGACGGTAATCGGCACCGTTCGCTGCCCGCTATCCCAACGTCGTCTCGATCGCTCCCGATGGCGCACCTCGACAGCCGCCGATGGCCTTGTGGCCGAGGTGAAGACGCTGTTGGGGCTCGCGCCGCCGACTTGTCTCAACCACAGCCTTGGCCGCGATGTTCAAGGCTGCGGCGCGGCGAACGTTTTGCGTTAACGAATCCGTGCGCGACGACGGCCGCACCAGCCCAGCTGCTCCACGTTTTAAAACATATAGTTCTAAACCTATTGACCTCATGGCCTCGGGTCATAGTATTATACGACTTAGTTCAAAACGTATCCGGCGCACTGCCGCCCCAGGAGAACACCCATGACTCGGTACGAAGGTAAGAAGGTCGTCATCATCGGCGGCACGAGCGGCATCGGCCTCACGACGGCAAAGATGCTTGTTGAGGGCGGCGCGCGTGTTCTGGTGACGGGCCGGTCACAGGCCGGGCTGGATTCGACCCAACAGGAGCTTGGGCAAAACGGAATCGCGGTTTCGAGCGACGCCCGATCGCTGACGGACATCGACGCCCTTGCCGCACGCGTGATGGCGGAGTTCGCCAGCTTCGACCTGCTGTTCGTCAACGCCGGCTTCAGCATGTTCGCCCCTCTTGGGAACGTGGACGAGGCAAGCTTTGACGAGATGATCAATCTGAACGCCAAGGGACCATTTTTCGCCGTTCAGAAGCTCTCGCCGTTGATCAGCCGCGGCGGTTCCGTTGTGCTGACGACCTCGACCGCGAACGTCAAGGGCATGCCCATGGTCGCCGCCTATGGGGGGGCCAAGGCTGCGTTGCGGTCCTTTGCGCGGACGTTTGCCGCTGAGCTCCTTCCCGCCGGGATTCGCGTGAACGCCGTCTCGCCCGGCCCCACCGAAACGCCGATCATCGGCAAGGCGTTTTCCGACAAAGCGATGGCGGACCACCTCACCGGGGAGATGCGCCAAGCCAATCCGATGAAGCGCTTCGGGACGCCCGAGGAAGTCGCCAAAGCCGTCCTCTTTCTCGCCTTCGACGCGACCTTCACGACCGGCTTCGAACTGCCGGTCGACGGAGGCTGGTCGCAGCTGTGACGGGCATCTGGCTGAGCCCCACACCTAAATTCAGTCGGTAGAACGGCCAAAATCTAGAAGGAGACACGCATGGATCAGTACCAAGGCAAGACGGCCGTCATCCTCGGTGGCACGAGCGGCATCGGCCTCGCGACGGCGAAGATGCTCGTCGAACGGGGCGCGCGCGTTCTGGTGACAGGTCGCTCGCAAGCCGGCCTAGAATCCACAAGGGCGGAACTGGGGGAGAGCGCGCTGGTCGTTTCAAGCGACGCAGGATCGTTGAAGGACATCGACGCCCTCGCCGAGCGGGCGAAAGACGCATTCGGCGCCTTAGATCTGCTCTTCCTCAACGCCGGAGCGGCGCATTTTGCGCCGTTCGAGCAGACAACCGAGGCCGTCTACGACGAAATGTTCGACGTGAATACAAAGGGGTCGTTCTTCACGGTCCAGAAGCTGGCGCCTTTAATCAACCGAGGCGGCGCTGTCGTCTTCACGACCGCGATATCCAACGCCAAGGGCATGCCCATGCTTGCCGCAGCTGGCGCGACCAAGGCGGCGACGCGATCCTTCGTTCGGACGTTCGCCGCCGAGCTCCTTCCCCAAGGGATCCGCGTCAATGCCGTGTCGCCCGGTCCTATCGATACGCCAAATTGGGGCAAGGCTTTTCCGGATAAGGACGTGGCGGCCCAGCTGACTGGCCAACTGAGTGACGCCAATCCGATGAAGCGCCTGGGCGCATCAGAGGAGGTCGCCAAGGCCGTCCTCTTCCTCGCCTTCGACGCGACTTACACGACCGGCGCCGAAATTCCGGTGGACGGCGGGCAATCACAGCTCTGACGCAGAACCTGGCCGCCGAAGATCTTTCCCAAGCTGATTGGAACGCAACGATGAACCTGAGCGACGCGCCCTTCGCCGAAAAGAAGTACATGACCGTCCAAGGCCAACACATGGCCTATATCGACGAGGGCGAAGGCGACGCCATCGTCTTTTCACACGGCAATCCGACGTCGTCTTATCTCTGGCGCAACATCATGCCCGCCTGCCGCGGCCTCGGTCGTCTGGTGGCGTGCGATCTGATCGGCCAGGGCGACTCGGACAAGCTTCCCGAGTCGGGCCCAGACCGATACGGCTACTTCGAACAGCGCCGCTTCCTTCACGGTCTTTGGGATCAACTTGCTCTTGGCGACAAGATCATCTTCGTCGTCCACGACTGGGGTTCGGCGCTCGCCTTCGACTACGCCAGCAAGCATGCCGATCGGTTGCAAGGCATCGCCTACATGGAGGCGATCGCCATGCCGATGGAGTGGAGCGACTTCAGCGAAATGATGCGGCCCGCTTTCGAGGCGATGCGATCTCCCGCCGGCGATGGGATGGTCCTGCAGGAGAACTTCTTCGTCGAGCAGGTGCTTTTCGGAAGCATCGGTCGGCCCTTGTCCGACGCCGTAAAAACGGAATACCGCCGCCCCTTCCTGAACGCGGGAGAGGATCGGCGGCCGACGTTGAGCTGGCCGCGTCAGTTGCCCATTTCGGGCGAACCGGCCGATGTGTTCGAGACGGTCAAGGCCTATTCGCAATGGTTGGCGACCAGCGCCGTGCCCAAGCTGTATTTCCACGCCAACCCTGGCGTCATCGATAGCAGTCCAAGCCAAGTCGCCTTCCGCCGGACCTTCCCCAATCAAGAGGAGATCCAAGTGAACGGCGCACACTACATCCCTGAGGAGGCCCCTGAGGTTGTTGCGCCGGGCGTGGCGGCATTTGTTCGCCGACTTCGCGGGCTCGCCTAAACGCCTTGAGGACAGACGCGCAGGCAGAGTCCCAATCAACGAGGAGGACTGAATGGCCGACTTTCCCTACAGCTGCGCCCTGATCATCGGCGCGGGCCCGGGCATCAGCGCGTCGCTGGCGCGCCGCTTGTCCAAGATCGGTTTGCGGGTCGGCTTGGCCGCTCGCGATGCCGAAAAGCTCAAGCCGCTGGCGCAGGAAACTGCCGCCGGCGTCTTCGCCGTCGACGCTCCCAGCCGGAGCAGGTGGCGAAGCTATTCGTCGATATGGAAACCCAGATCGCCGAACCCGATGTCGTGATTTACAACGCGAGCTCGCGCGTCGCCGGCCCGCTTTCGAGCGTCGATCCCGCCGCAGTCGAGAAGGCGATTTCGATCACCACGTTCGGTGCGTTCCTGGCGGCACAGCAGGCCGCAAAGCGCATGGAGCCTCATGGTCGTGGGGCGATCTTCTTTACCGGCGCCAGCGCCGGTGTGAAGGGGTTCGCCCAATCGGCGGCGTTCGCCATGGGCAAGTTCGGCTTGCGCGGACTCGCTCAGAGCGCCGCCAGGGAGCTAAGTCCGAAGGGGATCCACGTCGCGCATTTCAACATCGACGGGGGCGTCCGCTCCGCGCGCCGGCCGGACCCGAGCGATCAGCCAGACAGTACGCTCGATCCCGACGCCATCGCTCAGACATACATCGATGTCCTTGCGCAGCCGAGAAACGCCTGGTCGCACGAAGTCGACCTCCGGCCGTGGACAGAACGGTTTTAGACGTTGCGGCGACGGCCCCGGGTGCATTTTTGCTAGCGAGGAGCTTTCGATGACAGACATAGCGAGCCATAGGCGCCCGGAGCTGGGTGCATTTCGCCGCGCTCTCACCGCCGCCGGCGCCTTCCTGCAGGCGCTGGACTACACCAGCTTCGACTATACCCTTGATCGTATCGAACGTTTGGAAGGGGAGATGGCACGACTCAAAGAGGAACTGCGCAAGAAACGGGACCTCGAGGCAGCCGATGCTCAAAGCGCTAGCGCCGCCGACAATCGACGCTAAGCCGTAGTCTACGTAATTTGGAATTTAAGCTAGGGGCGAGGCTCTTCGAACGAACGAACGGCGGCACTCGACCAACGATCGTCGGGCATGAATTTTTAGAAGCTGCTCGGCGCGTGGTCGAGGAAACGGAATCCATTACTGCTCGCCTGAAAACCCGGTCCCGAGGCGAGAGCGGTCGCCTGACGGTCGGCGTACATGCCTCGCTTTCGGCGGGAAATCTCCGCGCAACGCTCGTCGATTACCGACACCGCTTCCCTGAGGTCGAGACGCACCTTGTCGATGGATCGAGCGATCATTTGATCTCCGACGTGGCGAGCGCCGCTATCGATGTGGCCTTCGTGGCCACGAACCACTCCGAGAACGATTCCACGTCACTTTCAGTGTGGAGCGAAAGAGTCGTTGTCGCCCTGCCAGAAGATCATCTGCTCGCAAGCCGTGACATCGTTCGCTGGAGTGATCTGACACATGAGGCGTTGCTTCTACCGCAACGTGGCCCCGGCCCGGAATTCTTAAAGTTGCTCGCCAGCAAGGTCGGACACCCTGACCCTCGTCTTCTTCTTCGGCACGATGTTGGACTCGATCGGCTTCTCACGATGGTCGGCGCGGGGTGGGGTATCTTGCTTGCGCTGGAGGGCGCGACTGGAGCGGCCTATCCCGGCGTTACTTATCGGGGAGTGCATGACACGGACGGAGCAACTCGGCTCGCTTTCCGCGCCCATTGGCGCCAAGCGAACTGCAATCCTTCACTGCCACCCTTTCTGAATATCCTCCGGGAACGCTATCCGGATCTCTCCGGTGCCGCTGCTCCGGGGTGAGCAGTGTCCCTGGCCTGCTGCCGGTCCTGTGGACAGGCGGTTAAGCTAATCCGACCTTTCGTTCGAACTCAATCGGGCTGACGTAGCCGATCGTCGAGTGCCTGCGAACAGCATTGTAGAACCTCTCGATGTAATCGAACACGTCAGCC
>DASXES010000121.1:0-76585 GCA_036489975.1 Roseiarcus sp.
ATGACGCTGGAAACCATTGCTCCTTTGAGCCATGATCCCGTCGTCGGGCTGCCTGTGGCGGCCGCCTGACCAGCCCGGTCTCACCAGGCGAATGCGGCGGCCATACCGCACCTGCTACACCACAGCACGGGACACGACCCACCCCTCCGCCGTTCTGCGGTATCCGAGATGCAAACCAGTTTCGAGAACGCGCCAATAGGGCTTGCGGCGGGGCTTGAGGCGCAAGCGGGCCGTGCGAGTTTCGAGGTTGGTGTCGCGAACTGTTCGAGCCATCCAGGTCTCATTCTGGGCAAGCCGCCTACGCGTACCCAACTTGTACCCAATAAGCATAAGCGAACGTTGGCGAACCGCAACAACCTAACCCTAGGCTTTCCCAGGAATAACCTCGGAATTTCACCGTTCGCCATTGTTCGCCGGTGGTCGATTATCCCTCTTTCACGGCGAAAACACGGGTTCGATTCCCGTTGGGCGCGCCAATTAAGTCAATGAGGCTGGATCAGATCGCTGAAAATCGTTCAACTTCAGTCTGACCAGGGGGCTTGGAGTTCGGCGGAGTTTTCAGCGAGTCGCGCGTGCTACGTCACACCCGCAATGCGGATGATTCCATGTCGCTGTTGGACTCGCCCGGCTCAAGCAAGGCGCTGAGCCTGCGGCCGCAGGTGGACAGCCGCCTTCGTCTGGCCGACGATCGGCCTGCGTATCATTGGCCAAAGCACGGGCGATGGCCGCACGCGCTATCCGTATTGCGCCAGGGAGCCCGCCCACTTGTCGAAGAACAATTTGCTCGACGCCGTCAACGGCAGTCCGATCGGCAACCGCGACTTGCCGTACTTGGCGAACTCAAGATATTTCCTGATCGTCTTGAGATCGTCTGCGCTGGTCAGTTGCAGATCTTCGTTGACGAAGTGGATCGCCGATCCTCTCTTCACCGCGGTTTCAAGCAGTTCGTTGCGATAGCCTTCCTCCTCCGGCAGCGCGAAGATGCTATACATGACGATATTGCACACGCGCTTCTCGATCAGGAACCGAAGCGTCGGCAGATGGGTCATGTCCTCGAGATCGAACAGCTCGTAGTCGAACTCAAGGGTGTTCTTCTTGCAGTAGTCCACCAGCATATAGCGCTGGAGGTGCACTGGTATTCCATAAGTCGAGGCCGTGTTGTTGGCGACGTAGAAGACGTTTGGCTTGCCATTGGCGAACGCCTTTTCCCGGTCCGTCTGCCCCGCAAGGAGCTTCTCTTCTTCCGCCTCTGTATCCGGTATCAGATGGAAATAGCCTGCGGGGATCTTGCGGCCGAGATAATCGCCATAGATTCCCTCCGCGACCCGGAAATCCATACTGACGCGTGTCTTGCCCGTGATGTTGGGCCGACCGGAGCCATGAATGTTCTCCTGGGTGAAGAAGCAGGCGCTGCCAGGCCCCGCCTTGATCTGCCAGCTCTCCTTGCCAAAGACGTCGGTCATGTCGTCTATGTTGAGGCGATTGTCGATCGCTTGCTGAATCAGCTCCCGCGACTTCCTGATGCTGAGGATCTGCATCGACCGGCTTCGGTCTTCCTCCTTGCTCACATCGACGAAGGGCATCCAGATGCTGCGCGAAGCAATGCCGTGGCCGTAAAGCAACCCGGTGTGGAACGGGAAGAACAGTTCCGGCGTCGTCGGCAGCATGATTCGGACGTTCATGAACCGCTGCACCGCGACCGGCAGCTGCAATTTGCCTTGAGGGACAATGACCTCGCGGACAAAGCGGTTCAGCATCCGGCGAAATTCGGGCAGATTCGTATCGGCGCAAAGCTGCTTGGTGACTTTGTAAGTCTCATTGAGCGGGACAGCCTCGTGCAGATTGCTGAGGTCGTCCAGCTTGTAGCCCATCCCTCGGATGCGGTTCAGGAACCACTTGTTGAACGGATATTTTGAATTGTCCCAGGAATAGACCTTGGCGTCCCAAGTGGTGGTGAGGCTCTCCTCGAGCGCCGCGTCGATATCATCCGCCGCGACCAGCTTCTCACGCACATGTTGGGTCATACGGTCTCTCTTTATCGTGAATCTCCGACGACTCGGCGGCGATATCACCGCGATCTCGGCGTGGCAATTGCTCAAAAGGGACATCTTCGTTTATCCGGCGCGACGTTGCCTGGCCGACACAGGGCCCCGAATCCGGCGCGCCTTAAACAGGCCGCGGCTCTCGCGCTCGCGTTGCGATCGGACGGCGCTCACGCCGGAGCGTTAAGTCCAGGCGCGTGGCGCGAAAGCCGCGGATGCAACTGGAGCGCGAAATCCGTCCAAGCAAATCCAGGCAAATCCAAACAAAACCAGAGCAAAACCAAACATAAATGCTTGTTTTGTTTGGTGGAATCGGGACTTTTCAAAGGGTTACGCGGGGAAAAAACAAAAAAATTTCCAGCACCTCCCACTCGCGCGGTCGGTTGTGGCCTCGAGCGATCCTTTTTCAAACAGCCGCAGTCTTCTCGCCCGGTGATGGGCCGGGCGCCGGATGGATTCCGTCATCAGGAACACATAGCATAAATTTCTGATTTTCTCAAACAAAAGTCGGACTCTGATGGCGTTGAGCGGCAACGCCCTTCAATCCCCGACAGCCCGGCGGCGATATCATCGGCGGGGCGCGGCATGGCGGATTGCTGAATGGAAGGCCCCCCATCCTGCCTGCTTAAGCTCCGTGCGAGGCCCAGACGTGCGTGTCGCCCTCGTCGCGAGAAACGACGAGAAGGTGCGCGCCCAGAGGAAGGGTGGACGGCAGGTTCCGACCACATACCTCGCACATTGGGCGATCGACCAGGAGCACGGCGTCCCGGAGGCCTCGCTGCCACATAATGGCGACCGCGTGCCCTTCGACGTGGGTGGCTATATTGCCTTGGCTTGGCCCGCCTCTGGTAAAGGCCCACCCCGACATCCGTGGGACGCCGCCACGATGGGTTCCGCCCCAAGGCCCCCCATCGATGCCGCTCTTGATAAAAGCTGGACGAGACCCCGGGACAATCAAGGCCCCGACCGCTTCCGTATGGCCTACAAAAAAGCGTCGCGCGTCATCAATGAGATGCTGTTGAATCGCTGTCCAGGCCATGCAGGAGGCCTCCACATCAACCCGTTTCTCGTTTGCTCAACAAACCTGAGGGCGCCCCCTACTCCGCCGCCACCTTCGGCAGGTGCGCCAGCGAAGCCTCCAGCGCCTTCGGGTCGTAATCCTGATCCTGAAGCTTGCCGGCGAAATAGTCGGTATAGGCCTGCATGTCGAAATGGCCGTGGCCGCTGAGGTTGAAGAGGATCGCCGGCGACTTGCCCTCCTCCTTGGCCTTCAAGGCTTCCTCGATCGCCGCGCGGATCGCGTGCGTCGTCTCCGGCGCGGGCACGATGCCCTCCGTGCGCGCAAACTGAACGCCCGCCTCGAAGCACGAATTCTGGTGATAGGCCCGGGCCTCGATCAGCCCCAGTTCCTTGCAATGGCTGACCAGTGGGGCCATGCCGTGATAGCGCAGGCCCCCTGCGTGGAAGCCGGGCGGAATGAACTCGGACCCCAGCGTGTGCATCTTGACGAGCGGCGTCAGATGCCCGGTGTCGCCGAAGTCGAATGCGTATTTGCCCCGCGTCAATGACGGACAGGCGGCAGGCTCGACCGCGATCACCCGCACGTCCTTCTTGTCGCGCAGCTTCCTGCCGATGAACGGGAAGGCGAGGCCGGCGAAATTCGAGCCCCCGCCGGCGCAGCCGATCACGATGTCGGGATAAGCGTCGGCCGCCTCCATCTGCTCGATCGCTTCGAGGCCGATCACGGTCTGGTGCATCAGCACATGGTTGAGCACGCTGCCCAGCGCGTATTTCGTGTCGGGGTTCTTGGCCGCGACTTCGACCGCTTCCGATATCGCAATGCCGAGACTGCCCGGCGAATCCGGATGGGCTTTGAGGATCGCGCGCCCTGACTCCGTCTCGCTGCTCGGGCTCGCGACGCATTTGGCGCCATAAGTCTCCATCAGCGCGCGCCGGTAGGGCTTCTGGTCGTAGGAGATCTTGACCATGTAGACCTTGACCTCAAGGCCGAACAGGGCGCCGGCGAAGGCGAGCGACGAGCCCCATTGCCCGGCGCCCGTCTCGGTCGAGAGTTTCGTGACGCCTTCCTCGCTATTGTAGAAGGCCTGGGGGACGGCGGTGTTGGGCTTGTGGCTGCCGGCGGGGCTGACGCCCTCGTATTTGTAGAAGATGCGGGCGGTCGTCCCGAGCGCCTTCTCGAGCCTGCGGGCGCGATAGAGCGGCGTCGGGCGCCACAGCCGATAGATGTCGCGGACGGGCTTGGGAATCTCGATCTGCCGCTCGGCGCTGACTTCCTGGCCGATCAGCGCCATCGGAAAGAGGGGCGAAAGATCGTCCGGCCCGACCGGCTTACCGGTTCCCGGATGCAGCACCGGAGGGGGCGGCGACGGCAGGTCGGCGACGATGTTGTACCAGGCGTGAGGAATCTTCTCCTCGCCCAAAAGATATTTGGTCTCGTCGCTCAAGCTTTCCTCCCAGCTGGCGCGCATCGTTCGGGCGCTTCCGGGTAAGGTGTAACACAAGCGCCGGGCGGAACTGAACCCGCCGCGATGGCGCGGCGGAGGAGTCCTGTCCCCGCCCCTCCACCGTCCTTTGGACGGTCCCCCTCCCCCGCTTTGCAGGGGAGGAAATCGGCGCCGTCATCGAGCCCCATCCTCCCCCGTTTCACGGGGGAGGGGGACCATGCGGAGCATGGTGGTGGGGGCGGTCTCGCTCAGCTCCATCGCCAGTCGCACGATCGCATCCACGACGCCGTCGACCCGGCGGATCACATCGATCGCAGGAACGCGTATGACCTTAACGCCCTGCTCGGCCAGCCACGCGTCCCTTCGCGCGTCGCGCTGTGGCCGGTCCGCCGCATCGTGGCTCATGCCGCCGACCTCGACCGCAAGGCGGCCTTGGCGCAATAGAAGTCGAGCACGTAAGGGCCGATCGGATGCTGACGGCGAAAGACGGGCGTTCCGGGCGCTCGGGCGCGCAGCCGGCTCCAGAGCCGCGCTTCCGGCGGCGAAAGCGAGCGGCGCAATTTCCGCGCGATCGCGATCGTTCTCGGCGGCGCTCTCATCGGTCCCTGCCTTTCCCCTCCACCGTCCTTCGGACGGTCCCCCTCCCCCGTCAGGCGGGGGAGGAAATCAGCATCACATTTCGGCCGTCCGTTCGGGCGCGGGCTCGCGGTAATAAGTGTTGAGGATCGACAGGCGCGGCTTCTCCACCGGCACCGAGATCGCCTCCCGCCCATGCCAGCTCGACCTAAACAGCGAAAAGGCCGGATGGATGACGACGAAGGCGTAGCCCGAATTCGGCAGGAAGGGGACGGTCCTGTCCTTCACGAGGCCATAGGATTTCCAGGCGAACACGCCCATCGGCGAGACCTTGTAGATCGCCGTGCCAAGCTCGCGCTGGCTATCATCCGAAGGCAGGTAGATCTGCATGGTGAGCACCTTGCGACGGGTGTCGGGGTGGGGCTTGATCGCGTAACCGTTGAGGTCGGTATAGAGCACGGGGCGCGGAAACATCGGGATCGGCCAATTCTCGCCGCTCTTCTTGGAGCGGATGCGAAACCCCTCGTCCAGCTTCTCGCGCAGCGCAGACGCGACTTCGGTCGAGGCCAGCACCCGACGCACGATGCTCCATAGCTCGCGGCTCTCCTCAGAGCCCGGATCGCTTCGTTCGTCATAGAGCGGATATTCCCGCCGCGTGCCGTCTCCGTTCAGGCCGGCAAAGCGCTCGACGTCGGGAAAGCGTAGCAGAAGACGGGCGTAAAAATCAGCCGGGAAGAAATCGCGAAAGAGGATCAGGGGGTACGGTCGCTCGAACAATTCGGCTTGGGCGATCGCGCCCGTGGCGGATTCGAGCGCCCGCCGGAATTCGTTGTCATCGCCTGGACTTAGGGACGAACGAGCTTTCTCACTGGTCTCGGCCAAACCCGCCATGTCCTAACCTCAATCGCGATCTCGATCGACCGCCGCACGCGCAGCGCGGACGAGGGAGTAGCGCCAAGCTTCGGTGAACTCAACTCGGGGCCGCCGCGACCGCTTCGCCGCGCGAAATCGTATCCTCGACGCCTCGCCCTTGTCTGGCGGGAAATACGCCTTGCCTGCATCGGCAGCAACGGCCGCTCCGCAAAGCGCCGCGGGTTCGAGCGGCGACGGCTCGGATGAGGCGCCGGAGCAATCTGTCAGGAGCGGGGAGTGTTCAGCCTATCGCGCTCCGAGCCGCGCTTCGCGCCGACCGCCGCCAACCCATGAAGTTCAGGCCGATGAAGCCCGCGAGCAACAGCGCCCATGTCGAGGGCTCCGGCACGGCTCCGGCCGCCAAAGGAGCGCCGTTAATCTCGAACTGAAACGTGTCTTTGCCGAGATCCTCCCAGGAGGCTCCATTTTGTGATCCGTAAGTCTGCAGGCTGTTGGGGCCATCGTCCAACCACACGACGAAAGACGTTCGTGTGTTGTTGGTCAGGATGAGCGCAAGGAAGTATTCCACCCCCCTTCCTAGGAAGAGTTGCGGCCCATTGTCGCTGACGCTTACCAGGTTTGGAGTTTCGGATGCGTCGACGTTCACGGATCCGCTCGTCCACAACGGCGTGGCGCCGGGCTTCCGCTCGTCCGCTTTATAGAGCGCCATCTCGAAGCTCGGCGTCGGACCGTTGCCGAGCGGGGATATAGCGTGAATGAACGCCGCGGCCCCAGTGAACTCCGCATTTACGCCCAGAATGAAGGAAACCGCGATATAGTTAGGCGAGCCAAAGGCCTCCGTCTGGGTCCCATCGTAGTTGGTGAAGATGGTCGCCGCCTCAGCCTGCCGAATTGGGAACTCCAAGGCGGCCGCGCTCAAAAGCCCGCCTACGCAGGCAAAAACTTGAACTTTATGCAAGGCGTCGACGAATTGCGCTCCCAGGCGCGTGAAAATAATCATCGCGTCCTCCCAGAAAAACTGTTCGAGCTCTTCTTTAAAAAAGGGGGGCGGCTCGGTATGCCTATAGTAAGGCTAATATTGCGCAAATTTCAACGCAATTTTTTGCGGGTTCCTGCTTTGGAAACTGCCGCCTGTCAGACGGCTTTCGGCCGCCCTCGTGCTATGAAGACCTCTCCATTCGCCGTGGGAGGAACCATGAAAAACCGCCAGTGGCTGCTCGCGCGCCGTCCAGAGGGCGCGATCAAGGACAGCGACTTCGATCTCGTCGAGACGGAAGCGCCGGCGCCCGGCGAGGGCCAGGTGCTGGTGCGCAACATCATGCTGTCCTGCGACCCCACCCAGCGCGGCTGGATCGCCTTCGACACCTATCTGCCCGCG
Organism: Roseiarcus sp.; assembly: GCA_036489975.1. Lineage (GTDB taxonomy): Bacteria > Pseudomonadota > Alphaproteobacteria > Rhizobiales > Beijerinckiaceae > Roseiarcus. The sequence continues at coordinate 7,335 of DASXES010000121.1, forward strand.
GTCAGGATCGGCGAGGTCGTCCGCTCCGGCGGCGCGGGCCGGATCGAGGCGTCGAACCATCCCGAGTTCAAGGTCGGCGACATTGTGACGGGCCTGGTGGGCTGGCAGGATTATGTGGCGATGAACCCCAAGGGCCAGCTCAGCAAGCTGCCGCCCGGCGTATCCCTCGAGCTCGCGATGAGCGCGCTTGGCCTGACCGGAATGACCGCCTATTTCGGCTTGCTGGAGGTGGGCCGGCCGGTCGCTGGCGAAACGGTCGTCGTCTCCGGCGCGGCAGGCGCGACGGGTTCGGCCGTCGGGCAGATCGCCAGGATCAAGGGCTGCCGCGCCATTGGCATCGCGGGAGGGCCTGAGAAATGCCGCTGGCTCGTTGACGAGGCCGGCTTCGACGCGGCGATCGATTACAAGGCGGACAACGTCCCTGCGCGGCTCAAGGAGCTCTGTCCTAAGGGCATCGACATTTTCTTCGACAATGTCGGCGGCGACATCCTCGACACCGCTTTGGCGCGGCTCGCGATGCGCGGGCGGGTGGTGCTATGCGGCGGGATCGCGAACTATAACGCGACCGAACAGCCGCCGGGGCCGAAGAACTACCTCAATCTGGTCCGCCAACGCGGACGCATGGAAGGCTTCATCATCCTCGACTACCTGCCGCGCGCCCAAGAAGCGATCGGCGCGCTCGCCGGCTGGGTGCAGGCTGGCAAGATCAAGTACAAGGTCGATGTCCAGCATGGCCTGGAGAACGCGCCGGCGACGCTGCGGCGGCTGTTTGAAGGTCGCAACGAGGGCAAGCAGCTTTTGCGCATTGCGGATTGATCCAGGCGCTCTACGGCGCTTCACGCCGCCACACCAAGGTCGCCACCGTTCGCTTGCCGACCAGAATGCCGCTTGGCTGCTCGGGAGTGCGAATGCTCAAGTTGTCGCCGTTCAGTTCAAAAAAGCGGACTTGCTCGCCATCTTTGTAAAACTCGTTCCACGCGCCGTCGACCTGCGTAATGACTTTGTTTCCGTCCAGCCTGAACTTGCCGTTATAGGCGGTCATTGAGGACAGGAGAGCCGCGGCTTCCGACTCATTGGTTGGGGGTCGCCTGTCCGCCCTCGATATGAAAACAACGACACGATGCTCGGACGAAAAGATGATCCGCCCAATCGGATTGGGACCAAATATCTCCTGGGGTTGCCCACCTTCCCCAACGACCTTGAGCCGAAACGAAATCAGGCGCCACGAACCGAAAAGTCGGGCGCTCGTGTCTTCGGCGAACGCGGAAGTCGCAAAGAAAATCGCCAAAACAGCAACGATGCAACGCATGCCGCGCTCTGAGGTTCGGTGTTCTTGAGATTTACAGCGTGACGCTCTCCCTAGGAGCCGGATTTCCGGGCGAGGCGCGGGGGCGGATTTCATCGGTTTCCGCCCGATGTCACCCGTTCGCCGCGCATCGAAACCCGTTTCGATTGCTTTTGACGCCTATCTTATCCCGCGGTTTGTGACGAGCCGCATGTTTCGTCCGGGAGAACCACCCGGCCAGGGCGGCGGCTTCGTGGGCGTTCACGAAAATGTGAACGTCGCCGGGGCGCCACACGATAGCCATTTCCCTTTCTCATTTGTTGACGGGCGTAACGGTGGAATTTGCCCGCCATAGGAGGTTTTATCATGCCATTCAGCACAGTCGGTCTATCCGTGGCGACGGTCGGGGCGGCGACGCTTGCGTTCGCCATCGCCGCTCCAGCTTCGGCGCAGGAACATTACGGGCAAAGGCACTACACACACACGCATTACGCGCATGCCCCCTACCACCACTACGCCCACTATCGCGAGGGTCGCCAGATCGTCGTTCATCCGGTGCTGGCGCCGACGCCGACCTATGTCACCGGGCCCGTGGGGGCGGTGGGCAGCGTGGTCGAGGGAACCGGCTATGCGGTGGCGTCGGTCTTCACCGGCGCGGGGGGAATCGTGGGCGGGGTCCTCGGCGGCGTAGCCGGTGGCGTGTCGGCGCTGTTCGGCGGCCCTGGTTACGCGTACTACGGCAACTCGTTCGCGGCGCCGTTCAATGCGGCCGGCACAGTCGCCGGGACACCCTTCCAGGTGGTCAACGGCGCGATGGGAGAGCCGGCGCCCGCCGGCTACGCCTACGTCCCGGCAACGAGCGCGCCCGCGTACTGAGCCGGATCCCCGAAAACGGCTTCCAGGCAGATCTGCGTTGGTCCCCCGATGCAAACCTGCCTGGGCGCGGCGCGCCGTTCGAGCCGCTGCCTACGCCTGCGCCCGTGACGTTCGGCCCGCTTTTCGCTTTGGCCGCTCGGGCGCGCCAACCGCAAGCTCGATCCAGACCGGGGCGTGGTCGCTGGCCTTCTCCCAGCCGCGGACCTCGCGGTCGACGCCCGCGCTCTTGAGGCGCGCGGCGACGGCGGGGCTCAGCAACAGATGGTCGATGCGCAGGCCGGCGTCGCGTGCGTAGGCGTTGCGGAAATAATCCCAGAACGTAAAGATCCGCTCGCCCGGATGGAGGGTTCTCAGCGCGTCCGTCCAGCCCTGCGCGGCGAGGCGGCGGAAGGCGTCGCGGACCTCGACCCGGAACAGGGCGTCATTGACCCATCGCTCGGGCTTATAGACATCGAGCTCGGTCGGCATAACGTTGTAATCGCCGGCCAGCACGACCGGCGCGCCGGTTGCGAGCAACTCGGCGCCATGCGCGATCAGGCGCTCGAACCACTTGAGCTTGAAGCCGAATTTGTCGCTCGTCACCGGATTGCCGTTCGGCATGTAGAGGCAGCCGATGATGAGGCCATCGACAGCAGCCTCGATGTAGCGGCTCGTCGTGTCGTCCTCGTCGCCGGGGAGCGCCCGTCGGGTCTCGACGATCCCCTTGCCGCGGGCGAGGATCGCGACCCCGTTCCAGCTTTTCTGACCGCTGAAGATCGCCTCGTAGCCCGCGGCGCGCACGTCGCTCATCGGAAAGGTCGAGGATTTCAGCTCCTGCAGGCAGACGATGTCGGGCGCGGTCTCTTGAAGCCAGCGGATAAGAACCGGCAGCCGGCCGTTGACGCCATTGACGTTGAAGGTTGCGATCCTCATCGGGCGGCCCTCTCGACGGCGAGGGAAGACGACGGGGGCGCCGCGCGCGCCTTGCCTCGCCGAAGGCAAAGACTGCAGTCACTGGCCGCTGTCATCCGCCCCCCGTTTTGCGGGGGAGGACGAAATTCACTCCGCCGCGGCCGCGGCCTCCCGCTTCGGCGCGCCATAGGTGTCGGGGATCTTGTCGGCGTAGCCGGCGACGAAATCGTGCTCATGGTCGACCTCGGTCGCGGGCTTGAGCGCCTCGTCAACGTAACCCGCGCCGTCCTTGTCGGCGAGTACGCGGCGCAGGATTTTTCGGTAGCGCAAAGCGAGCGCCGCCCATTTTCCCGCGACCGACAGAAAGTCCCACGCGCGCCACGGATAGAAGACGAGCGGATTGACGACCGGCAGGCCACGCCGGCGCTGGCTCCTGAGCTTGCGGCGCACATAGCCGAATTGCAGCGGATGTACGCGCTCGATCCGCGACGAGCCCGAGAACACCGTCATCGCGTCGGTGATCTTGCGCGGAGAGATGCCGCTCGCGACCGCGCGGCGCAGCACGGTCTCAACATGCGCGTCCGAGTAATAGCGCGCCCAGGCGTCGCGATAGACGCCGCGCCACGCGTCCGCCGACATGACCGCGTGGTTCGCGCAGACATGCTCGAGATCGTAATTGTTCATGTCGGCTTCCATCCACGCGCCCTTGAGATGAAGGGTCTTGTGATCCTCCGATCCCGGCAAAGGCGTGAGGAAGAAGAATTCGAGGATGTCGATTGGCAGCTCGCGCTTGATGGTGTCGATGTCGCGGGCGATCGATTCCGGCGTGTCGGTGGGAAAGCCGAGGATGTAGCCCGCCCAGGTCATCACCTTCGCGCGCCGCCACATCTGCAGCATGTCGCGATATTCCCAGATCTTGTTCTGGCGCTTCTTGGCGCCCATGAGCGATTCGGGATTGATGTTCTCAAGCCCGATGAAGACGGCGTTGCAGCCGGCCCGCGCCGCCTTCTCGATGAAGCCCGGAATCCTGTGGCAGAGCGTGTCGACCTGCAGCAGGAGCCTGATCCGAAAACCCTGGTTCTCCCTGAGTTCGATCAGGCGATCGAGGATCGGCTCCCAGTTGCGGTTGCGGGCGAAATTGTCGTCCGTGACGAAGAAGCGGGTGACGCCTTGCGCGGAATTGGCGCGCACGATCGCTTCCACGTCGTCGGGCGTGCGATAGCGCGACTTGCGCCCCTGCACATTGATGATGGTGCAGAACGAGCACTGGAACGGGCAGCCGCGTCCGGCGTCGAAGCTCGTGTAGTGGCCGGCGACCCTGGTCACGACCTCGCGCGGCAGCACGGGGATGGCGGCGGCGGCCATGTCGGGCATGTCGTTCAGGTAATTGTAGACGGGCTTCGGTGCGCCTGAATCCACGTCCTTCAGGAAGCCGGCAAGCCGCCCTTCCCCCTCACCCGCGTAGAGGATGATCCCGAGCGCCTGGGCCTCTTTCAGGTCCGGCGGCAGTTCGGGCAGCATGGCGATGCAGCCCGAGACATGAAAGCCGCCGACGGCTACGGTCACGCCCCTGGCGCGAAACTGGCGGCCGATATCGAGCGCGCGCGGAAACTGGTTCGATTGCACCCCGACCATCGCGACCATGCCGCCATCGGCGAGAATGCGGCGTGAAATCGCGGGAATGTCGACGATGGTGTTGCACTCGTCGTAGATCTCGAACGCGATGTCGACGTCAGGGCCGAGGACGCGCGCCTCCGCGCATTCCGCCATGAGCCCGTACACGCTGGCGAGGCTGTTCGAGGGAATGGTCGAGCGGCGCCATTGAATGACATAGCCGTCGTCGTCGTAATGCGACGGTTTGATCAGAACGATCCTGAACCTGCGCTTCGCCATCCGCCCTCGCGAGAGGTTTAAGCACGCGTCAATTCGTCGTCCAAAAGGAGCTAGCGCCTTGCAGAGGCCCGGGCAACTTTAAAATCGGGGGGCTGCCGCCTGGCCTGGCCTCTGGGTCCCGTCCATCTCCCCGCAAGCGGATGTACAAGGCACGCGCCCTGATCGTCAGCCTCTCAGGGCCTGGTCGAGATCGGCGATGAGATCGTCCGGGTTTTCGATCCCGACCGAGAGGCGGATCAGCGCCGGCGTTATGCCGAGACGCATCTGTTCCTCGGGCGGAATGTCGGAATGGGTCATGGCGGCTGGATGCGACGCCAGGCTCTCGGTCCCGCCCAGACTGACGGCGAGCTTGATCACTTCGAGCTTATCCAGGACGGCGAACGCTTCGGCTTCGCCCCCCTTGACCTCGAAGCTGAACGTCGAGCCCGCGCCCTTGCACTGGCGTTCGAACACCGCCCGGTCAGGATGACCCTCGGGCAGGGAGCCCAGGTACCATACCGACGCGACCGCGGCATGGCCGCGCAGAAACTCCGCCACCTTGCGCGCGCCCTCGGCGCCGGCCGTCATTCTGAGCTTCAAGGTTTCAAGCGAGCGCATGAGCAGCCAGCCAGTGTTGGGGTCGCACATCGTGCCAAGGATCGTGCGCATGCCGCGGATCGGCTCGAGCGCCGCGCGCGTCCCCGAACAGCCGCCCGCGATCAGATCGGAATGGCCGCCGACATATTTGGTGAGCGAGGTCACGACCAGATCGGCGCCATGGGCGATTGGCGTCTGATAGAGGGGCCCGAGCATCGTATTGTCGACGATGACCGCCGGGCGCTTTCCTCCCTCACTTTCGAGGCCGTCGGCGAGCTCTCTGGCGCGGGCGATGTCGACGAGGCCGTTGGTCGGGTTGGCCGGCGTCTCGAGATAGAGCGCGACGATTGGCCCCTTTTCGCGCGCGCGGCGCACCGCTTCCTCCATCGCGCGGTCGCCGCCTTCCGCCGGAAATTCGATCGAGGTCACGCCGAACTGCGGCAGAATCCTTTTTAAGAGAAAATCCGTCCCGCCATAGACCGGGCCGGAATGGACGATCACCGTGCCGGGCCGCGCATAAGCCCAGAGTGTCGTCGAAATGGCGGCCATGCCCGAAGCGAAGGTCAGGTTGGCCTCCGCCTCGTCCCAGATCGCCAGCCGGTCCTCGAGCATTTCGAGATCGGGATTGTTGATCCGGCTGTAGATGAGGCCCGGCTCCTCGTTCGGCCGCTTCTGCCGCAGGCCATAGGCCAGCTCGAAGAATTCCTTGCCGTCCTGGGCGGTGCGGAACACGAAGGTCGAGGTCTGAAAGACCGGCGGCTTCAGCGACCGCTCGCTGAGGAACGGATCGTAGCCGTAGCCCATCATCAGGGTCTCCGGCGCGAGCGCCCGATTGCCGAGGACCCTCTTGCGCCATCGCTGGTCAGCCATGCGTATCCGCCTCGCCCGCTAGTCCGGGTCGATCCCCGCCGTAAGCTCGACCGGGCGCCCATGGGGCGTGCGCAAATAGGCGCGCTCCCATTCATGCTCTCGCGCGTCGAGTTCCGCCGGCCTGACGGCGCCGCTTTCAGCCAGCGCGCGCTCGAGCGCGGCGAGCACAGCGCGATAGTAGGTCTCGCGATCGTCAGGCTCGGCCTTGAGGGCCTTGATTTCAGCGCCAAGCGTCTCGGCCCAGCGCTCCGGCGAGATCACGCCGCGCTTCACAAGGACGTCGGCGAGCGCCAAAGCCTGCGCGTGCCACGGCTCGCCGAACACCGGCTCACCGTCCTTGGCCTTAAGGAAGCCTGAGCGGACTTCAGGAGGGCTCAAGGTAGCTCTCCCAGAGATCGACAAAAACGCGATCGGCCGTGCCCCTCGCCTCCGGCCAAAGGTCGGTAGAAGCGAAGCCCACGGTATAGAGATGCTCGCCGCGATGTTCGCCGCGCGCCCCCGCGTCGGCCAAGACATGGCCGCCGTGATGGCTGTGGATCTCCCCTGCCCTTCCCCGCACATATTGCGGCAGGCGGGTATGGCCGACGCCGCCGTCGAGCCGGCATCGCACCTTGTCGCCGGGCGCGAAGCGCGGCGGCGCGTTGACGCTGACGGCGAAACGCCTCGGCCATTTGACGAAGCCGCGCGCCGCCTCCGCGCTCTGCGGCGGAACGCCGGGTTTCGGCGTGAAGGCTGCCGCGCCCGCCTTGACCTCGTCGAGCGTGAGATAGCCTTCGTCGATAAGCTGCGCGGCGAGCGTTGTCAGCCATTGATCGTAATAGGGCCGTGTCAGGTAATCGATCGGATCGGTCAGCTCGCGGCAATAGCGGAACCAGTCGATCGTCCAGCTCTGACCCGCCGCCGCCGACTGCTTGATGGCGAAATCGCGGATCTCCCAGTCGGCGTGGATCACCTGTTCATCGTGCTTGCCCTTGATCGGGCCGAAGCCCTCCCGGCCGCCAAGATCGTGAACGCCGTCCATCAGGCTTTCGCCCGGCTCGGCGACAGATCGCGCTCCGTCCCGATCATCGCATTGCGCGTGACAAGTCCGGTGAGCGCCGCCTCGTCCCAGTCCTCGACCCCCTTCGGCCGCTCGGGCACCACGAGGTAGCGCCGCTCCGAGGTCGAGTCCCAGACCCGGACCTGCGTCTCACCGTCGAGCTCGACGCCGAATTCCTCCAGCACGCCGCGCGGATCGCGCACCGCGCGAGCGCGATATTCATTCGACTTGTACCAGGAGGGCGAGAGACCCAGCAGCGAGAACGGATAGCAGGAACAGAGCGTGCAGACGACGAGATTGTGCACGTCGCCCGTGTTCTCGACCGCCTGCAAGTGCCCGGTCGCGTGGCCCGCAAAGCCGAGTTCGCCGATCGCCGCGGTTCCATCGGCCAGGAGCCGCGCCTTGAACGCCGGATCCCGCCAGGCGCGCGCGACTACGGCCGCCCCGCGCTTAGGGCCGATCTCGTCGCGATACATTTCGATCCAGGCGTCGACTGCGGCGGGGTCGATAAGCTCTTTCTCGGCCAGCAGACTTTCAAGCGCCTTCGTACGCAAGGCCGGCTCGGAGGGCAGATGCGAATGCAATTCGTGGTGGATATGGGAGATGGTCTTTCCGTCGAAACTCGCCATCGCGCGCCCTCTTTCATCCGCTCGCCAATGAGCCTATCACGCGACGGCGCGCAGTAAAGCCGAGCCGATGCGAGGCTTCCTGCGAGCGCAATCCCAATAGGAGCAGGATCTTGGAATATAATCGTCTCGGCCATTCCGGCCTGCGTGTGCCGGCGCTGAGCTTCGGCACGGGCACGTTCGGCGGCGCCAATGACTTCTTCAAGGCATGGGGAACGACCGACGCCGCGGGCGCCTCCCGGCTGATCGACATATGCCTCGATCACGGCGTGAGCCTGTTCGACACCGCCGACGTTTATTCCGCCGGCCTCGCCGAACAGATCCTAGGAGAGGCGATCAAGGGCAAGCGCAATCGCCTGCTCATCTCCACCAAAGCGACATTCCCGACGGGCGACGGCCCGAACGATTACGGCTCGTCGCGCCAGCATCTTTTGGAAACGATCGAGGGCTCGCTCAAGCGACTCGGAATCGAGACGATCGACCTCCTGCAATTGCACGGCCAGGACTACAACACGCCAGTCGAGGAGACATTGTCCACTCTCGATCAGCTCGTGCGGTCAGGAAAAGTCCGTTACATCGGCTGCTCGAATTTCTCCGGCTGGCATCTGATGAAGTCGCTCGCCGCGTCGGACCGTTACGGCTATCCGCGCTATGTCGCGCACCAGGCCTACTATTCGCTGCTCAATCGCGACTATGAGTGGGAGCTCATGCCGCTCGGCCGCGATCAGGGCGTCGGCGCGGTCGTCTGGAGCCCGCTCGGCTGGGGCAAGCTCACCGGAAAGATCCGGCGTGGGCAGCCGGCGCAGCCAGGCACCCGCGCGCATACGATCCCGGAAACCGGGCCGCGCTACGACGAGAAGCGCCTGTTCGCGATCGTGGACGCGCTTGACGCGCTCAGCAAGGAGACCGGCAAGACGATCCCGCAGATCGCGCTCAATTGGCTGCTTCGCCGTCCGACGATCGCCAACGTCATCATCGGCGCCCGCAACGAAGAGCAGTTGCTCGAGAACATCGGCGCTGTCGGCTGGAGCCTGACGCCCGAACAGATCGCCCGGCTCGACGCGGCGAGCGATGTGGAGCCCGCCTATCCGGTCTGGCACCAGCGTGGCTTTCCGCGGCTCAACGAGAAGGCGCGCGCCTGAGGGCGCGCGCGGCTGAACTTAAGAATCCCCGATGAGCGCGACGACCGCCGTCTCCTCGGCGGTCAGACCCGCCGGCCCGGAAGCCCCGCTCCCCGACGCTGCGATCAGCGCGAAGGCGCCGCCGAGATAGGCCTCGGCGATCGCCGGATGGATATAGGACTTGCGGCACACCGCCGCGGTGTTGCCCAGGGCGGCCGCGACTTGCCTGACCGCGGCGCTCATCGCCCGCCTCGCCTGCGTCGGACTGGTGAACGGCGGCGAGGTTGAGAGGAACCGCGCCATCAGCATCGTTCCGGCCCATGTGCGGAAATCCTTGGCGGTGACGTCGCCGCCGGCTATCTCCCTGAGATAGGCGTTGACGTCGCCGGACGACACCGCGCGCAACGTCTTGTCCTCGTCGAAATAGTGCAGAAGCTCCTGGCCTGGCAGTTCCTGGCAGGCGCGAATGATCCGCGCCACCCGCCGGTCACGCGTCGCAAGCGACCATGGCTTGCCGCTCTTGCCGGTGAAGTGGAAACGAACTTCAGCGCCCTCGACCGCGACATGCTCGCTTCTGAGGGTCGTGAGCCCGTAGCTCTGGTTGGTTCGCGCATATTCGTCATTGCCGACGCGGATCAGCGTCGTCTCCAGGAGGCGCACGATCGTCGCCAGAACCTTCTCGCGCGGCAGGCCGCGCAGACTCATGTGTTCGGCGACCTTGGCCCGGATCATCGGCAGCGCGGCGGCGAACTCGAGCAGGTGCTCATATTTCGTCTGCTCCCGCGCCTCGCGATATTCGGCGTGATACTTGTACTGCTTGCGTCCTTTGGCGTCGCGGCCGGTCGCCTGGATGTGCCCATCCGCCGCTGAACAGATCCAGACGTCGGTCCAGGCCGGCGGGATGACGAGGGCGCGTATGCGATTCAGCGTATCGGGGTTCGCAACCCGCCCGCCCCTCGCGTCAAAATAGACGAAGCCCCTGCCCGCCCGTCTCCGTCGTATCGCCGGCGATTCGTCGCACACATATCGCAGCCCATCCGGGACCGGCATGGCGACATCGACGGAAATACGGACCCCGGAATCGAGCATTTAAGCGCGCCTGACTTTTCCCCGAAACGCCGAAGGCGGGCTGTCTGTTCCATGGGAAAGCTAGGCGAACGGCGCGCGGCGCGCGCCTCAGAACGCGTTGCGATCGTGATAGGTCTGCAGGAACTGCCGCACGCGGGGCTCGGGGCTCTCGTGGAACACATGGGCCGGCGCGCCCTCGTCGATGATGCGGCCCTCGTCGATAAAGGCGATGCGGCTCGCGACATGGGCGGCGAAGCCCATCTCGTGGGTGACGATGAGCATCGTCATGCCCTCCGCCGCGAGGCTCTTCATCACCTCCAGCACTTCGCCGACCAGCTCCGGATCAAGCGCCGAGGTCGGCTCGTCGAACAGCATGAGACGAGGCTGCATGGCCAGCGCCCGCGCGATGGCGACGCGCTGCTGCTGGCCGCCGGAGAGACGCGACGGATAGGCGTCGGCCTTGGCTGAGAGGCCAACCCGGGTCAGCATCGCCGTCGCGCGCTCGCCCGCTTCGCGCGCATTCAGGCCGCGCACACGCCTCAACGGCTCGGCGACATTGCTGAGGGCCGTCATATGCGGCCACAGATTGAAGTGCTGGAACACCATGCCGATCTCGCGCCGCATCTCGCGCAAAGCGCGCGGCGCCATCGGCCGGCGCGTTCCATTGGGCGCATCCTCATAGCCGATAAGCCGGCCGTCGATGCGCACGTCCCCGGAATCGTAGGGCTCGAGAAAGTTCACGCATCTGAGCAACGTGCTCTTGCCGGAGCCGCTCGGTCCGATCAGGCACACGACCTCCGAGCGGCCGACGGAAAAGTCGACGCCGCGCAACACCTGATGGGCGCCGAAGCTCTTGCTGACCTGTGCAAGCTCGATCATCGGCGCGTTCATGGCGCCCCCTCATGCGCGAGATAGGCCGTCACCCGAGTTTCAATCCGGGCGCCCGCGCGCGACACCGCCTCGACCAGAAGCCAGTAGAAGACCGCCATGGCGAAGATCGCGCCAAAGGCGGTGAACGTCTCCGCCGCCATCGTCTGCACCTGATACATGAGCTCAGGCACGGTGATGATCGACAGGACCACCGTCTCCTTCGACAGGATGATCAGCATGTTGACGATCGCGGGAACCGCGGCGATGAGCGCGCCCGGCAGCATCACTCGCGTCATCGTGTCGAACGGCGCCATGCCGACGCTGACCGCGGCCTCGATCTGGCCGGTCGGCACCGCGGCGAAGCCGGCGCGAAAGATCTCGGCGAAATAGGCCGACGAGTAGAGGGCGAGGCCAAGGATGCCGGCCGCGGTCGCGCTGAGTCTGAGCCCGATCGACGGGCCGCCCGCGTAAAGGAGGAAGAGCTGCACCAGGAACGGCGTGCCGCGGAACAATTCGATGAACGCCCTGATGAGCCAGTTGAGCGGCGCGATCTGGAGGCGCCTCAGAAGCGTGATCGCGAACCCGAGCACAAGTCCGAGCGCGCCGCCAATGGCCCAGCACAGGACGGTCACGGCAAAGCCGCTGAGCAACGAGGGCGCATAATGCCAGATGAGAGCGAGGCTCATCGCGCCCCCGCTGCGGCCAGGCGCTGCTCCACGATCGCGCCCATGCCCGCCAGGCAAAGGTTGATCGCCAGATAGAACAGGGCTCCGCCGACATAGGCCTCGAGCGGCCGATAGGTCTCGGAGGCGATGTTCATGCTCACGCGCGTCAATTCGGCGATCCCGACCACCGAGACCAGCGACGAGGCCTTGATCAGAAGGATAAATTCGTTGATCAGCGGCGGCGTCGAAATCCTCAAGGCCTGCGGCAGAAGAATGCGCCGCCAGATGTCGAGGCCGGAAAAGCCGAGCGCGGTCGCAGCCTCCCCCTGCCCGCGCGGCACCGCGTTGAGCGCGCCGCGCAGGATCTCCGCCTGATAGGCGGCCGACGATAGCGCGAGCGCTCCGACCGCAGCCACGATCGCGGGGACGTCGAGCCCGTATTCGGCGAGAAAATAATAGATGAACAGGAGTTGCACCAGCAGCGGAACGCCGCGGAACACGCTGATGTAGGCTCCGCCGAGACGCCTGAGCCAGGGCCGCGGCGAAACGCGAGCGACGCAGACAAGCGCGCCGATGACGAACCCAAATACGATGCCGGCTATGGACACGCCGATGGTGACGCCCGCGGCGTGGGTCAGGTAGCCGAACGAGTGGAGGATGACCTCGGGTTTCATAGCGCGGCGCTAAAGCGCGCCGCGCATTGACCGAGTCCATCATAGCGAGGAGCCACAGGGCGTCGGGGACGCCCGTCTTTCGACGGGCCATGGCGAGGTGGCGATCCAGCGGGCGAAGGCGTGCGGCGGTGACTCTGGTTCGCCACGTCGCCCTCCGGGCTCCTCGCGATGACGGCGCGGTTCGGCCGAAGCCAATGATGCTCTAAGCGAGCGACGACAGCTCCCCCGTAGTCAAGTTGTTCAGAAGGACGGCTCGGGCGCCGTCTTCGGCAGCTCCATCGTCTGTCCGAACCAGGTCTTCTGAATCTTCGCCATCGTCCCGTCGGCCTCGACCGCGAGGAGCGCGGCGTTGAGGGCGTCGACCAGCGTTTTGTCGTCGAGCCGGGCGACCCAGGAGAAATAGGTCGGCTTGCCGAACGGCGGCAGCACCAGAGCGAACGCGTCGGAGCGCTGCTGGACGGCATAGGCGAGATTCGGCAGCGAATTGACCGTCGCGTCGATCCGTCCGGCGGCAAGATCGGCGGCAGCCTGGTTGTTGTCGACATATTCCTTGACTTCGACCGGCTTCGGCAACGTGGCCGCGAATTCCTTGAGCTGCGCCACCTGGGACGTGCCCTTCTGCCCGCCGACCGTCTTGCCCGCGATGTCCGCGGGCTTCATGAGGCTCTTGTCGTCGGCGCGCTTCATCAGCGCCGCGGTGGCGTCGGCGATCGGCAGAGTGAAGGCGAAATGTTTCATGCGCTCCTTGGTAATCGTCACCGGCGCAATGCAGAGATCGAACTTCTTGGCTTCCAGGCCCGGCAGAACGCTGGTCCATGGCAGATCGAGATAGGTGACCTTGAGGCCCATCTGCTTGCCGACGGCGTCGATGAGGTCGCGGTTGAGCCCCTTGTAGGTTCCATTGTCGGAGATATCGAACGGCGGGAATTGCATCTCGGTCGCGGTCGAAAGCACGCCGCGCTTCCTGATCTCGGCGAGCGTGTCGTCGGCGAAGGCGGCGCGGGTCGCGCCAAGAAGGGCGCTCGAGGCCGCAGCCCCGGCCAATCCAGCTTTAAGCGCGTCGCGCCGCGTCATGGCGAATTTGTCGAATTGCGTCATTGCCGAGCTCCCACTCCTGACCGGCCCAAACCCCCGCGAACCGGACAGCAAATTCCGCGCCATCCGGCCCTCCCGGCCAACGGCTCCGTTGTCTCAGGCGCCGCCTATGTTGACGACCCTCGTTCGGGTGTCAAATGCGAAAAACGCCCCGATCGACCTTGAGCGCGCCGGCGCGCCTCGAGCGAGTTGCCCGGGCGCATCGAACGTGCATTTCTATCGGCCGTCCGGCCAGCGCGACGCTTCGTCGCCAAGCAATTCACACCCAAGGCCCATCATGATCGAGGAACCGCCGCCGCTCGTCTTCGCCGCGTCTATCGAACGCCCATCGGCCGACGTCGTCGAGCTTTTTCGCGCCCCGACCAGCTTCATCGTCGACGCCATGAACGGAACGGGCGCTCTCGACTGGCGCATCAAGCGGCTCGCCGGCGGCCCGCTCGTCGGCGTTGCGCTCACCTGCGACTGCGGCCCGCTCGACAACCTGGCGTTCATGGCGGCGCTCGCCCAGTCGGAGCCCGGCGACGTGCTGGTGGCCACGACCGGAGGCTATATGGGGTCGGCCGTGACCGGAGATCTGCTCATGTACGTCGCCCGCAATCGCGGCGTCGCAGGCTTCGTTACTGACGGGCTTGTGCGCGATCTCGAGGACCTCGAAACGGTCGGCCTGCCGGTGTTCGCTTTGGGCGTCACGCCGAATTCCCCGCAGCGGCGCGGACCCGGCTCCGTCGGCCTGCCCATCGTCTGCGGCGGCGTCTCGATCGCCTCCGGCGATATCGTGGTCGGCGACCGGGACGGCGTGGTGGTCGTGCCGCGCGGCCGCATCGACGAGACGCTCAAGAATCTCGAGCGCGTCAAAGCGGCGGAGGCGGCGACGCTCGAGCGTGTCCGCGGCGGGCTGAAGGAGCTGCCGGTCGAGGTTCCCGCGCTGCGAAAGATCGGCGGGGCGTAAGAGGCCCCGGAAGCGTTAAACGGGAGGAGGCGTCGGCCATGATCGACTTTCCAATCATCGATTCCCATATCCACCTGCTCGACCAGCGGCGGTTCGCCTATTCGTGGGCGAAGGACGCGCCGGCGCTCAAGCGCGACTGGACCTCGGACGATCTCGCCAGTCGGGTAAAGCCGTTCGAGCTCGAAGGCTTCGTCTTTGTCGAAGTCGATGTCGATATGCCGCAATATCTGGACGAGGCCGAATGGGTCGACGGCCTCGCCGACCATGATCGCCGCGTGCTCGGCGCCGTCGTCTCACTGCCGCTCGAACGCGGAGCCGCGGTCGAACCGGACATGGCGCGGATCGCGAAGCTCAAGTCAGTGCGCGGGGTGCGCCGCCTGATCCAGAATGAGCCCGATCCCGAGTTCGTGCTGAAGCCCGGTTTCCTCGAAGCGCTACGGCTCTTGCCGAAATACAACCTCTCCTTCGACGCCTGCATCTTCCACCCACAGGGGGCGAACACGCTCGCGATGATGCGCCAATGTCCAGAGGTTTCCTTCATTCTCGATCACATCGGCAAGCCCGGGATCAAGGCCGGCCTCATCGACCCGTGGCGCGCGCGTATAAGCGAGATGGCGGCGCTGCCCAATGTCGTGTGCAAGCTTTCCGGCGCCACCACAGAGGCCGACCACAAGAGTTGGACCCGCGACCAGCTCAGGCCCTACATCGACCATGTGATCGAATGCTTCGGTCCGGACCGCATCCTCTACGGCGGCGACTGGCCGGTGTGCGAGCTTGCGGGGAGTTATCTGCAATGGCTCACGACGCTCGACTGGGCGACGGCGGGATTCTCGCCCGCCGACAAGCGCAAGCTCTTCCGCGACAACGCGATCAAGGCCTATCGGCTGAACATTTGATGGATAAGGCCACGCTCGAGCGCAAAGGCTACAGCATCCCCGCGCTGCGCGAGCTTGCCCGCAATCAGCTGCCGCGGCTGCTGTTCGACCTTATCGACGGCGGGGCGGGCGACGAGATCACCATGCGCGCCAACGAGGCGGCGCTGGCCGCAATGGAGCTCGTTCCGACGCTGCTCGCCGGCGCCCCCAGGCGGGACCAGTCGGTCGAGCTGTTCGGCGTCAAGCTGCCCTCCCCGGTCATTATCGGTCCGACGGGGTTTGCCGGCCTGTTTTGGCCGCAGGCGGAGCTTGCGGCGGCGCGCGCCGCGGCGCGGTTCGGGACGATCTATTCGACCAGCCACGCCTCGCTGTCGAGCCTCGAGGCGATCGGCGCCGCGACGCAGGGCCCGAAATGGATGCAGACTTTCCTCTACAAAGACCGCGGCCTCACCAGGGAATTCGCCGCGCGCGCTGCGGCGGCCGGCTATCACGGGCTCATCCTCACCGTCGACAACCAGGTGGTGGCGGGGCGCGACCGCGACGCCCGCAACGGCGCGTCCTTCCCCTTGCGCTGGGGCCCGCGCCGCGTCGCCGACTTCGCCAGCCGTCCGGGCTGGCTCATGCGCATGCGCGCGACGCCCTCGCCGCGCTTCGCCAATTACACCGGCCGCTCCGGGATGGCGGCGTTCGGCCCGCTGATGCTCGAACAGCTCGACCCGGACATCGGCTGGCCTGACGTCGACTGGCTGCGCGGCTTGTGGCGCGGGCCGCTCATCCTCAAGGGGCTCCTGCACCCGGACGAGGCGCGCGAAGCGGTGAAGCGAGGCGCCGACGGGATCGTCGTCTCCAACCATGGCGGGCGCCAGCTCGACGGCGCGGTCGCCTCGATCCGCGCGCTTCCCGGGATTGTCGAGGCGGTCGGCGGCAAGGCGACGGTCATGGTCGACGGCGGATTTCGCCGCGGGATCGATGTCGTCAAGGCGCTGGCGCTCGGCGCGCGCGCAATTCTGATCGGGCGCCCGCACCTCTGGGGCGTCGCCTGCGCCGGTGAGGATGGCGTCTTCTGGGCGCTCGAGCTTTTCCGGCGCGAGATCTACCGCGCGCTGGCGCTCGGCGGCTGGGACGGCGTGGCCAGGCTGAACCGGAGCGCCTTTTTCGATGGCGCACACGGCGCCGGGGACGGCGCCAGCGGCTAGGAGCCGAACGAGGGTTCCCTGCCCGCGAGGGCGGCGCTTCTGCACGGCAACCCCGGAGAGGAGGCCGGATCGACCCCCGCACATTTGTGGCCTTGTCATCGCGCGCCAATCGGCCGCTACTTCGCGCCATGATCGTCGAAGAGATGGCGAGTCGGGCCCTTCCGACCGCGACCGGGTTCGCCGCGGCCCAGGCGACCGCTGCGCTGATGACGCGCAAAATCGATCCCGCGCCTTTATTGCGGCGCGCGGGTCTCAAGAAACCCGGCCCGGAAGATCAGCCGCAACGCGTGTCCGCGGCGGCGCAAAGCCGGCTGCTCGAATATGCGGCGGAGGCGCTCGACGACAGCGCGCTGGGGCTCCATCTCGCGGAGCAGGCGGATCTGCGCGACGCCGGAATCCTGTTCTACATCACCGCCGGGGCGAAGGACGTCAACGAGGCCGTGACCCTGTTTGTCCGCTATTGCCGGATCGTGAACGAAGCGACGCGGGTGAAGCTGGCGCGGACCCCAGAGGGGGTCGCGATCGAGTTCCAGGTTGTCGGCGTTCCCAGGCATAGCGCCAGGCAGAATCTCGAGTTTGGTCTTGCGGTCTATTTGAAGGGCCTGCGCGAAATCACCGGGCGCCACGTCCGCCCAATCCGGGTTGCGTTCGCCCATGCGCGCAATTCGCGCCTGCGGGAGTTCGAACGGTTCTTCGGCTGTCCGGTCGAGTTCGGCCGCGCCTCGAGCGAGGGCGTGTCGTCCGATCTCCTGGAGTTCTCCGGCGAGATCCTCGCCCTCCCGCTCGTCAACGCCGATCCGAAGCTCGTCGAGGCGCTTCGACCCTTTTGCGATGCGGCGGCAAGGGAACGAAGCACGGCGTCGGGGACGGTGCGCGCCGCGGTCGAGGGCGAACTCGAGAAACTGCTGCCGAACGGCAAGGCCCAGAGACACAGGATTGCGAACACGCTCGCTTTGAGCACAAGAACGCTGTCGCGCAGGCTCGCCAGCGAGGGCACGACCTACGAAGACGTCGTTGACGAATTGCGGCGAACCCTGGCGCTCCAATACGTCAAGGACCAGGGCATATCCCTGTCGCAGATCGCCTGGCTCCTCGGCTACGAAGGGTCCGCCTCCCTCAGTCACGCCTTCAGGCGCTGGACAGGTCGGTCGCCGTCCGACATGAGGAGCCAGCGGCAGCCGCTTCTTGCGCCAGCTTGAGAGCGCCCACGGCGGTTCGACCGCGCAGCCCAAAGCTCCAGGCCGTCGCCTCAGCCAAATGTCCATCAGCCAAGCGCCCCTCGCGCTCCGATCCGCGCAACGGCGCGGGCGCGGGATTCGCGCTTCGGCCATGAAGGCGATCATCGAGTCCTGGTATAAAGGCCCCAAAAAGCAGCGGATCGGCCCGGGCGAGCAAATGCTTAGGTTCAAATCATTTATTCAGCTTCGTGTCGCGCCGGACCCCGAATCAAACCCCGCGTCCCCCGCCGGCGCCAGGAGCAAGCACTAAAATGACCGCCGCTTACGAGGATAATTTCGGCTTCTGGGTCATTGACGGACCCGAGGAGCGAGCTTTTTTCGAGCACGTCCAGCGCCAGAGCGTTCGCACGATCTGCAAGCGCTGCGAGCGACCGGTTCGGCTCATGGCGCCGAAGGACATCTGCGGCCTCTGCATCTGCGCGATGGAATACGGCGCCCCAGCCGCGATAAGCGGCTACGGCGGCGCGGGCTCGAAGACGCCCGCATCGCGCCCGCCTCGACGCCGCCGACTGACGGCGAAGAGTTAGAGCAGGACTCGATGATCGGAACCGACCATCGCCTTCATGGCCGAAGCGCGAATCCCGCGCCGTTGCGCGGATCGAAGCGCGGATCAAGTCGCGCTCAATTGGAACGGGCATAAGAGCGCCACGAGCCTTCCGCGATCCGGTCGGGTCGCCGAAGGCTCGTGCTTGTCTCGCGCTTTTTTGGCGAGCCGCCCGCCCGCGCCGCCTATTCCGCGGCGGTCGGCTGGACGCTCAGATCATCATGCTCCATCTCGAACGGCGCGGCGGGCGCCACATGGGCGAATTTGGCGAAGGCGTAGAGCATCACGGCGATGCCGAGGTAGCTCACCGCCACGACCGGCGATTGCCCGATGCCAAGATCCTCGGCGTGGATCAGGCCGAAGAAGGTGAGGATCGAGCCCGCGAGCGCGAACGCCGCGGCCTTCTCGAGCTGGCGCTCGATGATGAACACGGTCACGGCGCCTAGAATGATGCCCGCGAGCGTCGCGCCGCCGCCAAGCGTCGCCAGGCCCTTGTACAAGACGCCCGTGTTTCCAAGCTTGTCGAAGCCGACCGCGGCGGCGTTGGTGCCGGCGGCGCCGAGCGCGCCATCGATCATGGTTTTGCCCCAGGCGGCGATCTGCGGAATCATCGCCAGAATGATCGCGGGCGCATGACTGCGCGGCGATTCCTGGAAGGCCTGCGAGCCGATCAGCATGCCGATGTAGAGCAGGATCGGCAGGATCGCGACCACTGGGATCAGGCTCGAAACCAGCGCCACGATGCCGAGCCATGTCAGCACCAGCACCATCACGCCGGTCGCGGCGGAATAGCCGATCCGGCCGCCCATGGCCTTCCAGCCGGGATGGCCGATATAGACGGCGTTGATGAACGGATTGCCGAGCAGGCAGCCGATCAGGCTGATGATTCCGTCGGCCGTCAGCACCTGGGTCGTCGGAAACGAGTCGCCGGCCGCAGAGGCGCTCTCGACATTGTCCATCGCCTCGACAAGATCATAGATGCCGAACGGAATCGCGGTGACGAGTATGATCCCGATGAACTTGAAGCCCGAAAAGACATGACCGATAGCCGGTACCGGGAATGAGAAGCCGAAGTGCGAGAAAGCGTCGCCGACACTGCCGACGCTCAAGCCGCCGTAGCCTAAACCGAAAAGGTTCGACCCCCAGGCGATGAGCGTGCCGGCCGCGATGGCGACCAGGCCGCCCGGGACCTCCCGGAAATAACGCACGCCGCCGAACCAGTTGGCCAGGATGATGGCGAAGCAGACCATGCCGATGAGCGGCGTCTCGAACACGAGGAGGCCGGGGCGCATCGATATGAAGGTGATGGAAATGCCGGCGAGCGAACCGAGCAGCGCGGCGCGGGGCGTGATCTTGCGAATGACGGGAGCGATGAAGCCGCCCGCCATCAGGACGAAGCTCTGGACGAACACCCAGGTGAGCCCCGCCTCCCAGGCCTGGACCGGATCGTTGGTCCTCAGCAGGATCGGCAGCATGACCACGAAGGTGACGACGAACATGTGCGGCACGCTGGTGCCCGAAGGCAGGGCGCAGACGTCGGTGCGCCCGGTCTTCTTGGCGAGCCTGTAGGCGAGCCAGGCGTAATAGACCGTGCTGAGGAACAGCATCAGCCCCAGGGCTGGAAGAATGCGCCCGAAGACGAGCGAGTCGGGCATCTTCAGCACGAAGCGCAGGAGCCCGGTGAGCACGAGCACGTTGACCAGGATGTTGGTCCCGAAGCCGAAGAAGGCGTTCCAGTCGCCCGGAACCCAAAGCTTCTCGAGGCCTGCCTTGCCTATCGCCGCATTCGCCATCTGTTCCCCTCCGCGCTTCGCCTCGCCTAGGCGGGGCTCTTCCACCCAGCCAAAGCCTCGATCACCCCCTCGGAACTCGACACCCAGCCGAAAATGCCGCCCTGGGCCTTGATCATCTTGAGACCCATGGCGTGGAATTCCGGGTAGTAGGAGCCGCAGCAGTCCTCGAGCACGAGGCAGTCGTAGCCGCGGTCGTTCGCCTCCCGCACCGTGGTGTTGACGCAGACCTCGGTCGTCACGCCGGTGACGATGAGTTGCTTGACGTCCCGGTGCTGCAGGATGGCGTGCAGATCGGTGGCGTGGAACGCGCCCTTGCCGGGCTTGTCGATGACCGCCTCGCCAGGCTTGGGGTAAAGTTCGGGAATGATGTCGTGTCCGGGTTCGCCGCGCACGAGAATGCGGCCCATCGGACCCGCGTCGCCAATCGTGGTCTTGCTCTTGCCGCGGATCTTTTTGGCCGGCGGCAGGTCGGCGAGATCGGGACGATGACCTTCGCGGGTATGGAGAACGGTGAGGCCGGCCTCGCGCCATGCCCGGAGCAGCCTTCGGTTTGGTTCGATGGTGCGGCGCAATTGCGAAACGTCGTTGCCGAGCATTTCGCCATAGCCCCCGGGCTCGAGAAAATCGCGCTGCATGTCGATGATCAGGAGCGCGCAATGTTCGGGAGCGAGCGTAAAGGCGTAGGGCTCGGCCGCGAGGTCTATCGTTTCATTCATGCGCCACGCTGCGTTGAGGGACGGCGCCAATCGGAGAGTTCGCGACTGCGCCGCCAAAGATCAGCGGCCCCCTCGGTCGGCCGGTCATCGCGACGCACGCAAGGAACATGCCTGTCGCCACGCCACGCGCGATCGCCGGGCAAGGGCGGGGGCGACACTACGACAACCGGCTGGAGGCTGCTTACAGCCTGGGTGCGGGCGCCGACTTTATTTGCTGCGGCTGCACAAGGACCGAGCGCGCCGGACGCGCTATCGAGGGCCGTCGAACCGCATCGAGCGAAGCCCCCTGCGGTTCGCGCTCAAGAGCCTCGATCGCCTCGATCAGTTCCTCGCGCCCACGATCGCCCGCCAAAAACCGCTATAGGCCAGCTCGAAGCCAACGATCTGGTAGTCGAGGTCGATCGCGTCCATCACCTCGTAGGCGGAATTGTTGCAGATCGAAAAGATGATGAGCCCGTCCTTCGACACATGCCGGCGAGCCTGGCGCAGGTAGGACTCGGTGATCCGCCCGTGCGGATCGCAGAGGCTGTAGCGCTCGATGTCGTTCTCCGGATTCTTGTCGACCAAGGGCGTGTTGAACACGATGAGGTCGAAGTCCTTCTCCTCGATTTTCTCGAACAGGTCGGACTGGAAGGCGGTCAGGGCGACGTCGTTCAGCGTGGCGTTGGCGAGCGTGGCCTCGACGGCGACCGACGAGATGTCCGTGGCGACCGTTCTGGACGACCAGTTTGCGGCCAGGTAGAGCGAGATGATGCCGCAGCCGCAGCCGATTTCCAGCGTCTTGGCGATCAGGTTCGGGTTCATCGCCTTGATGTTGCGGATGAAGAATTCCGAACTCGAGTCGGGCAGCGGATGGTAGACGCCGGCCGGAACATCGACCACCAGACCATCGGCGTAGATCCGCTCCGGAACCGCCTGGCGTCGGACCAGCGCTTCATGCGCGGCTTCGATATCGAATTGCGCGGTGCTGACGAGGTTGGAGATCCCCAGCTTGCGAAGAACGGACGCCCGCGGCGGCGCAACCCGGCGCTCGGCCTTGATATATCCGACGTTCATATGACCTCGCGTTGGTTGTTGTCGGCGCAGTTTTTTCCCTGCCCGGCGGCGCCCCGGACGCAAAAGCGTCCCCGCCGTTTTAAGTCATACGGTTAATTATCTCGTTTGTTTCAGCTTTCTCGCCCGCGCTCGCTGTCATGCCAATCGCGCAACAACCAATGCGACAGCGCCGTCAACAGCAGATGAATTGTGATGCCCGCGACCGAAATCAAGAGCAGCGCGGCGAACATTCGCGGGATATTAAGGCGAAATCCGGACTCGACGATGCGATAGGCGAGCCCCGATCCCTGGCCGGCGGACCCGGCGGCGATTTCGGCGACGATCGCGCCAATCAGGGCAAGCCCGCCGCTGATCCTGAGCCCGGCGAGAAAATAAGGGAGAGCCGAGGGCAACCTGAGCAACATGAATTGCTGCATGCGCGAGGCGCGATACATCTGAAATAAGTCAACCAGATTGTGGTCCGCCGAAGAAAGCCCGAGCGTGGTGTTGGCGAGGAGGGGAAAGAACGCCACCAGAAAGGCGCACACCAGGACCGCTATGCCAGGCGTGAGGTAGATCAGCAGGAGCGGGGCGATGGCGACGATGGGCGTCACTTGCATGGCTACGGCGAAGGGGTAGAACGCGCGCTCTACCAGCCGGGACTGCGCGAAAATAATGGCCAGCCCGACACTCCCAATGACCGCGATCCCGAGCGCCTTGAGCGTGATCGACAGCGTCACCCACAGCGATGCAGAGAGCACCGGCCAATCGGTGATGAGGGTCGCGATGATGAGGCTCGGCGCGGGCAGAAGATAGGACGGGACCGCGAAATAGCGGACCAGCGCCTCCCAGGCGAACAGCCCCAGGCCCAAAGCGATGGCCGGCACCGCATAGCCGACGAAGTCGTCTCTGCTCACTGCGCCTCGGCCTTGAGCATTTTCGGCGGCCGATCGCCCATAGCCACGTGGAGCGCTTCCGAAGTCTGGACGCAGGTGTCAGAGTAGGCCTTGCACAGCCTGAACCCTTCCTGACGCGACGCTGTGGGCGATTCGACTATGATTTCCGCCGCCGCCCGTCCTGGCCGCGCCGCCATCACCACAATGCGGTCCGACAGATAGACACTCTCGAACACCGAATGGGTCACGAACACCACGGTCGCTCCGAGCGAAGACCGGAGGGCGGCCAAATCGTCGTTGAGCTTGAGGCGCGTGATCTCATCCAGAGCGGCGAACGGCTCGTCCATCAGGAGGACAGTCGGCCGCGTCACCAGGGCTCGAGCGATCGAGACCCGCATTTTCATGCCGCCGGACAGTTGACGGGGATAGGCCTTGGCGAAACCCGCGAGCCCGACCTGCTCCAGCGCCTCTTCAATGCGGGGCCGCGCCTTTTCCTTCGACACGCCGGCGAGACGGAGCGGCAGCCAGACATTGGTGAACACGTCAGACCAGGGCGTCAGCGTCGGCTCCTGAAATACGAACCCGAGCTCAGGGCATTCGGTACGCCAGACAATCTCGCCCCGGGTCGGACTGGTAAGTCCAGCCAGCAACCGCAGAACCGTCGACTTGCCGCAACCTGACGGGCCCAGCAAGGACAGAAACTCTCCTGCCCGGATGTCGAGGTTGAGGCCCTCCAGAGCCGTGACCTGGTTGGCGAAAACCTTGTGCACCCCCCGCAGCGTCACCAGCGGCGGCGCGGCCACCCGGACCGCGGTCTCGTTCGTCCTCAGCGTCGCCATCGTGTTCATCATGCGAACCTGTCGTATCTTGGCGCCGGCTGTTCAGGCCGGGGACCCCACCCCTTCCGAACGCAAATTGCATGCCTCTCTTGACCCGAGCTGTTTACAGTCTCCCACGCCCTTCCCCGTTTGCATCGGATCCCTCCCAAAGGCCGTCCTCCTGCCCAGGCTGCTCGCTGCGCTTGAACACGGAGATTATAGACCTCGCTTTTCTCGGTCAAACATCAGGTAATGCCAGAACAAGCCGAGTACAAGTACTGATGTTTGCTGCAGTGCGGCGCCAGCGAGCTCCGAATGACTGCCCATTCTTGACGCCGGACAGCGCGGCGTGCCATTCGCCTAAGTCCGCCAGCAGCCGGCCGAAATGAATTGTTAATCGAACCCGGCCCGGCCGATTTCGTTCCTTCGCTTCAGCCCGGATTCATGGCCAAAGACTACGTCGCCGCCAATCTCGAAGCGCCCGTCCTCGATCATCTGTTTCCCAACATGATCGAGGCGGACAAAAGCGCGACGACCTGGCCCTATTTTCGCAAGCAGATCGACCATCCGTTTCGCGTCGACAGACGTCATCCGACGGTCGGCTTCATCAATCGCGACGAAGCATCGATCCTGTATGCGAATGCGCGCGCGTTCACGGGACAGAGCGGGATCGAGATCGGGGCGTGGCGCGGCTGGTCGACCGCCTATCTGGTCGCCGCCGGGATCGCGCCGCTTCACGTGGTCGAACCGCTGCTCGCCGATGGGGACTGGCGCCGCGAATTCGAGCAGATGATCGGCGCCGCGGGCGGAAGCTCGACAACGATCCTGATTCCCGAAACAAGCCCGGGCGCGGTCGTCCGCCTCGGCGAGGCTGGCGCGCGATGGTCGTTCGCGTTCATCGACGGCGACCACGACGGCGAGGCCCCGGTCCGCGATGCGCTCGCTTGCGCCCCCTACCTCGCAGCCACGGCGATGGTGGTCTTTCATGATCTGGTGTCGCCGCACGTGGGAGCGGCCTTGCGGGCGCTGGCGGCGCAAGGCTGGAACGTGATGGCCTACCAGACGGCGCAAATGATGGGCGTGGCGTGGCGCGGGACGGTCAAGCCGGCGGCGCACCAGCCCGATCCGACTCAGCGCTGGCAGGTTCCAGAACATCTGGCTGGAATTCCGATATCGGGCGACGATACGGCTCTCGCGACTGACGGAAAGGGAAACGAACCCTGATGCGCCATATGTTCGCCGCGACTCTCGGCGCAGCGCTGGCCGTTGTCGCCTCCGTCCGGTTTCCCGCCTCGGCTGACGACACGCAGATCGCGCGCGGCAAGTATCTCGTCGTCCTCTCCGGCTGCTCGGATTGTCACACCCCCGGCGCTCTTCTCGGCGCTCCGGACATGAAGCGTTATCTCGGCGGCTCCGACGTCGGCTTCGCCATTCCCGGCGCGGGCGTGTTTGTGGGGGAGAATCTGACGCCCGACGAGGAAACCGGCCTTGGCAAGTGGACTGACGGTCAGATCATCGCCGCAATCCGCGCCGGCAAAACGCCAGAGGGGAGAGACCTCAGTCCTGTCATGCCCTACGCGGCTTTTTCGCATCTCGCCGACGCCGACGCGGAGGCCATTGCCGCCTTCCTCAAGAGCCTGCCGCCGGTCAGCAACAAGGTCAGGAATTTCGGACCGAAAGAGCCCGTCACGATCAATGTTTCCGCAGTGCTGCCGCCCGCCGTCTACAACGCTCTGCCACAGAAATAGCACGGCGTCCGCGCGCGCTGACGAAGCGCGCGTCCTGCTACTTGGGGGGCGGCAAGTCCTTCGGACGCAAGTCGATGCCAACGCCCTTGTTGACGAACTGGAGCGTGTAGGCCTTCTTGTAATCGATGCCCGGCTTGACCACGCCGGCCTTCACCATTTCATTGTAGAAACCGCTCCAGCGCTCGTCGGTCATCGCGCCAATTCCGAGTTTGAGCGTATCGCCTGAATCGACGATGCCGAATTCCTTCATTTTTCTGATCGAGAAGGCGATCTCGTCGTCCGTGAGTTCCGGATTTTCTCGTTTGATCGCCTCATTGGCCTTGGAATTGTCGCCGTAGAGATAGTGGTACCAGCCGATGGTGGAGGCGTCGACGAAGCGCTGCACGATGTCAGGATGCTTCTCCACGAGATCGCGGCGGGTCTCGACCAGCGTGGAATACGTGGAGTAGCCGTAATCAGCGAGCAGGAAGACGTTGGGCTTGAAACCGCCCTGCTTTTCGACCTCGAGCGGCTCCGAGGTCAGATACCCCTGCTGGATCGAACGGGGCTCAGCGATGAAGGGGGCGGAGTTGAAATTGTAGGGCTTGATGTTCTCGTCCTTGAAACCGTAGGCGAGCCGCATCCATGCCCAGAACGTGTTGACCGCGCCGGAACTGACAAAAGCCGGATTCGCGTTGGGAAGGTCCTGCCATTTGTCCAGGCCGACGCCCGGGTGCGACATGAAGATCTGCGGGTTTTTCTGGAAGTGGGCCGCCACGGCGATGGTCGGAATGTTGTTCTGCACCGCCAGGAAATCGCCGATCATGTCGCCGCCCATGAAGAATTCGATCTTGCCAGCGATCAAGAGCATGCCCCCGTTCGACATCGGGCCGCCCTGGAGGATTGTGACGTCCAGCCCGTATTTGGCGTAAGTCCCGTCGACGAGAGCCTGATAATAGCCCCCGGCCTCGGGATCGGCGACCCAATTGGTGCCAAAGGTCACCTTGTCGAGGGCGACGGCCGGTCCGGCGAACCCCATCGCCCCCGCCAACGCCGCGATGATCGCAACGCGCATTCGAAGTCCTCCCACAGTCCAGTTCGCAGGCCGGCTCAGCGACCGCGCCGCCGTTCGCCGTGGGGCTGCGTTTTGATGATTGACGCTGCGCCTCACACTCGCCCCAGCCACGCCCCACAATAGAAGCCGAAATTCCCAGCGTCGAATACAATCTCGTAAAACGTCGGAGCGGACAAGGGGTACTGAAAGCGACCCCTCAAGCCTTTACCTTTGGGCTCGCCTCGCCTATGCGGCCCCCTCCCTCGAAACGGAGTCCACTCATCGCATGCGTTTATGGATCAAGGACCCGCTCGCCATCCTCGCAGCCGAAGCTGAGCGCGGAATCGTCGTCGAGGGCGGCGAGATCGTCGAGTGCGTGGCGCGCGGACGATCGCCTGCGACGCCTGTCGACACGACTTTCAACGCCTCGCGCCATGTCGTCCTGCCGGGGCTCATCAACGCGCATCATCATTTCTACCAGACGCTGACCCGCGCTCATCCCGCAGGCTTCGGCAAGGAGCTCATCCCCTGGCTGGTCACGATGGAGCGGCGCTGGGATCGCATGACGCCCGAGGCCTTGCGCATCGCGATCCGCATGGCGCTCGTCGAACTGATGCTGTCCGGCTGCACGACCGCCGCCGACCACCACAATCTCTTTCCCCCGGGCCTCGAAAGCGCGATCGACATCGAAGTCGAAGAGGCGACGAAGCTCGGCCTGCGCATGACGGTCACGCGCGGCTCGATGGGCATTTCCGAGAAGGACGGCGGCTTGCAGCCGGACTCGATCGTGCAGGACTCGGAGACGATCCTTGAAGACAGCGAGCGGGTGCTCGGCCGCTATCACGACCCCAAGCCGGGCGCGATGATCCGCGTGGCGCTCGCGCCCTGCTCGCCGCTCGCCGTGCCGAAGCGGGTGATGGAGGGATCGGCCGAACTCGCCGAGCGCTACGATTGCCGCCTCCACACGCATCTCTGCCAGTCGCTCGACGAGGACGTCTACGCGCTCGAGACCTTCGGCATGCGCTCGGTCGATCTCCTGGAGGCGGCGGGGTGGCTCGGTCCCCGCGCCTGGGTCGCGCACGGGATTCATTTCAACGCGAGCGAGATCGAGCGGCTCGGCAAGGCCGGCGTCAGCGTCTGCCATTGCGCCGCTTCCGACATGGCGTTCGGCATGGGCGTCTGCCCGGTGAAGGAGCTCGAGGCGGCGGGCGTCGCGATCGGGCTTGGGGTCGACGGCTCGGCCTCGAACGATTCGTCCAACATGATGGAGGCGGTGCGTCATTCCCTGATGCTCCAGCGCCTGAGCTATGGCCCATCGGCGGTGACGCCCTACGATGCGCTACGCTGGGCGACGGAAGGGTCGGCGCGCTGCCTCGGGCGCGACGACATTGGCGCGATCGCCGTCGGCATGCAGGCCGATCTCGCGCTCTACACGCTCGATGAGCCGCGCTTCTCGGGGGCCCAGGACCCGATCGCCGCGCTCGCCCTCTGCGGCGCCCATCGCGCCGACCGAGTGATGGTCGCGGGGACATGGCGGGTCATCGACGGGGCGCCTGAGAGCGTCGATCTCCCCGCCCTGATCGCCAGGCACAAGGCGGCGGCGCGGGCGTTTGCGTAACGAACTGTCGACCGGCGCTCCGCCGGTCAGCCGCGGATGGAAGACCCCAGACCGGTTCAGTTGGTGACGACGTCGGCGGTCGACGTAAGCGAGATTGCGTGTTGCACTGTGAATGTCGCCATCGGGCGGGGCGCCAACATTCCCTGGCGAGGCCTGTTGGAGCGGTGTCCGCCGAAGCGGACATTGACCAGGCGCAATGTCAGCGTAGGTTTCCTTCAAACTTGACGATCCGGGAGTCTAACCGTGAGACAGTCAGCGCCGCCGCGTTCGCTCTTATCAGTGCAGCTTTGCCGGCACATGCGCAGAGTCCTTCCACTGAAGATCTCGCCACTAAAGATCTCGGCCGCCGCGCCATTGAGCGGCGCGCAGTCGAAGCCGTCATCTGGGGCATGCCTGCGGCCAACACCGACCTGATGCTCCTGTGACGTGACCATCGCATCAGGGAGGGCAGACCATGAATGGCGAAGAGTCAAACACCCCCTACACGTTCGAACGCGGCTTCCCCACCGCAGACGCGGCGCAAAAGGCATACGATGATTGCGACCTGAGCCGCGCCATCGAGGCCTACCGCTTCTTCTATCCAACGGTCTCCGGCTCAGCCATCTTCAAGGGCAACGCGAAACTCGGAATCATCCCCAACACGGTCTTCGGCACGCTCGACACCAAGCCGAAGCATGTCGGCTTCACCCTCAACTCCGACACCCCCTACGCGCCTCTTCTTCTTGACCTCTCCCAAGGCCCGATGGTGATCGAGCTTCCCCCTGGCCCGCTGATCTGCATTGCGATGGACATCAACCAGCTCTGGGTCGCCGACCTCGGCCTCCCAGGGCCTGCTGCCGGCAAAGGGGACAAAGTGGTCTTCCTTCCCCCCGGCTATAAGAATGCCTCGCCAGCTGGATACCGCGCCGCGCCTTCGCCCTCCAACAAGATGCTCGTCGGCGTCCGTTCCCTTCCCGTCAACGGCGATGTCCCGGGCGCAATCGCCCGCATCAAGACGGTCAAGGTCTATCCCCTCGCGCACGCGGACAATCCGCCCGCGCTGACCTGGCTCGATCTCACGCCCCCTCCGCAGGACACCACGCCGCTTGCCTGGGAGAACAACATCCAGTTCTGGCGCGAGCTTGCGGAGGTGATCGACAGCGAGCCGCCCAACCCGCGCTTTCACATGATGTATGGCGAGCTCGCAGCGCTCGGCATCGAGAAGGGCAAGCCCTTCGCGCCGGACGCCCGCATGAGCCGCATCCTGGAAAACGCCGCGAGAAGCGGGAACGCGCAGATGCGCGTCGAGTCGTTCGGCGACCGCCGGCCCGACCGCATCGTCTGGCCCGACCGCAAGTGGGAATGGGCGGCTCTGCGCTTCGAAGACGGCGACTTCAACACATGGGGCTACGCCGATCTCACCGCCCGCGACAAATGGTTCTATCAGGCGATCGGCGCCTCGCCCGCCATGTTCAAGCGCGATCCCACGGCAGGATCGCTCTACTGGCTTGGCCTTCGCGATTCCAACGGCGCGACTCTCGACGGCGCCAAGACTTACAAGCTGACCGTGCCCCAGCCCGTGCCCGGCAAGCTCTTCTGGTCGATCACGGTCTACGACACCGACACGCGCAGCCAAGTGAACACCGATCAGGGCAAGGCCGCGCTTCGTTCGCTGTTCGAACTCAAGGACAAGAGCGGCGCGTCTCCCATCGACCTCTATTTCGGTCCGACCGCCCCGGCCGGACACGAGGGCGAATGGATCAAGACGATTCCGGGCAAGGGTTGGTTCGTCTACTTTCGCATCTACGGCCCGGAGCCGCCGGCCTTCGACGGATCATGGAAGCCCGGTGATTTCGTGGAAGTGCGCTAAACGGGCGCGTTGCGATACGCTCTCGCTCGCCATGATGCCAGCCGATGTTGCGGTGGGTCTTATACCGATTCTGTTTGAGCGCGACTTGATCCGCGCTCAATTCCGCGCAAAGGCGGGGGCGCGTTTTCGCGCTTGGGCCAAAAGGCGATGATCGGTTCCGATCATCGAGTCCTGGTATTATGGTGGCATTTTAGGGTGGGCATTTTACGGTGGGGTCATTTTAGTTTTACGGTTTTACGGTGACAGTTTACTCAATCCCTAATTGGACGATCGGCGCCTGGTTATGGCCAAACCGGGCAGATCATCGGCAACCGACATCAAGAGCAGAACAATGCTCTTATCGCGATACCTGTTGTTGATCTCTCTGCGGCCGCCTCGCTTCGGGTTTTTTCGTCATGGCCGGGCCTGGCCCGGCCAATCCCGCAGAACATTGATCGACGCAACTAACGCATTGATATCTATAATAAACATATTAGACATCTGGCGAATACCGGTGGCAAGGCGTGGATGGCCGATCCAAGGCCGGCCATGACGGCCGATGGACCAGGTTTCTGAATCAGTTGAATTCCACAACAGTCGACAGCTAGGTTACGGTGACAGTTTACTCAATTCCTAATTGAACGACCGGCGCCTGGTTACGGCCAAGCGGACAGATCATCGGCTACCGACAATGAATCGACATTTCTTGCGGATAATCGGAAGACAGGCTAGACTTTTGCCCATGGACAACCCTTCGCTTCCGTACGCCAGAAAGGCCTGCCGCCATGAGAGCCGGGTCGCAATCATGGGCCGGGTGCGAAAATTGTCGTCGCGGAAAACCCCGCATAACCCATTGAAAAGGCTCATTTCGAACGAGAGAATCCAAGGAAATCCAAGCTTTTCCTACCCCCGAAAGCGGGGGTCTTCACAGCGAAACGGCCACCGCCAAGAAAGCCCAAATCGGTTAGGGCGATCACGGATTACGGTGACTGTTTGATTGCGACGACAGTTTACTCAACCCCCAATTCATCGGCCGGCCCTTGAGGCGGCGTGCGAGACGCGAGTCGACATCCAGTGGCGCTGACCCGGCCTTCCGCGCATGCCTGTCACGCCGGAAGGGCCGCTGCGCCGCGCCGGAACGGACCCGGGGCGCGGTGACAGGCGGCGGCCAGCGCGCCCGGGTAAGCCGGTCGGCGTCTAAACGGCCCCGGCTTAGCCGCGGTAGCCCGGCCAGCCGAAATGGCTGTGGAGCGCGTCCTCGCTCGCCTTGTCCATCATCGCCAGCGGATCCCAGGCGGGCGCCGAGCGCACCTGATCGCGGGTCACGTTCATGTTGATGCGCTCGCCGAACCAGTCGATGGCCTTCACCGCATAGGGCGAAAGCTGCACGACCTTGCCGGGCCACCAGTTTCGCGTCGCGATGACGAAATAGCGGATCTCCCAGTTCGCATCGTCGGCGAGAACGTTCTCGATATGGCCGATGTCGCCGTCCACGGCGTGGACGTAGTAACCCTTGACCGAGGCGACGCCGTGCAAATGATCGGCTCCGTCGAGCGGCGGGTTTTGCGCTTCCCTGTCGCGGCGGGCCGCCTCCAGGACGAGTTCGGATTCCGCATTGGGCAGGGCGGCGCCGAAATGCGTGACGCCCCAGTCGGGGTCCCAGCCGTAATAGTCGTAGAGGAGCGCCTGCATATCCCCGCTCACCGGATCGTCCTCGCTCGCGTGCGGGCCGGCCTCGATCTGAGCCCTGGTCAGAGTGACCGTGAGCTCGAGCGCCCCTCCTGAACTCATCATCGGCAGCGCAGGCTTTGGCGGCAGCGTGAGCGGCGCAATCGCGGAAGGATGGATGAAGACCTTGCGGCCCGGCAGCCAGTGACCGGCGCCAACGACCATCCAGCGGATCTTCCAGGTCGCATCGTCAAACAGGAAGTCCCTGACTGAACCGACGTCATCGCCGTCGCTCGCCTTAACCGCGCAACCCTCAAGACCACTCACGGCGAACAGCATGGGCCTCCCTCCTCACATGTGATCGCCCGGAGTGTGCGCCGCCCAGGGACCCACGACAAGACTCCATCTTGGCGCCCCCGACGCGCGTGATACCGAATCCTCAGGATGGGAACCGCTGGCCCTCTCGGCGTCCTCACGGGCGCACGCGGATGATCGGCTTCCCGGTGATCCGCTCGGTCGGGTTCAAGGCCGCGACGGCGTCATCGAGGGTCGACACCCTGCCGATGTTCGTTCGCAGTCGTCCGTCCCGCACCCGCTGGACGATCTCAATCAGTTGGGCGCGATCGGACTCGACAACGAAGTCGACCGCCAAGCCGTCGGCGGGCCGCGCCACGACAGGCCCGACGACCGACACCAGTGTTCCTCCAGCTCGAATCAGACCCGCGGACCGCCTCTGGATGTCGCCGCCGATGACATCGAACACCAGATCGACGCCGCCGACGTCTTCCAGCACGTCGTTGTCCAGGTCAACGAACGCCTGCGCGCCGAAGTCGAGCGCCTTCTTTCGGTCGGCCGCGCGCCCCGTGCCGATGACGTAGGCGCCGGCCTCGCGCGCGAGTTGCGTCACCATCGTCCCGACTGCGCCTGCCGCGCCGTGCGCGAGGACGCTCTGCCCCGCCTGAAGGCGGCCGTGCTGGAACAGGCCCTGCCACGCGGTGAGGCCCGAGATTGGCAGACTCGCGCCCACCGTGAAGTCGACGTCGCCCGGAAGCGGGGCGAGGTTGCGCGCCTCGATGGCTACATACTCCGCCAGCGAGCCGTCGCGATGCCAGTCGGCGAGGCCGAACACTCGCTGCCCCACCGACAGTCCCGTCGCGCCGTAGCCGAGCGCGGTGACCACGCCGGCCAGCTCGTGGCCGGGGATCGACGGCCTCCGGTCACGGTCGCGGCGATCGGTCCAGGTCGAGGGCCACGCCATCTCAGTCGGGACGAATCCCGACGCATGAATCTGAACGATGACGTCGTTTATCGCTGCCGGCGGCTCGGGCCGCTCCACCAGCTTCATCCCGGCCGTTCCCGCAGCCTGATCCGTCACCACAATTGCCTTCATGGGAATTGTCTCTCGGTCTATTGGCTCCTTACTGGATATGCTCGGGAGATAAAAGCTGTTGTACATCTAAAACACGACGAAATTGTCCAGCAGCCGGCATGTAGAGTCGCCATGGCGGCGGAGAATATCGCTCCGACCGTCCTCTCTGCTATTCATAAATCAAGGCAAGTTGCGCAGGCCGCGAGGCGGAGCGGCGCGCTACGATCCGCAACAACGATCGAACCCTGGTCTGCGCCGGCTAGTGGCCTGCGCAAGCCCTGGCTGGCGCCCGCCCGATTTCCTCCGGCGGCTTAAGGTTACTCGGCGGCGGCCTTGGCGGCCACGGATTGCAGGTAGCCGACGAAGCCCACGACGTCCCTGGCGACCATGCGGCCGATGGCGCTGCTCGAGTAGACAGCTTCTTTGACTGTGCCGTCCGGAGCGAGGACGAAACCGGTCGGCTGCAAAAAGTGCGGGTTCGGGTTGACGAACGCCCCGGTCGCGGCCGCGACCGCGTCCGCGTTGGCGCTGTGGCCGACCGGGAACTGCAGATGATTCTTGGCGACCGTGGCGGCGCTGGTCGCCTCGTCATCGACCGAAAGCGCAACGACCTTGATTCCGAGACCGTCCAGCGCAGCTTTCTCGGCCGCGAAGCCTGCGAGCTGACCATTGCAGAACGGGCACCACGCGCCGCGATAGATCAGCACCACGCCCCACGATCCGGCGAGCGCGTCAGGCAGGTTGATCGTTCCGCCGCCGACGGCGGGGATCGTCAGCTTCGGGAAGGCGTCGCCATTGTTCAAAAGAGGCATCCGGGTTCTCCATCGCAATTACACTGGACCAGTCGGTCCAGATGCGCGTCTGAGAGTTCCCGCTCGCAACTGGACTGTCAAGTCCATTATTCGCTAGACTCCGGCCAGACGCGAAGGAAGTGCCGGATGCCCCGCCAAAAAAAAGCTCATGCAAGTGAATCACGAAAGCCGACGGCGCGCGGCGCTGCGACCCGCGGGCGCATCGTCGAGGCGGCGGCCGACCTCGTCTACCGGCAGGGCGCAAGCGGGACGAGCCTCGAGGACATCATGGCCGCTAGCGCGACCTCGAAGTCGCAGGTCTATCACTATTTCGCCGACAAGGACGGACTGATGCGCGCGGTCATCGAGCTTCAAACCCGCCGGGTGACCGGGGACCACGCGGCTATGCTGAAGACGGTCGATTCGCTCCAGGGGCTGAGGCGATGGGCCGACGGCGTGATCGCCATGAACAAGGCGGCGGGCGGCGCAGGCGGCTGCCCGCTCGGTTCGCTGGCGAGCGAGCTCGCCGATCGCTCCGAGAGCGCCCGCGAAATGCTGGCGCTCGGCTTTGCGCGATGGGAATCCCATCTCGTGACGGCTCTGCGGGCCATGCGCGATCGCGGCGAACTCAAGCGAGAGGCGCGACCGGAGGATCTCGCGACGACAATGATCGCGGCGCTCGAGGGCGGCTTGCTTCTCGCCCAGACCACGCACGAAACCCGCCCGCTCGAGCTCGCGCTCGGCATGGCGATCGAGCACGTCGCGCGCGCCTGCGTCTGAGGCCGCGCCTCGGGCGTTAAGCCCCCGCCCTCATCGACAAGCGCCTCCCACCGCGATACGGATGCGACTCCCACTGTGGACCACCACAGGGGCCGGGAGGAGATTTGGAGACCACCGTTTCCATTGTCGGCGGCGTCGGCCTTTTCCTTTTGGGCATGGCTGTGATGACCGACGGGCTCAAGGCGCTCGCCGGCACGGCTCTGAAGGCAGTGTTGGAGAAGGCGGCGGCGACCCCCCTGCTCGGCACATTCTGGGGCGCGATCATCACGCTTCTGGTGCAGTCGTCCAGCGCCACGACAATGACCACGATCGGGCTGGTCAGCGCCGGGCTTCTCACCTTTCCGCAAGGCCTGAGCCTCGTCTTCGGCGCCAATATCGGCACGACCGGAACGGGCTGGCTGGTGGCGGCGTTCGGGGTCCGCATCTCGCTCACCGCCGCCGCTCTGCCGATCGTTTTCGTTGGCGCGCTGATGAAGGTGGTCGGGCGTGGACGACTGGCCGCGGCGGGCGCGGCCATCGCGGGCTTCGCGCTGATTCTGGTCGGCTTGTCGACGCTGCAGCTGGGCATGGGCGGCCTTGCGGAGTCCCTGCATCCGTCCGACCTGCCCACGATCACCAACGCCGCCGGCGCCATCACGCTCGCCGGCATGGCCAACGTGCTGCTGCTGGTCGTGGTCGGCGCCGTGATGACCACCTTCATGCAGTCTTCGACCGCCTCGATCGCTGTGACGCTCTCGGCCCTCTATGCCGGCGCGGTCGGCCTCGATCAGGCGCTGGCCCTGGTGATCGGCCAGAACATCGGCACGGCGACCTCTTCCGCCGTCGCCGCGATCGGCGCCTCGAGCACCGCCAAGCGCCTCGCTGTCGCCTATATCGCTTTCAAGCTCATCGCCGCGCTGATTGCGATCGCGCTCTTTCCGTTTGTGACGCCGCTGATCGTCCGGGCGTCGCAGACCATCGATGCGACGGGCCTGCTCGCCGCCTATCATACGGCCTATAACGTGAACGGCGTCGCCGTCCTGCTGCCGCTGATGGGTCCGTTCACCCGCCTGATCGAGCGCTTCGTGCCGGAGCGCGGCTCGTCGTTCACCAAATATCTCGACCCGGCTTCGCTTCGCTCGCCCATAGTCGCGGTCGAAGCGGTGCGCCGGACGATCGAGCGGGCGCTCGAAACCCTCTGCGTCGCGACCGCGAGCGGACTCGACCGCCCCGTTCAGGGCGGAACGGCTCACCCGGTCTTCGACGACGTGACGCGGGCTCAGGCGTCGGACGCCTTGCGGGAGGCGAGCGCATTTCTCTAAAGTCCGACCCGCCGCCCTCCGAGGAAGGCCACGAATGGTTCACGAGCACGGTGCATGCGCTCGACCATGCAGGCCGGCTTGCCGAGGCGGTCGACGCGATGGCGAAAACGGGCGTTGCGACGGACGGACCCGAAGAGGCGCGCGCCGCCGCTCTGTGCGCTGGGTCGATGCGCGACGCGGCCACAGCCGCAGCGAATCTCGCGGTCGCCGCCGGACCGGCCCACGCAGCGGATGACGCCTTGGCGGCGAAGATCGCGGGCGGCGCCCCAGCCGGCGGCCGAAGCGCGGCGCTCGAGCGTGCGGCCAAAACGCTCGCCGATCTTCGGGCCACGCATCGCCGCGCCACGCTCGACAGGGTCGCGTCCGGGAAAGTCACCGCGAGCCAGGCAATCGCGCGCGTCGACGCGGTCGCGGTTCTGAGCCGGCTCGCGCATCACGCATGGCGCGCGGTCGCGCATCTTGAGCGCGCCGCCGCCTTGCGCATGGAGCCCGAGCCATGAGCGCAGCAGAAACGACGGCCTGGCACGCCCTCACGACGGACGAGGCGGTCGAGCGGCTGAAGACCAGCGTGAAGGCTGGCCTCTACGAGGCTGAAGCCGCCCGCCGCCAGGAGGAATACGGCCTTAACGTGCTGCCGACCGCGCGCAAGCGCGGGCCGCTGATGCGCTTCCTGCAGCAGTTCAACAATGTCCTTGTCTATGTCCTCATCGCCGCCGGGTTCATCAAGCTGATGATGAGCTTATGGCTGGACGCGTCGATCATCCTCGCCGTCGTCATCATCAATGGGCTGCTCGGCTTCATCCAGGAAGGCCGGGCGGAGAAGTCGCTCGATTCGATCCGCAACATGCTCTCGCCGGAGGCGAGAACCCTGCGCAACGGCCAGACCGCGATGATCGCGGCGGAGAAGCTCGTGCCGGGCGACATCGTGTTCCTCGAATCCGGCGACAAAATCCCGGCCGATCTGCGGCTGGTCGAAGTCAAGAACCTGCGCACGGAGGAAGCGGCGCTGACCGGCGAATCCGTGCCCTCGGATAAATCGACCGAGCCCGTCTCGGCCAACGCGACCGTGGGCGACCGCGCCGGCATGGCCTATTCGGGCACCCTGGTCGTCTCGGGCCGCGCGACCGGACTGGTCGTCGCCACCGGCGCCGACACCGAACTGGGGCGCATCAACCAGATGCTCGCCGGCGTGAGCCCCCTCGAGACTCCGTTGCTGCTCCAGATCAAAAAGTTCGGCTATGCGATTACGGTCATCATTCTGATCATCAGCGCGATCACCTTCGTCTACGGGCGGTTCGTCCAGCACATTCCCTTCGTCGAAATGTTCCAGGCGGTGACCGGCATCGCCGTCTCTATGATCCCTGAAGGCCTGCCGGCCCTCATCACCATCACGCTCGCGATCGGCGTCCAGCGGATGGCCGCCCGCAACGCGATCGTCCGGCGACTGCCGGCGGTCGAAACGCTGGGCTCCGTGGCGCGCATCTGCTCGGACAAGACCGGCACGCTGACGCTCATGGAAATGATGGTCGTTTCGGCGGCGACCGCCGACGGCGCGATCACGGTCACCGGCGACGGCTACGCCAGCGAAGGCGAGGCGCTCAGGGACGGCGCGCCCGTCGGCGACGATCCGGTGCTTCAGCTGCTGGGGCTTGTCTCGGCTTTGTGCAACGATTCCGAGCTGCGCCAGGAGGACGGCTCATGGAAGGTGGAGGGCGATCCGACCGAGGGCGCGCTCTATCCGTTCGCGGCCAAACTGGGCGTCGAGCGGCAGAAGGAGCAGGCCGCTTATCCGCGCGTCGACGTCATCCCCTTCGAATCCGAACACAAGTTCATGGCGACCCTGCACAAGACGGCCGATGGCGAGATGCTTCTCGTCAAGGGGGCGCCCGAGGTGATCCTCGACCATTGCGACAGGCAGGAGGATTCGGGCGGGACGCGGCCGCCGCTCGATCGCGCGCATTTCGATGCAGTCGGCGATGCGCTCGCGGCGCAAGGCGAGCGCGTGCTGGCGCTGGCGTGGCTGCCCGATCCTGGTCTCAAGGCGGGGAGCCTCGGGCCGGCCGACCTGCCGAAGAACCTTGTGCTGCGCGGGCTTGTCGGCCTCCTCGATCCGCCGCGCAAGGAAGCGATCGAAGCGGTCAAGGAATGTCACGAGGGCGGCATCCGGGTGACGATGATCACCGGCGACCACAAGATCACCGCCGCGGCGATCGCCAAAATGCTCGACATCGGCGACGGCAAGACCGCCGTCACCGGCGCCGAGGTCGAGCAGATGGACATGGCGACGCTTCAGGATACGGTCGCCAAGGTCGACGTGTTCGCGCGCGCCAGCCCCGAGCACAAGCTGCGCCTCGTGAAAGCAATCCAGGCCAACAAACAGGTCGTGGCGATGACCGGCGACGGGGTCAACGACGCTCCGGCGTTGAAAATGGCCGACATCGGCGTGGCGATGGGGATCAAGGGCACCGAGGTCACCAAGGAGGCGGCCGAGATGGTGCTGGCGGACGACAATTTCGCCTCGATCACCGCGGCGGTGAAGGAGGGACGGACCGTCTATAACAATATCGAGAAGGCGATCCTATTCATGCTGCCGACCAACGTGGCCCAGGCGCTTGTCATTCTGGCCGCGGTTTTTGTCGGCTTCACCACGCCGATCACCGCGCCCCAGATCCTATGGGTCAACATGGTGACCTCGGTCGCGCTCGGCCTCGTGATCTCGTTCGAGCCGCACGAACTCGACGTGATGCAACGGCCGCCGCGCATGGTGAGCCGACCGATTCTCGACCGCTTCGGCGTGTGGCGCGTCGTGTTCGTCGGCGGGTTGCTGCTCGTTCTCACCCTATCGGCATTCTTCTGGATGAAGGGGCAAGGCGCCTCCGACCCGCTCGCGCGCACGGTCGCGGTCAACGCGCTGGTCATCGGCCAGGTGTTCTATCTCCTGAACAGCCGGTTCAAGGTCGACTCGTCGCTGTCGCCCCTCGCCCATCTCGGCAATAAATATCTGCCGATGGGGGTAGGCGCGGTGATTGTCCTGCAGCTTTTGTACACCTACGCGCCGCCGCTGCAGTCCGTGTTCGAGACCGAGGGGATCCCGCTTGGCGTGTGGCCGTGGCTGTTCCTTGGCGGCCTGATCTTCTTCCTCGTCGTCGAGATCGAGAAGGCGATCATCCGCGCGATGCGGCCGCGCGAAGCCCCAGTGGCGGCGCCGGCCAGCCAGCCTGATGCAGGATGACGTCATTACGGCGTTCCTAAGAACGCCCGTCCCTTCCGGACCGGCTATGGCGCCGAAGCAAACCAGGGAACATAGCGCGCCGTACGGTCCTGGATCGCTTCGCCACAGTCCGACCGGAAGGACGGGCGTCTCTCGACACCCGTACGGCTCGTGATGACGACGTTGGTTCGGCCGCGCTATACCTGCAAGAGAAGCGCCGAGAGGACCGCGGAGGCGGCGAGTTCGGACGCAATGCAAAGCACCGAAAGCGAACGGATGAACGCGCCCGACCCGACGAAGCCCCGGATGCGGCCGTTTCTTGCCGAGACGGCGGATTTCGCCAATGGAAAGGATTCGCCGCGCGCGTTCCTCGAGCGCTGCATCGCCGACCTCCAAGCCTGGGAACCTAGGATCGGCGCCTTTGTCGCCCTCAACCTCGTTGGCGCGCGGGCGGCGGCGGATCGCTCGACGGAGCGCTGGCGGACGGGCAAGCCCCTTTCGCCGATCGACGGAATGCCGATCGGAGTGAAGGACATCATCGAGACCATCGACATGGCGACGGAGAACGGTTCGCCGCTGTTCGCCGGCTTTCAGGGGAACCGCGACGGCGCCAGCGTTGCGGCTTTGCGCGACGCGGGCGCCGTGATCCTCGGCAAGACGGTGACGACCGAATTCGCCTGGATGCAGCCGCGCGCCACCCGTAACCCATGGGACGTGACCCGCACGCCCGGCGGCTCCAGCAGCGGCTCGGCCGCGGCCGTGGCCGTGGGCGCCGTCAGCGTCGCGCTTGGCACGCAGGTATTCGGGTCGATCTTGCGGCCGGCCAGTTTCTGCGGCTGCTTCGGCTTCAAGCCGACGGTCGGCGCGATCAACCGTGGCGGCAGCCATGACGCCCTCTCCCAGAGCACCCACGGGCCGCTTGCCGCTAGCCTGCCGGAGGCCTGGGCTGTCGCCTACGAAATCTCCCGGCGCGCCGGCGGCGATCCTAGCTTTCCAGGCCTCTATGGGCCGCCGGCCTGCCCCGCCCCATTGAAGCCGCGACGGCTCGCGGTGCTTGAGACGGACGGCTGGGCGGTCGGGACGCCAGCGGCGAAAGCGGTGTTCGAGGAAACGACGGCCAGACTGAAGTCCGCGGGCGTCATCCTCATGTCGCGACGTGAAAGCGAAACAGTCGATACGGTCGAGGAGGCGATATCCGGCGCCCGCGAGCTCTCCCATGACATCATCGCCTGGGAATCGCGCTGGCCGCTCAACACCTATCGCGCGCGCGATAGGAGCAAGCTCAGCCAGCCGATGCTCGACCTTGCCGCGCGGGGCGACGCCCTGACGCTCGACGATTATCGTCGCGACGTCAAAGAACGCGACAGGCGCCGCGCCGCCTATCAAGCGCTGGCAGAGGAATTCGACGCCTGCCTCACGCTCTCGGCGCCGGGCGCGGCGCCAGTCGGCCTCGCCTCGACGGGCGATGCAAGCTTCGTGATTCCGGGGTCAATGCTGGGCGTCCCGGCGGTCTCGCTTCCCGTGCTTCGGGACGGCGGCCTTCCCCTCGGGCTTCAGCTCATCGGATTCGCCGATGCGGACGCCGCGCTCTTTTCGACTGCGGGCGGCGTCATGGCGCTGTTGCAGCGCGCCAAAGCCTGATCAGGCCCAATCCTCGACGAAACGCAGGCCCTTGAGCGAAGCAAGGTCGTTGTAAGCGCCCTTGGTCGAGCGCTTGGGCAGCTTGATTTTCACGCGCGGCGCGTGCTCGTGTGGGATGACCTTGAGCAGGTGGCGGATGCAGTTGAGGCGCGCGCGCCGCTTGTCGTCCGACGGAACGATGGTCCAGGGCGAAAAATCGGTGTCGGTCGCTTTCAACATCACGTCGCGCGCCCGCGAATATTCGTACCATTTGCTGCGCGACGCGAGATCCATCGGGCTGAGCTTCCACTGGCGCAGCGGATCCTTGATCCGGGCCTCGAAGCGGCGCTCCTGCTCCGCGTCGCTCACCTCGAGCCAGAACTTCACGAGAAGAATGCCGTCGTCGACGATGACATGTTCGAACTCGGGGCAGAGCGTGAGGAATCGCCGGTGCTGCGCCTCGGTGCAGAATCCCATCACATATTCGACCCCGGCCCGATTGTACCAGCTGCGGTCGAAGATGACGATCTCGCCCGCGGCCGGCAGATGGGGGACGTAGCGCTGGAGGTAGAGTTGCGACTTCTCGCGGTCGGAGGGCGCTGGCAGCGCGACCACCCGGAAGACGCGCGGGCTCACCCGCTCGGTGATCGCCTTGATCGTCCCGCCCTTGCCGGCGGCGTCGCGGCCTTCGAACACGACGACGACGCGCAGACCCTTGTGCTTGACCCATTCCTGCAACGCGCAAGCTCGACCTGCAAACGCCGCAAGGCGTCGTCATAGTCCTTGCGCTTCATTGGCTCTCTCGCAGCCATCGTGGCCGGCGGGCTTTGCTGCTTGCGACGGCGGTCGTCGCCGGAAGCCCCCGCTGTCTTGCGCTTGGCCAAGTCGCCGTCCCTCCCCCGGCTTTCTTTTTGACTTGCTCCTCGACGGGCGTCAATGCGCGGGCCGGGTGCGGTCGTGACTCTCGAGTGTCAGCCGGCGCCCTTAAGGAGGAC
The DNA here is from genome assembly GCA_036489975.1 of Roseiarcus sp. Taxonomy (GTDB): domain Bacteria; phylum Pseudomonadota; class Alphaproteobacteria; order Rhizobiales; family Beijerinckiaceae; genus Roseiarcus. The sequence continues at coordinate 48,906 of DASXES010000121.1, forward strand.
GTAATTTTTTTCTTTCCCCCGCGTCTGCCGCGGGAACCGAACCATCTGGCCGGCGTTTCGAAAAGCAGATGCAATCGAGCGACCAACGGGCCCCACGATGTCTGCGATCCTTCCGATTTCCTTCGCGCTCACGCTGCTTTGCGCTTATGGCGCCGTCGAGAACGTTCTCTTTCAACAACTGATGTTCGTCGGGGCGGCGCTGTCGGCGACGATCCTCATATGTTCGCTGGAGGCGTGGAGCGCGCGCGAGATCCCCGTCCGGAGCGACGATGAGCGCCGTCTTCGCAATCCGTCGAACGACTGACGCCTTTCACTGGACCGTCGATCGCCGGCTTCCGTCATTTGAAACAAGGTCGGGTCTCGGCGTTGCCGCGAAAAACCGCCATGGGAACAAGGTAAACTTTTTCCTAATTTTTTCCTTGGGCCATCGGAACAAAGCTATTTGGCGCCGGTTTTGCGAATGTGGCGAAACCCGCCAGGCCTGCCGTCAATGGGTCACTTTATGTCCCCGATCTTGCCAATTTCCTTTGTGGCGACGCTGGTGTGTGTATTAATCGCCATCAACTGGGCGCTGTACCAGCAGCTTCTGTTCGTCGGCGCGGCTCTGTCGGCGACGGTATGGGTTTGCTCGCTCGAGGCGTGGAACACCCAGGGGCCGCCCGGTAGCGCCGACGACCGGAGCAGTTCTTATTCGGCCGACGACTAACCCGAAGCCCGCCTAGAACCCCTCCCCGCCGTCGACGGTCAGCACCTGCCCCAGAATGTGGCGCGAGCGGTCGCTGCTGAGGAAGAGGACAGCCTCAGCGATATCCCTGGCGTCTCCGATGCGGCCGTCCGGGATATGCGCAAGCATGGCCTGTTCGTCGAGGCGGCCGGTGCGGAAATCCTCGAGCACGCCCTCGGTCGCGACATGGCCGGGCGCGACCGCGTTGACGCGCAGGCCATGCCCCGCCCATTCGACCGCCATCGATCGGGTGAGGCTGTCCAGCGCCGCCTTCGACGCCGAATAAAGGCCGACGTCCTTCGCCGGGCGCCCTGCGGCAATGCTGCTGACGTTGATGATCGCGCCGCTGCGCCCATGGTCGATGACCCATCGCGCGAACGCACGCCCCGCGTTGAGGGGGCCGATGGCGTTCACGGCGAAGAACCGGGCCGCCTCCGCCGGCTCCGCGTCAATCAACGGCAGGATGGCGAAGCGAGCCGCGTTGTTGACGAGAATGTCGACCGCGCCGAGGCGCTCGACCGTCGTGGCGATCATCCGTTCGCAGTCGGCGGCCTCGGCCACGTCCGCGGCGACCGCCACGACCGGCGGTCCGCATTCGTCCTCAATGGCCGCCGCCGAACGGATCAGCGTGTCCCTGGTGCGCCCGGCGATGGCGACCCATGCCCCCTGGCGGGCGAAGGCGCGCGCGATTGCATAGCCGATCCCGGCGCCGCCGCCGGTCACGAGCGCAACCTTGCCCTCGAACTCCAGAGGCTCCCAACCCGCCGTCTCCGCCACCGTTGGTCCCTCGCCAACCGATCTTTAGGGCATCGACTGGAAGCGCCGCGCAAGCGCGCTGATGTGCTTCGCCGTCTCGATGTCGAGATCGGTGATCTTCATGCCCGCGTCATGGGTGCAGAACGAGAACGAAAGGATGTTATAGGAATTGTGGAACTCGGGATGATGGTTCATCACCTCAGCCTGGATCGCGATTTCGACGATGAAGGCGATCGCGTCGCGAAAGGTCTTCAGCTCGAACTTGGCCTCGATGTTCGGCGCTTTCAGCGACCAGTCGGGCAGCTCCTGCAAGGCCGCTTTGATCTCGGAATCGCTAAGAACCTTGTAATTCGCCATGGGTTTTGCTCCTATCTCACTTCGGGGCGCCACCGACCTCCGCGGCGCTCGGCTGGTCAAGCTGAAGGATCGCCTGTTCGAGCGGCGCCGGCGAGACGCGGATCCAGCCGGTATAGGGCTGGCTGAAATCAAGGATCAGAAAGATCGCGAGCCCGATCGACGCGCTGCCCAGGAGGAGCATTGCAACCGACATCGGGCTCAATCTCGACAACAGCCCCATGCTGGCGAACATGACGGACGACCAGAACGTCACGGCGTAGACCATAGGCCAGGGGATCGGGGTCGCCGCCTGCAGCGACATGAGGAGCCGCTGCTCGCCGATGAAGGCGTAGTTTGAGCGCGCGGCGGCGAGCATGCCTGTCTGTGCGGGCCCCTTGGGCTCGAGGCTGTCGAGAAACGTCATCATGCTGGCCATGGCCTTGTAGGAGGCCTCGTAGGCGGCGGCGCGCGAGGTGTCGTCGCCCCAGAACTGTTCGTGCGCCCAGACGAGATCGGTCCTCAAGATACTGCGGGCCTCGTCCGCCGCAGGTCCGAACTGGCGCATTTCGAGGTCGAACTCGAGCGCCCGCGCGGTGATGGTCTGGAGTTCCGTCTGCTGGGTGCTGTAGACGCCATACGCCGTCCAGATGAGGAGGCCGTTGACCAGCACGAGCAGGAGCGTCAGCTGGCCGACGACGCCGCCAATCATGTCGCGGGCTTTGTCGCTCGTGTAGCGCTCCGGAAGGACGCGCTGAAGCACGAGGCCGATGAGGCCGCCTGCGGCAATCACGGCCGTCACAACGAGCGAGATCGCGAGCGAACTCATTTCCGGCAATCCCGCCTCCCTCGGACATCCTTTGGTGACATGTCCGGGAGGCTCCGTCCAGCAATGGAAGGGCGCGCGCCTCAGGCCTTCGCGAATGTAGCGAAGGCTTCCCTGTAGTCCGGATGCCAGCGCGAGAGCGGCGGCCGGTTCTCGACGATGTCGCCCGCGGCCCAAAGAATGCGCCGCTCATCCATTTCGCGCGGCACATCGTTGTCGGGGCAGAGAATGTAGAAATCGCCCTTCCCCAACGACGCGAGCATGAAGTCGATAACCTGTTCGGGCGTCCATGCGGCGGCCGGCTTCACGGTCCTTGAGCCCTTGGTCATAGCCGTGAAGACGAAGCCCGGAATGAGGAGATGGGCGCCGACGCGGCAGCCTTCGGTGTTGCGCAATTCGTGCGCCAGCGCCTCGGTCACGACCTTCACGCCGGCTTTCGAGACATTATAGGCCGTGTCGCCAGGCGGACAGGTGATGCCCTGCTTCGAGCCGGTGTTGACGATCGCCGCCGCCGTTCCCTGCTTGATCATGTCGGGAGCGAAAGCCTGCACCCCATTGATCACGCCCCAGAGGTTGACGTCCAGAATGCGCCGCCAGCGGGCCGGATCGCCGAACAGGTCGCCGCCCCCGCCGGTCCCGGCGTTGTTCATCAGAATAGCGACTTCCCCAAACGCGTCGTAGACCGAGGCCTTCAGGCGCATAACGTCATCAAGACTGCTGACGTCGACGGCGAAGGACCGCACGTGGTCCGGACCCCCGGCTGCGGCGCGGACTTTCGCCGCGGCGGCCTCGAGCGCTGCGCCTCCCAAGTCCGCCATGCACACTTTCATGCCCAGCGCGGCGAATTTGGTCGATGCCGCCAAGCCAATTCCACTGGCCGCTCCGGTTATGACCGCGACCCGGTTCGCGGCCAGCGCGGGATGATTGGACGCCATGAAGCCCTCCGCTGTTGGAAATCGGAGACGCTTACACCACGCCGGGGCGGGCGCCCGCAAATCGCCGCTGGCGCCGCTGAGGCGCGAGGACCGGCCAAGCGGGATCGGGCGCGGTCCGCGGAGGCAATTGGTTACAATTTAGCACAACCTCTATTCAATTGCCGATAACTAAGACAACAACCTAAGATTGCACAAAGAGGATACTGCGCCTATTTAATAAAAATGGAGCCACCCAATGGTTGGTGTTGGCGGTCTCTTCGCAGGTCATAAGCAGAGGACGACCCGCGGTTGAGACGGGAGATGCATGATGCGCAAGCTTTTGGTTAGCATAACAGCCGCAATATTGTTTGGCGTTTCCGCCGCGAACGCGACGGTCTACCAATTCACTTTCGACTCGTCCGACGCCCGATTGACCGCCGCCGGCCAGATCACGGTCGACACGACTGGCGAAGTGACTGGCGTCTCGGGCGCGATCTCCGGACTGGTCGATCAGACAATCACCGGCGTCGCGGCCAATCCGAGCTTCCCGGGCCCGGCCTACAGCCTCGACGGCTCGTTCATCTATGACAACCTCTATCATGCGTCAGGCACGCCCCTCGATATCGACGGCCTGCTTTTCGTCACGGCTCAGAATCCGGGGGGCTATTGGAACCTGTGGGAAAATTCGCCCGGCAACTATTCGCTCTGGGAGTCCGTCGGCAGCTACAATTACCCGATTGCGGAGAGCGGGACCCTCAGCATGACCGCCGCTCCGGAACCGTCGACCTGGGCGATGCTGGCGGTCGGCTTCGCAGGTCTCGCAACGGTTGGCCGCCGCCGCCGCCGGGGGCCGCGTCTCGCGCCCGCCCTCGGCTAGCGCCACGCCCCGCAACGCCGCAGGCGCGCGCATTGTCACATGCTCTTCTGCGCGCGGCGGGCGACGCGAGAGCGCGCAAGAACCGGAAATTAAGCCAGTTTTTAACCACAAGGTTGTGGTGCTTGACTCTTGAGCTGATTGGCATTTTAAACTGCCACGGTCGCCGCGACCAAATTATAGCTAAGTTGGGTTGTGGGGCGATCGGGGAAGGTCTGGGACCGCGCGGCGCCGCAGACCGCAGGTTCGCGAAGGGTCTTATGGTCTCCATTCGCGGAAGACGATCTTACTCCCATCTCCGCCGGCCGTTGACGCCGCCGGTGAAAGCGCGCCCGGCGGCAGCGGCGGTCGCGGGCGCTGACGCCCTCGAAGCCGACGCGGAGCGACTGATCGCCTCTTTCCGAGCCCACGCCTATTCGGAAGCGCGCCGGCGACAACGGCAGGCCCAGCCAACCCCGGCCGCAGCCCACTGGGCCGCCGTCGCGAGGCTCATCGCGCGGCGCATGGGCGGGTCGCGCGACGCCAAACCGCCGTCGCGGCAAGAGTGCGACGTTGCCCTCGCGGGCCCCCGCGAGACCTTGCCCGCGCCCCGGCCCATCCATTTTTTCGAGGTTGACCCCTTGGACGAGCTTGCACGGGTTCTTTCCCTCAAACCGCAACGGTTCCGGCTTCAGTTCTTTGGCGTCGGCCCCGATCTTGGCCCCGCTGTCCTCACCGAAACCGAAGTTCGGGCCACCGACGCCTCAGGCGCGATCCACGCAGCGGCCGAAGCCACTTGGCCGCCGCGAGCGGTCGGCCTGCGCCTGCTCGACCAGGAGGGTCGCGAGATCTTCGAGCGGCTCAAGGCGGATATGCGATAGTTCGCGAGCCCCCCTACCCTGCGAGGCGATGCGATGCGACAACGCCGAAGCCCCGCCGCTCATCGCCAAGGATTTGGCGCAAGCCCCTGATAAAGCTTAGAGACAAGCTGGAAACGCGCACGGTTAGCGATTCGCGTCGTCAGCCGCCGCCGGCGGCTTGCGGCTCCGGCAACAAGCTCACGTGCGCCGCCACGACCCGCCAGCCCGCTTCGGTCCTGAGCCAGACTTGACTCTGCCTTCCGGTCGTCTTCGAGCCTGCGCGCCTGAACTCCGCGTTGGCGGTGGCGAAGTCCCGCCCATAGGTGGCGATGACCGTCTTTACGAGATCGCGCGCCAGCCCGGCCGGCGAGCGCCCGGCGCGAAAGGCGGCGATCTCGTCATAGCCGTAGAGATTCTCCGTCGCCCCGTACCGCAGCGTGTGCGGGCTCTTCCAGAACAAAACGTCGAGTTCGGCGACGTCGTTGGAGACGAGCGCGCGCTCGTAGCGGGCGAATGCCTTCTCGACCTCGGCGACCACTTCGGGAATGTTGATCTCGAGCATCAGCGACCTCGGTTGAACGGAGGCGGCGCCGGCGGCCGCCGAGCCCTGGATTCACCAGGGCGGAAACTCCGTCAGTTGCGCGTGGCGCCATCCTATAGAGCGCTTTGGGAAACCGCGCAGCAGGTACGGATCCGCCGGACTGACTGAAGCGTTTTGAGCGGATAGACTGGCGCTCATGTCCGATCCCGGACCCGCTTTTCTGCTCGCGCCCGGCGCCGGCGCTCCGTCTTCGCACCCGCGAATGTGGACATTCGCCCGGCTTTTGGAAACGATCGGCCCGGTTGCGCCGTTCGACTATCCTTATGCCCTGCAAGGCCGAAAGCGCCCGGACCCGCTGCCCCGGCTCATCGAGGCGCATCGGGCGGCGCTGGCTGCGCTTCGCGCCAGGCATGACGGACCGATCGTGACCGTCGGGAAAAGCATGGGCGGGCGCGTCGGCTGTCACGTCGCGCGCGTCGATTCCGTACAAGCCCTGATCTGCTTCGGCTATCCGCTTTGCGGCGGCGGCGACCGGTCGAAGCTTCGCGACCAGGTTCTGCTCGAGCTCACGGTCCCCATCCTGTTCGTGCAGGGAACGCGCGATCCCCTCTGTCCGCTCGAGCTTCTCGAGGGCGTGCGCACGCGCATGCGCGCGCCATCGACGCTCCATGTCGTCGATGGCGGCGATCACTCGCTTATGGTCGCGAAGGCGACCCTCAAGGCGCTCGGGTCAACGCAGGCTGATGCGGACGATGGCGTCCGGACCGCGATCGCGCGCTTCCTGACGATCTCGTGGACAGGTCCTAATCGACGCGCTCCAGGATCTTCGCCATCTCCCCAGCGGTGAAGGCGCGCATGGTGAGGGAACGAACATTGCCCAGCTTGAGAATATTGATGTTGAACGCTGTCGCCGCCAGTTCGTCGGGTCCCTCGAGGATCGCCATGAAGTCATATTCGCCCTGCAGCCAGAGCGTTTCCCTGATCGTCATTCCGGCTCTCGCCGCCGCCTTCACCGCGGCTTCGGTGCGCTTGGGCGAATCCTTGATGTTGCGGACGCCCTGTTCGGTGAATTTGTAGAGAATGACGAACGTCGCCATAGCGGTTCCCTTCCCTGACATTCTAAACGATTGGTCGTGACCACGAGCTGGCCAAGCGACCCCGGAAGCTTTAGCCTCAATTTGCGACTGAGCAATGATTTTTGAGCCCGGCGCCCCACGTCGCGAAAGGATCTCGTTCCCGCATTGACAGCATCGGCTCCGTTCCCCTAAGCAGCCCTGCGGCGGCCGCAATTCAGGGAGACACGAGGTGCGATGGGCGCTCGTTGTCGGCGCGGCTATGGCCGCAATGGCGCTGGGGAGCGCCGCGCGTGCGCACGTCCGCACCATTGATCTCGACAGTTGCTCCGCCGGCTGCTCTGCGTCGCCGACCGAGGAACCGCCGGTCGCCAAGGGCGGCGCGGCGTCCAAGATCACGCTCTCCAGGTCCGGGGGCGGAGCCGCTCATCCAAACGAGCCCAATCCCACCGTCGTGTTCGACCGACGGACGGCGCCGGCGGCCCTCACGAGCGGACTGCCGTCGCCGCTCGCAACGGCGGACGCCGTCCTGGGCGGAGTCACGCCTTACGACTATTTCGAGGACGTCATCGACATTCCGCTCTCCGCGGAGGCGCGAGCCGAATTCGCCGCGGTCCCGTTTTTCCTTTTCGCCCCGTCACTCCTGGGCCGGCTTACCTTCACCGACGTCCTTTCGGCCGGCAGCGCCTTTTTCGGCAGATACTCGCCCCATTCGCCGCCTCCGCCGATGTAGCCTGTCGACGCATCTACAAACTCCGAGACGTCTGGCGTGGCTGGAACTGGCCTATTCCAGGCGCCCCGACAATGCGGCCGTCGTCGACGACGAGCGCGCCACGAAGCAGCGTCTTGATCGGCCAGCCGGTGACTTCCATGCCTTCGTAAGGGGTGTAGTCGCTGCCGTGCTGCATGAGGTCCTGGGTCAGGGTCACTTTCCTGTCCGCGTCCCAGATGACGATGTCGGCGTCAGCGCCGACCATGATCGAACCCTTGCGCGGATAGAGGCCATACATCTTGGCGTGGTTGGTCGCCGTCAGCGCGACGAAGTCCGAAAGCGAAATGCGCCCTTTCTTCACGCCCTCTGAAAAGAGGATCGGCAGCCGCGCGGCGACGCCCGGAATGCCATTCGGCACCCAGCGGAATGAGGTCCGCCCCTTCGGAACCTTTTTCCCGGCCTCGTCTTCAAATCGAAACGGACAATGGTCGGAGGAGAAGGTCTCAAAGACGCCACCGATGAGCCCGCGCCAGATCGCTTCCTGCGAGGCGCGGTCGCGCGGCGGCGGCGAGCACACATATTTCGCCCCCGAGAAATCCATGTTGAGGCCTTTGAGATCGTCGGCCGTCAGCACCAGATATTGCGGGCAGGTCTCGGCGTAGATCTTCAAGCCGCGCCCTCGCGCCCATTCGATCTGCTCCATCGCCTCGCGCCCGGACACATGCACGATCATGATCGGAATGCCGATCAGTTCGGCGTGTGAGATCGCACGATGGGTCGCCTCGCGCTCGACGAGTTCCGGGCGCGACTCCGCATGAAAGTAAGGATGGGTCTTGCCGTCGCGCTCCAGACGATCGGTCATGTATTTGATCTGGTCGTAGCCTTCGGCGTGAACCATGACGAGCGCGCCCTGCTCGCGCGCCACGGTGAAAACCTCGAGCAATTGCCGGTCGGTCAGGACCATGTCGTCATAGGTCATGAACACCTTGAACGAGGGATAGCCGGAACTGACCAGCGCGGGCAGCTCCTGGCCAAGCACGGCCGGCGTCGGATCGGTGACGATGAGGTGGAAACCGTAATCGACGTAGCTCTTGCCCCTGGCCTTCTTGTGATAGTCCTCGACGCTCTGGCGCAACGATTGGCCGCGCGGCTGGAGAGCAAACGCAAGCACGGTGGTGTTGCCGCCGGCCGCCGCGCTGCGGCTGCCGCTCTCGAACCCGTCCGCCATCACGATCCCCGGACCCTGGGGCTGGTCGAAATGGACGTGGCTGTCGATTCCGCCGGGCAAAACCAGGAGGCCCGAGGCGTCGATCTCGGACGCGGCGCGCGGCAGGTCTTCGGCAAGGGCGACGATGCGGCCGTCCTTCACGCCAACGTCGCATTTGCCGACGTCAGCGGCGGTGACCACCGTGCCGCCGCGAATGACCAGATCAAGCTCCATTCCCATCACCTTCGATTTTAAAACTGCGTGAATTTCGTCGCAACCGACGCAAGATTCATGCAAATTGCGCCAACGACAAAGCGGGTTGCAAAACGGCGCGCAAGCCGGCTTAACCTATACGCGAAGCGACACAGCCGGAAAGGGACGCGGCAAATGCGAGACTTTCATCTGAGCGGACGCAGCCCCGTCTATTCGGAAAATGGCATGGCGGCGACGTCGATGCCGATTGCCTCGCTGACGGCGATCGACATCCTGCGCGCCGGCGGCAACGCGGTCGACGCGGCGGTTGCGGCTTGCGCGGTGCTCGGTGTCGTCGAGCCGCAGTCGACAGGGATCGGCGGCGACTGCTTCTGCCTCTACGCGCCGGCCGGCGGCGGCAAGGTCGTCGCGGTCAATGGCTCCGGCCGGTCCGGCGCCGCCGCTTCACTCGACGCCATCGAGGCGAAGGGTCCGGTTCCGCCCGACGATGTTTCGCCCCACGTGGTCACCATCCCAGGCGCCGTCTCAGGCTGGCAGCTGCTGCTCGACACTTACGGGACCAGAGGCTTCGACGAAGTGCTGAAGCCCGCGATCCGCTATGCCGAGGAAGGCTTCCCCGTGCATCCGCGCGTGGCGTTGGATTGGTCGTTGCAGGAAGAGAAGCTGCGTCGCGCCGGAAACAAATTCTTCCTGCCTGCCGGCCACGCGCCCCGCGCGGGCGACCGCTTCGTCCAGACAGCGCTCGCCGGCACATTGCGAGCGATCGCCAAAGGCGGCGCAGACGCCTTTTATTTTGGGGCGGCCGCGGTCGACATGGCGGCGACGCTCAAAGCGAAAGGTGGAGTACAGACGGAAGAGGATTTCGCCAACGGACGGAAGACGGCCGAGTTTGTCGAGCCGATCTCGCTCAAGTGGCGCGGGCTCGACGTCTGGCAGTGCCCGCCGAACGGACCGGGCCTCGCCGCATTGATGATTCTGGGTCAGCTCGGAACGCTGGGCGCCGCCCCGGACGGACCCAGCGGCGCGACGCGCTTCCATCGGCACATCGAGGCCGCCCGCTTCGCCTACCGCGATCGCGACGCCTTCCTCACCGACCCGCGCCGCCAGGAAACACCGCTGAGCCACCTCCTCGCTCCCGATTACCTCGCTGCTCTCGCGCGGCTGATCGACGACAAGCGCGCGCTCCGCGAATTGCCGCCGCCCGGCAAGAGCGCCCTCATTCCGAATGGCGACACGGTTACGCTTTCGGTGGTCGACCGCGACGGGAACGCCTGCAGCCTCATCAACTCCCTCTATGAGAGCTTCGGCAGCGGCATTGTCGGCGAAGGGTCCGGCGTACTCATGCAGAACCGCGGATTGTGCTTCACATTCGAGCGCGGCCATCCCAATACGCTCGCGCCCAATTCGCGTCCGGCTCACACCATCATGCCCGGCCTGGCGACACGCGACGGCCGGCCCTGGATGTGCTTTGGGGTGATGGGCGGATATTATCAGCCGATGGGCCAGAGCTGGGTTCTGTCCAATGTGCTCGATTACGGCATGGACATTCAGGAGGCGCTCGATTTTCCTCGTCTCGCTCCGTACATGGGGAAAGTCGAGGTTGAGCGAGGCGTTTCGCCGGCGCTGCGCGACAGGCTCTCCGCGCTCGGGCATACGCTCACCGACATCGTGCGGCCGCTGGGCGGCGGACAGGCGATTATGATCGACAGCGAGCGCGGCGTTCTCATCGGCGGCTCGGACCCGCGCAAGGACGGCGCAGCGCTCGGCTATTGACCCCGCCATCCTGATTTGACCGCGATCTCTTCTTTCGCGCGGATGGCGGCCATCGCCGGCAGGTCCAAATGAACGACGCGACCCGCCCGCGGCAAGGCCTGTCCCGCGCCTCCATCGCGGTGGCCGCATTCTCGACGGTCCTGGAATGGTACGATTTCACCCTCTACCTCTACTTCGCCACCGTGCTGTCGCGGGTGTTTTTTGGCGCGGGCGAAACCGCGGTCACGACGACTTTGGCCGCATTCGCCGTCGCCTACCTGTTGCGCCCGCTCGGGGGCGCCGTCTTTGGCCACATCGGGGATCGGTTCGGGCGGCGCCGAACGATGCTCTTGTCCGTGGCGCTCATGACCATGACGATGCTGGGGACAGCCTTGCTGCCGACGCATGCTCAAGCGGGCGCTGCTGCCGGCTGGCTGCTTTTTCTCCTCCGCTGTCTCATGGGATTCTCTGTCGGAGGGGAGTACATCGCGATCGTCGCCTATCTGCTTGAGGGCGCGCCTCTCGCGAGGCGAGGCTTGATCACGTCGCTGGCCTCCGCGTTCAGCGAGGTCGGGGGGCTGCTCGCCGTCGGCGTTTCTTTGTTGACCGTCAATTCGCTGAGCCCCGCGAGCTTGGAGTCGTGGGGATGGCGCATCCCCTTTTTCGTCGGCGCCGCTCTGGCAGGAAGCGTATGGATCGCCCGCACGACAATGGAAGAATCGCCGGACTTCGTGAGGCAGCAGGCCAGCGGGACGACGCCCGCGCGCCCGCTGCTTTACGCGCTCATGAATCATCGCGCCGGCATCCTGCGGGCGTTCGCCATTTCCGCCCTGGGGTCGATCACGTATTATGTCGGGATCACCTATGTGCCCACATTCCTGATTTCCGCCGGAAAGCTGAATGAGAGCGGCTCGCTTCGGCTCTCCACCGCCGCGGCGTTCGCGGTCATCGTCGTCACGCCGTTTGCGGGGGCCCTGTCCGACTGGCTTGGCCGGAAACCCGTCCTGATCGGCTTGAGCCTATGCAGCGCGATTTTGCCGATCACGCTCTTTCATCTGATGGCCGGCGGCTCGCCTTCCTACGCTCTGTTGGCGGCCGTGATTCTCGCTTGTGTCGCCGGCGCGGTCAGCGCCGTCGGCGCCATAGCGACCGCCGAACAGTTTCCCGGAGAAGGCCGCATCAGCGGTCTTGCCTTGGGAGCGACGTCGGCCACCGCGATCTTCGGCGGCGCCACGCCCTATGTCGCCCAGGTCCTGACGGAACGCACCGGCTGGATCATGGTCCCGGGCGCCATGATCGCCGTAGTGGCTGTCCTCGTGCTTCCGATTTTGATCACGGCGCCGGAGACGGCGCCCACGCGCGGGTCTTCCCCGAGCTGAATCGAGAGGCCTCAGGTCATATAGACCCCGCCGGTGACATTGACCCCCTGCCCCGTCATGAACCTCGCGCTGTCCGAGCACAGGAAGAGAACGACATCCGCCACGTCCTCCGGCTGTTCGAGCCGGCCGAGCGGGGTCTGCGCCACATAGTCGTCGACGACCTGTTGCGCCGACACATTGCGCAGACGCGACTCCCACTCGATCTCGCGCGCCTGCATGCCGGTCTTGACGAAGCCGGGGCAGACCGCGTTGACGCGAACGCCCTTCGGGGCCAGCTCCCGGGCGAGCGCCTGTGTCCAGCCGAGCACGGCGAACTTCGACGCCGAGTAATGGGCGAGCAGCGGCGCGCCGACCTTGGCGGCGAGGGAAGCGGTATTGACGATGCAGCCCGCGCCCTGCGAGACGAAATGCCGCGCCGCGACCTGGTTGGCGAGGAATATCCCGCGCGCATTGACCGCGAAATTGAAGTCCCATTCCTCGTCGGTCAGTTCGAGCGCATGTTGCATGGTGGAGACGCCGGCGTTGGCGATGAGAATCTCGCACCCGCCAAGTCGCGCGAGCGCTTCGCCGAACGCGCGCTCGACCGAGGCGCGCTCGCGCACATCGACCTTGACGGCCATCGAATCCGCGCCGATCTCCCGCGCGGTTCGCGAGGCGCCCCCGTCATCGATATCGGCGATCGCGACTTTCACTCCGCTTCGCGCAAGCGCGGCGGCGATGGCGCGGCCAATGCCATTCGCCCCGCCGGTTACAAAGGCGCGCCTGCCGCTGAGCTCCGAATAAGGCGAACCGCCAGGCATTGTCCCTCCAATCTCAAGGGCTTCAGCCATATCAACAATATCGAAGCCAGCGGAAGCGCTTTTTGTTTGATAATCTCGATACCGCGGTTAGGTTGCGGGCATTCCCCTTTACCACCCGGCGCAACCAATCAAGCGCCTTCGCGCATCAGGATGCTGCATGATCTTCGACTTCCTCGGCGACAAGACGAAAGTCGTGATCGCCATGGCGCATATCGGCGCTCTCCCCGGCGCACCGCTCTATGACGCAGGCGGCGGCGTCGCCAAGCTGATCGACGGCGTGCTGAAGGATATCGAGGCTCTGCAGGCGGGCGGCGTCGATGCGGTGATGTTCGGTAACGAGAACGACCGACCCTACGTGTTCAGGGCGCCCCCGGAAGGCATCGCCGCGATGACCGCCGTGGTTCAGGCCGTGAAGCCGCATCTCAAGGTTCCGTTTGGCGTCAACTATCTCTGGGACCCCCTCGCCAGCGTCGCCATTGCGGCGGCGACGGGCGCAAGCTTCGTGCGCGAGATCTTCACCGGCCTGTTCGCTTCCGACATGGGGCTTTGGCAGCCCGACTGCGCCGGCGCCTCCCGCTTGCGCCGCAATCTCGGTCGCGAGGACATGAAGCTCCTGTTCAACATCAACGCTGAATTTGCGCATTCGCTCGACGAACGGCCGATCGCGCTGCGCGCGAAAAGCGCGGTCTTCTCGTCGCTCGCCGACGCGATCCTGGTCTCGGGGCCCTTGACCGGGGATCCGGTCGACCGTTCCAACCTCAAGACCGTGCGCGAAGCGGTCCCCGATGTTCCCGTCCTCGCCAACACCGGCGTCACCATCGACAATGTGCGCGATATCCTCGCCATCTCGGACGGCGTGGTGATCGGCACACATTTCAAGGTCGACGGAAACACCTGGAACCCGGTCGACGGCGCGCGCGTCAAGCGCTTCATGGACGCTGTGGCGAAGCTGAGGTGAGGGCGCCCACCATGTCATACCCGCGGAAGCGGGAATCCAAAGCCGTTGCGATCAGGCGCGAGTCTGGATACCCGCTTGCGCGGGTATGACAGAGCGCGCTAGCCGATATCCCATGCCCTGCCTTCTCGGCCTCGACATCGGCACGACCTCGACCATCGGCGTGCTCATCCGCCCGCCGGACGAGACGCTCGCCCTGGCTTCGCGCCCGGTCGCGCTGCGCTCGGACCGTGTCGGCTGGGCGGAGGAGGACCCGGAGCAATGGTGGAGCAACGTCGGCGAGATCGTGCGGGAGCTTCTGCGCGCGAGCGGCGTGGCTCCGACTGACATCGCCGCGGTCGGCGTGACGGGTATGCTGCCCGCCGTCGTCCTTCTTGACCATGCCGGGCAATTGCTCAGGCTTGCCATCCAGCAGAGCGACGCGCGCTGCGGCGCGGAGGTCGAAGCGCTTCGTGCAGAGATCGACGAGAGGGCCTTTCTCGCCAAGGCCGGCAATGGGATCAACCAGCAGCTCGTCGCCGCGAAGCTCCGATGGATCGAGCGGCACGAATCGAAGGTCTTCGCGCGCATCGCCACCGTGTTTGGCTCGTACGACTATATCAACTGGCGTCTCACCGGGGAGCGCGCCATCGAACAGAACTGGGCGCTCGAGGCCGGGTTCGTCGACCTCAAGACGGGCGCGATCGACGACGCGCTGGTCGCGCTGGCGCATATCCCGCGCGACGCCCTGCCCCGCAAAATCGCCTCGCACGAAATCCTCGGCGCAGTGTTGGAGCGCGGCGCGGCGGAAAGCGGATTAAACGCGGGAACGCCGGTCATCGGCGGCGCTGCGGACCACATCGCCTCCGCGCTTGGCGCCGGAATCGTCAACGCGGGCGACGTGCTGCTCAAATTCGGCGGCTCAGTCGACATTCTGACAGCGACCGATCATGCGCGACCCGATCCGCGCCTGTTCCTAGACTACCATTTGAAACCCGGCCTCTTCGTCCCCAACGGATGCATGGCGACGGGGGGCTCGGCGCTCAACTGGTTCGTCCGCCAGTTCGCAGGCGGTGAAAGACAAGCGGCGGATGAGGCCGGCCTCTCGATCCATCAGTGGCTCGACCGGCTGGCCGAGGCGCGGCCCCCCGGCAGCGACGGCCTTGTCGTCACGCCCTATTTTCTCGGCGAAAAGACGCCGATCCACGATCCGAACGCCCGCGCGACCTTCGATGGCCTGACCCTTTCGCACGACACCGGCCATCTCTGGCGCGCTCTGCTCGAGGCCTACGCTTATGCGATCGCTCATCACATCGAAGTCATGAACGAGATCGGCTACAAGACGGAGCGCTTCATCGTCTCCGACGGCGGTTCGACGAGCCGGGTCTGGATGCAGATCGTGGCCGACGTCCTGCAACGTCCGCTCCAGCGGCTCGCCGGCCATCCCGGCTCTTGCGTCGGCGCCGCGTGGACGGCCGCAATCGGCGCGGGGCTCACTGCCGACTGGGCGGGGATATCAGCCTTTGTCCGCCCGGCCGACCGGATAGAGCCTCGGCCGGAAGCCGCCGATACCTACCACCGAGGCTATCGCCGCTACCGCGACCTCTATCGCCGCCTGGCCGAGCGATCCGAGCTGGCCGCGCCGTGAGCCTCTTTCGCGCAGTCGCCTGGGACATTGACGGCACGCTGATCGACAGCGAGCCCCTCCATCAGCGCGCGCTCGTCGCCGCCAGCGCCGCCCTCGGCGACGACCTCAGCGATATCGAACCGGAAGCCTTTCGCGGCGTACACGCGGTGGACATATGGAAGGCGCTCAAGCCGCGCTTTTTCGCCGGCGCGGCCTTCGACACGTGGATCGCCGGAATCGAGCGATACTATGTCGCGCACGCGGGCGCGCTCGAACCGATTCCGGGTGCGATTGAGGCAATGCGCGCCCTCCAGGCGCGCGGCGTGGCGCAAGCCTGCGTATCGAATTCCGGGCGCACGATCGTCGACGCCAACATCAAGGCGCTCGGCGTGGCCAAGATCATCGCGTTCTCGATGAGCCTTGAGGATGTCTCCGCGGGGAAGCCCGACCCCGAGCCCTACCGAGAAGCGGCGCGCCGCCTTGGCGCCGAGCCGCAGGCGACGGTGGCTGTCGAAGACAGCGGCGCCGGCGCCCGTTCTGCGCGGGCCGCGGGGCTCTACGTCGTCGGCTATTCGCCTTCGGGCGCGGCCTTTGTCGGCGCCGACCGGTCGATCGTGAAGCTCATGGAAGTGGCGGCGCTGTTCGAGGCTTGACGCGCGGCACGCCGGAGCGACCTCAGTGCACGCCCTGCGTGAGGCCCTGCACGAAATAGCGGTTGAGCAGGATCATCATCACGACGATCGGCAAGGTGGAGAAATGGGCGAGCGCGCCCAGTGTTCCCCACGAAATGTCCTTCGTGCCGTAAGCGGAGAGAAGGGCGACCGAGATCGTCTTGGTGTCGGCCTTAGTGAGGAACATGGCGTAGAGGAAGTCGTTCCATGAGAACATGACGCAGAAGATTGCGCTCGCGATGAGGCCAGGAATCACAGTCGGCACCGCGACCCGGATGAAGGCGCCGAAGTCCGAGCAGCCGTCGATCAGCGCTGCTTCTTCGATGCTCACAGGCGAAGCGCGAAAGAAGGAGAACATCATCCAGACGACGAAGGCGCTGTTGAGCGCCGTGTTGAGGATGATCACCGCCCACCAGGTGCCAAGAAGCCCGATGTCGCGCATCAGAAGATAGAACGGGATCAGCGTCGCGATCGCCGGCACGGTGCGGATGATGAGAAAGAAATAGGCCAGCCAGACCGCCCGCGGGCTTTCCGCGCGCGCCAGCGCATAGCCGGCCGGCACGCCGATGAGGAGCGAGAGCGCGGTCGATCCGATGGCGATGATGAGGCTCGACTCGAGGAGCGCGCCAAGATTGAAGTAGCGGAACACGCTCCTGAAATTGTCCCAGGTCGGCGTAAACAGAAACGTCGGCGGCGAGGCGAAGATGTCGCTCGTCGGCTTGTAGGCGATCGAGAACAGCCAGACGACCGGCGCGAGCGCAACCGTAAGGACGAGGCAAATTGCGATGCGGCGCGCGATCAAGCCCAGGTCGCGATCAGGCATTCCGGTTCCTCGCGGGCTTCAGCACGCCGATGAACGCCGCGGCCACGACGAGGATGCAGGCGACGATAACGGTGCTGACCGCGGAGGCCGCGCCGATATTGAAGAATTCGAGCCCCTGCTTGACGCCATAGATCATCAGCGTGTCGGTGGCGTCCCCCGGCCCGCCGCCGGTGGTGACGAAGATGATGTCGAACACCCGGAAGGCGTCCATCATGCGCAGGATGAGGGCGAGAAAGGCGGCTGGCATGAGGAGCGGCAGGATGATCAGCCGGAGCCGCTGCGATGCGTTTGCGCCATCGACCGCGGCGGCCTCGAGAATATCGGTCCGCAGCGATTTCAGCCCCGCGAGCAGGATGAGCGCCATCAGCGGCGTCCATTCCCAGGCGTCGATGGCGACAAGAGCAGCGAGCGCGCGCTGTGGGTCGGCCAGCAGGCCGCGCGGACTGGTGAGGCCAAGTTCGGCCAGCGGATAGCCGAGCATGCCGTATTCCGGACTGAGCAGCGCCTTGAACACGAGCCCGACCACCAGCGGCGTGACGGTCGCGGGAATGAGCAGAAGCCCGAGCGCGATGCGGTTGAACCAGTCGTCGCGCCACAGGAGGAGCGCTATGCCGAGGCCGAGAACGAATTCAAGCGTGACCGCGCCGAAGGTGAACGCGAACGTGTTGATCAGCGCGCGGCGCGCCGTCGGGTCCCGCCACAGGTCGAGATAGTTGTCGAGCCCGACGAAATGGCGCGAAGCCGGGCGGATCAGGTTGTAGCTGTCGAACGAGTAGAGAAAGCCCTGGACCATCGGTCCGACCGCAATCGCCAGCACGTAGACAAGAGCGGGCGCCGCCAGCGCGGCCAGAAACATCTGGCGCTTGGCGGCATAGGACCAGCCGATCGAAAGGGCGTCGGCGTCATGGGCGCCGGCGGCGCCGTCGCGCGAAACAGCGCTCACTCAGACCCCAGGGTTC
Organism: Roseiarcus sp.; assembly: GCA_036489975.1. GTDB lineage: Bacteria > Pseudomonadota > Alphaproteobacteria > Rhizobiales > Beijerinckiaceae > Roseiarcus. Next base: position 66,863 of record DASXES010000121.1, read on the forward strand.
CCGTGCGCCGTCGGGCAGGCTCGCGCGTGCTTCAGGCGCGTGGTCCCGAAATCATTTGAACAGCGTCTCCGCCTTGGCCTGCGCGGCGTCCATCGCCGTCTTGGGATCGGCCTCGCCCACCAGCACCGCGTTGATAGCGCTGCCGATCAGATCCTGCAATTCCGGATATTGCGGAATGCGAGGCCGGAAGTCGCCATCGCCGTGCTCGAACGAAGTCGCGATCACCGGCAGGAACGGGTATTTGGCGAGCAACTCCGGATCGGTCATCTCGCTCTTACGCAGATAGCTCCCAGCCCCGCGCATATTGAGCTCCTTGTGCACCGCCGGGCTCGTCACCCATTTGATGAACGCCCAGGCCGCCTCCTGCTTCTTGGGGTCGATGTCCTTGTTGATGCCGAGCGACCAGCCGCCGATGCCGTATTCCTGCGGCTGCCCCTTCGCGGAGGGCGTCAGCATGATCCCCGCTTTGCCGGCGATCTTGGACACTTTCGGATTGTCGTAGTCGGCGGCGCCGATCGACCAGGTCTGCATGTTGGCGACCAGGCCCTGGCGGAAGCTTTCCTCGCGCCCGCCCCAGTCATAGTCGGCGGCCCCGGGAGGCGCGGCCTCGTCGAACAGCTTCTTATAGGCGACGACGCTCGCGATATTGGCCGACGAATTGAGCGCCGGCTTGCCGTCCTTGTCGAGGATCGAGCCGCCGAATTGCCGATTGTACTGCATCCAGTCCTGCGCCACCGCCGGGCCCTTTTGGCCGTTGGCCACGAAGCCGTAGACCTTCTTGCTCTTGTCGGTCAGCTTCAGCGCGTCGGCGACGAACGCCTCCATTGTCGTCGGCGGCTTCAGGCCCGCAGCTTCATAGAGGTCCTTGCGGTACGCCAGCACATTGGCGTAGCCGGCGAACGGAAAGGCGACCTGCTTGCCCTTGTAGCCGCCGAGCGAGGCCATGAGCGACGGGTAGATGTCGTCGACCTTGATCTCCGCCGCGTCGCGCTTGATCCAGTCGGAGAGATCTACGGTGTAGCCGGCCTCCGCGAACTGGCCGGACCAGACGATGTCGACAGTGGCGAGCTCGTAGCCCTTGGTGTGCCCGACATAGTCGGCGGTGATCTTGGTGAGCAACTCGGGGTAGCTCAGGATGTCGACATTGACCTTGGCGCCGGTCTTCGCCTCGAACTCGGGCGCGATCGCCGCCAGCACTGCGGCGAATTGATCGTTCTGCGACGCGAGGTTGAGCGTCATGCCCTCATAAGGCTTGTCGGCGGCCCGTGCGCCGGCGAGGCCGAACCCAACGACAAGCCCCACCCCAAGCGACGCTACCCAACCGATGAACGGTTTCATGGCCTGCCTTCTCCCCGTACGACAACAACGCAGGCTAGCACCCTGATTTTCGCAAGATCAATCGGATTGTGCGGGCGACCCCGTCGAAAATGCGCGCAAGCGTGCTTGGTTTTTGATCGCGCAAATGCCCGCTCTTTCGCCGAAGATCGCTTTCCAAGCCGCCGCGGCTGGGATAGCAGTAGACGACGCGCATTTGGAGGAGCTCATGGGAGCGGCGTCGGCGCGCGCCATCGCTTCGGAACGGAAAGCCGCGACGCGCGAGGGACTTAAGCGCGCTGTCGCCTGGTCCGGGCAGTGGAGCGCGGAATTTCCGTTCTGTCTCGCCAATCACCTGCCGATGGTCCTGGTCGCGCTCCATCGTATGGGCGCGAGCGACGAACGTCTGGAAGCGTATTGCCGTATCTACCACGAGCAGAACGGGCTCGTTCCCCTTCCTGATCCGGGCAGCGCGATTACGCGCGACAACTGGCGCGAATCTTTGGGCGCGCGGGAGCGAGAAGCCGACTATCGAGCCTTCTTCCACGGCGAGGTCGCGCGGCTTGGCGCGACGCCGGCCGCAATTCATTATCTGCCGCAGCTCATGCCCGGCGTCGCGGCGAGCGCCACGCATGCGCTCATGCGCATGGCCTATGCGACAATGACCGGCGACGACAAGGAGACCGGTATCGCGCTCGGCTATTGGGCCTCGACCTATCTGCCGCTCGGCGCCTCGCGGGGGCTTCCGCCCTCGACCGACGATCCGGCCGAGGTTCTCGCCTTCATGTATGGACCGGCGGCGTTCCGGCATGTCCAGCCCGAACGCGATCTTCTCTGGCACTTCATGCGCGCGGTCGCCGAGAAGCCGGAATTCGCGCCTGTCGTCGACATGCTGGCGATCGGCCCGAAGACGCACGATCGCGTCGCGGGGGTTTCGATTGCGCTCTACGCCACGACGCTCGACTTCTGCGCACTGCATGCGGTGACCGGAACCCACTGGCTGAGGATGATCGCGCCGCCGACGCCCGATAGAGCGACTCCGCTGCGCTATTTCTGGCAGGCGATCGTATCACTGGCGCCGAAGATGGGCTTTCCCCCGCTTCCCGGTGCGGACGAGCTCGAGGCGCGGCGACGCATGCCCCTGCCCGACTGGCCCGAGATCTATCGCGAAGCGGTCACCCGCGACGACGAGCACGATCTCAGTCTCACGTTCTCGGCCGGCGAGGAGTTCAAGCACTATGGCGACCGCCTCTATCAATATTCGGCGGCGAAGCGCCTGAACCTCGTCTGATGATCCTCGCCAACGCGCGCCTTCCCGAGGGTGATTTCGCCGACGTGGAAATCGCCGGCGGCCTCGTTGTGGCGCTGCATGCGCCCGGAAGCGCCAGCGCCGAGGGCGAGCGTATCGATCTTGCGGGCGCGCTCCTCCTGCCCGCGTTTGTCGACGGCCACATCCATCTCGACAAGACGCATTGGGGCGCGCCGCGCCTGCCCCATGTCGAGGGACGGAGCGTGCGCGAACGCATCGCCGCCGAGCGGGTCGAGCGCCATCGCGTCGCGCTGCCGATCGAGGCGCGCGCCTCCGCCCTCATCCGCACGCTGATCGCGAACGGGACGACTCGCGTTCGCAGCCACATCGACATCGACAGCGACGTCGGCCTCGCCAATCTCGAAGCCGTGCTCCGCGTGCGCGAGGCCTACAAAGACTGGATCGACATTCAGCTTGTCGCCTTCCCCCAAAGCGGCGTGATGACGGAGAAGGGCGCGCCCGATCTCATCGCCGCGGCGCTCGACGCCGGCGCCGATCTGGTGGGCGGGCTGGACCCCGCCGGCTTCGACAACGACGTCAAAGGCCAGCTGGACGTCGTGTTCGGGCTCGCCGAGCGCTTCGGCAAGGGAATCGACATTCATCTGCACGACGGCGGCGAGACCGGCGCAGCCGAGCTTCGTGACATCGCCGAGCGCACGATCGCCGCCGGCCTGCAAGGGCGGGTCGCGGTCAGCCACGCGTTCGCGCTCGGAAGCGTTCCGCCGGGCGTGTTCGACAAGACAGCCGACGCGCTCGCCCGCGCTCAGGTCGCGATCCTGACCTCCTGCCCGCCTTCGGCGCCCGTGCCGCCGCCGCGGGCGCTGCGCGAGCGAGGCGTCCTGGTGTTCGCCGGCTCCGACAACATCCGAGACTGCTGGTCGCCGTTCGGCAATGGCGACATGCTCCATCGCGCCGCGATCATTGCCGAGCGCCACGGCGCCTTCACGGACCGCGAGCTTAAGGACGTCTTCGCGCTGACGACCCGCGAAGCGGACAAGGCGCTCGGCTTTCCTCCCCGAGAGCTGCGCCCTGGCGTCGCGGCGGACCTTGTCGCGGTCGAGGCGGCGAGCATCTCCGACGCGATCGTCGACCGGCCGCCGCGATTGCTGGTGCTGCGCGCCGGGCGCGTCGCCGCCGAGCGGGGCGTCGCATCCAAAGCGCTGGGCGAAGTCGTGATCGCCTGACCGCCTTCACGCGCGTTGGAACGAACCTCGGCGGGGCGCGATCGGCCTCTCCCTCGCTGTCAGTGGGTCACAGGGCGGGAGACGAGCACGGCCGCGGGGCGCGCGTCCGCCTGGGCGAATTCCGGGTGTTGCTCCTCACTAACAAAATAGAGGGAGAGCCAAAGCGCGACGATGACGCCCAGTGTGACCGCGACAGGGATCAGGCTGCGATCATGAGGCAGGTATGCGTGGTAGAACGCCGCATGTTTGCCGATCTCATTCATGACGGCCTCCATCGCCGACCTTCCCCTTGTCCTCTCCGCTGGTTCAGCCTGCTGCCGAAGACATCCTCCAGGCGGGACGGGTTTTAACCATGCCGTCGACGACAGCGCTGTGATGCGCGTCACAGTGTGATCGTGGCCACACACGAACCGTTCCAGCGCCTGACTCGGAAAGGATTCCTCAGTGTGACGACGGCGTGAGCCAGGGTCCGCATATGGCTCAGGACAGAGCCAGCGAGCGTCAGGGCGGCCGGCGCTTCCACCATCCGCGCCCGAGCTCGCCCGCCAGCCTCTTTTCCGCCTCCGCCCGTTGCGCCTGTTCGACCGCGAGGTCGGCGGACATCTGGTCGACCCTCGCCGACATCCGGTCGGCCAGGGTGCGCTCAATAGCGAGTTCGGCGGCGTGGCGCGCCTCGCGCGCGGCGAATTCGGCCGCCTGTTTTTCGGCGCGCAGCTCCGCCGCTGCAAGCTGCGCCTTGAGCGTCTCGACATGGGCCTCGAGCGCCCGGATGACCTGATTGGCGAGCGCCCTTTCGTCCAGAACTCGAGGGCGCAGCACGCGATCGGCCGAAACCCGGTCGGGATCGTTCCATCCGTCCGGCGGCCGGATTCGCGTTCGCTTGTCGTTCCCGAGCGTCTTCTGCCAGCGCCCGCGCTTGGCCCGTTGCCGAACGGCTTCGGGCGACACGCTCAACAGGTCGGCCGCCTGCCGGTAGGTAAACCACTCGCCCGTCAAATTGGCCCCTGCCCTAAGACGTCGGACGGCTTCGTCATGCCGCAGCGCAGCGAGGACTTTAGTTCAAGAAGGTCTCACCGCTCAAGACGAACGCGAACGGGTATATGAGAGCTCGCGCAACGGCCGTCGAACATTAGGCTCGCCGTGGCGTTCTATTTGACCCGGACCGAGCGCGGTCGGCATGCGTTCGAGAAGGCTGATCGGCCGAAGAGAGAATAGCGGCTTTGCATGAGCCGGCTTGACCATCGAACCAGAAAAGCTTCGCTGAGCGCAGCCGCGCTCATCGTCGTGCCTGTCGCCTTGGCCTTTCCCGCAATCGCGCGGGACTGGCCGTGGAACGATCCCTCGCTGCCTCCGGCTCAGCGTGCGCAAATGGCGCTCGAGCAGATGACCGAGCCGGAGAAGCTCACGCTTCTCCATGGCGTCATCGCGGCGCCCTGGGGCGGCAAGCCCAAACCCGCCGGGTCGATCGGCTCCGCGGGCTACGTGCCCGGGATACCGCGCCTCGGCATTCCCGCTTTGCAAGAGACGGACGCAGAGCTTGGCGTCGCCAACCCAGGCCAGGTCCGTCCTGGCGACACCGCAACCGCGATGCCGTCCGATCTCGCCCTCGCCTCGACATGGGATGTGGGCCTCGCGCGACTGCAAGGCCAGGCGGTCGGCGCCGAAGCGCGCGCCAAGGGCTTCAATGTCCTTCTTGGCGGCACGGCCAATCTCATTCGCGACCCGCGCGGCGGGCGCAATTTCGAATACTTCTCGGAAGACCCTTTGCTCACCGGCGCCATGGCCGGCGCAATGATCGGCGGCGTGCAAAGCCGCCACATCATCTCGACAACCAAGCACTTCGCCCTCAATGCTCAGGAAACCGACCGGGTCGTGCTGGACGCGCAAATCGACCCCGCGGCCATGCGCGAATCGGACCTGCTCGCCTTCGAGATTGCGATCGAGCGCGGTCGCCCGGGCGCCGTGATGTGCGCCTACAACCAGGTGAACGGGCGCTACGCGTGCGAAAACGACTGGCTCCTCAATCAGGTGCTGAAGACGGACTGGGGCTATCCCTATTTCGTGATGTCCGACTGGGGCGCGGTCCACTCGACGGTTTCCGCGGCGATGTCCGGCCTTGACCAGGAATCCGGCGAGCAGCTCGATACGCAAAATTTCTTTGGCGCGCCTTTAGCGCAAGCGGTCGCAGGGGGCGAAGTCCCCGAAGCGCGGCTCGACGATATGGCGCGACGGGTTCTGACTTCGATCTTCGCCCATGGGCTCGCCGACAAGACAGACGGCTCTGACTCCGTCGACTTCGACTCGAGCGATCGGACCGCGCTTTCGATCGAGCGCGAGGCCGTGGTCCTTTTGAGGAATCAGGGCCTGTTGCCGCTTTCACCGAACCTGCACCGCCTCGTCGTGATCGGAGCTCACGCGGATCGTGGTGTGCCCTCCGGCGGCGGCTCTTCGCAAGTCATTCCGCGAGGCGGCGTCGCTGCGAAAGAACCGATCGGCGTGAACCGCGCCATGATCTTCGACCCGGGATCGCCGCTCGAGGCGATCCGTCTCCAGTTTCCGCGCGTCCGGGTGGACTTCGACGACGGATCCATCCCCGCGCGAGCGGCTGAGGCCGCGGCCAAGGCGGATGCGGTCATCCTTTTCGTCAATCAATACATGACCGAAAGCGCCGACGCCCCGAGTATCAAGCTGCCGGCCGAACAGGATCAGCTCATCGAGGCTGTCACGCACGCGAATCCGCGCACGGCGGTGGTGCTCGAAACGGGCGGGCCAGTGGCGATGCCCTGGCTCGAACGGACAGCGGCTGTTCTTGAGGCCTGGTATCCCGGACAAATGGGTGGGAAAGCGATCGCTGAAATTCTCTCCGGCGCCGCCAATCCGTCAGGGCGCCTGCCAGTCACCTTCCCCGACAGTGAAGGCCAATTGCCCCATCCGAAGATTGAGGGCGACCCGAACGGCGCGCCAATGGGGCCTGTCGGTCGGGGCGGACATTACGGCGCGATGTTCACCGCTCGCTACGATGAAGGCGCGGAGGTTGGATATAAATGGTTCTTCGGGCGCCGTGAGCGGCCGCTCTTTCCGTTCGGCTTTGGGTTGTCATACGCCAAATTCGCTCTCACAGGCCTCGCCGTGAATGTGAGCGGCGCCGCAGTGACGGCGAGCGCGAGCGTGCGCAACCTTAGCGAATTGGGGGGCGCGGCGATCCCGGAATTCTACGTGTCAGGACCGAACGGCGCCAATATCCCGCTGCGCCTGGTTGGCTGGGAAAGAGTCAGTTTGGCGCCCGGCGAAGAGCGCAAGGTGACCGTCGCAATCGATCCACGCCTGCTCGCGAAATTCGACGAGGCGGACCGGCGCTGGCAGATTGAGCCTGGCGCCTATGAGTTGACGGCGGGATTCGACTCGCAGCAACGGCAGCTCGCCGCTAAATTCGAGCTTCAATCCGCGAGCCTGCCGCCCTGAGGAAAGCCGACCTTTTCGTTCGCGCCGACGTTCATCCGCTCGCCTGAGGCCATCGCCGCGACCAACTTGACGGCGGTGACGACCGCCCCCGACCCTTCCCAGAACTCCGCGCTTTCCGGCGTGACCCGAAGGACCCTTATGCGGGGATCGTCTTTGTCGGACCAGAACGCCTTGTCGTATATTGACCAGACTTCCTTGATCCGATTCCGATCGTCGATGAGCTCCGCATGCCCGGTGATCGATACATATTTTTGGCTTCTGTTGTCCGCCAGCGCGAGGCAGATCGACTCGTTGCGCCGGATCTCCGCCGCTTTCGGCGCGTCGACATCGGTCAAGAAATAGATCACTCCCTCCGCTCGGGCCGGGCGCATCGCCATCGGCCGGGCCCGCATATGCTGTCCTTGGCCTTCGTGGGTGATCACCATGGCGACAGGGATATCGTCGATCAGCGCCCAAACTCGGTCGATGTCTGTCGCTGTGTTGGACATGGTCGTTGTGCTCACTCGATATCGGGCGGAACGAAGCATCGGGGCTCCGCTCCGCCGCCTCGCAAATCAGCTTCGGCTCGCCGTCCACTGGCCGCTGTACTTGAACTCCGGCGCCGCCTTAAGCTCGGCCTTGGTCGCGTTCATGCTTGCCCGCCAGGTCTTCTTTTGGGCGTCGTACGAAACGTTGAGCGAGCTTGGATTGACCGCGACATAGTGCGTGCCCATTCCGAGGAAGCCGCCGACTGACAGGATATAGCCCGTCAGCTGCTTAGACGAGTCGAAGGCGATGTCCTGGATCTTGCCGATGTTGTTATTCTGTCCGTTGTAGATGTCGAGTCCCACCACATTCGAGCTTAACATGTCGGTGTTCTGCACCTGGACGAAGTTGGGGCCTTTATTCGGCACGTTAGCGGGTTGAGGCGCAGTGGTGGCCGGCGTGGCGGCAGGCGGGGTCGCCGTCATGGCGCCCGCGTGGGTCGTGGGCGTGTTCATCTTGTCATTGACAGTATTCGGCGTTGTGTTTTGCGCCATTGCGCTGGCGCTTGCGAGAGCGGCGACAGCCGCCGCGGCAAATAGAGTGTTACGCATGAGAGTTGCCTCCTCGGCTTTCAGAGTGTCTTTCGAAACTCCAATGCCCTGAGAATGTTCCAAAATCCGCTCGGCGAACCCTGAGGAGGCGACTCAACCGGACGCGAATCGCGCGCCGCGCCGCCGGCGAGACGCATGCTCTCCGCTCAATAAGATAAACCGGCGATCAAGCCGGGATGGACGCAGGCTCCTCGATCTCTTCGGTAACCACGGTGAAACGCGTGAGCGCGTGGGAACCGAAGGTGGTGATCATCGGGATGTCGGCGGCGTCGCGCCCGCGCGCGATCAGGATGCGGCCGATCCTCGGCTGATTGTGCCGCGCGTCGAAAGTGAACCATCGATCGCCGAGAAAGGCTTCGAACCAGGCGTTGAAATCCATCGGCGCGGGATCGGGCGGGACGCCGATGTCGCCGAGATAGCCGTTGCAGTAGCGCGCCGGAATGTTGAGGCAGCGGCATAGCGCCACCGCCAGGTGGGTGAAGTCGCGGCATACGCCGACGCCCTCCGCCAGGGCTTCGCTTGCGGTGCGCGTCGGGCGGGCCTCCGGATAGCTAAATCGGAGGCGCTGATGAACGAAGTCGCAGATCGCCTGCACCCGCGCCCAGCCGCCGCCGCTGACGGCGCCGAAGTTCGCCCAGGCGAAGTCGGAGAGAAGGTCGGTTTCGCAATATCGGCTCGCCCGAAGGAATGGCAGCGTATCGACCGGAAGATCGGGCACCCGGACCGCTTCCGCGGAGCGGTCGGCCTCATCCTCACGTCCGTCGGCGCCGAAGACGCCCTGAAGGCGCAATGACACTAGCCCGGCCGGGGCCGACAATCGTCTGACAATGTTTCCGTTGTCATCGACAAGGCGCTCGGCCGCGATGGCCGGCGAGACTTCCAGCTCCGATTCCTCGATGATGCAGCTGCGAAAATCGGAATGGACATCGGCCATGGCGAGTATTGTCGCCGGCTGACCAAGTTCGAGCGCAATATCGTAGCCGTAGCGAATTCGCATGCCGCGCATTCCCAAAGGACCCGGAGGTCAGACCTGACCGCCAGAACAAGATAATTCGGACGTTTGTTCCCGACACGGCGATCCCAAGGTTGATCGCTTTCACGCACTGCCGCGAGGACCGATCCAGCGTCGGCCGGCTCGGCCATTTGCTGCGCCTGCGGATCCACCCGGTCCTGGACCTGCGGACTGTCGCGACGCAATTCTTCCAATAGCTCGATAACCTTGGCGATCTTGTGTTCGCTGAGAGCCTGACTCAAAAGCCTACGGTCGGGCAAGGCGTCTGATTCCGAATTGGATTGCGGCCAAGGTTACGAAGGCGGCAAGGGTGTCGGCGAGGTTCTCGTAGTCCTTGGCCAGACGGCGGTTGCGGCCGAACCAGGA
>DASXES010000123.1:0-22772 GCA_036489975.1 Roseiarcus sp.
GGGTCCTTCAGCGCCGAAAAATGATCGAGAAGACTCTTCGCAGGCGAAGTGGACATCACGGGCTCCGATTCGTCGAAGCCCTTTGAGAATCACATTTCCTAAGCGCCCGCCCGCGTTAACCTGAAGCGATCGCCCTGGCGATCGCCCAACTTCCGCTTTACTGACGCGCTACTCGTTGATCTGCGTCAAAGAGCTGGGCCGGCACTTGAACTAACGGTTCGCCGAGAAGCCCCGCTTGTAAATATCCAAAAATATGTTGACGCGGGAGGAGGTCACAATGCGGTTCCTGACCGATGACGTGCGATTACGTGTTTTGAACGCGCTCCATTGGGATCTGGCGGTTCCTCGCGACCGGTTGAACGTCGCTGTTGAGAACGGGTGGGTGACGGTCTCCGGAACAGTCGACCTGCCTTATCAGAAGGTCTGCGCCGAATCCGACGCCAGGAACGTTCCGGGCGTGGCCGGCGTCACCAACCTCATTCGCCTCGCGGACGCTCAACGGGCGCAGGCGCGCTCCCAGGAGACGGCGCAAACCCGCCATTGAAGTCCGCCCGTAGATCGCGCTCAGACGGACTTCAGCATTCCGCCGTCGACGAAATAGGTTGAGCCAACCGAATAGCTCGCTCGGTCCGAGCAGAGAAAGACAAAGAAGTTGGCCAGTTCCTGCGGCGTGGCGAAGCGCTTGATGGGCGCGTGTTCGCGCGCGACGCCGTCGAGGTAGGCCTCCCAGTCGCCGCCCTTGTCGGCAGTAAGTTGCTTTGCGGTCTTGATCCAGTCGGGCGTGAGGATGAGACCGGGGTTGACGCAATCGACGCGGATATTATCGCCTATCAATTCGGTCGACAGCGACTTCGAGAACATCATCAGCGCCGCCTTGGTCACATTGTAGATCGGCTCGTACCACAGTGGCTGAACGGCGCAGATCGAGGCGTTATGCAGGATGACGCCGCCGCCGCGCTCTTTCATCAGCGGCGCGAGGCCGCGCGCAAGCCTCACCGCCGCCATCACATGCAGATCCCAGTAGGCCTGCCATTTCTCGTCCGGCGCATTCATAACGGTTTCGTTGCTGCCGGTGCCGGCGTTGTTGATGAGGATGTCGGCGCCGCCGAACAGCCGCTTCACGTCGGCGATGAGGTCCTCCGTCCCCTCGCGCGTCGCGACGTCGCAAGCCACGCCTTCCGCCTTGACACCGAAGGATTTGGCGATGCGGCTCGCCTCCCCGCGCACCCGCTCCACGTTGCGGGCCGCAATGACGATGTCGACGCCCTCGGCAGCGAGGCCCTCGGCGATCGCAAGGCCAATGCCGACGCTGCCGCCGGTGACGACAGCGACCTTCCCCTTGAGCCCGAGATCCATCCCGCCCCCTTGCCGCTTATCGGCGCCGCCCAAGCTTTACCAGCAGGTGTAGCCGCCGTCAGCCAGCACGATCGACCCGGTCATCAGGCTCGAAGCGTCGGAAGCAAGAAAGAGGACGACGGCCGCGATCTCATCGGGCTCGCCCATCCGCCCCATCGGCGTCATCTCCAGCCAGGTGTCGTACATCGCCTTGTTGGTCTTGGCGAAAGCGGTGAGCGGGGTATTGATGTAGGTCGGCGCGACTGCATTGACCCGAACCCCGCGCGCCCCCCATTCGGCGGCCAGCGATTTCGTCAGATGATGCACGCCGGCTTTCGAGGCGTTGTAGTAGCTTTGCGCCTGCGGCTTGTTGACGATGAAGCCGGACATTGAGCCGATGCTGACGATCGAGCCGCGCCCGGCCGCCAGCATGGGCCGGCCGAACGCCCGGCAGCACCAGAAGACGCCATTGAGGTTGACGTCGATGACATTCAGCCAGTGCTCGTCGGTCACGTCTTCCGCCGCCACCTCGGAGCGGGCGATGCCGGCGTTGCAAACCAGGATGTCGACACGGCCCTTTTCCGCCATCACCCGCGCCGCGGCGGCGTCCACCTGCTTGGAGTCAGTGACCTCCATCTCGATGGTGTCGCTGGCGTAGCCCTTGGCTTTCATCGCCGCCTGGGCGCCCTTGGCCGCCGTGAGGTTGCGGTCGGCGATATAGACATGAGCGCCGGCCTCGGAAAGCGCCTCCACGCAGGCGAGGCCAATTCCCTGCCCGCCCCCGGTGACGACCGCGACGCGGCCTTTGAGATTGAAGCGATCGAGATACATGGCCCGTCCTTCGCCTCGCGCGCCGGGCCTCAGGCCTTCGCGCCGAGATAGTCGGCGAGCGTCGCTCTCACGCCCTTCGTCCACAATGAGGCGAGCGCCGAGGAGAACGCGCCGACATAATTCGAATTCGTCGCGAGATCGCCGAAGATATCGCGCATTTCGAGCCACGCCTTCGGATCGCTGCGCGCCGGCCTCGCCGCCGCCTGCAGACGGTCCCAGCTCGGATCGTTGGGCGGGATAGGCTTGCCGCTCTCGGATTCGCCGTAGCAATAGCGGCACCAGAGCGCCGAGCAAAGCGCGAGCCCTCGCGCGCTTGCGCCAGCCTTGAGCCGATCGCGCGCGCTCGGCAGGATGAATTTCGGCTGCCGGTTCGAGCCGTCGAGGGAGAGGCGCGAAACCGTGTCGCCGATCTTCGGATTGGCGAAGCGTTCGGCGACCTTCCTGCGGTAGGCTTCGAGATCGACATTCGGCGGCGGCGGCACGACGGGAATGATCTCCCGCTTCGTCAGCGCCTCCAGAAACTCGGCGATCTGCTTGTCCTCCATCGCCTCGTGGACGAAATGGATGTCCAGCAGACCCGCGGGATAAGCGATCGCCGCATGGCCGCCGTTGAGAATCCTGATCTTCATGAATTCATAAGGGGCGACGTCGCCGGTGAACGTGACCCCGACCTTGTCGAGCGCCGGCCGGCCGGAGGGGAACTTGTCCTCGACCACCCACTGCCGGAACTCCTCGCAGAAGACCGGCCAGTTGTCCTCGACGCCCCATTTCTCGTCGAGGATCGCGCGCTCCCGGTCGGTCGTCGCCGGCGTGATTCGGTCGACCATGCCGTTTGGGAAAGCGACATTGCCGCGGATAAAGGAGGCAAGCGCGGGATCCGACATCTCGGCGAGGCCGACAACGGCGTTCTCGGTGACATGGCCGTTGCCCGGAAGATTGTCGCAGGACATGACCGTATAGGGCGCGACGCCAGCCGCGCGCCGCTTCTTCAGGCCGGCGGCGATGAGGCCGAAGGCCGTCTTCGGCGCGTCGGGAGCCTTGCTGTCGGCGACGATGTCCGGATGAGCGGGATCGAAATGCTGCGTCGCCGGGGAGACGTAATAGCCGCCTTCGGTGACGGTGAGCGAGACGATACGGATTGCAGGATCAACCAGCGCGGCGAGATTGGCCGCGACGTCGAAAGGCTTGATGAAATCGATCATCGCGCCGGTGATATGCGCCGTACTGGAGTCGGCCTCCTGTTCGACGACGGTGGTGAGCCAGTCTTGCGCCTGAAGTTTCTCGCGCATTCCGATATCGGGCTCGCGAACGCCCGCGCCGACGATCGCCCAGTCGTGATCGGCGCCCGAATTGAACAGGTCGTCGAGATAGACGGCCTGATGGGCGCGATGGAAGTTTCCCACTCCGATATGCAGGATGCCGGCCTTGAGGTCGGAGCGCTGGTATTTCGGCGCGCCAACCGTCTTGGGCAGGCTCGCCAAGGTCGCGGAAGACAGTTTCACCCTCATCTCCTATCCACGCCGTGACGCCCGCCCCTCGATTACCCGCCCGGAGCTCGCGCCGGTTCGCCCGCCGTCAGTTGATCCTTTTGCCGTCCTTGTCGAAGCGATGAAGGTGCGCTTCCCGCGGGGTGATGAAAATCTTTTGTCCGGGCGCCAGCGGCGCCTCGCCTTCGAGGCGCAGAGTGAACGGTCCGACGCCTTCGGCCTCGGCATGGACGAACGTGTCGGACCCGAGGTGCTCGGCAAGCCGCACTGTCGCCGGCCACTCGCCCGCAGTGGTCGATATGTCGGCATGCTCGGGGCGGATGCCGATGGTCTCGGCGCCGCGCTTGGCGGCGGACGCGCCCTTTATCAGGTTCATGGTCGGCGAGCCGATGAAGCCGGCGACAAAGAGGCCATTGGGCTTGTTATAGAGCTCAAGCGGCGAGCCGACCTGAGCGACCGAGCCGCGGTCGAGCACCACGATCTTGTCGGCCATGGTCATCGCCTCGACCTGATCGTGGGTGACATAGATCATGGTCGTCTTGAGCGCCTCGTGAAGCTCGCCGATCTCGACCCGCATCTGCACCCTGAGCGCCGCGTCAAGGTTGGAGAGAGGCTCATCGAACAGGAACGCCTTGGGCTCGCGCACGATCGCCCGCCCGATCGCGACGCGCTGGCGCTGCCCCCCGGAGAGCTGGCGCGGCTTGCGATCGAGGTAATCGGTGAGGTTCAGGGTCGTAGCCGCCTTGCGCACCTTCTGCTCGATGACGTCAGCTTTCTGTCCGGCCATCTTGAGAGCGAAGGCGATGTTGCCGCGCACGCTCATGTGTGGATAGAGCGCGTAGGACTGGAACACCATGGCGAGCCCGCGCTGCGCGGGACCGACATTGGTCATGTCCTTGGCGTCGATGAGCACCTGCCCCGAGGTGACGTCCTCGAGACCGGCGATGAGGCGCAGAAGCGTCGACTTGCCGCAGCCGGAGGGGCCGACGAAGACAGCGAACTCGCCGTTTTCGATATTGAGATTGATACCGTTGATGATGCTGACTGCGCCAAACGCCTTGCGCACGTCCTTGAGTTGAATGCTTCCCATAACGGCAATTCCTTATTGCGGGATCATTTGACGGCGCCGAAGGTCAAGCCTCGGACGAGCTGTTTCTGCGAGAACCAGCCGAGGATGAGGATCGGCGCGATGGCGAGCGTGGAGGCGGCGGAAAGCTTGGCCCAGAAGAAGCCCTCGGGCGCCGAATAGGACGCGATAAACTGGGTAAGTGGCGCGGCGTTGGAGGTGGTCAGGTTGAGCGTCCAGAAGGCCTCGTTCCACGACAGGATGATGGCGAGCAGCATAGTCGATGCGATGCCTGGCACCGCCATGGGCGTGAGCACATAGACAATCTCGTTAAAAAGCGAGGCGCCGTCCATGCGCGCCGCCTCGAGGATGTCGTTCGGGATCTCTTTGAAGTAAGTGTAGAGCATCCAGATGAGCAGCGGCAAGTTGAGCAGCATCAGCACGATCCCGATGCCGATCAGGCTGTCGAGCAGATGCAGCGTCCTGAACACCAGGTAGATCGGCACCAGCACGCCGACCGCCGGCATCATCTTGGTCGACAGCATCCACATCAGGAGGTCCTTGGTGCGTTTGCCCGGGGCGAACGCCATCGACCAGGCCGCGGGAACGGCGATGATCAGACCGAGCAGATTCGCCCCGATCGACAGCACAACCGAATTGAAGGCGAATTTCAGATAGTTCGAGCGCTGCTCGACCTCGATGTAGTTCTCAAGCGTCCAGTGGAAGAACAGGAATTTCGGCGGCATGGCGATCGCGTCCAGCTCGCTCTTGAAGCTGGTGATGAACGTCCACAGGATCGGGAAGAAGATCAGGAAGGCGACGACCCAGGCGACAATCGTAACCCCTATGCGCTGACGGGCGGATTTCTTGATGGCCATCGTTCAGCCCTCCAGGTTCTTGCCGATGATGCGCATCAGAAAGATCGCGACGATGTTGGCGAGGATGACGGCGATGATGCCGCCGGCGGAAGCGCTGCCGACGTCGAAGTTGAGCAGCGCCTGCTTGTAGACGAGGAAGGGGATGTTGGTTGTCGCGGTGCCGGGACCGCCCGAGGTCGTGACGTATATTTCCGCGAACACACTTAAGAGGAAAATGGTCTCGATCAGGATCACGACGGTGATCGCGCGGGAGATGTGGGGCACCACGATATAGAAGAAGTATGAGAACGCCCCCGCGCCATCGAGCGAAGCGGCCTCCTTCTGCTCTTCGTCGAGCGACTGGAGGGCCGTGAGCAGGATGAGACTCGCAAACGGCAGCCACTCCCAGGAGACGACGATGATCACCGACAACATGGGCCAGTTGGTGAACCAGACGATCGGCTGGAAGCCGAGTGACTTCGCGATCCAGGCGAACAGACCCGAATCCGGGTTCATCAGAAGGTTCTTCCACACCAGCGCGCTCACTGTCGGCATGACGAAGAACGGCGCGATCACCATGAGGCGCAGGATGTTCAGGCCGAACACCGGCTGGTCCATCAGCAGCGCCACCAGAATCCCCCCGCACACGCTGATGACGAGCACGGAGATGACGAGGACAAGCGTATTAATCAGAGCGGCAATGAAATCCGGGTCGGTAAGGAACGAGGTATAGTTCTGCAGGCCCACGAAGGCGACATTGTCGGGATCAAGCAGGCTGTAGCGCAGGGTCGAGAAATAGAGCGTCATCACCAGCGGAACGATCATCCAGATGAAGAGCAGGATGACCGATGGTGAAACGAGAGCGCGGCCCGCCGTCGCTGTTTGCTGCGTAGCCATCCTTGTGGCCCTCTCCTCCCGTTATGCGCCTGTCGCCCGTCTCGGGTCGCTGATGCGCATTTCGTCTCTTATCTCGGCTCCCCCTTCCCCCTTCTCGCGAACGAGAAGGGGGTGGGACGGGGAGGACGCGCCCCAACCCGCCGCCCGTGCGTCACGACGCTGAGCGGCGGGGAAGCGATCTAGCTCACTTGATGTAGCCGGCCTTTTTCATTGCGGTCTCGGTGCTCGCCTGCGCCTTGGCGAGCGCGGCGTCGACGGTCATCGTGCCCGCGAGCGCGGCGGAGAAGTCCTGCCCGGTGTCGGTCGCCATGCCCTGGAACTCGGGGATGGCGACGAACTGCACGCCGGTATAGGGGACGGGCTTCACCGTCGGATGCAGCGGATCGGCGGAGTCGATCGACTCAAGTGTCAGGTTGGCCCAGGGCGCGGCCTTCGTATAGTCCGCATTCTTGTAGAGCGAGGTGCGGGTTCCGGGTGGAACGCGGGCCCAGCCGTCCTTCGAGGCGACGAGGTCGGTGTAGTGCTTGCTGGTCGCCCAGGAGATGAACTTCTCCGCCGCGTCGGACTTGCTCGTTCCTGCTGGCACAGCGAGCGACCATGCCCAGAGCCAATTGGCGTTCTTGCCGAGCCCGTCGTTGGGGGCGAGGGCAAAGCCGACCTTGTCGGCGACCTTCGACTGCTTCGGGTCGGTCACGAATCCGGCCGCGACCGTGGCGTCGATCCACATGCCGCACTTGCCGTCGTTGAACAGAGCGAGGTTCTCGTTGAAGCCGTTGGACGAGGCGCCGGGCGGTCCGTCGGCCTTCAACAACGAGACATAGAAGTCCATCGTCTTCTTCCACTCGGGCGTATTGAATTGGGGGTGCCACTTCTCATCGAACCAGCGCGCGCCAAACGAATTGGACATGGCCGTCAGGAATGCCATATTCTCGCCCCAACCGGGCTTGCCGCGCAGGCAGATGCCGTACACGCCCCCCGATTTGTCGGTCATCTTGTCGGCGGCCTGCCTGATGAAGTCCCAGGTCGGCTTCTCCGGCATTTTGAGGCCGGCCTTCTCCATCAGATCGGTGCGGTACATGACGAACGAGCTTTCGCCATAGAACGGCGCGGCGAAGAGCTTCTTGTCATACGACAAGCCTGCGCGGATCGGCGGCAGGAGATCGTCCTCGTCATAATCTTTGCCGAGCTTTTCGAGCGGAATGAGCCACTTCTTCTTGGCCCAGATCGGCACTTCGTAGGTCCCAATGGTCAGGATGTCGAACTGGCCGCCGTGCGTAGCGATGTCGGTCGTCACCTTCTGACGCAGCACGTTCTCTTCGAGCGTGACCCAGTTGAGCGTGATGTCGGGATTGGCCTTGGTGAAATCGTCGGTCAGCCCCTGCATGCGGACCATGTCGCCGTTGTTGACGGTCGCGATCGTGAGCGTGGTGTCGGCGTAAGCTGAAAGCGAGAAGCCTGCGAGCGCAACGGCGCCGAGCAGCCCCTTCACGAGAACCTTCATTGCGTTTCCTCCGGTGCGGCGCTGCCCATTTGGGCATTTGCCAATATAGCGGGCGAATATTCGCCATATCGCTCCGCCAGAGTCAATCCGATTTTGCCGCCGCATGGCAAATATTGTTTTTCGATTGCCTCAAGACACTGATGTTTATGTTAGTTTTTCGTCTGAACTCACCGCCCCAGCAGGTGCTCCGCGGTCGATTCGTCGGTGACCAGGCCGGAAATAAGCCGTCCGGCGAGCGCGCCGCGCACCGGCGCCCGACGCGATGGACCCATCGCGACGCCGATCACGAGCCGGTTTTCCGCCCGTCGCAACGGCGCCGACGCGCACCGCGCGTTCGTCCCTTCCGCAAGCACCTTCCCTGCGGCGTCAAACGCCCAGCCGGTGATCTCGCCGACCGCGCCCAGCTGGCGCAAGGCTTCGGCTTCCTGACGGGTGATGATGCCGTCCTGCACGAGCGCAGCGGAGTCCCCGACCGCGCCGACCCCGACGAAACTCACGTCGGTCCGCTCGGCAAGGTCGAAAAGGCTCTTCACCGAGGCGAGGCTCGTGAGGAGCTGACGCTCCTCGACCGAGCGCGCGATGACCGGAAGTGGCATCGGGTAATGGGGGGCGCGCACGCTGTCGGAGACGCGGATGATGACGTCGTAGAACGAAGCCGAGCCATCGGTCTTGGTGGTGCCGACGAGCGCGACCAGTCTGTGTTGCGGGCATTCCATCGCCGGCAACTGGTCGGCGACGGCGCGCATCGTGCGGCCCGTGCCGATGCCGATGATCGCGGGCTCCGACCGGCGCAGCCAGCGTTCGAACTCGGCCGCGGCGACCTGAGCGATACCGAGCGTCGACGAGGTCGAGGCCGGATCGGTCGGGGCGACTTCGCAGAACCTGAGGTCGTAGCGCAGCTTGAGCGCCGCGGCGAACTCCATGCAACGCGCGATCGGATGATCGAGTCTGACCTTGATCAGCCGCTCGCTGATCGCCAGCGAAACCAGGCGCTGTGCCGCCTGGCGCGAGATCCCGAGCTTGCGCGCGATTTCGTCCTGGGTGTTGCCGGCGACATAATAGAGCCATCCAGCGCGAGCCGCCTCGTCGAGCCGCAGACCGTCATGGTCCGACTTGCGCGCCACGACGTCAGCCCGCCCCGGTTAGGTCTGGCCGCGCCGCCCGCGCGTCGACGAGGTCGGGCAGTCGCGCCATGTCGTCGAAGATGACCTCGGCGCCAGCCGCGGTCAAATCGACCCCCTCATCGGCCCGAGAAAAATGACTGGCGCCGACAAACCCAAACGCCGTCATGCCCGCGGCTCGGGCGGCGGCGACTCCGGCGACGCTGTCTTCGATCACCAGGCAGTCTTTCGGCGCCGCGGCCATTGCGCGCGCCGCGAACAGAAAAAGATCGGGACTGGGCTTCCCCTCGGCGACCTCGGCGGCGGAAAAAATGTTCGGCGCGAATAAGTTCTCGTAGCCGGCCACCCGAAGCGCGAGACGCAGCCGCTCGGGCGCGCTCGAAGAGGCGACGCACACGCGCGCCCGCAAACCCTGGACCGCCTGCCGCACGCCTTTGACGCCCTTCAGTTCGTGGGCGAAGGCGCTGAGAGTGTCGCGCGAAAGATCGTCGGGAAATTCCTTGGGCAGCGGCGCCCCGAGTTCTGCTTCGGCGACCCGCAGGACCGAATCGAGACGCATGCCGAGGAACCGCTCACGCGTCTCGTCGTCGGTCAGGCGAAGGCCCGCCTCGGCAAGCCTGCGGCGGGTGACGCGGAGCGCGATCACCTCGCTGTCGACCAGCACTCCGTCGCAATCGAAAATGACCAGTTCCGGCCACCGGGACTTGCGAGTGAGGGCGCGAATCTCCCTCTCGCTCTGGCGGAGCATCTGAAAGGCGTGTCGCTTTCGCGCATGGAACGCCGCGATCGCTCCGCCTGCCGGCGCGGCTGCGCCAGGCGCGATCGTCGACATCGACGCCATGGCGGAGGTCATGGTCTGCGCTCCCGACGCGACCGCGCCCACCATCGCCGAGCCGAGCAGCACCGGCTCCAGCGTCTCGGGCGATTGGACGATCTTGCCGCACACGTCCGCGATGATCTGGCGCACAAGCGCGCTTCGCGCGGCGCCGCCGCTGACGACGATGGAGTCGAATGCGTAAGCGGAAAGCTCGAGCTTGCGCACGATATCCGCGAGGCCATAGGCGAGGCCGCAGAGCGCGGCGACGTAGAAGTCCTGCAAGCTCGCTGCATCTTCGCGCAGATCCATGCCCATCACGGCTCCGCGCGCGCCCGGGTCGGCGGCCGGCGATCGGGCGCCGATGAAGTCAGGCAGGACATGCAGCCCCTCGGCGATCAGCGCGGCCTCCGACAAACCGCCGGCGCGCGCGACGATGTCCTTCTCAAGCGCCTGCAACGTATGCGGCCCGGCGCGGGCCGACAATTCGGCGAACGCCGGATGAAACCGCATGAGATGATCGATCGCGCCGCCGAACGCCGACTGGCCGCCGTCAACGAGCCATTGGCGAGGGGTGAGGGCGCCGAAATGCGGACCCCAGACGCCGTCGACGAATCGCGGCTCGTCGGACAACACCATGCAGCTTGACGATGTGCCGAGGATCAGCGCCAGGCGCCGGCGCGGATCGACCTCCACGCCGTCCGCGCGCGCGCCAAGCGTCCCGGCGGCGCCGGCATGCGCGTCGATGAGCCCGGCGCCGACCGGCGTCCCGGGCGCCAGGCCCATCGCCGCGGCGGCCTCAGCCGTCAATCCAGAGCCAAGCTGCGCTCCGGGCGGCGCGATCGCGGCGCCGATACGGGCGTGATGGTCGTCCTTGAGGAACCCCAGGCCGACAGAATCGAAGAATTCGTCCGGCCAGCGCTTCTCGCGCGCGAGATAGCCGAACTTGCACGCAGCCGTGCAGGCCGAGCGGACGAGCGACGCGGTGGCGCGAAACGACAGGAAATCGGTGAGGTCGAAGAAATGCCCGGCGTCAGCGATCGTTTCGGGCTTGCATCGGGCGAGCCACGCCAGCTTCGGGGCATGCATCTCGGGCGATATCTTGCCGCCCACGTAGCGCAGCGTTTCATGGCCGCCGGCGTTGATCCGCTCAGCGTCGTCAGCCGCGCGATGATCCATCCACACGATCACGTCGCGTTCAGGCGCATCGGTCGGGCTGACCGACAGGGGACGCGCGTTGCGATCGAGCGTCACCAGAGAACAGGTCGCGTCGAAACCCATGCCGCGAAAAGCTTCAGGCGGCAGCCCAGACGCCTCGACCGCTTCGCGCACCGCCGACGTCGCCTCGCGCCAGATGTCGTCGGACGACTGCTCGACGATCTCGCCGGGCTCGCGCCAGATGGCGATCGGGCGCCGGGCGCTGGCGATTAGCCGACCTGCGGAATCGAAAACCCCGGCCCGGGCGCTCAGCGTGCCGACGTCCACTCCGATATAGGCCTCGGTCATCCTCTCCCGCCCGGCGTGAAATCGGGCACGAGACTTCGCCGTTTCCCGCGTCGCTGGCAAGCGGGAGCGGTTCGGATGGTGCAAACCGGGAGCGTGACGGCCAATGCTTTCGACGCCCAGGACGCATTCGATACCCGAAGCCGCGTCCGAGAATACCCCTCTTGGCGTCGGGCCCGTGATTCTTCGACGTCGGATTTGCGCGTCTCATGAAGGATTCGCCTATGAGTTCGCTCGGCTTTTCCGCGAGTCACGAACGCCCAAGTCGAGGGCCTCGGCGTTCGATAAAATAAATCGACAACTTCGTGCCAAGCCGGTTGAGGCTTTCTATTGTTTTTCAGAATTTTTGCCAAAGCCTAGCTGACTTTTCCATTGCGAAACGCGACGAGAGCTTGGGCGTCAAGGACAGGAACGTGACTCGGAAATGGCGCCGCGAGCAGCTGATATAACTTGAAACAGACTCGACGATCAGCGACCAGCGGTCGGTCTCTGGGAGAGGGAAGCTATTAATCGAATTATGTGGGGCGCCTCGAACACGGTCTTTACGCAGACATCAGGACGCAAAAAGCGGCGCAAAATAGCATTTAAGGGTTATTGAAATCGTTTGGACGCGCGAACTTGCGCACAGGGCCCTTTCGAGCGTTGAATGATCAGGCCGGGAGAGCGAGAAGCCCAGCCGCGCCCGACTCGAGACCAAACAAAAGCCGTGCGCCGGTTGCGTCCCAGGCGAGGGCGCTGACCCCGCCGTCGCCAGGATGGCGGACCAGAATTTCAGCCGCGTCGCCAAGACGGCAGAGCAGAATGAGTCCGTCGGCGTAGCCCATGGCGACGACGAGCGCCTTCGGGTGAAAGGCGACCCGCGTCACCCGCGCCTGGCGCACGCCGCATTCCCGCGGCGCTTTGCCCATGGGCCCGTCCTTGTCCTTGAACGGCCACACCACCGCGGCGTCGGCGCCGGAGGTCGCAAGCCATTGTCCGTCGTGCGACCAGGAGAGGGAGCGCGACTTGGCTGGATAGCCGGTCATGCGCATGTTCCGCGAATCCTGGAGGCGCCAGCCGTGCAGCGCGTTCTCCTGCATCGAGGTGACAAGAAAGCGCCCGTCGGGCGAGAAGGAGACATCGAGATGAGCGCCCTTCCATTCCAGGATTTGCGGCGCGCCTTCGACCTTCGGAAACCAGAGAGTCGCGCCGTTGTAGTGGGTCGCAGCGAGCCGAAAGCCCTTGGGCTGGAAGGCGAGGCCGCGCACCGTCGAAGGCGCGCTCCAGGCATGCGTCGCGCCAGCTTCGTCACGCGCGCGCACCTGTTTTCCCGCGCTCCAGGCGTAAGCGTTGCCGCGCAACGCCAGGGCGTCGATCCACCGGCCCTTCTCGTCGCCGACCGGCTCAAGAGCGCCGTCGGCGCTTACAGCGACGACCTGCCCGTCGTCCCCACCGGTCAAGAAGGTCTTGCCGTCGCTGACCGCCGTCAGCATTGCGGCGCCGGGGTGGACCACGACGCGCGTCTGCTCATCAGGGTCGCCGATAAGCACAATCCCGTCCGCGAGCGCCAGCGCAGGCGCGCCGTCGACAAACGCCGCGGCCACGACATGCGCGCCGGTAGCGAACAGCCGCGCATGTTTGGCGAGCGAGGAAGTCGCCTGAGCTTCGGTCATCGGAGCCGAAGCGGGATCACGCCGCGCAGGCCAGGAAGCCGTTGCGGATATCCTCTTCTGCGAGACCGCGGCCGATGAAAACGACCTTCGACTCCCGCTTCTCGTCGGGCTTCCATTCGCGCTGCGAATCGCCGTCGAGCATCATGTGCACGCCCTGAAACACGAAGCGCTTGGGATCGTCCTTCATCGCGACGATGCCCTTGCAGCGCAGGATATTCAGGCCCTGCTCCTGAGTGAGGCGGTTGATCCACGGCATGAACTTGGCCGGGTCGACGTCGCCTTCGAACCTCACCGCCACCGACTGCATGTCCTCATCGTGATAGTGCTTGAGGCCATGATGATGATGCTCGCCATCGTGGCCGTGATCATGGTCATGGTCGTGATCCTCGGCGACGAGGAAATCCGGCTCGATATCGAGGATGCGGTCAAGATCGAAGGCGCGGCGCCCGAGCACCTCGGCAATGTCGACGTCGCATTTCTTGGCGCGATGCAGCGTGGCGTAAGGGTTGATGGCCCGAATGCGCGCCTCGACCTCGCGCAATTCGGCCGGGCTGACGAGATCCGTCTTGTTGAGGATGATGACGTCAGCGAACGCGATCTGGTTCTTGGCCTCGGGCGCGTCGCGCAGCCTCTGGGCGAGCCATTTGGCGTCAGCGACCGTCACCACCGCATCGAGCCGCGCCGCCTCCTTCACGTCCTCGTCGACGAAGAACGTCTGCGCCACGGGCGCGGGATCGGCAAGCCCGGTCGTCTCGACGATGATGGCGTCGAACCGGCCCTTGCGCTTCATCAGCCCCTCGATGATGCGGATGAGGTCACCGCGCACCGTGCAGCAGATGCAGCCGTTGTTCATCTCGAACACTTCTTCGTCCGCGCCGATGACGAGTTCGTTGTCGATGCCGATCTCGCCGAACTCGTTGACCACGACCGCGTAGCGCTTGCCGTGCGCCTCGCTCAGGATGCGGTTGAGCAGCGTCGTCTTGCCGGCGCCCAGATAGCCGGTGAGAACGGTGACGGGAATTTTTTCCGGCTCGCGGCTCATGGTCACGCGCTTCATCTCCTCGACGGGAAAGGGGTCAGGCGCTCATATAAGACCCGCCGTCGCCTCTGGGTAGAGGCCGGCGCCAACCAGGGCGCTTTTCGGCGCTACCAGGAGCCCGAGCCGAAGGCGCCGTTGACCCCCACATAGGGACCCTGCCATCGCCATACAGGGGGCGTGATATAGGTCGGCTGCACATTGACGAACGGCGGCGGCATCTCGTCACCCGGCAAAGTCGCGGGCGGAGGTCCGAGCACCACCGCTTCCTCCGGGATATAGCCAAATCCGCCGCGCCACCAAGCATGGCACCAGCCGCGGGCGCATTTGAGCAACGCGATTTCCGCGCTTTGGGGGATGCGCTGCACGACGGCGGCCCTTCCGCTCGGCTTGACGCGCATGGTCACCGGCGCGCCGGTCATCGCCAGTTCCGCCTCCGCCGGCGCGACGAAGACGATGGAAACGGCAAGCCCAAGCCAAAGACACACAATCGTGCTCATATTTTCGTCGCCCGCCATGTTGGACCTTTCGGACCGAAGGCCGGTTCGATGCGGAACCTATCCTCAGCGGTCATCCGGCCGAGCGGCAAGACCTCGTCAGGCATGACGAGGGTCGCTTGATCGCCGACGAACATGATGACGTGCCGCTTCTGTTCGAGCAGCGTCTTCGCCATCGCCCGCAGGGCGTCGAAATAGGGCGCCCTGCGCCATGCGCCGGGCGAGCCCGGATCGACCTGGCCGTAGATGAATCCGTTGGCCGGATAGATGGAAAGAACAAACCGGGCCCGGTCGGGCTTCCACTCCGCCGGCATTGCGCCGTCCGTCATCCACAGGCAGAAGAATCGCCGGCACTGATCGGGCGGAGCGGCATGGACCGCGCAGCCCTTTCCCGGCGCGCAATGTTGGCACCAGACGCCCGGGGGTTTGGCGAGTTCGGGCAGGGCGTAGACCTTGCAGCAGAGCGTGCAACCGCCGCATTCGCGCCCCGGCGCCGCCGTGTAGGACGTAAGAAGCATGGCGGTTGAGGACATTGGCGCACATCGTCCGGCCGAGGTGGATTCGCCGGACCGCTATCGCGACCAGCGCAGGCTGGCAAGCTCCAACGCCTGACGGGGCAAATGCGGCGACTCCTCGATCAGCCACGCGGCGCGGCTGAAAAGAGATATTCGACGCCGTCGAACGAATCGACCGGGAAAACGTAGAAGAGGCGCAAGATCTCGCTTCCCGTCTGACGGATCCCATGTTCGGCCATGCCAGGAATGAACACCGCGCTCCCGGCCTTTACCGGGATCTCGCGGCCCTCGAGGCTCATCAGGCCGGCGCCGGCGAAGATATAGTAGATTTCGGGCGGCGCGTGCCGGTGCAAGCCCAACCACGCGCCGGGCTGAAACTCAGCCACGCCGCAGGTCATGCCCTCCGTGGGGGTGGCGCCTTTGGAAAACAGGGTGCGCCAATGAAGCTGGCCCTGCACCGGATCGTCCCAGCCGTCTTGGCCCAAGTCCGCCTCATCGAGCGCGAATGGCGCGACCTGATCCGAAATAGGGTGCATCCGCTCTCCCATATTCAACCGGCCGCGCCGCCCCAGTTCGACAGCGGACTCGCGAAGGACAGGCGATCGGACCCAAGTTCGGAAGTCGGTTCGATCAACGCGACCTGATCGAGCTTCGCGCCGGCGGCGCCGGAATCAACGGCGCAAGCGCTTCTACGAGCAAGCTTTTCCTCGCGTGCATCCGGCGTTCCCTCTTTTCCGAGCTTTTCTTGGTTCGCAGATTACCCTACAACTCGGCCAAGCCGTGATCAAGCAACCGCAGCCACCGCGGGTGGATACTTCGACGAGGGAGAGGACAACGTTTGCGCCAAAAAGCCCTCGACTGCGAGGTCCCGAAGCTGATCTTGCATCCGAACGCCCAGTGACGAAGCGCGATGGCCGGCGACATGTGTTCTCGTGGACATGCTGAGCGGCGCGTTTCCGTCCCGCGACGCTCTGACGATCGGCTTTGCGCATGTCGCCTATCGGGCGGCGGCGGAGTTCAGCGCGCGGCAAACCGGCATTGCGCATTTCGAGGTTCGCACTTCCGAGGAGCTGGAACGGCGCGCTCGCGACGCCGATGTGCTCGTCGTATCGGGCCTGTGGCGCAACGCGCTACTTGAGAGCGCGCCGAAACTGCGATTTGTGCAGTCCTTCAGCGCCGGCACCGACCAGTTCGACAAGGCGCTATTTGTAAAGCGCGGCGTTCGGCTGGCCAGCGCTCAGGGAGCGAACGAACGGGCGGTCGCGGAACACGCCATCGCGCTCATGCTCGCGCTTACGCGTCAGCTTCATCTCGCGCGCGACAACCAGCAGGCGCGGCTTTGGCGCGGCATGATCGGCGACCGCGCGCTGCGCGAGCAGGAACTCGGCGGCAAGACCCTGGCGATTGTCGGCCTCGGCCGCATCGGCATGCGCCTCGCTGCGCTGGCGCGCGCCTTTGACATGCGAGTCATTGGGGTGCGCCGCGCGGCGAGGCTGGAACCCGAGGTCGCTGACGAGGTCGTCGCTCAAGCCGACCTCGCCCAGGCGCTCGCGCGGGCTGATGTCGTAGCGCTGACCTGCCCCCTAACCCCGGAAACCGAAGGCATGATCGGCGCGGCGGCGCTCGCCGCGCTGAAGCCCGGCGCGCTGTTGATCAATGTGGCGCGCGGAAAAGTGGTCGACGAGGCGGCGCTCCTCGCCGCGCTGGCCGATGGACGGGTGCGCGGGGCCGCGCTCGACTGCTTCCCCGAGGAGCCGCTGCCGCCCGACTCCGCTTTCTGGACCCTGCCCAACGTGGTGATTACACCGCATGCGGCGGGCGAAACGGAGCGCTACGAACGGAACGTCGTCGACATTCTCGTGGACAACATCGATCGCCTGCTTCGCGGAGAAACCGCATTGCGAAATCAGGTCGTGTGATGGCTGGCCGCCCTCACCCGCCGCTCGGCGGAGTTCGCTGCGACTTTGCCGACCGCCAATGTCGACTGACGGTGCAGGGCTCGCGCCCAACCACAACAGGATGAACGCTTATGGCTTCGGTCGAAGTATCCAATGTGCACAAGAGCTTTGGCCGTTTTGAAGTCATTCACGGCGTCTCGATCAGCGTCGAGGACGGCGAATTCGTCATTCTTGTCGGACCGTCGGGATGCGGCAAGTCGACGCTGCTCAGGATGGTCGCGGGGCTTGAGTCGATCACCAGCGGCGAGCTTCGCATTGACGGACGCGTCGTCAACAACGTGGCGCCGAAAGAGCGCGACATCGCGATGGTGTTCCAGAACTATGCGCTCTATCCGCAAATGACGGTCGCGAAGAACATGAGCTTCTCCCTCGAGCTTGCGCGCCGGCCGAAGGCGGAGATCGCCGAAAAGGTAGGGAAGGCCGCCGACATCCTCGGTCTCAAGCCGCTGCTCGAGCGCTATCCGCGCCAGTTGTCGGGCGGCCAGCGGCAGCGGGTCGCCATGGGAAGGGCGATCGTGCGCGACCCGGCCGTATTTCTGTTCGATGAGCCTCTGTCCAATCTCGACGCGAAGTTGCGCGTGCAGATGCGCGCCGAGATCAAGGCGTTGCAGCAACGGCTGGCGTCGACGACAATCTATGTCACGCATGACCAGATCGAGGCGATGACCATGGCCGACAAGATCGTGGTCCTGCACGACGGCGTGGTCGAGCAGATCGGTTCGCCGCTCGAACTTTACGATCGTCCAGCCAACCTGTTCGTGGCTGGCTTTATCGGCTCGCCAGCGATGAACTTCATCAGGGCGCGCCTCGAAGGCGGCGATCAGCCAACGCTTGTCACCGCTTCAGGCGTCAAGGTGCCGCTCGACGTCGCGCCGCGGGCGGCGGCCGGCTCGGAGATCGTCATGGGCATCCGGCCGGAGCACATGAGCCTCGGGGGACCGCGCGCGATGTCCGCGGAAATCGTGGTCATCGAGCCGACCGGCTATGAGACGCAGGTGATCGCGAAGTTTGCCGGGCAGGACATCGTTTGCGTGTTTCGCGACCGTTTGAACGGCCGCCCCAATGACAGCATCCCTCTGACGTTCGAAGGTCCCCTGCACTTCTTCGACCCGCAAACGGGTCAGGCGATAGCCGCCGCCTGATCCGATGCGCGGCGCTCATCATCTTCGGTCCGCTCCTGATCCCGGTCGCAGCCCAGATCGGAATCAGCGGACTGCACTTCGGCGTGGTTCTCGTGATCGCCATGGGAATCGGGCTGTTCGCGCCGCCGCTCGGCCTTGGGCTTTATGGCGCATGCCTGATCGGGGGCGTTCCGATCGAGTCGACGGTGAGGCCGATGCTGGGCTATCTCGGCCTGCTTCTCCTGTGCCTCCTCGTCATCGCGTTCGCCCCCGGCCTGACGCTTTGGCTGCCGCATCGGCTCGGCTCCCAGTAGGCGCCCGGCGGGCCGGCCTTTCGCGGCGGATGCTCGCCTGAACCCGTCCGGCTTGACCGCGCCGGGACGCAGGATATGGTTCGTCGGCGCTCCCGCCATCGCCACTTAAGAGCGAAGCTCTGCGCCAAACCAACAGCTGACCCCCTCTCCTATCCCCGATCGAGACCCTTGAACCATGCCGCATCTGTTCAGCAAACTTCGCATGCGCGACGTTGACTTCGCCAACCGGATCGGCGTTTCGCCGATGTGCCAATATTCTTGCGTTGACGGTTACGCGAACGATTGGCATTTCGCCCATCTCGCCTCCCGGGCGGTTGGCGGGGCGGCGCTGGTGTTCACCGAGGCCGCGGCGGTCACGCCCGAGGGCCGAATTTCGCCGCAGGATCTCGGCGCCTGGAGCGAAAAGCATTTCGAGCCGCTCGAGCGGATCGCGCGTTTCATCGATTCGCAAGGCGCCCGCGCGGGCATTCAACTCGCGCATGCCGGACGAAAGGGCAGCACGTACCGGCCCGGCGCTGGACAGGGCGCGATTCCCGAAACCGCCGGCGGATGGCGCCCCCTCGCCCCGAGCGCAATCGCCTTCGCCGAGAGCTACCCCAGGCCAGACGAAATGACAGTGGAGGAGATCAAGGCGTTGCAGGCCGCATTCGCGATCGCTGCGGAACGCGCGGCCGCCGCCGGTTTCGCGGTGATCGAGATTCACGGCGCTCACGGCTATTTGATTCACGAGTTTCTGTCGCCCATGAGCAATCGCCGCACTGACGCCTATGGCGGCTCATTCGACAATCGGACGCGCTTTCTTCGCGAATGCGTCGCTGCGGTGCGACGCGTGCTACCCGAGCGCTGCCCGCTCTTCGTGCGCATCTCGGCGACGGACTGGGTCGAGGGCGGATGGGACGTCGATCAATCGGTCGAACTCGCGCGCCTCCTGCTCGCTCTCGGGGTCGATGTGATCGACTGCTCGTCGGGCGGCAATGTCGAGAAGGCGGACATTCCTGTCGGACCTGGATATCAGACGCCCTTCGCCGAGCGGATCCGGCGAGAGGCGAATATCGCCACCGCGGCGGTCGGCATGATCACCGCGCCGGTTCAGGCCGACCAGATCATCCGCAACGACCAAGCGGATATCGTGCTGCTGGCGCGGGAGATGCTGCGCGACCCCTGCTGGCCGCTGCACGCGGCGCAAGAACTCGGGCAGATCGCGCCGTGGCCAAGGCAATATCTGCGCGCGGCGCCAAGCGGAGCGCCCGAACGCATGGCCGGGTCCATTCCGGCTGATCGGGTCAGGCAGGCTGTCGCCTCGTGAGAAACGCGCGGATCCGCTTGGCGGAGCGCTCCTCCTCGCGATAGGCTAATAAGGGCCCAATTGAGGGCGCGGTTTGGGGGAGTGACATGCGCAACTCTTTCGTTTCCTGGGGGACGGCCGCGGCGATCGTCTTTGGGGCGCCTATCGTCGCGTCATCTGCGGCGAACGCCGAAAGCGTCATGAGATTATGCGCGACCCAATGGAAAGAAGCTCAAGGAGCTGGAACGACCGGCGGCCAGTCCTGGCCCCAGTTTCTGGCGCAATGCCGTGTGAGCCAGAACGGCGCCGCGGCGGCGCCAGCATCGGCCCCAGCGCCCACCCAGTCTGGCTCTCTCATCCCATGGTGGCAGCCCTCCGCCCCGGCCTCCGCGCCAGCGTCGAACGCGAGCGGCGCAACTGGAGGTCAGAGCGTCATGAGGCGATGCGCGAGCCAGTGGAAGGACGCCAAGGCGGCGGGGACGACCGGCGGCCAGACCTGGCCGCAGTTTCTGGCGCAATGCCGAGCGAGCCGCTCGGCCGCGGCCTCGCCCTCGGGCGGTTTCGCTCCGGCGCCCGCGCCTGCTCCCGCCACCGCGCCCGCCTCTCAGTCGGGCTCGCCGTTTCCGTGGTGGCATCCGCTGGCCCCAGCGCCGGCCTCGAACACCGGCGCCTCTTCGGCCCTTCGCGCGGGCGAGTATACAACCGAGCTTCAGGCTCGCGCGAGTTGCCCGTCAGACCAGGTCGTGTGGGTCAACACGCCGACGGGCATCTACCACTACTCGGGCACGCACTACTACGGGCACACGCGCAGGGGCGCCTATATGTGCGAAGCCAATGCGAAGGCGAGCGGATTTCGCGCGGCGCGGAATCGCGAACGTGAGGCGCAAACGCCTCCGGGCTGAGGCGCGGCCCCAAGGGCGCCGCCGAGCGCTGACTGAACAGCTCGTTTGCGGATATCGGCTGTTTCCACCGACGGCCTTAATCGCCAGTTTCGACGCGCGTGGCTGCGCTTTTCACTGTTGAGATTTGTCGGCGGCGCGCACGCGCGGCGTAGCGATTGAGCGTCAAAACTATCAGCGACGATGTGTGACGCACCTCACGGGCGTCATGCTCAATTCATGCGCAATTGATTGTCACCGCTTAAAAACGGCGAGAAAGTTGGCCCTTATTAACAAGATTGCCGCACGCTGGGTTTGTCGACTCGCTCCCGCGCGCGAACCGGCATGGCATATGACGAACGGAACTTGAGATGCAGCGCTTCTTCCAAACCGATGCGCGCTCGGTTCAATCCGACCGCGACCCTCATTTCCTTCACACCAACGTCTTTCTGCGCCACGCGAGCGGCGCCTCGGGCGAGGCTGAAGAGCATATCGAAAGGATTTTGACCCGGGCTGCCGTTGCGAAACGTCGCGTCTGGGTCAGCAGCCTCCTGTTCGCCGAGCTCAAGCCGTCAATGTTCGTTCCCGGGCGCTTCGACACTCTTGAGGCGTTGACGCGATACATCCGCTCGCTTGCGACGCTGGTGACCCCGGACCCGAACACGATGCTGCGCGTGGCGCGCCTGCGCGACGCCAAATGGCAAAGGCCGCCTGACACGCGCGGAGCGGAGGAAAAGCCGCGCATGATGTCGCTCAGCGACGCCATACAGGTCGCCTCCGCTCTATGGGTGAAAGAGGCCGCGGGCGTCAGCGATCTCAAATTTCTCATGTTCGACGACTGGAGCGCCAGCGAAGCAAGAAATGGCGCGCGTCTGTCGCTGCTGCGCCTTCAGGACTATGCCGAGGACGCGCGGGCGAATTCGGACGTCATGGCGGCGGTGCGGCTGACGCGCATCCAGCCTTCGCGGCAGCCGCGGTCAATTCCGGAGACAGCGCCGGCTGAATGACAGCCCTCCGCCGTCTGCGGGCTAGCGTCCTCGATTCGAGGTTCGTTGGATTTGGCCGCTGTCACACGGCATCGGGCTCGATCTGGGGGCTCGATCTGGCGAAGAATGCGTTTCAGGTTCCTGCGATCGATGGGGAGGGCGAGACTGTCATCGCGCGCGGTGCCGGGCGGTCGGGTCGTCGCTTTCCTCGCTGAACCGACGCGGTGTGTCGTAGCGATGGATGCGTGCTGCTTGGCCCACCATTGGGGCGCCATTGGGCGCGCCCAGTGAAGGGACTCGGCTTCAAGGTGAAGCTAATCTCGCCGGCGCACGTAAAACCCTATCTGCGCAGGACCAAGAACGACGCGGCCGACCTGGCGGCGATTTGCGAGCCGGCGGGTCGTCCGGGCCAGCGCTTCGCGCCGGTACGAGCGGGACGGTGATTGGGGCGAAGAACCAGCGGACCTTCATCAGGGCCAGCGAGCTTTCCACATCATGAGGCCGCTCCACCATGCGGCCGGAGACATGACCGCACCCGAAACCTTCGCAACACCTCGGCCAAACCCTTGACCAAGGGGGCGCCGTCCAGACCACCCGAGTCCATCAACTGCGGGCCTGCAATACGTGCGGGCTGCTTAGCGAGTCCGTTTTGAGAGATTTCAATGGTTTGCGGCGTGATTAGCGAGTCACTTCCGCTGCCTTGAGCGCCAGGCCCCGTCATCGTCGCGGAAAACTCGAGTCGTGCTTCTCCCAAGTTCGGAAAAACAATAACACAGCTGAGCTCCCTCGGCAAGAAATTGTCGATTCTCGCCAAATCGATAGCGCAGCTTTCGCGTGAATGACGCGCCGCGCCGGTCCCCGCGTCGCCGAAGGCAATAAGAAGCTTGAATCAAAGCCCTTGTCTCGGCGCGCGATCCCCCAGATCCGCCCACGGGAGCAGCGCTATTCGAGGACGAGGGCGGCAATTGGGGGTTAATATGGTCGTGTCCCGTGCTGTGGTGTAGCAGGTGCGGTATGGCCGCCGCATTCGCCTGGTGAGACCGGGCTGGTCAGGCGGCCGCCACAGGCAGCCCGACGACGGGATCATGGCTCAAAGGAGCAATGGTTTCCAGCGTCAT
>DASXES010000128.1:0-33259 GCA_036489975.1 Roseiarcus sp.
CCCAAAGTCGGCAGCGCGAGCTGGACAATGCTTGCGTCGATCTGGCCCATGAGGCCGGCAATGCAGCACGCGCCGACGATCAGCCACGGATAGGATGGCAAGCGGGTGAGACGTGCGAGCGGAGGCGGCTCCGCGCCATGGCGGATGAGGTCGCTCACGCGAAACGCAGGCGCCAAGCCCTCGACGCTCATCCGACCCCCCGGCCCTATTCCCCCATGGGCAGCGGCCATAAGGATGGTGAACGGCGCAAAAATCAAGCGCCGGGCGGAAAGTTGAGAAGGCGAGCGTCCCCTTTAGCGCTCCCGCATCGCCTTGGAGGCGACTTCGACCAGCGGCGAGAACAGATATTCGAGCATGCGCCGCGCGCCGGTCTTGAGCTCGACCGTGACCGCCATGCCGGAGGTCAGCGGCTCAGGCAGGCCATCGACCGTGATCGTGTCGGCGTCCGGCTTCAGCACCACCGGGAACACCAGATTCTGCGTGCGCTCTCCGTCCGCGAAGCCGGCGGTCCTGGAGACGCGGGTCGGATCGCCCTCGATCGCGCTGGCGTCGGGCTCGGGAATCGCGTCCGTCGCGACGCGGATCACGCGCGCATGGATCACGCCATAGCGGGTGAAGGGGAAGGATTCGATCTTGATGACCGCCTCCTCGCCGACGCTGACAAAGCCGATGTCGCGATTGCGCACATAGGCCTGGATCTCGAGTCCCGAATCCTGCGGGACGATGCGCATGATCTCCTGGCCGCTGGTCACAACCTGGCCGACATTGGTGATGATCGAAGATTGCACATGGCCCGCAATCGGGGCTCTCAGCGTCAGGCGGTCGAGCTGGGCTTGAGCCTTGGCGAGGCGCTCCCGCACGTCCTCTGCGCGCCGCTCCGCCGCCTCAAGTTTCTGGGCGTTGTCGGAGATGAAGTCCTCGACCGCCTTGTCCGAATTGCGCGCGATCACGGCGAATCCCGCGGTCAAGGAGGCCAGGTCCTGCTCCTGTCTCGCCTCCTGCATGATCTGGTATTGCAGGGTTTCGGTGGCGTCGATCACCGCGGCCTTGGCGCCCGCCTTCTCTTCGAGGAGCCTCGTGCGCATGTCGACGCGCTCCTGCAGGGTGGCGACAAGGTTCTTCTGCGTCGCGATGGTCTCCATCAGCTTGTCGCGTTCGGCGCTTTTCTGCGCCCGCTCGGCGTCGAACGCGGCGACGTTGGCGGCCAATTGTCCGAGATCGGCGGCGAGAACGCGGGTTTCGCGCTCGCGCAGGGCCGGGGCGACGTCGTCCGGCCATGCGATCGCGGGCGGCTCATCGAAGCGGCGCGAGCGCGCCGCAGAGAGAGCGATCTTGCGGCGCAGGATTTCCGCCCGCGCGGAAGCGAGTTCCGCCCGAGCGCCGGCTCTGTCGGCCAGCGCCGCCGACCCGTCGAGCTCGACAAGCACGTCGCCCGCCCGCACCAAGGACCCGTCGCTGACTCGAATGGCCTCGACTCTGCCGGTCTCGAGCGGCTCGACCACCTTGACCTGGCCCGTCGGCTGGAACTTGCCCTGCGCGGCGGCGACAATGTCGATCCGGCCGAAATAGGCCCACGTGAGAGCGGCCACGACCAGCGCGCAGATGATCCACAGGAAAGCGAGACGAACGGGAGACGGGGGCGTTTCCAGGATCTCGAGCGCCGGGGCGAGAAACTCGCGATCGCTGAGAGTCATTCCCCAAGACTTGCCGGGAGGGGCGCCCGGGACGGCGCGGATCGCGCTCACGCGGCGACCTCCGTCGGCTGGCTTTGAAGGCTGAGCAGATAGGCGTAGAGCCCGCCGGGCCGGCGCACAAGTTCGGCATGCGTGCCGACCTCGACAATATGGCCGTCGCTGATTCCGACGATCCGGTCACAGCCGCGCACCGCGGCCAGGCGATGGGCGATGATGATGACGGTGCGATCCTTGGCGATGCGGCGCATGTTGCGCTGGATGATCCGCTCGCTCTCGTAATCGAGCGACGAGGTCGCCTCGTCGAAAATGAGAATGCGCGGATTGGTGGCGAGCGCGCGGGCGATGGCGATGCGCTGCCTCTGCCCGCCGGAGAGATTCGCGCCGCGCTCCTCGATCGGCGTGTCGTAGCCATGCGGGAGCTTGTCGATGAACTCGTCGGCGCCGGCGAGCCGGGCGATCTCGATCACCCGCGCGCGCGACATCGCCGGATGGGCGAAGGCGATGTTCTCGTGAACGGTGCGGTTGAAGAGCAGGTTCTCCTGCAAAACGACGCCGATGTGGCTTCTCAGCCAGGCCGGATCGACATGGGCGAGGTCCGCGCCGTCCAGCAGAACCTGCCCCTCCGTCGGGAGATAGAGGCGCTGAACGAGCTTGGTCAGGGTCGATTTGCCGGAGCCCGACGGACCGACGATTCCGATCGTCTCGCCGGCCCGGATGGCGAGCGAAACGTCCTTCAGCGCCTCGGGCGTGTCCGGCCGGTAGCGGAAGCCGACGTGGCGAAATTCGATCGCGCCGCGCGGGGTCGGCGGAGCTAGGCGCGTCGCCGGCGAGAATTCGGGCGGGGCGTTGAGGATGTCGCCGAGGCGGTCGATCGAAATATGCACCTGCTGGAAATCCTGCCAGATCTGCGAGAGCCGCAGAATCGGCGCCACCGCCTGCGCGGCGATCATGTTGAAGGCGACCAGCGCCCCGACGGTGAGGTTGCCGTCGATCACCGCCTTGGCGCCGAACAAGAGAAGCGCCGCGGTCGTCAGCTTGCTGAGATACTGGATCCCGAGCTGCCCGCCGGAGCCGAGCATCGAGGCGGCGAAGCTCGTCTTGACGTAAGCGGCGAGCTTTTCCTCCCACTGCGCGCGCATGATCGGCTCGACCGCGGCAGCCTTCACCGTGTTCATACCGGCGATGGTTTCGACCAGGAACTGCTGGCTTGCCGCGCCGCGGTTGAATTTCTCCTTGACCAGGTCGCGCAACGGCGGCCTGACGCAAAAGCCGATCAGCGCGTAGAACGGGACCGCGGCGAGCACGATCAGCGTCAGCGACCACGAATAGGCGAAGAGCACGCCGACGAACACGGAGGCGAAGATGAGGTCGATGGCGGAGAACAGGGCTTGGCCGGTGAGGAAGCTGCGGATCGTCTCGAGCTCCATCACGCGCGCCACCGTCTGCCCGGTCGACCGGGTCTCGAAATAGGAGATTGGCAGGCTGAGAAGATGAGTGAACAGCCGCTGGCCAAGCTCGACATCGATCCGGTTGGTGGTGTGGGAGAGCGCATAGGTGCGCAAATATTGCAGCGCGACGTCGAACAGCCCGATGATGACGAGTCCGCCCACCAGCACGAACAGGGTCTCGTAGCCGCGATGCGCCAGAACCTTGTCGACGACGACCTGGAAGAACAGCGGCGTCGTGAGGGCGAAGACCGGCACGAACAGAGACGCCGCCAGCACATGGCCGAGCGGACGGCGATAGCGCCAGAGGGTCGGCAGGAACCAGCTTATGCCGAACGGCTGCGGATCGGCGCCGGCGCCGCCGATCTGGCGCGCGATGAGGAGCGCCCGCCCGCCGATCTCGCGGGCGACGTCCTCGAGCGGCGCCTCCCGGGCGGCGTGGCTGATCGGATCGACAAGCCGGAGAAGCCCCAGCGGACTGCGCCCGGCCAGCACCATGACGGCGCCGCCGTCCGTGCGCACGATCGCCGGCATGGGCAAGGTCTGCAGCCGCTCGGCGTCGACCCTGACCGCGAGCCGGGCCTTGAGTCCGATGAGTTTCGCGGCACGAATGAGATCGGTCTCATCGGCCGCGCGGTCCCCCAGCGCCAGCGCGCGGGCGAGTTGAACCGGGTCGGCGGCGATGCGGTAATAGGCTGCGATCCCGCACAGAGCCCGCAGACCCGGGTCGAGCGGCGCCGTCTCGCTCGGGGGCGGCGTCATCTCCATCATCGACGGCCAGCCCTTTCCCGCTTGCGCGTCGCTGCGCAAATGCCCGCGGCATGGAAGCCCCGAAGCGCCAGCCTAGCGAATGACCAAAGGGAAGCGGCAAGCCAAACTCCATAACAAACTTAGTAAATGCTTGAGGGGCCTCTCTTTGAGCTGCTTCGGGCTCTTGTAGCGATGCCTGTTGGCCGGTCTTTTTCGAGCGCGCCGGCGATCCCCTCCGTCCTGGCCGGGCTCGGTCCGGCCATCTGCGAGAGCACGGAGAGGCTGAGGCTCGCGCCTGGGTTGCGCTATCCCCGCCCGACGAAGGGCATCTTGGTCGCCATGATGGTCATGGTGAGGATGTTGGTCGAGAGCGGCAGGTTGGCCATGTTTGCGACCGCGGCGCCGACCTCCTCGGGATCCATGGTCGGCTCGACCGCCATATGCCCGTCGGCCTGCATGACGCCCGAGGTCATCCGGCGCGCCATCTCGGTCAAGGCGTTGCCGATGTCGATCTGCCCGCAGGCGATGTCGTGGGCGCGCCCGTCGAGCGCGATCGACTTGGTGAGCCCGGTGACGGCGTGCTTGGTCGCGTTATAGGCGATCGCCATCGGCCTTGGCGTATGCGCCGAGATCGAACCATTGTTGATGATCCGGCCGCCTTGCGGCTTCTGGCGCTTCATCAGCCCGAACGCGCTCTGGGCGCACAGGAACATGCCATTGAGGTTGGTGTCGACCACCGCCTTCCAGGTGTCATACGGCAGTTCGTCGATCGGAACCGCTGGCGCGCCGCGTCCGGCGTTGTTGAACAGAAGATCGAGGCGCCCGA
This sequence comes from Roseiarcus sp., assembly GCA_036489975.1. GTDB lineage: Bacteria > Pseudomonadota > Alphaproteobacteria > Rhizobiales > Beijerinckiaceae > Roseiarcus. The sequence continues at coordinate 4,716 of DASXES010000128.1, forward strand.
ACTCGCGCTCGACCTGAGCGAACAGAGCCTTGACTGCATCGGGATCGGCGACATCGGCGGCTGCGGGCAGAGCGCGGCGGCCAAGCGCCTTCACCTCGCCCGCGACTTCATCGAGGAGCTCGCGCCGACGCCCGGTCAGGGCCACATGCCAGCCGGTGCGCGCGAGCGCCAGCGCCGATGCTTTTCCCACTCCCGAACCGGCGCCCGTCACCAGGGCGAAACGCTCCCCGTCCATGAGTCCTCCCTTAACTCTGCCTTAACCTTGCGGAATCTGCTCCCGCCTGAGTTCCGGCGCCAGGCGCCAGACGGCGGCGGCGAGAACGGTCGCGCCGCCCAGAATGGTCGCCAGGCCCGGATTCTCGCCGAACGCAAGAAACACCCATATCGGGCCGAGCACAACATCGAGGAGCGCGATCAGGCCCGCTTCCGCCGATGGAATGAACTTGGCGCCTTCCATGAAGATGACGAACGCAAGGCCGATCGTGGTCAGGCCAAAGACGAACAGGATGGCGAAATCATAGAGGCTGATCGGCGGAAGCGGCGAATTGGCGAGGCCGAAGACGCCCGAGCCGAGCGCGCCAAGGCAATTGACGGCGATCATCGAGGCGCGCGGCCGGCGCCGCTGGAGGACGATCATGCCCGCGAAAGCGAGCGTCATCAGCATCGACAGCGACTGCCCCAGGAGACGTCCCGAACCGAGGCCGCTCGCCACCATGATCACGATGCCGACGAGCGCCAGTCCCGAAGCCATCAGCGTGCGCGGCGCGACGCGCTCGCGGTTGACGAGGAAGCCGAGCGCCGCGGCGGCGAAAGGCAGCGTGGCGTAGATCACCATCACGTCGGCGATGGTCGTCGTCATCACCGCCGCGGCGTAGGCGGAGATGGCGATCATCGCCAGGAGCGCGACGAGGGGCGACAGCAGGCCGAAGCCGAACGGGTTGGCGAGGCGTCCGTTCGCATATTCGATCAGGCCGACGACCGCGATGGAGGCTGCGCCGAACAGCGCGCGCCAGCCAATCACCGTCCATACGTCAAGATGGGCGAGAAGCCGGGCGAACACGCCCGCCAGGCTCCACAGGACCGTGGCGAAGAGGACCAAAAGCACGCCGCGCCGGCGCGCGGACTTCTCGCCCGGCACGGGAAGCGTCTCCTCATCGATTGGGGTCGGGAGATAATAGGGAGATTCGGGCCTAAGAGGAACCCGCGGTCAGGGACGTCGTTTCGGCGCTGCCCGCCGCTTCGCGCACGCCGGCTCCTCGAACGAGGCTCAGCGCATGGCCTGGAAGCCGCGCGCAGGGCGCGACAAGGGCGGAAAACGTCGAGCGGAACGGGGCCCCTTCGTCGCCGACGCCGAAAACGATGGGTTCGCGCGTCCTGGCTGGGATGGCGAGCGTGCCGAACGCCCAGTCCCAAACGGCGAGCGCAAAGCCGAAATTCTTGTCGAAATGAGCGGGATTTGCAGAGTGATGCAGCTGATGATGCGCCGGACTCTGCAAGATCCGGCCGGCGACCCCGGTGAACGCGATCCACATGTGGCTGTGGCGCAGATGGCCGTAGGTCAGAAGGAACATCACGATGAGAACGTTGCCGTTTAGCAGGGTGAACGGGCGCACGCCGGGACCGAAGCCGTAGGTCATGACGCCGAAAACGATTCCGGTCGCGAGCCCGATCCAGTTCATGAAGGCGATGATCTCGACCGGATGCTGGCGCAATTCCGTAAGGGCAGTCATCACCTCGGCGGAATGATGAACCTTGTGGAACTCCCAGAGCCCCGGAACCTTGTGAAAGGCATAGTGGGCAGACCAGTAGGCGAGCTCGTAAGCCAGGATCTGAGCCACGGTCGCGAGTGCTAGGATCGTCCAGGCTGGCCAGAGGACAGGCGCATGCGGCCCAAATGCGCGCGTCAGCGAGGCGACGACGGCGTCGCGCCAGAAGAAGAGGCCGAAGCCCAGCATGCCATAGGCGGAAGCGAATACGATCGCATTCAGAACCCACAGGCGCATGTCGACGAGGGACGAGGGATGGAAAAGGATGCGTCGGGGAAAAATCGAGCGGAGGAAGCCCCTTGCGCTGATGCGCCCGCCCCGCGTCCGCCGGCGCCCGACATAATAGAGCGCGGAAAAGGCCAGCGCGCCGCAAAGCGCCGGCGCGCCATAGGCCGCTCCGGCTCCGAAGGTTTCGAGGACCGCGCTCTGCAACGCCGCCCAGATGGCGAGGGGATGGGGCACGGATTTCCTCGGGAAACGCGATCGGCGCGAAAAGGCTAGCGCCAGACCCTTCTCAAATGGTTAGAGTTGAGGCGCGAAAACACAGCGCGCTGTTCACGCAATTGTCGTCAAGCGGGGGCGGGCATGGAGCAGATCCTGAGCGTGGCGGATTGGCGCCATTTCGCCGCAACGGCGAATTCGGCGTTTCTCCTCGCTTTCCCCTCGCTGTTCTCGATCATCAACCCGATCGGCGGCGCGCTGATCTTTTATGGCTTCACCAAGAATTTCAGCTCGGACGACCGGCTCAAGGTGGCGGCGAGCGTCGGGTTTTATTCGCTTCTCGTCATGTTCGGGGCGTTATGGGCCGGCGCCTACGTGCTCTCCTTCTTCGGCGTCTCGCTCGACGCCCTGCGGATCGCAGGCGGAACCGTGATCGCGCTCAGCGGCTTTCAGCTCTTGACCTCGAGCGAACCCCATCCCGACCAGAAGAGCCACGAGCGCGCGAAGATTGACGCCAGCGCCAGCGATCCGATGCAGCTCGCGTTCTTTCCGTTGACGCTGCCGTTCACCACCGGGCCGGGCACGATCGCCGTGGCGATCACGGTCGGCGCCGAGCGACCGCAGGGGGGCGCTGACTTCCTGCCGTTCTTCGTCGGCGCGAGCGTCGCGGCTCTCGCCAACGCCGCGATCATCTGGATCGGCTATCGCTTCGCCGATCGCCTGACCGGGTTGATCGGACCCACGGCGCGGCAGGTCATCGTGCGGCTGACGGCGTTCCTGCTCATGTGCATCGGCGTGCAGATCCTGGTCACCGCAGTCGGCGACCTCGCCACCAAGTGGCGCGTCGCCTAGAGCCGCGTCGATTTTTCGGCTTGGTAGAGCGCGCGATAGCGCTTAAGGCGCGGGGCGTAGGCGCCAGCGCGGTTTGGCTCGGGCTTGAACTCGCGCTGGATAGGCGGGCGCGGGCAGACCGCCTCGACGCTTCCTGCGCCCGCGGCCAGCATGCCGAGCCTCGCCGCCCCAAGCGCCGCGCCCGCTTCCGCGCCGGAGCCAAGATCAATCGTCAGGCCGGTGACGTCAGCGATCATCTGGCCCCAGAATTCCGACCGCGCGCCGCCGCCGACAAGCAACGGCCGGACTGGCCGCGCGCCCGCCGCATCCAGAACGTCGACCCCGTCGGCGAACGAGAAGGCGACGCCCTCCATGACCGCGAAGACCAGCGCGTCCGCGCCGTGCTCGGCCCTTAACCCCGCAAATGCGCCAGTCGCCTCGGCGTCATTATGCGGTGTCCGCTCGCCGCTCAGGTACGGCAGGAAGATGGGCGCAGCGGCGACCGCGCCCTCCGATTGCGCGAAACGTTCAGCGCCCGCGATCAGTTTGCCGATCTCGGCCTCGCGCCCGAGGACAGCCGCGATCCAGGCGAGCGAGGAAGCCGCCGATAACATCACCGCCATGCCGTGCCAGCGATTCGGCAGCGCGTGGCAGAACGCATGCAGCGTGCGCTCGGGCAGGCTGACGTAATGGTCGGTGACCGAAAAGATGACGCCCGAAGTGCCGAGCGAGACGAAGCCCTCTCCCGGCGCCGTGGCGCCGACTCCAATCGCGGAAGCGGCATTGTCGCCGCCCCCGCCCGCGATTGGAATCTTGCGCCCTTCAAGCGCCCAGGCGGCGGCGACTTTCGGCGAAAGATGAGCCGAAGCCTCCGAACCCTCGACCAGCCTCGGCATGGCCTTCTCGGTGAGGCCGGTCGCGCTGAGCAGGCTTGCGTCCCAGCGACGCCGCCCCACATCGAGCCACAGCGTCCCCGAGGCATCCGACATCTCGGAGACGGCTTCGCCCGAGAGGCGCAGGCGCACATAGTCCTTGGGCAACAGCACGCGCTTCGTCGCCTTGGCGACCTCGGGCTCGTGCGCCGCCACCCATAGCATTTTCGGCGCCGTGAATCCGGGCATGGCGAGATTGCCGGTGCGCTCTTCGAGATCGGGCACGCGCCGCTTGAGCTCGGCGCATTCGGCGAACGAGCGGCCGTCGTTCCACAGGATTGCGGGCCTCAGCGGTTTGTCCTCGGCGTCGAGCAGGGTCGCGCCGTGCATCTGGCCGGAGAGGCCAATGCCGGATAAGCCCGCGAATTCAGCTGGAGCACTTCGCCGGATTGCGGCGACAGCCGCCTCGACTCCCGCCACCCAATCGGACGGGTCCTGCTCGCTCCACAAGGGGTGCGGGCGCGAAACGCTGAGCGGCGTCGAAGCTTCGGCGACCACGCGCTGCTCAATGTCGACAAGCTGCCCCTTCACCGACGATGTGCCGATGTCGAGCCCCAGAAATGTGTCCCTTGCGCGCTCAGCCATCGCCGCCTCCCTTTCAGGGCGCCACCATAGACACAATCCCCACCCTTGTCCCCGTGTCGGCGGCGCGCTGCAGAAGCTCGCGTTCGCGCAAGCCGATATGGCTTACCTCAATGCCTTCGAAGCCTGTTGAAGGTCGAGGATCGGCCGGGCCTTCGCCGCCTCGGCGATCGCCGGGCGCAGCGCCCCAATGAGATAGAGCGAGCCGGTGACGAGGAGCCAGGCATTCGCCTGGGCCGCGAGCTCAAGGCCGCGCCTGAGCGCGCCGCTCGCGTCCGGCTCGACCTCGCTCGTGAGTCCAAGCGAACCCGCAAGCCCCTGAAGCTCGGCCGGCGAGCGGCCCCGGCTCGATCCCGGCAGATCGGTGAAAAGCACTGTCGAGGCCCGCCTGGCCAGTTCAGCCACAAAGCCCCTCGCATCCTTGTCGGCTGCGAGCGCGACGATGGCCACGCACGGACCGGAGAGGTCGGGGGTCAGCGCAAGATCGCGCAGGACGGCTCCGATGTTGAACGGCACATGCGCGCCGTCCATGACGACTGGCAGGGCCCCGGACCCAGCTTCAAGATCAAAGCGTTCCATGCGTCCAGGCAGACGCGCGGCCAGGCGCGTCTCGCTGTCGAGAAGCGCGACGCCGACCGGCTCGCCGGAGCGCCCGCTCACCCCCCTGCGGCGAAGCTCGCCGAGGACGGCGGCGGCGAGCGCAAGATTGACCTGTTCGATCGGCGCCGAGGCGTCGAGGCGCGTACGCTTCACGCGCGCTCCCAGTTCGCCAGCTCGCGCCTGCAGGACGCGCCCTGCTTCGTCATCGGCGCCAAGCGTCGTGACGAGCACGGCCCCGGGCTTCAGGATCCCGACTTTCTCGCGCGCGATCGCCGCGCGCGTATGCCCCAGGATCTCCGTATGCTCGAGCGCGATGTTAGTGACGACGGCGATCTCGCCCTCGACGATGTTGGTGGAATCGAGCCGGCCGCCCAGGCCCACTTCAATCACCGCCCATTCGACCGCCGCTTCGCGAAAAATCAGAAACGCGGCGGCGGTGAGAAGATCGAACCAGGTCGCGTTGGCCGCTGGCGTGCCGGCAGTTCGGGCCATCTCGTAAGCGTCGAGCGCGCAATCCAGGGCCCGCGCCAGGATGGGCTCATCGACATCATGTCCCTGAAGGCTCACCCGCTCGGTGATGCGCTCGACGTGAGGCGAGGCGTAACGGCCAACATGAAGACCAGCATGCGTGAGCGCCGCCTCGATCAGGGCGGAGACCGACCCCTTGCCTTTGGTGCCTGCCACATGGATCGAGCGAAATGATTTTTGCGGTTCGCCAAGCCGCGCGGCGAGGTCCTGCATCGGTTCGAGGCCGACCCGCATTGTATTGCGCGGCCGACGCTCCCAGTCGGTGAGCGCGTCGAGGCGGCCCTGCGCCTGTGTGAGGTCACGATTCTCGGCCATCGCGGCATGGTAGAGAAAAACGAAGCGCTTTTCGCGCCTAATCCATGGGTTGCGGCGCCACTCGCCTTCGTCTTCGCCCGCCCCCCCCGCTCGGCTCCTTGCGCGGCGGGAGCGTAAGGCGCTCCGCCAGGTTCGGAAAGGCGTCTTCCTTATTCGGGAACGCCATCGCGGCGACGAAATGGCGCTGGAAATCGGGCTCGATCGCTGTCTCGATCTTGTCGATGCGCCTGACGACGCTCTCGATCTCCGCCCGCGCGCCGAGGTTGAGAAGCGCGATCCGGGCGCCTGTTCCAGCCGCGTTGCCGGCGTTCGCGACCTTGGAGAGATCGCAATCGGGAATGAGGCCGAGCGTCATCGCATAGAGCGGATCGATGTGGCTGCCGAAGGCGCCGGCGAGGGTGACGCGTTCAGGCTTAGCGCCTGCGCGCTCCATGAGCAGCTTCGCCCCGGCATAGAGCGCTGCCTTGGCAAGCTGGATCGCGCGCACGTCTGTCTGATAGATGAGAAGCCGCGGGCCGCCGCCCTCGTGCAGCACATAGGCGAAGGTGCGGCCGACCTGCTCGATCCGCGCCGTGCGCTCGGCCAACGCGCCGTCGATCACGCCGTCTTCCGACACGATCCCGGCCAGGAACATCTCGGCGATCACCTCGATGATCCCCGAGCCGCAAACGCCTGTCACGCCAAGCGTCGTCGTCGCCGCGGCGAAGCCCGCTTCGTCCGACCAGAGGTCGCAGCCGATCACCTTGAACCTGGGCTCGAGCGTCACGCGATCGATGCGCACGCGCTCGATTGCGCCCGGCGCCGCGCGCTGGCCGCAGGAGATCTGCGCGCCCTCGAAGGCCGGGCCGGTCGGGGAAGAGCAGGCGAACAGACGCTCACGATTGCCGAACACGATCTCGGCGTTGGTGCCGACATCGACCAGGAGCGTCAGTTCGTCCTTGAGGTGGGGCCCCTCGGCGAGCACGACGCCTGCGGTGTCGGCGCCGACATGGCCCGCGATACAGGGGAGCGCATAGACAAACGCGCCCGGCGCGACATCGAGGCCGAGTTCGCGCGCCCGCGCTTCGTAAGCCGCGTCAAGGGTGAGCGCGAAGGGCGCCCCGCCAAGCTCGGTCGGATCGAGGCCCAACACGAGATGGTGCATGATCGGATTGCCAACCAGCGTGACTTCCAGGATCTCGCCGCGCTTGACCCCGGCCTCGCGCGCGGCTTCGCCAATCAGCGCGTCCATCGCCTCGCGCACCACGCGCGTCAGCTCCTTGTCGCCCCCCGGGTTCATCATGACATAAGAGACGCGGCTCATGAGATCCTCGCCGAAGCGGATCTGCGGATTCATGGCCCCGACCGCCGCGACGACCTCGCCGCTCGTAAGATCGGTGAGGTGGGCTGCGATGGTGGTCGAGCCGACATCGATCGCGACGCCGTAGGCGTGCTCGGCGAAACCCGGTGCGACAGACACAATGTCGTGGCCCTTGCGCAGCGAGACGGTGACTTTCCAGTTCCCCGCGCGCAAGGCCTTCTGCAGCCCGCCGAGCACGGCGAGATCGACCCTTGTCTCGGCGACGCCCCATTGCTCGCGCAAAGCCTGCTCGAGGCGGCGCAGATCGCTCGCCGGTTCGTGCATGTCCGGCTCGGCGACCTCGACGTAACAGAGGCGGACGACCGGATCGATCTCGATCGGATGGGTCTCTGCGCGCTTGCGGATGACCTGCCGATGGACCTGGCTTTCCGGCGGCACGTCGATGACGAGATCGCCGCGAATCCTGGCCTGGCAACCGAGCCGCCGAGCGGGCGGGAACGGTCCGCGTTTCGAGGCATAGCGCGCCTCGACCTCTCCCGGCGGCGTCACATGATCAGCGCCGGAATGGATGGCGTGCTTGGCGAAATCGCCTTGCGCGATATCGACCTGACAGCGGCCGCAAATGCCTCGGCCGCCGCAAACCGAATCGAGATCGACACCGAGCGTGCGCGCGGCTTCGAGCAGGCTTGCGCCTTCGGCGAACTCGCCCCGCTTGCCGGAAGGGGTGAAGACGACGCGATGGGCGCTCAACGTCAAAGGCTCAGCCCCTCGCCCGCGGCGCTCTTCGCGCGAGTTTGGTCAAGGCCCCTCGCGCCCGTCGTGCTTGGCCAGCATCGCCAGACGGTGCGTATCGTATTCCTTCTCCAGCCGCTCGGCGGCGGCCTTAGCCTCGTTGTCCAGATCGTCGCCGCAAGGAGTGGGATCGCCGCGCCGCCATTCGGCGAGATAAGCGTCGTCGCTCTTGGCGCCGGCGTGCATGGCGGCAGCGTCGATGGCGCGGATGAACCGCTCCGACAATTGGCGTTTTGCCGCGGAACGTCCGCTCTTCACGATGACCTGGCTCGGAATGTCGCGCCAGTAAAGCACGGTCAAGCTGGCCACGACGCGTCCCTCTTTTGCGTCGCGCCTCCGAGAAACGCGCGAATCCCATCGAGGCCGGTAAAACGGCGTTCATAAGCAAGGCCGAGCCTTTCGGCCGCCGCCTTGGCCTTTACCTCCATGTCGGGATCTTCGAACTGCGCCAGATGGACGAGCCTGCGGTAATTGCCGAAGTAGTCATCGCGCAGCTGAGGAAAACGGTCGAGTCCGAGACCGCGAATGACGAGCGCGTCGAAATGGCGGGCGAGAAAATCTGTGAGGTAGAACGTCCCCGGCTCTTCCTCGGCGAGAGCCGCGAAGGCCTGCTCTCCGGCATAGAACGCGTAGCAATGCGCGCCCTTGATGCGACTCACGCCCTCTTCCGCAAGCACCCGATCCAGTTCCCCGCCGGTGCCGCAATCGCCATAGAGGCAGAGGATCTCATCGTAAGACTCGCGACCCGCGCGGATCTTCGCCCTTATCGCCTCCGGGATCTTCTTGGGATGGTTGTGAAGCTGCGCCGGCAGGCAGGCGACGTCGATGTGATCAAGCCTGAGCGCGAGCGCTTCGCGCGCCAAGGCGCCGCAGGCGATGATCAGAACGCGGCGCGGCCCGCACGAAGGCGCCTGGTACATCGCCTCGGAATCGACTTCGTGAATTATTTCCGACTGCATCGTCCCTTCTCCCTCAGGGAGAAGGTGGCGCGGTAGGGCGTTCGGAAGAACGCCCGTCTCTCGACGGGCTACTGCACCGGATGAGGGACCGCGCCGAACGCTCCGAGCATACGCCGTGCCCTCGCCCCCAAGCCCTCTCCCCGAGGGAGAGGGGAGTTCCGCGCGCACTCGCCTCCGGGTCACGCCGCCGACTCGGCCTGCGCCTGCAAGGTCCCCTGCCGGCGGGCCATCAGGGCCCTTGCGGTTTCGACGGCGACCGCCGCGTCGCGGCAATAGGCGTCGGCGCCGATCGCCTCGGCGAACGATTCGTTGAGCGGTGCGCCGCCGACCAGCACGATGTGATCGTTGCGGATGCCCTTCTCCTTGAGCGTATCGATGATGACTTTCATGTAGGGCATGGTCGTCGTCAGCAACGCGGACATCCCGATAATTTCCGGCTGATGCTTCTCGATCGCTTCGAGATATTTGTCGACGCCATTGTTGACGCCGAGATCGAACACTTCGAAGCCGGCGCCCTCCATCATCATGCAGACGAGATTCTTGCCGATGTCGTGGATGTCGCCCTTGACGGTGCCGATCACCATCTTGCCCATTTTCGGCGCGCCGGTCGCCGCAAGCAGCGGGCGCAGGATCGCCATGCCGCCCTTCATCGCATTGGCCGACATCAGCACTTCGGGCACGAACAGGATGCCGTCGCGAAAATCGATGCCGACGATCCGCATGCCCTCGACCAGCGCCTCGGTCAGGACCTTGTAAGGCGCCCAGCCGCGGCCGAGCAGAATCCGCACCCCCTCCTCGATTTCCTCCTTGAGGCCGTCATAGAGGTCGTCGTGCATCTGCGTGACAAGCTCGCCGTCGGGGAGCGATTTAAGATCGAGCTCGTCATCCACCATTGGCGCTTGCCCCGCTAAACGTCTGTTCGCACGCGGTCCAACGCGCCCGTCAACGCCCTTAGCCTCTTAAGATCGAGGAACGCGCCGACGGCGCAGTCCCCTGAAGCGCCTGCATTATCCTGCGTGAACGCTTCGCGGCCAAACACAATTATCGCTGGCGCACGTTCAATTTTGTGGCCCCTCTCGTTTCCAGCGGCCGCCCGCCGCGCGTCCTCGCACCCGCGAGGCCCACGGGATCGCCACTCGATCCAAGCAGGGCTCAACCCCTCGTCCTCCACAGCCGGCGCATGAACTCGCCGAAAATAGCCAGCGACACGCGCCGAAAGGTCCTGCTTTATCAGCCTCTTGGAGGAGATACGGCGGGCGGCTTCGCGGCTCGCTGGGCGGAGCGGTTGTGCGATTTCGCCCCGCGATCCTCCATGCCCTCGCCGCGATGACCTCGGCAGGCCGTTCGGGGCGCCCTTGCGCGGTCAGCCCCCCTTGCCGACAAACCCCAGCCCACGCAGTTCCTCTTTCAGACCCGGCGCAAGGTCGCTGCGGTCGAGCGCAAAGGCGATATTGGCGGTGAGAAACCCGAGCCGGGAGCCGCAGTCGTAGGTTCGCCCGTCGAAACGCGCGCCATGGAAGGACTGGGTGCGGGCGAGCTGGATCATGCCGTCTGTGAGCTGGATTTCGCCCCCCGCCCCTTTTTCGATCAGTTCCAGGATCTGAAAGATCTCCGGCTGAAGGATGTAGCGGCCGGAGATGATCAGATTGGAAGGCGCCGTCCCCTGCTTCGGCTTTTCCACCATCTTGGTGATCTCGAAGGTCGCGCCGTGGTCGGCGCCGACCCCGACGATGCCGTATTGGTGCGTTTCGGCCGGCGCGACCTCTTCGACCGCGATGATATTGCCGCCGTGGCGCTCGTAAGCCGCGACGCACTGGGCAAGGCAGCGTCTGCCACGCGATCCCCCCCGGGTGACCATGTCCGGCAGCAGGACCGCGAATGGCTCGGCGCCGACGATTTCTCGCGCGCACCAGACGGCGTGGCCAAGGCCGAGCGGCGCCTGCTGGCGAGTGAAGCTGGTCGCGCCGGCCGCAGGAAGATCAGCCATCAGCGCGGCGTATTCGGCCTGTTTGCCGCGTCGCTTGAGTGTGTCCTCAAGCTCGTAGGCGTAGTCGAAATGATCCTCGATGACGCCCTTGTTGCGTCCCGTGACGAAGATGAAATGCTCAATACCCGCCTCGCGCGCTTCATCGACCACGTGCTGCAGGATCGGCCGGTCGACGACGGTGAGCATCTCCTTGGGAATCGCCTTGGTGGCGGGAAGGAACCGCGTGCCGAGACCGGCGACGGGCAGCACGGCTTTGCGGATCGGTTTGTCCATGGATGTTCGGTTCCTCAGTCGGCAAGAGGGAGGGAGGCGGCCCCGGCAAAATCCTGATATCCGACTATCAGTTCCGGCCGGGCCGTTCCATGCAGCTTTTCCGGGTGAATTCGCAATCGCTGGATCAAAAGAGGCGCGGGCATGAGCGTTCTGGTCACCGGAGGGGCCGGCTATATCGGCGGCCACATGGCGCTCGGCCTTCTCGACGCCGGCGAGACGGTCGTCGTTCTCGACAATCTTTCCACCGGCTTCGCCTGGGCCGTGCCTGAGGGGGCGAAGCTCGTCGTCGGCGACTCGGGCGACAAGGACCTGGTCGAGCGCCTCATCCGGGAGCACGGAATTGACGCCATCGCCCATTTCGCCGCGAAGATCGTCGTGCCGGAATCGGTTCGCGACCCGCTCGGCTACTATCTCAACAACGTTTCCAACGCGCGCTCGCTCATCGAAGCGGCGGTGAACGGGGGGGTGAAAACCTTCATCTTTTCCTCGACCGCCGCGGTTTACGGCGAAACGGGCGCGGAGGCGGTCTCGGAAGAAGCCCCGCTCGCGCCGATTTCGCCTTATGGCCGGTCCAAGCTGATGGTCGAATGGATGCTTGAGGACACGGCCAAAGCGTACGATTTCCGCTACGTGGCGCTGCGCTATTTCAATGTCGCCGGCGCCGATCCCAAAGGCCGCCTCGGGCAGTCGACCCCCAACGCCACCCATCTCATCAAGCGCGGCGTCCAGACCGCGCTCGGGATCCATCCGAAAATCGAGATTTTCGGTGAGGACTATCCGACCCGCGACGGCACCTGCGTACGCGACTATATCCAGGTCACGGACCTCATCGACGCGCATTTGAGCGCGCTCGCCTACCTGCGCGCCGGGGGGTCGAGCGTCGTCTGCAATTGCGGCTACGGGCACGGCGAGACGGTGAGAGAGGTGATCGAGGTCGTCAAACGGGTGTCCGGGGTCGATTTTCCGGTCGTCGCCTCCGGGCGCCGGGCGGGAGATCCGGCCGCCATCGTGGCCAAAGCCGACCGGGCGAGGAGCGTGCTCGGCTGGAAGCCGAGCCGTGACAATCTCGACGAGATCGTGCGCCAGGCGCTCGACTGGGAGCGCCGGCTGCACAATCGTCAGACGGGAGGATTGCCGAATCCTCCCGACGAGCCGCGCGCCGGCTGATTTCCGACGCTTGCGCGCCCCGGGCGGATCGAATTAGACGTTGGTCGAGGCGTTCCCTTTTTAGCTTTACAAGCGCCGCTCGAGCGGCTTGATTGACCTTCGCATTCAAGGGGGGAAGCGCGTGCGTCTGGCCGGCCCGCGGGAATGAGCATGGACGACGTTCTCGTCACGGAAGGCCTCTGCAAGAGCTTCGGCGATTTCCGCGCGGTCAGCGACGTTTCCCTGCGCATTAGGCGCGGCACGATTCACGCGCTCATTGGGCCGAACGGCGCGGGCAAGACCACCTGTTTCAACATGCTGACGAAATTCGTCGCGCCGACCGATGGCCGGATCACGTTCAATGGGCGCGACATCACCAATCTCAAGCCGGCCGACGTCGCGCGGCTCGGGCTCGTCCGCTCGTTCCAGATTTCGGCCGTGTTCCCTCACCTGACCGCGCTCGAGAACGTTCGCATCGCGCTGCAGCGAAAGCGCGGCGATTCGTTCGACTTCTGGCGCTCCAAGGCGGCGCTCAAGCCCCTCAACCAACGGGCGCTGGCGCTGCTTGACGACGTCGGGCTCACGGGCTTCGCCAACTCGAAGGCGGGCGAGATTTCCTACGGCCGCAAGCGGGCGCTCGAGCTGGCGACGACGCTCGCGATCGACCCGGAGATGATGTTGCTCGACGAGCCGATGGCGGGCATGGGACACGAGGACATCGATCGCACCGCCGATCTCATCCGCCGCGTATCCGAGAACCGCACCATCCTGATGGTCGAGCACAATCTCAAGGTGGTCGCCAACCTTTCGCATCGCATCACTGTGCTGACGCGCGGGCGCGTGCTGGCCGAGGGCGACTATCGCGAGGTGTCGGAGAACGAAGAGGTGAGAGAGGCCTATCTCGGAGTGGGGCATGGCTGAGGCGGCTCTCGCCGCGGCGCCTGTCGCGGCGGACAAGACGGTGCTCAGCGTCAAGGGCCTCGAGGCCTGGTACAACGAGTCGCATATTCTGCACGGGGTCGACCTCGACGTGCGGGAGGGCGAGGTCGTCACCCTGCTTGGGCGCAACGGCGCCGGCAAGACCACGACGCTGAAGGCGATCATGGGGATCGTGCGCAAGCGAACCGGGTCCGTCGTGTTCGACGGACGGGAGCTGATCGGCCTTTCGATCAATCGCATCGCCCGGCGCGGCATCGCGTTCTGCCCCGAGGAACGAGCGATCTTTTCCTCGCTCACGGTCAAGGAGAATCTGTTCCTGCCGCCTCAGATCGCGAAAACCGGCGCGATGAGCGCGGAGCACATCTTTGCGCTCTTCCCCAATCTTCGCGAGCGGCTGTCGAGCGGCGGCGGCAAGCTCTCCGGCGGCGAGCAGCAGATGCTCGCGATCGCGCGAATCCTTCGAACCGGCGCGCGTTTTCTGATGCTCGACGAACCGACCGAGGGGCTCGCGCCGGTCATCATCGAGCAGATCGGCCGCACCGTCGCCGAACTGAAGCGGGCGGGGTTCACGATTCTGCTGGTCGAACAGAATTTCCGCTTCGCCTCGACTTTGTCGGATCGGTTTTTCGTCATGGAGCACGGCCGGATCATTGACGCTTTCGCCAATTCGGAGCTGGCGGACCGAATGGACAGGCTGCACGAGGCCCTGGGGGTTTAGATGACGGCGATTGAAGCGCGGGTCCGGCCGTGAATCTCTTCGGCCACACGATCACCATGCCCGAGCTCTTCGGCCAGCTCTTGATCGGCCTCATCAACGGCTCGTTCTATGCGCTCTTGAGTCTGGGGCTCGCGGTCATTTTCGGCATGCTGGACATCGTCAATTTCGCCCACGGCGCCTTTTACATGATGGGGGCGTTCGCCGCCTATTTCCTGCTCCAATATACGGGCCTCAACTATTGGTGGGCCCTGATCCTCTCGCCGCTCATCATCGGCGCGGTCGGGGCGATCGTCGAGCGCCTGTTCCTCAAGCGGCTCGCCGGTTTCGATCCACTCTACGGCCTGCTTCTCACCTTCGGCCTCGCGCTCATCATTCAGGGGCTGTTTCAGAACTATTTCGGCGCGTCCGGCATGCCCTACGCGATCCCGAAGCAGCTGACCGGCGCCTACAATCTGGGCTTTATGTTTTTGCCCGTCTATCGCGGCTGGGTGATCCTCGCTTCCGCCGCGGTCTGCTTCGCGACCTGGCTCATCATCGAGAGGACCAAGCTCGGCGCCTATTTGCGCGCGGCGACCGAAAACCCGACCATGGTGCGCGCCTTCGGCATCAACGTGCCGCGCATGGTCACGCTGACCTACGGCTTCGGCGTCGCGCTTGCGGCCTTCGCGGGCGTGCTCGCCGCGCCGATCACTCAGGTCCGCCCGGGTATGGGCGCCGACATCATCGCCGTCGTTTTCGCCGTCGTAGTGATTGGCGGGATGGGGTCGATCCTGGGCTCGATCCTGACCGGCTTTGTGCTCGGCGTCGTCGAGGGGCTGACGAAGGTGTTCTATCCCGAGGCGTCGAACACGGTGGTGTTCGTCATCATGGCGATCGTGCTTCTGATCCGGCCGACGGGCCTCTTTGGACGGGCGGCCTGACATGGACATCGAGGCCTCCATCACGCCCTCGGATACGATGAGCCAGGACCGCCGCGTCGGCGCTATCGCGTTCGTGGTCATGGTCGCCCTGATCGCGATCGCGCCCTTTTTCGCCTATCCGTTCTTCATCATGCAGGCGATGTGCTTCGCGCTGTTCGCCTGCGCGTTCAATCTCCTGATCGGCTACGCCAACCTCTTGTCGCTCGGGCACGCGATGTTCCTGGGGCTCGCGGCTTATGTCTGCGCCCATGCCGCGAAAGTGTGGGGACTGGAGCCGGTTTCGGCGATCGCGCTCGGCGTCGCCGCTTCCGCCGCGCTCGGCTTTGTCACCGGAGCGCTCGCCATCCGCTCAGCCGGCATCTACTTCGCCATGATCACCGTCGCCTTCTCCCAAATGGTGTTCTTCGTCTGCGTCGAGGCGCCGTTCACTCACGGCGAGGATGGCATCCAGGGGGTGCCGCAGGGGAAAGCTCTCGGCTTCATCGATCTCAGCAATCCATGGATCCTCTATATCTTCGTCTCCGTGGTTTTCCTGTTCGGCTTTCTCGTCGTGCAGCGCGCGGTCAATTCACCGTTCGGCGAGATTCTCAAGGCGATCCGCGAGAACGAGCCGCGCGCCATCTCGCTCGGCTATCGCACGCTCCAGTACAAGCTCGCCGCCTTCGTGCTCTCGGCGGTGATCGCAGGCCTCGCCGGCGCGACCAAGGCGCTCGTCTCCCAGAACGCTTCGCTGACCGACGTCTCGTTCTCGACCTCGGGCGAGGTCGTGCTGATGACGCTGGTTGGAGGCATGGGCACTTTCTATGGCCCGGTGATCGGCGCGCTCATCGTCGTCTCGATGCAGAACTACCTCGCCCAGTTCGGCGAGTGGGTGACGGTGATCCAGGGCATGGTTTTCGTCGCCTGCGTGCTGGCCTTCCGCCGCGGCATCGTGGGCGAACTGGCGGCGCTGGCGAAGATCTCGCTCTGAAGCCCCGAGAGGGCTCTACCGGCATTTTACCGGCGCCGCTCTCATGTTCTCAATGGCTTACGACCCGGTTTACCGGCGCGCTGATTTTAGGCTGCTTATCGTCTCGCTAAAGAGCGAGATATAACTGTATAATATCTCACGTCCCACCCTTCCGGCCCACCGCCTTCCTGGCTCCCGACCGCGGCGCCGGCGATCGAACCCGACCCCTAAGCAGCCTTGCGCAACAGGCCGAGCAGCTCGCGATGCATGGCCTCATTGCCGCAGCAGATCGAGCCGGTCTTGAGGAAGTCGGCCTCGCCGTCGGCGCCGGTCACGAAGCCGCCGGCTTCGCGAATCAGAAGCGAGCCCGCCGCGATGTCCCACGAATTGAGGCCGCGCTCCCAGAAGGCGTCGAACCGGCCGGCGGCGACATAGGCGAGATCGAGCGCGGCGCAGCCCATCCGCCGCACATTGACGACCCGAGCCATGACGGCCGCAAGCTCCGCCATGAAACGAGGATGCTGCGCCGCCTTGCCGAGGTGGGGAATGCCGCAGCCGAAGATCGCCTGCGACAGGTCGCTGCGCCCGGCCACCCTGAGGCGCCGATTGCCGCCGAACGATCCCTGCCCTTTTTCGGTCACATACATCTCGTCGTTGGCTGGATTATAGACGACGCCGGCGACGATCTGCCCCTCGCGCTCGAGCCCGATCGAGATCGCGAACATTGGAATCGCGTGCAGGAAGTTGGTCGTCGCGTCGAGCGGATCGATATGCCAGGTGTGGCTCTTGTCGGTCCCCTCGACCCGGCCGCTCTCCTCCAGGACGAAGCCATAGCCCGGGCGCGCTTTGGCGAGCTCGTCGAAAAGGGTCTTCTCAGCGCGTTGGTCCGCAAGACTGACGAAGTCTCCAGGCCCCTTCATCGACACCTGCAGTTCGCTGACCTCGCCAAAATCGCGCTTGAGGCCGCGCCCCGCCTTGATCGCTGCGTTGGTCATAACGGTCATCAAGGCGGAGCGGATCATGGAAGGCTTGTCCAGCGGACGGGAGAGGGGGACGGAGCTTTATGGGAGGCTCGGCGGCGAGGCAAATGCGCATTGCGGCCCGATCAGTAGACGTAGGGCAAAAGCCGCCAGGTCCAGGCCCGATAGGCGTCGTATTCATTCCCGAAGGTCTCGCGGAGCAGCCACTCCTCGGCCCGGATGCGAGCGAGCAGGACGAAAAGCATCAGAACAGCGATGATGACGCCGACGCTTGAGCGGAACGCCACGCCCCAGCCGAGGGTGAAGACAAAAAGTACGAGATAGCTCGGGTGGCGAATGATTCCGTAAAGTCCGCTCGTGACCAGCCGGTGTCCGGGCTGGATCGCCACCAGACCGCTAAAGCGCCGGCCGAGCACGAAAACCGGCGCCAGCCGAAGAACGCCGCCGATCAAATCGAGGAGAGCGCCAAGCCAGCGCACCGTGTCTCCGCCGAAGGTGAGGAAATCGATCCGGTCCGTATAAGCCGGCAGATAGGCGTCGAGGACGCCGAGCAGCCCAATAGCGGCGATCACCCAGCGATTGGAGCGATCCTCCCTGACGCCGGAGCCGATGTGACCCTCGGTGAACAGCCCCGCAATCGCGAGCGCGATCGTGACGACGGTCACCGCAATCAGAGGCGGAAAGGAAAAGAACCGCGCCGGGCCCCCTGCGCCGGCGATCGCAAGTCCCAGATAGGCGGTCACGCTCAGCGCTGTAAGCAGGGCAAGCCACGGCTTGGTCATGGTCCTTCCTTCGCGCGGCGCCGCTCCGGACGCCGTCGCATCCCGCGCGCCTATATAAAAGCTCTCGATCTTCGCGCCTACCTTCGCACTTGCAAAAGGAAGCGTGGCGGACGATTCGTTGGGTGGCGTTCGCGGCCGCTGAGCGGCCGGTCCAGGGGAAATATCGACACCATGCGGTCTGACATCGAAATCGCGCGCGCGACGCGCCTGAAGCCGATCGCGGAGATCGCGGCGAAGATTGGCGCCCCCGAATCTGCGCTACGCCCGTTCGGCCGCTTCATCGCCAAGCTCGAATACAATTTTCTCCGCAGCCTTAAAAACCGCCCCGACGGCAAGCTCATCCTTGTCAGCGCAATCAGCCCGACCCCGGCCGGCGAGGGCAAGACGACGACCACCATCGGCCTCGGCGACGCGCTCAATCGTATCGGCAAGAAGACGATCGTCTGCCTGCGCGAGCCTTCGCTCGGGCCTTGCTTCGGGGTCAAGGGCGGCGCGACCGGCGGCGGCCGCGCCCAGGTCGCGCCCATGGAGGAGATCAACCTCCACTTCACCGGCGACTTTCACGCCATCACGTCGGCGCACAATCTGCTCGCCGCGATGGTCGATAATCACATGTACTGGGGCAATGCGCTCCGCCTCGATCAGCGGCGCATCGCCTGGCGGCGCGTGCTCGACATGAATGACCGCGCGCTTCGCGAGATCGTCGTCGGCCTCGGGCCAGGCAATGGCTTCCCGCGTGAGGACGGCTTCGACATCACGGTCGCCTCCGAGGTCATGGCCGCCTTCTGCCTCGCGTCGAACCTCGAGGAGCTCGAGCAGCAGCTAGGCCGGATGCTGGTGGCTCACGCCAGAGACAGGCGGTCGATCACCGCGTCCGACCTCAAGGCGGCCGGGGCTATGACGGCGCTCCTCAAGGAGGCGCTCAAGCCCAATCTCGTCCAGACGCTGGAAGGTTCGCCCGCGCTCGTGCACGGGGGCCCGTTCGCCAATATCGCGCACGGCTGCAACTCCATCATGGCGACGCAGGCGGGCCTCAAACTCGCCGATTATGTGGTCACCGAGGCGGGCTTCGGCGCGGACCTCGGGGCTGAGAAGTTCTTCGACATCAAGTGCCGCAAGGCGGGACTCGAGCCCTCGGCGGCGGTGCTCGTCGCCACTGTGCGCGCGCTCAAGATGCATGGCGGCGTCGCCAGGGACGCGCTCGCGGCGGAGAATCTTCCGGCGCTCGAAGCCGGCCTTGCGAACCTCGCGCGCCACGTCGCCAATCTGCGCAAGTTCGGCCTGCCGGTCGCCGTGGCCGTGAACCGGTTTGATACCGACACCGCAGCCGAACTCGCATTCGTCGAAAGTGCGGTCGCCCGCGAATTCGGGGTCAAGACGATCGTGTGCGACCATTGGGCTCGCGGCGGCGCGGGAGCGGAAAGCCTCGCCCACGTCGTCGCGGCTCTGGCGGATGCCGGGGAAGCGAAGTTTCAGCTGCTCTACCCAGATGACATGAGTCTATGGGACAAGACGCGGACGATCGCCCGAGAAATCTATGGCGCCGCCGACATCGCGGCTGAGGCGTCAGTGCGAGCAAAGTTCAACGAGCTGGAAGCCGCCGGCTGGGGCCGCCTGCCGGTCTGCGTCGCGAAGACCCAATATTCGTTCTCGGACGATCCTTCGCTCCTCGGCGCGCCGAGCGGGCACGTTCCCAGGATCCGCGACGTTCGTCTCCGCGCGGGCGCAGGCTTTGTCGTCGTGCTGATGGGGGACATCCAGACGATGCCTGGACTGCCGCGAACGCCCGCCGCCGAGAGGATTCAGTTGGTCGACGGCGAGATCGACGGCCTCTCCTGACCGCCGGGGTTGGCTGCTCAACGCGGTGTCGGCGCGTCCTCGCGCAAGAGCTTCTCGGCCTTGAGCGCACGCCAGAGCGCAGCCGGCGCCTTTGCGCCCATCATCGCAGCGTTCCGTCTGACTTCGCTCGCGCGCTGGGCGCCGGGTATGACGCTCACGACGGCTGGATGGCCAAGCGGAAAACGCAACGCGGCCTCCGGCAGCGCGACTTTGAAACTCTTGCAGACCTGCTGGATTCGGCGCACCCGATCCTTCACCTCGTCCGGCGCGGGCCGATAATTATAGCGAGCGTCGGCCTTGACCCCGGTCGCGAGTATGCCGGAGTTGAAGGGACCGCCGATCACGACGGCGACGTTCTTCTCAACGCAGAGCGGCAAGAAGCTCGTCAACGCCTCCTGTTCGAGAAGCGTATAGCGGCCTGCCAGCAGGAAAACGTCGAAGTCGCCGGCGCGCGCCAGCCTCTCGGCGATTTCCCAATCGTTAATCCCGGCTCCGATCGCCTTGATCGCTCCGCAGGCGCGCAACTCTTCCAAAGCGCGATAGCCGCCAGTCATGAATTCCTTGATGCGCGCATCCGCGGCTTCCCGGCTCCCGTGCGTGGTGACGTCGACGTCGTGGCAGTAGACGATATCCACTTGATCGAGACCGAGACGTTCGAGCGAGAATTCGAGTGAGCGCATGACGCCGTCGTAGGAATAGTCGAAGCGCTCGCGTCGCGAGGGCGTCTCAAAAAAAACGCCCTGCCTCGAACGCTTTTGCAGGTCGCAGAGATCGAGCAGTCGGCCGACCTTGGTGGAAATCAGATAGGAGCCGCGCGGCTTCGGACGCAGGAAACCGTTCAGTCGGGTCTCGGAAAGTCCGAGCCCATAGAGCGGCGCAGTGTCGAAGTACCGGCAGCCGCTCGCCCAGACGGCCTCCAGCATCACGCGCGCTTCCCTCTCCGCCATCGGTCGATAGAGGTTGCCCAGCGGCGCTCCGCCAAAACCGAGCTCGGTGAACTGCAGCTCCGCGCCGCGGCGCGTAACGAATTTTCGTATTCGCGCGCTCCGCGCGGTCGCGGCCGCCGCCCTCAACTTTCGACTCCCCGACAGGCGCGACAGCACACGGTGTGGCTCTGGGCGCCCAGCGCCCGACTCTGGCCGCTCCCGCTCAAATGATCCCCACACGATCAACGCCACGCCAGCGATAAAACTCGGGGGCGTGCGACGGCGTGTTTGCCAAATGAATCCATAAACGTCAGCATTCCACGGGACAAGTCCAGCGATCCGCAACCACCCCCGTCTCCACGACAGTTGATCAAAATTTTTAGCCTATTCTATCGGTTCGTCCGCAGCCATCTGCGATCGTTTGAAGCGATAAAGGCGCGAAGTTGCGGCAGGCTTGGGTGGTTCGGCGCTTTTGCCTCGAGATCCGCGAGAATCTTGCGCAAGGCCCTGCGTACGACGGGCCAATCGTAAGCGTCTTGCCTCAGCATTCTCCGCGCGTGGCGGATCGACCGCCGCACGACTTCATCAATAAAGGGGTCCATCGGAGCGCCCGCAGCCTCTTCGTCGGCGACAATTGGGGCAGCCGTCGCAAACGCGGCGCCATTGACGTCATCGGGCGAGCGTCCCGATTTGGCGCAGAACGACGTAACGGCGCCCGAGAGTGATGGGTGGCGGCCCTACCGTCGCGCGCGCCAATTTGGGATCGGACCGTGCTGAAAGCTGCGGCGCCGACGAATGGGCCGCGACAGCCTCACGCAGGAATGCGCTGGCTATAGCCAAGCCGTTCGTTGAGTCGCTCGATCAGATCTTGCGCGGCCTCGGCGACGACCGTGCCGGGCGGGAATATCGCGTCCGCCCCCGCCTGACGAAGAGCGGAGAAGTCCTGGGCCGGGATGACGCCGCCGACGGCGACCAGCGCATCGCCCAGGCCGAGCCTGCCGAGCGCGGTCTTCAGGGCCGGCACGAGCGCGAGGTGCCCGGCGGCGAGCGACGACACGCCAACGATGTGGACCCGTCCTTTCGCGGCAAGCGCTGCCACTTCCTCCGGCGTCGCAAACAGGGGACCGATCTCGACCTCGAATCCGAGATCCGCGAAAGCCGAGGCAATGATCTTCTGCCCGCGATCGTGCCCATCCTGACCCATTTTGGCGACCAGAATCCGCGGGCGACGGCCTTCGTTCTCGGCGAACGCGCGCGTCATTGCGATCACGCGTTCGTTGGCCGGCTCGCCCGGCCCGGACTCCGACAGATAAACGCCGGAGACGGCGCGCGCCTCCGCAACGTGACGGCCAAACGCCTTCTCCATGGCGAAGGAGATCTCGCCGACGGTGGCCTTCGCTCGCGCCGCTTCGACCGAGAGTTGCAGGAGATTGGCGCGGCCGCGCGCGCCTTCGGTCAGCGCCGCCAGCGCGGCCTGCGTCGCCCTCTCGTCGCGCTCAGTGCGCAGACGCCCAAGCTTTTCGATTTGCCGCGCGCGCACCTCCGCGGCGTCGACTTTCAGCACGTTCAGGTCTCGCTCCACCGTCGGCGTGAACATGTTGACGCCGACCACGGTCTGGCGCCTCGCGTCAATGCGCGCCTGCGTTCGCGCCGCCGCCTCTTCAATGCGGCGCTTGGGGACGCCGCTCTCGATCGCCTTCGCCATCCCGCCGAGGCGCTCAACTTCGTCGATATGGCCCTGGGCGCGCGCGGCGAGTTCGGCGGTGAGGCGCTCGACATAATAAGAGCCGCCCCACGGGTCGATGACGTTCGTTGTTCCCGTCTCCTCGATCAGGAAAAGCTGGGTGTTGCGCGCGATGCGAGCGGAGAATGGAGTCGGCAGCGCCAGAGCTTCATCGAGCGCGTTGGTATGCAGCGACTGCGTGTGCCCCTGCGTGGCCGCCATCGCCTCGATTTGCGTGCGCACGATATTGTTGAAAGGGTCCTGCGCGGTCAAAGACCAGCCGGACGTCTGACAATGCGCCCGCAAAGCGAGCGATTTGTCCGACCTTGGACCGAAGCCGTTGACAATGCCGGCCCAGAGTTTGCGCGCAGCGCGCAGCTTGGCGACTTCCATGAAAAAATTCATGCCCACCGCCCAAAAGAACGACAGCCGCGGAGCAAACGCGTCGATGCTCAACCCCGCGGCGACGCCGGCGCGCAGATATTCAACGCCATCGGCGAGCGTGTAGGCGAGCTCGAGATCCTGCGTCGCGCCCGCCTCCTGCATGTGATAGCCGGAGATCGAGATCGAGTTGAATTTCGGCATGTTCGCGGCGGTGAAGGCAAAGATATCGGCAACGATCCGCATCGAGGCGGCGGGCGGATAGATATAGGTGTTGCGGACCATGAACTCTTTGAGAATGTCGTTCTGTATGGTCCCCGAAAGCGCCGCCATCGGCACGCCCTGTTCCTCGGCGGCGACAATGAACAACGCCATCACCGGCAGCACGGCGCCGTTCATCGTCATCGACACGCTCATCGAATCGAGCGGAATGCCGGCAAAGAGCGCGCGCATGTCATAGATTGAGTCGATGGCGACGCCCGCCATCCCGACGTCGCCCGCGACGCGCGGATGGTCCGAGTCGTAGCCGCGATGCGTCGCCAGATCGAAAGCGACGGACAGGCCTTTCTGACCCGCGGCGAGATTGGCGCGATAGAAAGCGTTCGATTCCTCGGCGGTCGAGAAGCCAGCGTACTGGCGCACCGTCCAGGGTTGGGTGACGTACATCGTCGGATAGGGCCCCCGCAAATAGGGCGGGAGGCCTGGCCAATCGCTCGAAAGGTCAATGCCGTTGCGATCGTCCGGTCCGTAGAACGACTTGACTTCGATCCTCTCCGGCGTCGCCCAGGTTCGCAAGGCTTCCTTGTCGATCGGATTGGGCGGAGCCGCGAATGGGACCTTCGAGAAATCGGGGATTTGGCTCATGAGGGTATAACCTCCGAGGCCTTCATGTCAGCGCCTATGCGGCGATAGAGCCCGAGCAATGCGGCGATCGCGTCCTGCCCGGCGAAAATGAAATCATCGACGCCTGCGGCGCGCCATGCTTGCTCGAATTCGCCCGGCCGTCCGGCGAGCGCGACGCCCTTGACGCCCGCGGCCTTGAATCCTTCCGCGAAGGCTTTCGCCTGCGCTGCATAGGCGTCGTCGCTCCCGCACAGGCAGACGAGTGGCGCGCCGGTCGCCATCAGGCGTTCGATCGCCTCTTCCGCTGTTGCGGCTTCACCATCATAGATGGCTTCAAAACCGCCGGCCTCCAGCCATTCGCGCACGAACTGAACGCGGCCTCGATGCCTGGATTCTGGCCCCAGCGAGGCGAGATAGACTTTCGGCCGCGCGCCGCTGCGCCGAAGGAAGGCGTCGGAAAGATCGCGCAAACGCTCGAACGGCTCGGCGAGCCGAATTGGCGCGAGCCCGCCCTCCGCGGAAACAAACGCCTCGCCCTCAGGCGCGCCAATGGCGACCTCGGCCGGCCGCTCGGCAAGATCGGCATGCGCGCTGACGCCGGTGATCAGCGTCTTCAGTCGGGCGACATCGAGGACCAGCGCCGCCGCGCTCGCGGCGACCTGTCGTTGAAAGGCGCCGTTGGCCAGCGTCGACGGTAGACCGCCTCGTCCTTCGATCTCCTGAAAGAGGCCCCATGCCTTGTTGCAAAGCGCCTCGGTCAACGCCTCGAACGCGCCCGCGCCGGCGGCTGGGTCCGCGACAAATCCAAGATTCGACTCACGCAGAAGGATAAGCTGGGCGTTGCGTGCGATGCGGCGCGCGAGGCTGTCAGGAAGGCCGGCGGCCAGAGTGTGCGGCAGCACGCTGACGCTGTCCGCGCCGCCGAGGCCGGCGGAGAAGGCCGCGGCGGCGCTGCGCATGATATTCACATAAGGATCGCGTACGGTCATCATGCGCCAGGCGCTCTCCGCCTGCAGGCGCGCGGCGCGCGGCTCGAGGCTCGAGGCGTCCTCGATGCGCGACCAGACGATGCGCAAGGCGCGGAATTTCGACAGCGTTGCCAATTCGTCCGCGTCGGCCGCGAGCCGGAACGCCACCAGCGCGCGCGCTTCGGCAGGTGTCGTCCCGGCCGCCTCGAGCCATCGCAACACGCTGACCGCCGCCGAAAGCGCGAAGGCGAGCTCTTGCGCCGGGCTCCCGCCAGCCGCATGGACAGAGCGGGCGTCAGCGACCAGGAGCGGCCCGCGAAAGCCCTTGCCCCGGATTTGAAGCGCGGTTTCGACATGGCGCGTCGCTTGAGCGCTCCAATCCGCCGGGAACGGGCCGCGCGCCGAGGCCGCGAAAGGATCGAGGCCGAACGCGACCGCGCAGTCCTCAGGCTTCGCGCCCGATCGTTCGATGAGAGCGCCAAAACGAAGCGCCCGGTCCGGCCCATCCGGCCCAAGATCGAGTTCGAAATTCGCCCCTGTATCGAAGCGCACGCCCTCGAAGGCCTTGTGAAGCGAGGCCGAATTCGACTGTCTGAGGCCAAAGCCATAGGCGCCGATCGCGCCGGAAAATATGATCTGCAGACCGTCCGCCCCATTGGCGAGGTCGTCGAGGGCCTGGGCGCCGGCCTCCTCGGCGTCGGGATGATCGAGCCGCGCCATGACGCGCCAGGGCCCTCCGGGCCGGATCGCCCTTGGGCCTTCCGCCGGCGGATGGACGGGTTCGATCCGAATGCCGTCCGCGGTTTCGGATGCAAGCGTTTCGAAGCTCGCGCCTCTGAGCGCAGCTTCAGCGGCCTTGCGCCAGTCGGCCTGTGAATAGGCGGGAAAAAGGCTCGCGACCGCGCCCAACGCCGACCCCGCTAGATGAACTGGGAAAGTCCGGGAATCGCGGCGGAGATTTCACCAACGACCTGATCGCCCGCAACCTCTCGCGCATAGCCGAAGACTTCCTTTCCCAGGGTCTGGATCTGCTCCATGTCGAGGCCCAGGCTTAATAACTCCGAGCCGAGCGCCATGAGGCCGCCCCCGCCCATCGCCCCGGCGGCCACCCCCATGAGGCCCTTCATGCCGCCGCCCATGCCCTCGCCTCCTGTGTGCGTGCTCGAAGCAATGATGGAGGGAAAAGCCGGCGCTTTTTCAAACAGCTCCCGGACGGCTTCCTCGGGCGCTTCGCGCTGGATGAAATCGCCGATCAGCGCGACCGCCTTGCGGGCGACGTCCGGGCTGATGTCCGCGGCGGTCGCAACGCGGGCTATTAGGTTCTCCATTTGACGCTCCCTATTCGCGCGGAGAAAAGCCCGCAGTTCGATTGTTTCCCTGCTTGCGGGACCGAAATCAAGCGCAGTTCGACTATGGGGCTTCCCTGAGCCATCGGCGGTTCGTTCGGGAACGCTGGTGATTATAAAATTGGAATCAGGGAGACGTTTCTCTTTTGACGAAATAGCGGCTGTCGTGGCTAAACCCCGGCCAAGCGAAACTGAGGATCGTTCCGAGGAGCTGCGGCGCTCCGCTCTTGCGGCGCCGCACCATGTATGGCCATGATATCGTCACATATGTAAAACCGCATTAATAAATTTTGTGCGATGGATTTTGTTAAACATTTCTCAAGATTGGGCCGAAATTCGTATTTCGGAGGGATCATATGCGCGGTTCGGTGGTGACGCGGGTCTCCAATCCGAACCAAGACATGCGTTCTTAGCATATCTGTCTTTGCGCCATCGGCTCTACTACCGGCCCCCGAGCGGGATTATGTTGCGGCGCAGCAGGACAAGGGTCTGCGGAAAAGGAGTAGAATATGACGTCTCTCAGAACGATTTCGGAGAAGCTCGCCGCATGGCGCCGATATCGCGACGCGGTGCGGGAATTGTCTCAGCTCTCGGACCGTGAGCTGGATGATATCGGCATTCGCCGCGGCGATATCGAATATATCGTGCGCCATTCCGTCTCGACCGGGGTTTCCGCCTGATCTCCTATTTTGACCAGCCGCGACGCGCCGCCACGGGCGGCGCGTCGGCCCAAGGGCGGATATCGCCCCAGCGAAACTCATTGACGATGGCGTGATGCTTTGTGACAAGCGCGCCCATGCGTCCAATCCACATCATCGGCGGAGGACTGGCCGGCTCGGAGGCCGCATCGCAGGCGGCCAATTGCGGGGTTCCGGTCGTTCTGCATGAAATGCGGCCTGCCCG
The DNA here is from genome assembly GCA_036489975.1 of Roseiarcus sp. Lineage (GTDB taxonomy): Bacteria > Pseudomonadota > Alphaproteobacteria > Rhizobiales > Beijerinckiaceae > Roseiarcus. The sequence continues at coordinate 31,385 of DASXES010000128.1, forward strand.
AACGACGGCCGCGCATCGCACCTCCCATCTGGCCGAGCTGGTTTGCTCGAATTCGTTCCGCTCCGACGATTCCTCGACCAACGCTGTCGGCGTCCTGCATCGCGAGATGCGTGCGCTTCGTTCGATCGTGCTCAAAAGCGCCGACGCGCATCAGGTGCCGGCGGGCGGCGCGCTCGCCGTCGACCGCGACGGCTTCTCGCAAGCCGTCGAAGCGGCCGTTCTCGGCCATCCTCTGATAACACTCGACCGGAGCGAAATCTCTGGCCTGCCGCCGGAAGACTGGGACAGCGTGATCCTGGCGACCGGCCCACTGACATCGCCAGCGCTGGCCGAGGCGCTCGGCGCACTCACGGGCGAAGGGTCGCTCGCCTTTTTCGACGCGATCGCCCCGATCGTGCACCGTCCTTCGATCGACATGGGCGTGGCGTGGATGCAGTCGCGCTATGACAAGGAAGGGCCGGGCGGCGACGCCAGCGCCTACGTCAATTGCCCCATGACCCGCGACCAGTACGAGGCCTTCATCGACGCGCTGCTCGCCGCTGAAAAGGCCGAGTTCCGCGAATTCGAGGGCACGCCCTATTTCGACGGCTGCCTGCCGATCGAAGTGATGGCCGAGCGCGGCCGGGAGACCCTGCGCTACGGCCCGATGAAGCCGGTCGGGCTCACCAATGCGCATGATCCAAAGGTAAAACCCTATGCCGTGGTTCAGCTCAGGCAGGACAACGCGCTCGGCACGCTGTTCAACATTGTCGGCTTCCAGACCAAGCTCAAATATGGCGAGCAGAGCCGCATCTTCCGCATGATTCCAGGGCTCGAAGGCGCGGAGTTCGCACGGCTCGGCGGCATGCACCGCAACACCTATCTCAATTCCCCTCGGCTGCTCGACGCACACCTGCGCCTGAAGGCCGCCCCGCGCCTGCGCTTCGCCGGCCAGATTACCGGCTGCGAGGGCTATGTCGAGAGCGCCGCGGTCGGCCTCATCGCTGGCCGTCTCGCCGCCGCCGAAAGGCTGGGGCTCACGCTTGAATCGCCGCCCCCGACGACCGCGATCGGCGCGCTCCTCAATCACATCACCGGCGGCCACATCGAATCGATCGAGGCCGGCCCGCGCTCGTTCCAGCCGATGAACGTCAATTTCGGCCTGTTTCCCCCAATCGCCATGCCGCGATTGGACGAAGCGGGAAAACGCCTGCCGGGGCCCGAGCGCGGCGCCGCCCGCAAGCGCGCGCTCTCCGCGCGGGCGGCGCATGATCTGGCGCGATGGGCGGAGGCGGCGCGTCAGCCGGCGCCAGTCGCGGCGGCTTAGACAAAGAAAGATACGTGCGGGCGTGCGGCTCAAGCGTCTCAGACGCTTACTTTCATTTTTCTGCAACGCGCGACGAATGAGGCATCCACGAGCGACGTTGAACTCGTCTAATCAGCGGGGGTGGCAGGCTCTTATCGGCCGTCCACTGCGGTTTTGCGACCAAGAAGGCTTTGCGCATGACGCCTCGGGGAACAGAAAGCGGCGCGAGCCACAAAATAACGCGAGACGCTCGGCTCCTGAAAATTATCGACATTGCCGGAACCTTCGTGCTTGCGGTGCAAGGCGCATCGATCGGCGCGCTGAGAGGTCTCGACGCTCTCGGCGTCGTCGTCGTGTCTCTTGTGACCGCGATGGGCGGCGGCATCGCGCGCGACATCTTGCTCGGCGAGACGCCTCCCGAGGCGCTACGCGGCTGGTCGCTCGTCACCACCGCTCTCATCGGCGCATTGCTGACGTTCTTCGCCTTCAACACCGTGGCGGAACTCCCGGAGACTCTCCTGACCGTCGTCGACGCCCTGGGCCTCGCCTTGCTCGCCGTGTCCGGAACCGAGAAGGCGCTGGAATATAAG
>DASXES010000001.1:0-6522 GCA_036489975.1 Roseiarcus sp.
GCGTTCGTTGATTCGCAACCCGATCCTACCGGCGAACCGCCGGTGACCGCCGCAAGCCGCTCGCTCGCTACAGCGCTATCAACAGCGCGCTTCGCAAGCGCCTTGCTCCCGCCGACCTACACCATCAGATGGGACACGACAAGCGCCACCGCCAGAGCGGGCCCGCCGGGTTCTGCGCCGCAAGCCTACGACTGATGTCGGCGGCCTCATTGTAGGCGGCCTCGGCCCCAGTGAAGCAGTTTGTATTCCGGTAGAGATTGCCCAGGTTGTTGAGCGTCCCCGCCAGATTGGGTTGGTAGGCTGCCGGGTTCTGCGCCGCGCGCGCTCAAGGTCATCGGCCTCAGCGAAGCGATGCGTGTCATCGTAGAGATTGCCCAAATTGATGAGCGTCAGCGCCAGATCGGGCAGGTAGGCCACAGGTTACCTCCTCTGCGACGACCGACGTCCCGATTTCAAACGCAAGCAGGATAACGACGAGAAGACCAAGTGCCGTCGTCCCTTCATGGTTCGGCGCTACTTCTCCCCGGCCCGTGCTTCGGCCTCTACGGCTTTCGCGTCGTCGTCGCGGTGCGTTTCTCGATACAGAGACGCGAGGTTGTTGAGCGTCTGCGCGAGATCCGGCCGGTAGGCAGCGGGGTTCTGCGACGCCAGCGTGCGCTCGATATCGGCGGCTTCCTTGAGCGCAGCCTCGGCCTCTTCAAAGCTATGCATCTCGTGGTAGAGAGCGCCGAGGTCGTTGAGCACCCGTGCGAGGTTGATCCTATAGGCGGCGGGGTTCTGCATCGCCAGCTCGCGTTCGATGTCGACGGCCTCCTTATAGGCGGTCTCGGCGTCTGCGGAGAGATCCGTATTCCGATAGAGACCGGCGAGGCTGTAGAGCGTCCACGCGAGGTATGGCCGGTAGGCGGCCGGTTTTTGCACGGCCAGCTCGCGCCAGATCGGGACGACATGGTCGTAGGCGGTCTCGGCGTCGGCAAAGCGACGCATGTTGACGTAGAGCACGCCGAGGTTGGTGAGCGTTATCATAAGGTCAGGCCGGTAGACGGCCGGGCTCTGTGCTGCCAGCTCGCGCTCGATGTTAGCCGCCTCCTTGTAGGCAGCCTCAGCGTCGGGCAAGTGATGCATGTTGTCGTACACATTGCCCAGGTTGGTGAGCGTCATCGCCAGATCGACGCGGTAGACGCCTGGGTTCTGGGTCGCCAGCTCGCGCAGGATGGCAGCCGCTTCCTTGTAGGCAGCCTCGGCATCGGAGAAGCGTAGCGTGCTGTCGTAGAGGACGCCCAGGTTGTCGAGCGAGGACGCCAGAGTGGGTCGGTAGGTGGCCGGGTCCTGCACTGCCCAGTGCCGCTGCTGCTTTATCAACTCTTGCAGCACCAATTCCGCCTTACGAAGGTCCCTCTGATACAGGAGCGCGGGCGCATACGCTTCGGCGAAGCGGAACTGTAAGGCGAGGATCGTGGCGCGGCCGAAATGATCGGCTGCGGCGCGATCGACGTTCTCTTCGCCGGACTGGATCAGGCGGTCGAAGATTGTGCGCGCCTCCTCCAGCTTGCCCTCGTGCAGCAGGTCCTGCGCCGTCTGCACCAGCATTGCATTTTCGCCCTTGGCAGCGAGCTCCTTCTTGGTTTCCTCCAGCTGCGCGTCGAGTTCGGTGTACCTGTGCGCCCAGTCGTTGGCCTCGGCGGTCTTTTGCTTCAGATCAAGGTCCTTGCGATCCAGAAGCTCATTGAGCCGGTCCAACGCGCGCGGATCGACGCCGTTGCAAATGACTGTGTCTCCATTGCCATTCTGCGCCGGGCTGCACCAGCTGCCACTGCCGGTCGTCTGCATAACATCCGATGCGGCGGATCGCGTCCCCGCCGCAAATGCGACTAGGCCGACGATGAGAAGACCGACTGACTTTGTCTTCATGGTTTGCGGTTGATGATGACGGTGTTTCCGTTGCCGCCCACCGCCGGAGAGTTGCGCCCATTCGCAGCCGCCAACGCTTCGGCTTCTACGGCATTAGCGTCGCTGTCACGATGCCTAGCCCTATAGAGAGAAGCGAGGGTGTTGAGCGTTCCCACGAGGTCGGGCATGTACGCCGCTGGGTTCCCCGCGGCCAGCGCACGACGGAGGTCGATGGCCTCTTTGTAGGCTGCTTCGGCATCGGCGACGCGGCGCGTGATGGTGTACAGGTTCCCGAGGTTGTTGAGCATCGCCGCGAGACTTGGCCGGTGGGCAGCGGGGTTCTTGCCCGGCCAGCCTGCGCTGGATGATGACGGCGTCGTTGTAGGCCGCCTCGGCCTCAGCGAAACGGTTTGTCTCCATATAGAGAACGCCCAAGCTGTCGAGTGTCGTTGCAAGACCGGGTCGGTAGGCGGCCGGGTTCTCGGTAGCCAGCGCGCGCCGGATATCGGCGGCCTCCTCGAGTGCGGTCGCGGCGTCGACGAAGCGATGCGTGTTGACGTACACGTTTCCGAGGTCGTTGAGCGCAGTCGCCAAATCAGGCCGGTAGGCGGCCGGGCTTTGCGCCGCTAGCTCGCGCTGAATGTCAATGGCTTCCTTGATAGCGGCTTCGGCGTCGTCGAAGCCGTGGGTGTTCCGGAAGTGAATACCCAGGTCGATGAGAGCAGTCACCAGGGCAGGCCGGTAAGCGGCGGGATATTGCGCCGCTAGTTCGCGCTGAATTTCGACGGCTTCCTTGAGCGCGACTTCGGCGTCATCGAAGCGGTGCATACTGTCGTAAGCAATTCCAAGGTGGACCAGAGTACTTCCAATAACGAGCCGACTTGCGAGCGGGTTCTGCGTTGCGAGGGTTCGCTGTTGCTTCAGCAGCTCCTGTAGCACCACCTCCAGCTTGGAAAAGTCCTTTTGCTGCCACAGCGCGTATGCGTAGGTCTCGACATAGAGCTGATCGTTCGGCCGATACTCATACGCCTTGGCGCAGTCCGGCAGCGCCTGATCAAAACGGAACTGCAGGGCAAAGACGGTGGCGCGACCAAAGTAGTCTTGCGCCGCGCGGTCGACATTGGCCTCGTCGGACTGGATCAGGCGGTCGAAGATCGCGCGCGCCTCCTTAAACTTGCCTTCATGCAACAGATCCTGCGCGGTCTGCACGAGTGTCGCATCTTGGCCATTGGCTGCGAGTTGCTTCTTGGTTTCTTCCAGCTGAGCATTGAGTTCGTTGTATCTATGCGCCCAGGCGTTGGCCTCGGTGGTCTTCTGCTTCAGGTCGAGGTCCTTGCGGTCAAGCAGCTCATTGAGCCGGTCCATCGCTCGCGGATCGACGCCATTGCAGATCACGGTGTTTCCATTGCCGTTCTGCGCTGGGCTACACCAGCTCCCACTTCCGATTGTCTGTGTTATCTCCGCCGCGGAGGAATGCACCCCCACTAAAAACAAGGGCACGACAATGATTACAAGACAGACTTCCTTCGTCTTCATGGTTTGCCGTTGATGATAACTTTGTTACTATTGCCATTCTGCACCGGAGAGATCGGTCCGCCTGTCTGTTGGATCACAACCCCATTCTGCGCGGGCTGCTAGTGTGCGGGGGACCAGAAATACAAGACCACGAACAACGCCGACGCGCCGCCCGCTCGCAGCGCAAATTTGGTGCTTGGGGTCACGCTGACGTCTAGGAAGCCTGGGATCACCGCGCCGACGCCGCCGCCAGCCAGGGCCAACACGACGCGTAAAATCTCGAACTGTTGCTCGCTAAGGGTCGGCGCTCTGAATGCGAGCCAGAGCACGATCGCCAGGGCAACGCATCCAAACAGAAGGGCGAGACCGATTTCTAGCTGGCGCGTCGACGCGGGCTGAGGGCTCATGTCACTATCCTCGTCTAGATGGCAATACTGATGCGTATTTTGTGCTGGTTCGCAAGAACTTCATCGGATCATCTGTCACGCCGGTTGCCTACGAACTCCCATGCCGGAGTTTAGCGCCCAGGGCGTCAATCAATGGGCGCCCGCCGCCCAGCAACGCTGGCGCAACCCGCGTCCGATGGATGACCCGGCTCGTGTTAACGACCAGCGAAAACGGTCAGGGCGAGGCCGAAGAAGGCTTGCGCGACGCCGATCAATCGGGCGCGGCGATCGGCGGCCACGGCCTCAAGTGCTGCGATGCGCTTTTCCTGCTCGTCAGCCTTCGCCGCGAGCGCCGCCAGCATAGTTTCCGTTTTGGTACGAAATTCTTCGGCGCGTGTGAAAAGCGATGTCGCAGCAATATCGGGCGGCGCGGGATAGCCACGACCTTGCGGGATAAGCCCAGGTCCAGGTCGCCCGCCAATGGCAAGCATTGATTGAGGCGTTGCAGGGAGCGTCGGGGGCGGTTCGTATATTGTGACGCTACGACGTGTGGACGTTGAAGCGGCGGGGCGTGAGGGCGACGCGCCCGCGCGAGTGGGTGAAGGCACCGACCATGCGCGCGCAGCGGGATTTGCGCGCACGTGGGTTTGCGCGCGCGCTGGAATTGGTAGCATTTCTGCGGCTTTGCGGCGCTTTAAGAGCCGATCTAGTCTTTCCATGAGATCATAGGGCGGTGCGCGCCGACCGCTCGCCCAATCGCGCACTGAGCTTTCGGCCACGTCAAGATCGCGAGCCAACGGGCGCTTCCATTGTGGGCCGTGTAGCGTTTGCCCTGCCTCGACCAACTGACGCGCAATATCCCTGTTGCTCATGCTTGCGATCCATACTGACTTGAGTTAACATCCAATGTTAACTATTGTCAATAGACGTCTGGCAGGACCTTCGATGAACAACGCGCATATGACCAGCGTGCCTGATTTTCTGACCGCAAGGCTCGACGCCAAGGCCGCGTTGGAAGGCGGCACGTGGCAGGGCGTTTATCGGTTCGCTTTGTGGCTCGGCCTTGTCGCAATCGACGACAGGGGCGGATTGCGTAGAACCATAGAGGCGTTGGGCGAATTGCCGACTGGAGCGCATGGCGCGGGTCGAAGAACAAAGGTTCCGCGCGAAGCGCGCGAACTTGTTCAAATCGCCGAAAAAGAGGGCGTTGCTTGGCAGACGGCGCAAACCGTCGCGGTGACGTGTGGTCTCGACACAATCGACGCGCGCGGCGGCTTGAACGAAACCAAGCGCCAAGTCGAGGCGGCGCGCCGCCTCGTAGTCTCACAAATCACGGCAAGGGCGAAATGAACGCCGTTGTCATTCTCGCCGCGACCTTCGTCCAAACGATTTTGCTCGCGTGGCTTGAAGCGCGTGGCCGCCATACCCTTCATCCGACAGAGGCTGAACTAAGTCGAATTGACGCGAGGCTTTGCCAAATTGGGCCGCGGTTTGGGCCTTTGACACCAAATGGGATGGGGGCGGCCGTGTCGGCGTCAATCATCGGCTGCTAACTGGAATGCGGGAGGAGAAACAACTTCGGCCTCGATTATTGACAGTAATCGAGGCCGAATAACTCACACGACGTTAGCTGCGCCGAGAAGGTTTAGAAACATGAGAAGACGTACCAAACTTCCCGTAGCCAATCAAGCGAGCGTGCAAGCAGAGCCCGACAATAAACTCGCCTGCGCCGATCCGTTTTCCGCCCGCGATCTTGAGAACACGACGGGATCGAGCGCCGACCTACATGGCGTTCCCCATGACACGTCGCTTCTGTTTCTGCCGGACGGACCCCATGCGTTCATAAGCGGTGTCTATGCCGGCGAATTTGTAGGCCGCCGTATTCCCGTAGCCGAGCGCCGAGACGGCTCGCAAATCGTCGTGACATTGGGCCGGCTCGTTCATTTCAGCGGAGGGTGGGACGGCGACGACGATGAGGGAGTGTATGACCTACGCCCGACCAGGGCGACGAAACGAAGAGCGCGGGCAGGACAGCCAAAAAAAGCCCCCTTGGCGGTCAAGGTCTCGGGAGCGCGGCGATGACAAAACAACCGCGCCGTCCACAAAGCTTGAGCCGAGCACTCGGGCTTGCGAGCGCGCGACGCCCGTCATCCAGGAGGCTAGCTTCGGTCTCGCATAAGGCCCTGCGGCGCGCGACACCGGCTGAGAATATACGCATGGGTTTCTCGCCGAAGGCCCGGCGACACGTCGAAGCGGGCGCGAAAGTCACGAAATCGACGGCGAGCATATCCGCCCGTCAAGCCGAGACGAAGCGCGTACGCGAGCGGTACGGCTTTCGAGACGCCCGAGGCCGCTACCCAAGCTCGTAAGGAGGGCGCTGTCGGCTACGAGAGCCAAGATCAAGCGGAGCGCGTCGCTAAGGCCGCCGACACACGCCTGAGGAAACAAGCCCAACGGAGCGTTGGCGAAACTCTTTCCGCGCCTCACCCCTATCGAAGGAGATCCTCGCGGTTCGTCCTCACGGACGCGAGGTGGCCTGCTGCCGGTCCTGTGGACAGGCGGTTAAGCTAATCCGACCTTTCGTTCGAACTCAATCGGGCTGACGTAGCCGATCGTCGAGTGCCTGCGAACAGCATTGTAGAACCTCTCGATGTAATCGAACACGTCAGCCCTTGCGGCGTCGCGCGTCCGATAGACTTTGCCTCTGATCCGTTCGGTTTTCAGCGAGGAG
>DASXES010000051.1:0-11959 GCA_036489975.1 Roseiarcus sp.
AAAGAACCGATGTTAGCCATGTCACTTCTCCTTGCTGTTTTCGAGCCCGCGACCACCGCGGCCTCGATGGCGATCGACAGGCCGGGGACGATCGACGACGCACCCGCTCGCGGGCCGGAGCGCAGCGGAGGATGACGGCGGTGAGACTTTCTTGCCTCGCGAGGAATGGGCTTTAGCCCAGGGGAAGAAAGTCGATCCGACGGCGTTGCGGCTCAGGCGATCGAGGCGCAGCCGGTCTTCGGCTAGATCAGGCCATCACGAGGCCAGGTGCGTCCGTGCTTGAACAGCATCCTCAGGAGAAGACGTGGCGGATGTCGGTTGTCCTGCACAAGATGTCTGCGAGTTCAGGCGTAGAGAAAGAGGCCATGGCGTAGGAAAAGGCGGGACCGTTTGCCGCGCAACTGCCGCACCGGGACGCTCCATACCCGATGGATCATGGGCCGCTAGAGATCGCTCCCATACTGGCGAAGTGCGATTTCGACAGGGGCCACATGCTCCGTGACTTGAGCCGCGATCCGTCCGCGCGTGATCGTCAAAGCAACCTCAATCGACGATGAGGACGATGCTTATCTCTCGTGCGTCGCGGCCGTCAGAAGTGGCTGAGGCTCGTTCTGCGGCGCTCCGCCTGGCCGCAGCGGCAGGGGCTCGGCGAAGACCGTCATTCGCACCCACGCCGTACCGCCGATGACGATGGCGCCGATCCAGGCGAAAACCTCGCGCCAGGCGAGCGACGGGACGCCGATCTGCGAGAGTCCGAGAACCGCGTGATAGCCGGCCATCGCCGCCGGAATTGCGAAGGCGGCCGCGATGGCGGCCCGCAGAGGCAGCGGACGAACCACCGCGAAGGCGATCTGGCCGAGGCCGAGGGTGAGAGCGCCGGCGACAATGCCGACAAGCAGCGCACCGATGACGCCGGCGCCGCCATGGAACGCCGCCACCCCGGCCGTCAGGCCAACGAGGAACGGCAAGGCGTAGACGGCGAGCGTGAAGATCAGCCAGCAGAACAGGCCGATCCCGAACATGCTGAGGATGAGTCCGATGACAAGCATGGTGGCACCTCCGTGACAAAAACTGTAACGGTCGCGCCTTCCACCACCACCGCGGCGCGATCAGAAGTATAGCCAAAAGCCGGCTGCGATGGGAGGGGAATCCATCCTCGCCGCGCGCCACGGCGGCCCCGGGCGTCTCGGCGCTGCCTGGAACCCAGAGCGATCATGCCGGTGTCGCCCGCACGGATGACAGGCGAAACATCGAGACGATCGGCTGACATATGGCGATGGAGTTTGGGCGGCGCTTACGCGCCGCCCTCGCCGAATTTCCAGACCGGGAGGCCGAGCTTCTTCGCCTTATCGGCGAGGTTGCCCTGGATGCCGGTGCCGGGGAACACCATGACGCCGATCGGTAGCACCGCCAGCATCGCGTCGTTGCGCTTGAACGGTGCGGCCTTGGCGTGCTTTGTCCAGTCGGGCTTGAACGCGACCTGCGGCACCTTGCGGTTGATCGCCCATTTGGCGGCGATCAGTTCGGCGCCTTTCGGCGATCCGCCGTGCAACAGCACCATGTCGGGGTGCTTGGCGTGGACTTTGTCGAGCCGATCCCAGATCAGGCGATGGTCGTTGAAATCGAGCCCGCCGGTGAAAGCGATCTTCGGTCCTGCCGGTAGCATCACCTCGGTCTCGGCGTGGCGTTTGGCGGCGAGGAAGTCTCTGGAGTCAATCATCGCGGCGGTGAGCGCGCGATGGTTGACCAGCGATCCGGAGCGGGGACGCCAGGGGGAGCCGGTGTGGACCTCGAAGCGCTCGGTGGCCTGGTCGCGAAAGAGCTCCATGCTGTTGCGGCGCTCGATCAGTGTGATGCCCTCGGCGGTGAGACGCTCCAGTTCGACCGAACGCACTTCCGAGCCGTTCTGCTCGCGCTGACTTCTCCGCTGCGCCTGTTCGTTGTCGTCGAGCTCGCGTTCGATGCGATCCGTGGCGCGATGGAACAGGTTCACGGTCGACCAGAGCAGGTCGTCAAGGTCGGGCTCGAGGCGTGTGTCGCTCAGGGTCGAGACCAGGGCGTCGAAGATGTCGGCGACGGCGCCCGCGACGGCATCGCCTTCGGGAAGCGGCCTCGGATCGGGCTCGTCGTCGAAGGGACGGTAGCCATAGAGCTGAAGCTCGTTGAGGACGTGATCGGTCGGGGATGAGCTGTGCGGCGGTTCGAATTCGCTGTCGTCATGGTCGGTCGTCATGGTGAGGTCCTTTGCCGGATCGACCGCGCCCATCGCGGCCTTCGTGGCGATCACCAGACGGCGGGCGGAACGGGCCAGAACCCGCAGCGCAGCGGAGGGCCGGAGCGCCAGCGGAGGATGGCGAAGCCTGGCTATTTTGTTTCGCGCTGCAAAGGCCCGCAGGGCCGGCGGAAAATAGCCGGGCGCAGCCATTGCCGGGCCGGGCCGCTTGCCGTCCGATCGCCCTCTAGAAGGCCAAGGGCGTGACTCTGTCCGGCGTCTTGGGCCTCGGCTGGCCGGCCGTGAGGACGCTCGTACCGCCGCCGTTCATCCCGTCTCGGCCGTCGCCCACAGCATGAAGCGGATAACGTCCTGCGGCGCGAGCTGGAGGCGCAACGCTGCCCGGAGTTCGTCAATGCCGAACGTGCGCAGATCCTCGTTGAAGTCCCCGAGCCTGGGCGACCATGCGATCGCCTCGATTCCGGCCGCCTCGGCGCGTTCGCTCAGCGCTGTCACCGCCCCGTCGCCGGCCGCATCGGCGTCGCGGGCGATATAGAGCCGGCGCAGCGTCAGTGGGAGCAGCATGGCGGCGAGGTGATTGGCCGAAAGTCCCGCGGCCATCGGCAAGGTCGGCAGCACGCAACGCAGCGACAGCATGGTCTCGATGCCTTCGCCGGCCGCGAGCACGTCGCTCACCGCACCGAAGCGGACCGCGTTGCCGAGGAGGTCGCCCATTGCACGGCGCGGCGTGTCGATCGGCGCCTTGCCGCGTCCAGACGGATCGAGCCAGGTCCGGTGCGCGCCGGTGATCTGGCCGTCGAGATTGGTGACGCGGGCGATCATCGCCGGCCAGGTCTCGGTCGGCGCGTCCTCGTCCGGACGATAGTAGCAGCGCGGGTGAAAACGCAGCGCGCTGTCTTCGTGCAAAGCCGTAATGCCGCGATTGCGCAAATACGTTTCCACGAGAGTCCGTGCGATCGGTTGCGACATGGCGAACAGCCGCCGTGCCGCCTCCGGCGATCCGGTCCGCACAGCCAAACGTGCAGGTTTCGATGACGGCTCCGGATCCAAGCGGGGCAAGCTCAGGAAGCGTCGCGCTTCATCGGCGACGTCGTGAAAATCGACAAAGCCGCAGCTCTCGCGGATCACGTCGAGCAGGTCGCCATGCTCGCCTGTTGCGGCGTCGGTCCATTTGCCGGCCGGTCCCTTCGGCGTCGGTCTGAAGCCGGTAGACGCGCGTCGACTCGTTCGGCAGGCGCTTCCAGATCGGCAGCAGCAACCCGGCGACCACATGGATCGTGCTGTCGGTGAACTCGGGCACTTCGCCCAGTTCGATCCGCCAGGCCACGACGAAGCGCTCGCGGTCGGCTTCCGTCCAGTGGCTTTCCGCCATCAGTTTCAGCGGAAGGCTGTGATGTTCCATCGGGCGGATCAGCCGCACGCGCCGCTCGATCTCGCCATCGTCGAGCATGAGGCTCGGCGCCGGGACCTGCACGGCGGCTCGGCCGGAGCGCTCATTGATCAGCAGCAGGGTGCGAGGATCGGAGAGACGATCGAGGGCATCGTCCAGCGTTACGGGACGATTGCGCTCGCGCTGCGTGATGGTGAGCAGCCGCGTCTCAGCGCCCGTGCCGGGATGGGTGTAGATCGGGCGCCGATCGGCGACGGCGAAACTCTCGGCGCGGAGCGTCTCAAGTCCGACATCATAGGTTCCCGATGCGACGGCGCCTTCGATGCGCGCGGTCAGCAACTGCTCGAACGCGGTGAACAGCACATTCTGCAAATCGATGGTCAGCGCCAGCAGCCGATTGAGGAAGGTGGTGATGGGTGGCAGCTCATCCTTGATGCCGCCCGCATCCATCAGCTTCAGGCCGGTCGCGTCCTCGAAGGTCTGAAGCGAGCAACCCTCCACCTTGCCGCGCACCAGCAGCATGTAGAGCTGGCGCAACGCATCGCGCCCGTAGTGGCTTTCGAGATTGTCCTCGGGCCGGAACAGGCCTTGGCCGCCGGTCTGGCGCTGTCCGCGTGTGATGGCGCCCAGTGTGTCGAGGCGGCGCGCGATCGTGCTGAGAAAGCGCTTCTCGGCTTTCACGTCGGTGGCGATCGGCCGGAACAGGGGTGGCTGGGCTTGGTTGGTGCGATTGGTGCGGCCGAGGCCCTGGATCGCCGCGTCGGCCTTCCAGCCAGGCTCCAGCAAGTAGTGGACCCGGAGCCGCCGGTTCCGCGCCGACAGCTCGGCGTGGTAGCTGCGGCCGGTGCCGCCCGCCTCGCTGAACACGAGGATGCGCTTGGCGTCATCCATGAAGGCGGAGCTCTCGGCGAGATTGGCGGAGGCCGCCCGGTTCTCGACCATCAGCCGGTCGCCCTTGCGGATGACGCGGCGCGAGCGGCCGGTGACCTCGGCGACCATGTCGGTGCCGAAACGCTGGACGATCTGATCGAGCGCGCCGGGCACGGGCGGCAGCGAGGCGAGCTTCTCGATCAGGCGGTCGCGGCGGGCGACGGCTTCGCGGCTCTCGACCGGCTGGCCGTCGCGATAGACCGGTCGGGAAGAGAGATTGCCTTCGCTGTCGGTAAACGGTTCGTAGAGCTGCACCGGGAACGAGTGCGCAAGATAGTCGAGGACGTATTCGCGCGGCGTGATGTCAACCTGCACGTCGTTCCAGTCCTCGGTCGGGATCTCCGCGAGCCGGCGCTCCATCAGCGCTTCACCGGTCGACACGATCTGGATGACGGCGGCGTGGCCGGCGTCGAGATCGTGTTCGATGGAGCGGATCAGAGAGGGCGTCTTCATCGAGGTGAGCAGATGGCCGAAGAAACGCTGCTTGGCGCTCTCGAAAGCAGAGCGCGCGGCGGACTTGGCCTGCGCGTTCAGCGTGCCGGTTTCGCCGGTGATGTTCGCGGCCTGCATCGCCGCGTCGAGGTTGTTGTGGATGATCGAGAACGCCCCGGCATAGGCGTCGTAGATGCGGATCTGCTCCGGCGTGAGCGCGTGTTCGACGAGTTCATATTCGACGCCGTCGTAAGAGAGGGAGCGGGCGGCATAGAGTCCGAGCGCCTTGAGATCGCGCGCCAGCACCTCCATCGCGGCGACGCCGCCATCCTCGATCGCTTCGACGAACTCCGCGCGCGTGGCGAAGGGGAAATCCTCGCCGCCCCAGAGGCCGAGACGCTGGGCATAGGCGAGATTGTGGACCGTGGTCGCGCCGGTCGCGGAGACGTAGACGACGCGGGCGTTCGGCAGGGCGTGCTGGAGCCGCAGGCCCGCGCGCCCTTGCTGCGAGGCGGCCTGGTCGCCGCGCTCGCCTTTGCCGCCGACGGCATTCTGCATCGCATGGGACTCGTCGAAAATGATCACTCCGTCGAAATCGGAGCCCAACCATTCGACGATCTGCTGGACGCGCGAAAGCTTCTCGCCACGCTCATCGGTGCGCAGCGTGGCATAGGTCGTAAATAGGACGCCCTCCGCGAGCCGAATCGGCGTGCCCTGGCGAAAGCGGGAGAGCGGCGTGACCAGCAGCCTTTCCATGCCGAGCGCCGACCAGTCGCGCTGAGCATCCTCGATCAACTTATCGGACTTGCTGATCCAGAGGGCGCGGCGGCGGCCCTTCAGCCAATTGTCGAGCAGGATGCCGGCGACCTGCCGGCCCTTGCCGGCGCCGGTGCCGTCGCCGAGGAACCAGCCGCGACGGAAGCGGACGGCGTTCTCGGCGTCGTCGCGCGCGGCGGTGACGAGATCGAAGGTCTCGTCCAACGTCCATGAGCCCGCCAGAAAGTCCGAATGTGCTTCGCCGGCGTAGATGACGCTTTCAAGCTGCGCGTCGGACAGCAAACCGTCGGTGACAAGACCTGCCGGAAGATGCGGCCGGTAGGCGGGCTTGGGCGGAGCGACCGAGGCCATCGCCGTTGACTGGACCAGCTTGGTCGGATGCGCCTGCGAGCCGGAAATACGGATCGACTGCAATCCGTATTCCTCATAAAGCGCATCGGTGAGGCAGGTACCCTCGGGCGGCGTCCAATCCACCGTCTCGTAGAATAGCTCGACGCCTTGGAGCTCCTTGATCGCAGCCGTGGCCTGCCGCAAGGCCGCGCGCGCAAGATATCCGCGAACGGTCCGAGGCGTCGCGAGATTGCTGGCGCTCGGCGCGGTGAGCGATCCGGCGACCGCGTGGCGCGGCGAGACGTGCTCGGCGATCCACGTGAGCAGCGTCGCCACGTCGGGGGCGATACCGGCCGATGGTGGAAACTGCGCCGGGTCGGACGCCGGCACCTTGTCGATCACGGTGAGCCGCGTCTCAATCGTCGTCCCGTGTTTGGCATAGACCGAACCATCGACGGTCGCGGTGAATACGACGCGGCCGCGCTCCTGCAGGCGGACGAAGGCGTCGCGCCAAACCGGCGTCTCGGGGCCGAAGTTCGCACCGGTGATCGTCACCAGCCGCCCGCCATCGGCGAGACGCGCCAGCGCCGAGGCGACATGGCGATAGGCTGCGTCGGCCATCCGGCCAGTAACGTTCGCCATCACCGAGAACGGCGGGTTCATCAGCACGACGGTCGGCGTGATCGAGCGATCTATGTGATCGTCGATCTGCGCCGCATCGAAGCGCGTCACGGAAAGGTCGGGGAAGAGATGCGCGAGCAGATCGGCGCGGGTGTCAGCCAATTCGTTGAGGACGAGCGCGCCACCAGCGATCTCCGCGAGGATCGCCAGCAGGCCGGTGCCGGCCGACGGCTCCAGCACGCGATCGCCGGGCGCGATGCCGGCGGCGCAGAGCGCCGCAAGGCCGAGCGGGATTGGCGTCGAGAATTGCTGAAATGCCTCGCTCTCCTCGGATCGGCGGGTGTGGGTTGGCAGAAGGCTCGCGATCTTAGTGAATTGCGGCAGCGCCGCAGCCGCGGAACCGGCCTTGCGGAACAGCGGCTTTCCGTATTTGCGGAGAAACAGAACGGTCGCCGCCTCGCAGGCGTCGTAGGCTGTCTTCCAATCCCAGGCTCCCGCCGCGTCGGAAGCGCCGAAGACCTGTTCTATGGCCGCGCGCAGAACGGCGGCGTCCACGCGATGCCCTTGCTCGAGATGGGGAAGGAGAAGTCGCCCGGCTTCAGCGAGACGGAACGCCGGAGCGGCTGTGGGGGCGGGCGGAATGAGCGCGGCCGCTGGTGCGGCCGCGGATGCGGGAATAATCGCCATGGACGGGACCTCGGGAGAGCGGACGGGGACGAGCCGACGGGCGCTCTCTCTGGACCACACCGGCTCAAACCCGTTCCGGCAGCCCTCTTCCTCTAGTCGCAGCCTTCACGGCACGCGTGCTAGGATTGACGAATGAGTTCCACTTCCATTCGCCGACATATCAATGCGCCGCGCGCAGCCGTGTATCAGGCTCTTCTCGACGCGCGCGCGGTGGCGCGCTGGAAAGTGCCCGATGGCATGACCAGCCATGTCCATGAGTTCGATGCCCGCGAGGGCGGCGTCGTGCGGATTTCGCTCACCTATGACGCGCCGACCGCGACCGGCAAGACGACCGCGCGCACTGACACCTATCACGGCCGCTTCGTGAAGCTCGTGCCAAACGAGCAGGTTGTCGAGGTGGATGAATTCGAGACGGCCCATCCGGCTCTGCGCGGCGAGATGACGATCACGATCACGCTTGCCGATGCGGAGGGCGGGACTGATCTCGTGGCCCGCCATGACGGGCTCCCGCCCGGCGTCTCGACAGCGGACAACGAACTTGGATGGAATTTGTCTCTCGCGAAATTGGCGGCTCTCGTCGAGGGGAGGTGACATTTGATCGCGCTGGAATGCTTATCGGAGGGGTCGCCTGCTGGGACGGGACGCGAGCGTGCGCGCCAACCAGCCGCTCGTATCGATCCAGGCGACGGTCTCGCCCGTTGAGAGATCGAGCACATGGGCGCCGCCGCCGAAGGCGTTGACGCGCGGCCTTGAGCAGGTGTTCGCCCACTGGAAACCCCAGCGGCCTGTAAGGCTGAATGCCTCGGCACAGCGGAGCACGAACAGGATCACCTGCTGCGGATCTCCGGTGGCGTCACTGCGGATCCACACCACGGTGCCGCCGTGCTCCGGCTGGATGGAGAGGAGAAAGCCGTCTGGCGGTACGTCCTCCCGCGCGGCTTCCTCCATGAAAGCCTGATAGTGGTCGAGGGCGCGCGCAGCGTTGTCGGGCGTGCCGACATCGAGCACGCATGAGAAGTGCGTAGAGAAGTCAGCCATGACGGCCTCCTGAAACGACGAAGCCCGGCGCGACCGCCGGGCGTGACGGGTGGAAGCGTTGTGAGGCTACGGGCGCGCCGGACGACCAGTCGGGATCACGCGCCCCGGCCAGGATGGCCTCGGCCTTGGTGATCGCTGCGTCGGCGCGCTGGCGCCAGAACGGCGGATCGGACGCCGTGCCATCCGGCGCGTGTGCGAGTACCTTCAGGATGCCGAGCAACGTCTCGAAGTGGTCGGACTTGCGTTGGAGGGTTTCGCCGAACTGCGACGGAACGGGAAGCGCGGTCAGGCGATAGGCGCTGTCAGATCCCGGCCAGGCGCCGGTGACGTAGGTTTCGCCGGCGGATCCGAAGTCCTCCTTTTGATCGGACCAGTCATCGTCCTCGATGGCGAGGCGGCAGGCCTGCTCGACCGCTTCGGCTTCATAGGTGCGCTGCCGATAGACGGGAACGCGGTAGGTGGCTTCGATGGTGAAGAACGGCATGGTGACCTCCTAAAATGCAAAAGCCCGGCGCGATGGCCGGGCGGAGTGAAGTTGGATGAAGAGAGATGAGCGGGACGGCTCGCGCCGCCCCGCTTCTGGTCGTCACTCGGCGGCGATCACAGCCGGCTCGCCGGCCTCGTCCTCGCTCGCCCTGTCGTCGTCATCGGCGAGAAAGGCGGGCAGCGCGTCTTCGTCCCCGCTGGCGTCGGCATCGCTCGTGTCGAGGCCCGTCGCGTCCGCGGTCCGGAGCGGCTCGGGCAGCCAGCCGGTGCCGTCGAGCAGCCGTTCGGCCTCCTTCGCCATTTCCGCCTTCTTCAGATGGTCGATGAGCTGGGCCGACTGTTCGCCCTTCGCCTCCCGCACCGCTTCGAGGATGCGGGGCTTGGTGACGCGGCCGAGATAGTTGTCGACCGTCGGCCGCCATCCGGCTTCCACCATGTCGAGTCCGACGGCGCGGGCGAGGCGGTCGGCCTGGACGAGACGGCGCTGGACGCCGTGAACGGAGACGCCGGGACCGCCATAGCGATCGCCTTTCTCATAGAGGGCGTTGACGCCGAAGGAGACGCAATGCGCCAGCAGCGTACCCCGACTTGCGTCGTCTAGCGCCGCGAGCCAATCCCAAAGCGCGGCCTCATCCTTGGGCATATCGGCTTTCCACGCTTCATGCCGTTCCGTGACCACCTTGGCGGACGGGCTGTCCTTCAGGTCGGCGGACTGGACCGGGAAGAACACCTGCCGCACGGAGGCTTCGAGGCAATTGCCCGCCGCCGCGTGCTGGAAGGTGTCGAGGCAGAGCTTGTGCAGCAGCGCCGTCATCGCGACATGCGGATTGTTGGCCACGGCGTCGCGTAGCGCCAGCGTGCGGTACGCGGTGAGTTCGCTCACCAGCCGGTCCGGCAAGGGCTTCACGGCATCGTCCTCGTCATCGTCCGGCTCGACGTGGCCGCCGATGGTGATGACCGCACGCTGAACCGCCGGCGTGCCGGTGTCGGCGCCGGCCTCGACCGAAGCGCCTTCGCCGTCGCTCTCCTGGTCGGGCTCGATGACAGGCGCCTCGTCCTCGGGCCGGACATAGCCGCGATCGACCAGGAGCTGGCCGTCGTGGTCGATGCTGACGAAGACGCCCGCGCAAGCGACGTCGGCGGTATCGAAGATGCGGGGCCGCGCCTCGAACGCCTCAAGCGCGGTCTCGATTTCGCCGAACCGCTGGTCGACCTCATCGGGAAGTTCGTCGGCATCCTGATATTGCGCTTCGAGCTGGTCGAACTCGGTGCGCAGCGCCTCGCGCGTGGCGCGCTCCTCGTCGGTGAAATCGGCCGGCACGCCGTCGAGCTGGCGCAAGCCATGGTCGTGGCCGTAAGGAAACTCGGTCGCGACCTCGATCCATTTCCACCCCGCGGCGGCGATGGTCCCGGCTTCGGCCTTTAGCTTGTCAGTGACCAAGGTCTCGAGAAGGCCGATGTTCTCCAGCCAGCCGCCATCGTCCTGCTGGAAGAGATCGCGCATGACGACGCCACCGGCGTTCTCGTAGGCCTCGACGCCGACGAACAGCACGCGCTTGTCGGATGCGCGGACGGTCTTCTCCGTCAGCATGCGACGGATCTGATACGGCTCCTGACCGTAGGAACGCTGAAGCGCGTCCCAGACCTGCTCTTGGCGCGCGTGGTCGGTCGTCACCGTGAACGCCATGAGCTGCTCGAGCGCCATGCCGTCCTCGGCATAGATGTCGAGGAGCTTCTCGGACACGGTGGTGAGGCGCAGGCGCTGCTTGACGATGTTCACGCCGACGAAATAGGCGGCGGCGATGTCTTCGTCGGACAAGCCCTTCTCGCGCAGCACCTGGAAGGCGCGGAACTGATCGAGCGGATGCAGCGGCGCGCGCTGGACATTCTCAGCGAGCGAGTCGTCCTCGGCGAGGATTTCGGTCGAGGGATCACGAACCACGCAGGGCACCGGCGCGGTCTTGGTGAGACGCTTCTGCTTGACGAGGAGCTGCAGGGCCTTGAAGCGCCTGCCGCCTGCGGGCACTTCGAACATGCCGGTCTCGGCGCCGTCGGCGTCCAGCACCGGCCGGACGTTCAGGCTCTGGAGCAGGCAACCGCGGCGGGCGATGTCCGCGGCGAGCTCCTCGATCGAAACGCCGGCCTTCACGCGCCGGACGTTCGACTGCGAGAGGATGAGCTTGTTGAGGGGAATGTCGCGCGAGGACGACAGGGTGATCTTCTGAACGGCAGTGGCCATCGGGATAGTCTCCGCGACGGGCGCCGAAAGACTCTCTCTCGGCTTTCAACCCGTCACGAAACCCGGCGCAGCCCTCTTCCTCTACGGCCGGAAAGCCGCAGATCCGGATCTACGGAATTGTGCAGACCCGGTCTTGCGTCGCGGCCACATCGTCAAACGGCTCAGGCCGGGCCAGCGTCAAGCGGCGTCCCGTTTATTGTCTGTGCCAGTGGCAGCGCGTTGGTCGCCTTCGGAAACAAAGCTGAGGAGGAAGTCGGCGGCCTTGCTCGCCTGCGAGGCCGCGCGGACGATCGCGCGATTGTCTTCGCGCAGCACCTCGAGCCAGGAGCCGATGTAGTCGGCGTGGCGGACGGTCGGCGCGATGCCGAGCGAGGCGCAGCAGAAGGCGGCGTTCATCTCCGCCACCAATTCCTCGAAGGCATATTTCTTCGAGCCGAAGGACCCGGAGAGATCGCGGTTGAGGCGATGGGGTGCGCCGCTGGCATGACCGAGTTCGTGGAGCGCCGTGCGGTGCCAATTGATCGGCTCGAAATAGGCTTGCGGCGGCGGCACCTGCACATAGTCGTGCGCAGGCGTGTAGTAGGCGCGGTCGCCGCCGATGCGGAAGTCGATGCCGGTTGCCTTGATCAGCGCCTCCACCGTGGGCTCGATCAGGCCAATCTCGGGTGGCGGCGCGACGAGAGCGAGATCCTCGGGCAGGCCCTCGCACTGGGCCAGGTTGAACACCGTGAAGCGTTTGAGGAAGGGGATCGCCTGGGCGTCCTCGCCGGTCTCCCGGGCGCGTTTTTTCTCATCA